>CAMDDZ010000005.1 GCA_945893145.1 Rhodoplanes serenus | reverse complement strand
CCGGCAACGAACTCCTGTGCGACCTGCCGCTTGAACTCGATGCTGTGCGAACGTTGTTTGGCCATGGCTTTCATCCTTCGAAAGCCCAGCTCACCCTGTCAACTCACGAGCCTCAAACTGTCCGGCCCCAAGGGCGCACTCCAGTCCGGTGGCAGCCTGTGTCGCAGGACGACATCATCTTCATACCCGCCGGCACGATTCATGCAATCGGCGCGGGAATTGTGATTGCGGAAATCCAACAGCGCAGCGACGTCACATTCCGTCTTTTTGATCATGGGCGGCAGCGCGAACTCCACATTGAGCGCGCAGTTGCAGTCGCGGACGCCGGACCCGTCAATCTTCCGGTCGCGGCAAGCCAGCTCAGCGACTCGCGGACGCTGCTGCTCTCAAATGCACACTTCGTGTTTGAAAAGGTCGATCTGGCGCCAAACTCCGCCTGGTGTCTGGAGGCCGAACGAGAGACATGGCTTCTCGTTCTGCATGGAGATGCGCGCGTCGGGTCGTTCGACGTTGGCATAGGCGATGCCGTTTTTGCGCAATCGGATCGCGTCGACATCCAGACCGGTCCGGCCGGCATGGTCGGCCTCGCGGCGTACACCGGCGGTGGTCTAGTTCCAAATCTTCTGCAGCGTGTCCCGCAGGTGGCTGCAATGAATGCGGGACGGCAGGAGACGCCGTTGCCTGTCCTCAACTCAGCAAAGGCTCCCTCAACAAGTGCGGGCGTAGAAACAACTCAATGAAACCGATTCAGCGGATCGCATTCATCGGAAACTATCTCCCGCGCCGCTGCGGAATCGCAACCTTTACCCACGACATTTATCAAGCCGTCTCGGCAGCGGGGCCGGATATTGAGACTTCCGTCGTCGCTATGACGGATGCCGGACGCACTTACGACTATCCGCAAGCTGTGCGCCTTCAGATTCACGACGAAGAGATCGACGATTACGTTGCAGCAGCCGCCGCCCTGAACGACGCAAACGTTGATGTCGTTTCTCTGCAGCACGAATACGGGATTTTTGGCGGGCCGGCCGGTGGCAATATCATCGAGCTCTTGTCGCGCCTCAAGATGCCGCTTGTCACGACGCTTCACACGGTGCTTCGGGAGCCGACGCAAACCCAGCGCGATGTGATGGATCGTGTCATCGATGCCTCAACAAAGATCATCGTGATGTCGGAAAAGGGCCACGAGTTCCTGCGTTCTGTGCATGGCGTGCCGGCTCGCAAGATCGACATCATACCGCACGGCATACCCGACTTCCCGTTCCTCGAACCGAACTACGCCAAGGCGAAACTCGGCTTCAGCGGAAAAATGGTCATCCTCACGTTCGGTCTGCTCTCGCCCAGCAAGGGTATCGAGACCGTGATCGATGCCATGCCGGGCATCATCAAATCCTGTCCGAACGCCGTCTACGTCATTCTGGGGGCGACCCATCCAAACCTGGTGCGGAATCAGGGCGAGGCCTATCGCGACAGTTTGTCGTCCCGCGCGCGCGAGCTTGGCGTCGAGGACCATGTCGTTTTTTTCAACCAGTTCGTCGATCAGGCCACGCTGCTCGACTTCATTTCGATGTGCGACGTCTATGTGACGCCCTATCTCAACGAGACTCAGATGACGTCGGGCACGCTCGCCTACAGCTTCGGACTGGGCAAGGCAGTCGTGTCCACACCCTATTGGCACGCTACGGAACTCCTGAGCGACGGGCTCGGTATCCTGGTTCCTTTCAAGAATCCCGAAGCCATGCGTAGCGAAATCGCTGGTCTGCTGACGAACGATCGCCGCCGCGATTCCATGCGCAAGCGGTCGTACGCGGAAAGCCGCTCGATGACTTGGGCGCAAACGGCGAAGCGCTATCTTGCGGTCTTTGAGACGTCGCGCGGGCGCGTCAGACCTGAGATCGCGCTTCCGGTTGCTTCGGTCGCCCCTGGGAACGAGGAAGTCGCCATTCCCGAGATGAAAATCGAGCATTTTCTCTCGCTCTGCGACAGCACTGGCATGCTCCAGCACGCCACCAATTCGGTGCCGGACCGCGCCCACGGCTACTGTGTCGACGACAACGCTCGCGCCCTGCTGTTCTCAATGGCCCTTCAGAGCCCCGGCGAAGCGCGATTGTCTGAGATCATGACGACCCGCTTTGCTGCATTCATTCAGCATGCATGGAACCCCGACACTCGCCGATTCCGAAATTTCATGAGCTACGACCGCCGATGGCTGGAAAGCACGGGCTCGGAAGACAGTCACGGCAGGACGCTCTGGGCATTAGGCGAGTGTGCGCGCAAGGATACCGATCCATCCCGCCGCAGATGGGCCGCGGCACTCTTCAAAACCGCACTTCCCGCCGTCGAGGCGTTCTCGTCCCCGCGAGCATGGGCCTTCTCGCTCCTCGGGTTGAACGCCTATGCCGCGTCAATTGGGGCAGAACCGGTCGACGAGCGCATGCGCAAACTCCTGGCGAACAGATTGATGGCTCTGTTTGCTGCCAACGAAACCAAGGGGTGGGTCTGGTTTGAAGACGTGCTCGCCTACGACAACGCGCGCCTGCCGCAGGCACTGATCCAAACCGGGCAGGCGACCCACACGCTACCGTATATCGAGGTGGGGCTCCGATCGCTCCGCTGGCTCATGTCGCTCCAGACCACCCCGTCGGGACACTTCAGGCCTGTTGGCACCACGACGTTCGGTAAGCGCCGGCAGCTACCCGAACCATTCGATCAGCAGCCAGTCGAAGCCGCCGCAACGATTTCTGCGTGCCTTGCTGCTTCGCGCGTGGCAGACGGTGCGGAATGGAATGCAGGAGCGATGCAGGCATTTGGTTGGTTTCTGGGCAAGAACGACCTCAAAACCGCGCTGATCGATCCTGATACCGGCAGCTGTTCGGATGGGCTCCATTCAGATCGAGCCAACGAGAACAAGGGCGCGGAATCAGTCCTCTCGTTTCTTCTTGGTCTTGCAGAAATACGTCAGTTCATGCGCACTGCTGCGATCAATCGGACGAAACCCGAAGCCAAATTGGTATGCAGCACCATAAGTCGCCCGCTGGTACCGCACATGACCCCAGGGAGCCACCTTGTCCCAATCGCGATTCCTGAGCCGCCAGAACTTATATCTGCGCCCGGACCCGGCCAGAGTCGTCGTCAGACCGTTCAAACCTGCGACTGAACCCAGGGACCTCAATCCGACCGATAAGACCCGGGCCAACCACATCGTCGACAGGGTGCTTCGGCTCGACGCCACAGCAGCAGAGCAGCAGCTCAAAGACGTGCTCGACAATTTCGAAGGCCGTCACCGGAACCTGCTTCGGATCTTCGAAACGCGCGCCGCCGAGATGGAAGAGGCGTTCAGACCGCATGCTGAGCTAAACATCACGCAACGCTACCTGATCGGGGCGTATTTTCTTCATGAGTATTCGTTTGAGGCGTCGGCGTTGTTCAATCCGAGCATCGTCCGCCACCCTGACCAGTCCGGCGCGCCGGAGAATGGCTGCCGATTTATCCTCAGTCTTCGCGCCGTCGGCGAGGGGCACATTTCATCGCTGACCTTCCGATCCGGCACCATAGCGGCGGACGGAAGCGTTGCGATCGATCCGACCGCGCGTCTCGCTTCGGTTCCACAAGTCCGAAGTAAAACGGCCGGGGCGCTTGGCTACGAAATTGAAGTGGAGTTTCGGCCGGACGAAGAATTGAGTGAACGGGTCATCTTTCCGATCACCGACTCCCAATCGAACGGCATCGAGGATGCCCGATTTGTTGAATTCAACGACGGCGAACGGAAGCGGTTCTATGCCACTTACACAGCCTATAGTGGCAGAGCGATCCGTTCTGAACTGCTCGAAACGACGGACTTTCAATCATTCCGGCTGACACCGCTCAACGGTACGGCGGCGCGCAACAAGGGCATGGCTCTGTTCCCGCGAAAAATCGACGGCCGCTACGCGATGATCGGCCGGCAGGACAATGAGAACCTTTATCTGATCTATTCCGACGACCTTTACACGTGGAATGGCGGTCAAGCCATTCTTCAGCCCGAGCATCCTTGGGAATTCGTTCAGGTTGGCACCTGTGGCTCGCCCATCGAGTTGGACGACTGCTGGCTGCTATTCACGCACGGGGTTGGTCCGGTGAGGAAATATTCGATTGGCGCCGTTTTGTTGGACAAGAAGGATCCGTCAAAAATTATCGCTCGCTCGCGCGAGCCTCTGGTGCGGCCCGAACCCACCGAACGCGAAGGGTACGTCCCCAACGTCGTCTATACATGCGGCGCCATGCGTCATGGCGACCAGATCATCTTGCCTTATGCGATCTCTGACACCTTTTCCAATTTCGCGACCCTGAAGATTGCGACGTTGATGCAGGCCGTAACGAGCTGATGACATTGCATGCAGGCACTCTTCATCGGACACACCTATATCGACCTGACGTTTCTGACCGACCGGATACCAACGGGCGACGACAAGGATGTGGCGTCGGCCTACGCGGTCTCGTTTGGCGGCAACGCAGTCACGGCGGCGTTCTGTTGCGGCAAGCTGGGAATCGCGCCGGATTTGCTCACAACGGCCGCTGACGACTGGCTTGGCCGTATGTTTCTGGACATGGCGGCTCGGTATGGGATCTCTATCCACGCCAGGAAGGTCCGAACGTCTTCGTTGTCGTTCATCATGCCGAAGGATGGCAAGCGGGCAATCGTACGCTGCCGTGATGACGACTATCTTCATCCCTTTCCTATCCTGCACCTCCCAGGCTGCCGCGCGCTTCACCTGGATGGCCATCAATCGGACGCCGCGATCCACTACGCCAAGTTATGCCGGGAAGCGGGAGTTCTCACGTCGCTCGATGGCGGAGGACTTCGCACCAACACTCATGAGCTTCTTGCCTTCATCGACGTAGCGATCGTGGCCGAGCGCCTCTGCCAGCAAATGGGGCACGATCCGGCGCAAATGCTTGATTATCTCAAAGGCCGGGGCTGTCGCATCGGCGGCGTGACGCTCGGAGAACGGGGCATGATCTGGTACGACGACACCGGCGCCGTTCGGACGCTTCCTGCGTTGACCGTGCCGTCCGAGCGAGTGCTCGATACCAGTGGTGCTGGCGACGTGTTCCACGGCGCTTACGTCTATTCCTACCTCACCAATCCCGCAAAGAGTTGGGAGGAGCATTTCCACTTTGCGCGGGCGGCATCCGCTTTCAAGATCCAGCATCTCGGCAATGAGGCGGGTTTGCCGACGTTGGCCGAAATCACTGCAGTCGAACGCGAGTTCGAATTTCAATCCGGATCGGCTGCTGCTGTCTGAGCCAAGCCTTCATCTTGATAGGGAGACCGTGGCCATTGGCCAGCAAGCGCGGCGCCAAAACGCCTATGTGGTTTCCGGCTTCGATGACATCATTCTGAAATAATGTTCGGCGTGCTGGAAGTAGTTCTCCGCGCCGACGATATCGCCCGCTTGGACTTCGGCTTGGGCCAGGGCCATGTAGCGCTCATAGCTTCTTTGCGCATTTTGCGAGCCCCTTTGATTGTCGCGCGCGCCATTCTGTTCCCAGCGTTTTGGGCGGGCACCAAACGACGCGTTCGATCTGGGTTGGCGTGAGTTCATGATTTTGCCTGAGTCATTTTGTCTGGGTCGCTCCTTGGTAATGGGATGGGACTACTCAGCGCTGTGGCGGCGGTAAGCCGAACAAGCGCCTGAGCTCTTGAATTCGATGTCCACGGTTGTCCCGACCGGAATGTTCGTCACTAGTGACCGCCGTCTACGGCATACGTGCGACTGTGACCGCAGTCGGCGCAGACGTAAGTGCGGAGCTCCGATGCGCGGTCGTCGGGATCTGGCGCGATAAGCTTGACCATCATCGCTCCCGAACACACGGCGCAAAGAGAGTTTGCCATGGCCGCCAGCCGTTCTTTTGTAGCCATGAGATGCTTTCGCGGGAAAATGACAGGCGGCCTCAATCGCCGCCGCCGATGGAATCGGAATGTGGATGAGACCAATATGGGTACGAAAAGGTGCATTTGCTATGAAAATCGCGAGCACAACATAGTTCTCGACTTCCGGCGGCAAACGGCGCATGTTCCGGCCAATCGAGCTGCCTCGGAGCAGTCGGCCTCCAAAACAACGAAAATTGCCGGAGCGGTTGCTCATACAGCGACGCAAGGTGGTCATTGTGCCGGCCGGTATGGCGTCGTCGTTCTGAAAAAATGTAATCGCGTCGAAGCGAATCGGAAATCCCAACGTCTGAGGTCATAGTCCGTGCAGCCGCGCCAAAAACCTTCCAGCGGCGACGCTTTCGAGCGTGCCCTCAAGGGATCGTTCGGTGAGCAAGCGTCGCCTGAAAAAATCGGCAAGGCGCGTGAACTCTATGCGCGCTATCGGACAGACGACCTGCTGGACCGGTTGAAGGGCGCTGTCGACGACAAGAACAACGAGACAAAAAATCCGTAGTTCTGCGACGGCCGCCGCGGGCGCCTGTCGAGCATTCGAATGCGCAAGGAACAGCTCATGGCCCCGATCCCTCATCCCTTCTTTCGCAATGGCATTGATCCAATCTCGCCGCCGGGATCCGCGGATGCAGTGGCGCAGGGCTGCACCTGCTCGTTTGTCAAAAATGAGTTCGGGCGTGGTTTGCGGGGCCCGGAAGGATCGGTCTTCTTTTACTTCGATACCGATTGTCCGTTGCATGGTCCCGTGACGGTCAAGCTTGACGAAGCGTTCGGGCTTCAGCAGCGACGATGGCCACAGGCATCGGCGTGATGACGTGCAACGGCGACAGTTCGGCGATGAATAAGCCGAGCCAGGTGTTCGTTGCGTTCAATCTGCAACCGAGATAGCCGCGGACGAAACGGGCGATCATGAAGCCTCGCTTCGACAGAGCGGACTTCGAAGCGCGGAGCTTTCGTTGATCAAGCTCAAGATTCATCACAAGACGACGTATCGCTTCCATCAGCCGGTAAGCCTTTGGCCCCATCGGTTGATGCTGCGCCCGCGTGAGAGCCGCGATCTTCGGTTGATTTCGAGCAATGTCGCGATAACGCCCACCGCCACGGTGACATGGGCGCAAGATGTCTTTGGCAACGCGGTGGCGACGGCCAGCTTCAAAACCGTGGCCGATCATCTCGTCATCGATAGCGTCGCAGAGCTCGAACTCGACGCCGTGGCCTGGCCGGTATTCGCCATTGCGGCATCGGCGATTTCGTATCCGTTTCGATATTCCGATGACGATTGGGCCGATCTTGGCGGGCTGGCGGCGCTGCAATATCCGGACCCGCCGCAGCGGTTATCCCAGTGGGTGCGCGCGTTCGTCCGGAGCAGTCCGACAGACACGCTGGCACTTCTGAAAGACGTCGGCGCCGGCGTCGCAGAATCGATCCGCTATCAGAGCCGGGAGGATGAAGGCACCCAGTCGCCGGCGCAGACGCTGGATCGCGGGTGGGGCTCATGCCGGGATTTCGCAGTGCTGTTCGCTGAAGCGGCGCGCACGCTCGGTTTCGGGGCCAGGATCGTCTCAGGCTATCTGTACAACCCGGAACAGGACCGCCTCGGATCGACGGGCGCAGGGTCGACCCATGCGTGGGCGGAGGTCTACGTGCCGGGCGCTGGCTGGATCACCTTTGACCCGACCAACCGCAGCGTCGGGAGCTTTAATCTCATTCCTGTTGCGGTCGCGCGCGACATTCGCCAGGCGATGCCGGTGGCTGGCAGTTTTGTCGGCATGACCGATGCGTTTGCCGGAATGTCGGTGGAGGTTGTTGTTTCGTCCTAACGCCATGCTGCACCACGTGGTCATGAGGGCCCGGGCGGGCAGGTCGCGGTGGTGGTGAGCAACGGCAACATCAGCGCAGCGGGCACCGGTCACCTGTCGAGCCGGACTGGCAACGGCCGCTGGACTGCGAACGCCTGTTCGGGCTCTTGGTCAGCCGTTCCAGGTGCTCAAGCCTCCAATGAGGCGCCGCAGGAGCGAAATCCATTCACGATTTAATGCACAAAGTATCCTTTGCAACAGCATAGGAACTCCCCCAGGCCAAGGAAGCGGGACCAGCCCTGGGTGCCCCGGCGCAGGGCATTTGACGCCTCGCGCAAGACGAGGTCTTTATGTGCCCGGGAAGCGGGGCGGGGAGCAGAGATTCGTGTCGGCCGACAACCTCAATCAGGCAGCCGGGCAAGCCCCGGGCGCGCCTCGCAGAAAGCTGCACAATCTGGCGTTCGGCATCGAACGCATGGGTCTTGTGCCGCTGCGATTTCCTTATATCAGCGCGCTGGTTGTGCTGCTGCTTTCGATCGCCGCGGCCTTCGGCGTGATGCGCATCAAGGTCGATGACTCGCTGAGCCAACTCTTCCGCTCCGACACGCCCGAGTTTCGGCAATTCGAGGAGGTGACCAAGCGCTTCCCTTCGGCCGAATTCGACGTGCTGATCGTGATCGAGGGCAGGACGCTGATGGAGCGCGACTCGATCGAGAAGCTGCGCAGCATCGTCACCGACTTGCAGCTCATCGACGGCATGCGCGGCCTCGTCTCGATGTTCTCGGCGCGCCAGCCGCCGGAGGCCGGCAACATTCCACCCCCGCTGTTCCCTGAGGAGCTGCCGCAAGGCGAGGAATACAAGAAGCTCGTCGAGCGCATCAGAGCCAACGAGATCATCCGCGGCAAGCTTTTGTCCGAGGACGGCACGCTGACGCTGGTCGTGCTCGCGCTTGAGCCTGGCATCATCCAGACCAAAGGGCTGAACACCACCGTCGAGGAAATCCGCAAGATCGTCGATACCGAACTGAAAGGCACCGAGCTGCGCGGAACGCTCTCGGGCGTGCCGGTCATGCAGCTCGCGATCCGCAACGCGGTCGAGCGCGACCGGCTGATCTATAACGGGGTCGGCTTTCTCGCCGGATGCTTGATCGCGGTTTTATTCTTTCGCCGCATCTCGTTCATGATCATCGCGGCGGGGCCGCCGCTGATCGCGATCCTGCTTTCGCTCGGCGCGCTCGGTTGGCTCGACTTCAGCCTCAACATGTTCCTGAACGTGATGACACCGCTCATCATGGTGATCAGCTTTGCCGACAGCATGCAGCTGACGTTCGCGGCACGCGACCGGATGATCGCCGGCGAGACCAAGTACCAGGCGTTCCGCAACGCGATCCTGGTCGTCGGTCCGGCCTGCGTGTTGACGCACGGAACGGCGGGCCTGTCGTTCGCGGCGCTGCAATTCTCCAGTTCCGACCTGATCCGCACCTTTGGTGAGGCCGGACTGCTGGCAACCGCGATCGCGCTCGTCGCCGTGCTGACGCTCGTGCCGGTGCTGGGCGTTTTGCTGGTGCGTAAGGAGGAGGTGTTCGTCGAAAAGGTGCGGCGCACCGACTCGGCCGTCAACATGCTGCGCACATTCTGCGGCTGGATGGCGGATCGCATGGTGAATCACCCCGCGCTCTACAGCGCGGTCAGTCTGTTGGTGGTGGCGGGCCTGACCCTCATCTACATCGATCTCGAGCCGCGCTACCGCCTGGCCGACCAGGTGCCGGACAAGCAGCAGGCGGTGTCGGCGAGCGACCGCCTTGATGCGAAACTCACCGGCGCCAACCCGATCGATGTGCTGATCCAGTTTCCGCAGGGCGCCGCGCTCTACGCGCCGGAGACACTTGCGACCATCGCCGAGGTGCATGCGATCATCGAGAAGCAGGCCGGCGTCGGCAACGTCTGGTCGCTCGACACGTTGCGGCGCTGGCTCGCCGAAAAGGCCGGCCGTTCGGACGTGGCGACGCTGAAGCAATACGTCGACATGCTGCCGCCCTATCTGACGCGGCGCTTTATTTCGGCCGAGCAGGACGCGGTCGTGGTGACCGGCCGCATTCCGGACATCGATGCCAGCCAACTCCTGCCGGTGGTCGAAAGCCTCGACAAGACGCTCAACGCCGTGCGCACCGCACATCCGGGCTATATCATTTCGGTGACCGGCCTGTCGGCGATTGCCGCGCGCAACAGCGGGAACATGATCGGCAAGCTCAATCGGGCGCTGACCATCGAGATCGTGTTCGTGGCGGCCTTCATCGGTATCTGCTTCCGCTCGATCATCGCGATGCTGGCGAGCGTGCTGCCCGGCATCTTCCCGGTGCTGGTGTCGGGCGCGGCGCTATGGCTGATGGGGCAGGGGCTGCAGTTCGCCAGCATCGTGGCGTTGACGGTTTCGTTCGGTCTCGGTCTGAGCGCGACCGTGCACTTCCTCAATCGATTGCGGCTCGAGGACAGGCCGGAGGACGATCCGGCGGTCGCGGTCTATAAGGCGACCGTGCTGGCTGGCCCGGCCGTGATCCTGACCTCGGTGGTGCTGGCCTGCGGGCTCGTGGTCACGGTGGTGTCGGATTTGCCGTCGCTGCGGCTGTTCGGCTGGCTCAGCGCATTTGCGATGGTCTCGGCCGTGACCGCCGATATGCTGATCTTGCGGCCGACCGTCATGCTGATGCGCAACATCGCCCGCCGCTGGAGCGGCCAGCCCGTGCACGTCTCGAAGTGAGCGGGCGAAATTCCGCGGGTTGAGTGCCGCGCTTGTTATGCGTCAGCCTTTGCTCATGCTGATCGAGACCGAGCTCAGTTCGCTGCCCGGCGATTGGATCGAAATCGTCTGCCGCGAACCGTTGGTGCTGATGCTCATCAGCGCCGTAAAGGTCTGACCGCTGGCCCGAAGGCTGATGGTGTTGCCGCTGACGCTGCCCGAGATGGTGCCGGCTGCGCCGTGCGCCGATTCATTCCAGGTGCCGGACACGGCGCCATCGCTATAGGTCAAACTACTCTGCAGTTCGAACCTGTAGCTGGCGCTCGCGCAACGCATTTCCAGCCGGATGCCGGAGCCACTTTCGGTCGCATAGGTTGCACGGCAGCGAATGCCCTCACGCGCGCCGCTGGAAAGCGTGATGGTGCCGTTGCCGTTCCATGCTCCGGCAAAGCCCGCGAACGGATTGGTGCCGCGTTGCGAATAGCTGGGTGACGGGGCCAGCAAAGCGGCGCCAAATAGCGCCGCCATAACGGCCGAGGCAAAAAACGTCGTCGCTCGCGAGATCATGTGTTTGTCGCCCTGTTATCGATTCAATGCCGTGGCACTGCCAGCGAAGCAAGCGGTGCTTTCAGTCCTATTTAAGCGCGCCGGTTACCGCTGAAAAGTACCCTGCGCGTCCTCGCGAACGATGCCAAGCGACTCAAGGCATCGAGGATGAGCGCGCGATTGCGCTGCTTTCAATCCACTACCTGCGGTTATCAACTGCGGCGATCAGCGACAAATCGGGCCGCGGCCTGAAGCACGGCGGCATCCGCGCCAAATATCGCAACGGCGCCCTCCGCTTCGGCCACCACCGCCGTAAGCTTGCGTTTAGCGCCGTCAACGCCCAATGCGGTGATGACGGTTGCCTTGTTGGCTGCGGTGTCTTTGCCTGTCGCCTTGCCGACAGTTGCGGCGTCGCCCGCAATATCGAGCAAATCATCGGCAATTTGGAACGATTCGCCTATCGCGGAGCCGTAACGGTCGAGCGCTCGGCGCTGCTCCGCATCCGCACTGCCCAAAATCGCGCCACTCATGCAGCCGAAGCGCAGCAGCGCCCCGGTCTTCATCGCTTGCAGCAATTTCACGTCGTGCAGTCCAAGCGGCTTGCTCTCGCCCCCAAACCGGCCTTCGGCCGCGAGATCGAGCATCTGGCCGCCGGCCATGCCGCCGAGGCCGGAGTTGCGCGCGAGCGCCGAAACCAGCTCGATCCGGACCGCCGGGTCCGGATGCGCTTCCGGCCGGGACAGCACGTCAAAAGCAAAAGTCAGAAGTCCGTCACCCGCGAGGATCGCCGTGGCCTCGTCGTAGGCCTTGTGGGCGGTCGGCCGGCCGCGCCGCAGGTCGTCGTTGTCCATCGCCGGCAGGTCGTCGTGGATGAGCGAGTAACAGTGAATGAGTTCGAGCGCTGCCGCCGTCATCAGCGCGCGCGTGCGCGGGACCTGGAACAGGGCCGCGGTTTCCACCACCAGGAACGGCCGGAAACGCTTGCCGCCGCCGAGCGTGGAGTAGCGCATGGCTTCGAGCAGCCGCGCCGGGCGCATCCGTTCGCCGGCAGCGGGCTCGGGTCCGAGCAGTTCGCCGAGCAGCGTCTCGGTTTCGGCCGCGGCCAGATCGAGCCGCCGCTTGAACTCTGCGGTGGCATCGGGCGCGGGCGACCGGTCGCGCTGGGGTGAGGATTGAGCCATAGGGGCGACACTATCCTGCTTTGCTGCGTTTTGGCCAAGGGCCTAAATTTGCCATATGGGGACAGGAGTTCCGCGGTCCGGCCGCTTGGTTTGAGCACCGGCCATCCGGCCTGGTGCCTTGCTCGGCCTGTTGGTCTCTGTCTCTTGGTCTTGATCGGCAGCGTTTAGGTTATCCTTTCAGCATGTTCGAGATTATCTTGTCTGCCATCCCGGTGGCGATCTGGACCTATCTGTTGATAGGCCAAGGTGGATTTTGGCTTTGCCGCGAGCGCGACGTGCCGGTGCCGGTCGCGCCATCGCGATGGCCTGCGGTTGCGGCCGTGGTGCCGGCGCGCAACGAGGCCGATTGTATTGGCGAAAGCGTGGGTTCCTTGCTGGGTCAGGACTACCCCGGTCCGCTGCACATTGTCCTGGTGGATGACGATAGCGATGACGGCACCGCCACGGTGGCGGAGCAGGCCGCTAGGGGCCTGCCGGCCTGCCATTCATTGACCGTGGTGCGAAGCCGCAGCCTGCCCTCCGGCTGGACCGGCAAGCTTTGGGCGGTGAAGCAGGGCGTCGATGTGGCGCAGACCGCGCAGCCGGAGGCCCGCTACCTGCTGCTGACCGATGCCGACATTGTCCACAGCCCGGACTCGCTCCGCACCCTGGTGGCGCGCGCCGAAGAGGGTGGCCATGTCCTAACCTCGCTCATGGCGAAGCTTCGCTGTGAAAGCCAGGCGGAGCGCAGCCACGTGCCGGCCTTCGTGTTCTTCTTCCAGATGTTGTTTCCGTTCGCCTGGGTGAACGATCCCGCTCGTGCCACCGCAGGGGCTGCGGGCGGCTGTATGCTGGTGAAGGCCGCAGCGCTGCGTCAGGCCGGCGGCATCGAGAGCATTCGCGGTGCGCTGATCGACGACTGTTCGCTCGCGCAACAGCTCAAGGCCCATGGCCCGATCTGGCTTGGCCTGACCGAACGCGTCCGCAGCATCCGGCGCTATGAAGGCTGGGGCGAGGTCAAGCACATGATCTCGCGGTCGGCCTACGCCCAACTGCGCTATTCACCGCTTCTGCTGGCCGGAACCACGGTGGGGCTGGGGCTCACCTTTCTGGCGGCGCCGCTCCTGGCGGTGTTTGGCGATGGCGCCGCACGGCTTCTCGGGATAGCGGCTTGGGCCATGATGGCACTGGCATTTCAGCCGATGTTGCGGTTTTATCGGGTCTCGCCGCTGTGGGGTCTTGCGCTTCCCGCAATCGCGCTGCTCTACATGGCCTATACTCTGGATTCTGCTTATCAATTCGCGCGCGGACACGGCGGGACGTGGAAAGGCCGCGCGCAAGCCAACGTATCGGGTTCATGACCATCGAAGCCGCCGAACTGCGATCCGGCAAAGGATCGAAGAACGAGAACTTTCCGGTTGCGTCGCGGCTGGTCCATCCGCGGCATCGTGCCGCTATTCTGGCGTTCTATGAGTTCGTGCGGGTCGCCGACGACATTTCCGACCATGCGCAATTGAGCCCGGCCGACAAGCTCGCTCATCTCGACGCCCTCGAAGCGAGCCTGCTCGGCAAGGACGACGCTAACAAGGTCGGCGTCACGCTGCACAACGTGATGCGCGAGCGCGGACTATCGTCGCAGCACGCGCAGGACCTGCTCACCGCATTCAGGATGGACGTTACCAAGCTCCGCTACACGGATTGGGACGACCTGATCCACTATTGCTCGTTCTCCGCCATGCCGGTCGGTCGCTATGTGCTCGACGTGCACGGCGAGAGCCGCGCGACCTGGCCCGCCAATGACGCGCTCTGCGCCGCGCTGCAGATCATCAATCACCTGCAGGATTGCAAAAAGGACTACTGCGATCTCAACCGCGTCTATGTGCCGCTTGATGCACTGAACGCAGCCGGCGCGAGCGTCGAGGAGCTCGGGCGCGACCGCGCGTCACCGCAGCTCCGGCTATGTCTGAAGGCGCTTGCGGAGCGCACCGGCGCTCTGCTGGAGGAGAGCCGCCGGTTCCCGGCTCAGATCAAAGATTCCCGGCTTTCGCTGGAAGTTTCCGTGATCCAGATGCTGGCGCGACATTTGGTCGGATTGCTGGAGGATCGCGATCCTTTATCGGAGCGCGTGCATTTGGATAAATTCGGCGTTGCCGCACTAGGCCTGCTCGGCATCACCAAAGGCCTGTTCACGCGGCTGTTTCGCGCCGCAAACATCGGCAAGATGCGCACCAATGGCTAGCGCCGCAGCACCACTCGCACCGCCACCCGGAAGCGTCACCAGCCGCGCCTCCGGCAGCTCGTTTTATACGGCGATGCGGTTTCTTCCGCGGGCGCAGCGCGAGGCCATGTTCGAGATCTACTCGTTCTGCCGTCTGGTGGATGACATCGCCGACTCTGACGCGCCGCACACCGAGCGTCTCGATGGCCTGGCGCGATGGCGGCTCAACATCGACGCGCTCTACTTCGGCCGGCCGCCAGACGACCTCCGTAACCTGGCCCGTACCGTGCGGGAGTTCGATCTGCGCAAGGACGACTTCGTAGCTGTGATCGAAGGCATGGAGATGGACGCGGCCGCGCAAATTCGCGCGCCCGACTGGGCCAAGCTCGATCTTTATTGCGATCGCGTCGCCAGCGCAGTAGGCCGGCTCTCGGTCCGCGTGTTCGGCATGGGCGAAGAGGAGGGCCGGGCGCTCGCCCACCACCTTGGCCGCGCGCTGCAACTGACCAACATCCTGCGCGATCTGGACGAGGACGCCAGCATGGGCCGCCTCTACCTGCCGCGCGAGGCCTTGCAGGCGGCGGGCATCACCACGAACGATCCGAACGCCGTGCTGGCCGATCCGGCGCTCGGGAAGGTTTGCGCTGAGGTTGCGGCGCGTGCACGCGTCCACTTCGGCGAGGCCGATCGGATCATGTCGCACAGCGCCCGGCGCACGGTGCGCGCGCCGCGCATGATGGAGAAGGCCTATCGCGCCATCCTCGAAGGCATGGTGGCGCAAGGCTGGGCCGCGCCGCGGCAGCGCATCCGGCTCGGCCGGGCACGGCTTCTCTGGATCGCGTTGCAGCACGCATTCGTCTGATGGCGCGAACCGTCCACATTATCGGCGCAGGTCTCGCCGGACTTGCCGCCGCCACCCGTCTGGCGAAATCACCTATGCGCATCGTGGTGCACGAGGCGACCGATCAGCCGGGCGGCCGCTGCCGTTCGTATTTCGATCGCACCATCGGCATGACCATCGACAACGGCAATCATCTGGTGCTGTCGGGCAATCATGCGGTGCGCGGGTTCGTTGAGACCATCGGCAGCGCCGCGGAGCTGGTGGGCCCGGCGTCGGCGGAATTTCCGTTCGTTGATCTGGCGACCGGCGAGCGCTGGACGCTGCGCATCGGCGACGGCCGCGTGCCGTGGTGGATTTTCGACGAAAGCCGCCGCGTGCCTGGGACGCGCGCCGGGGATTACCTTCGGCTGGTGCGTTTGCTTTTGCCCGGTGCAGACCGGCGCATTGGCGAAGCCATGGATTGTTCGGGAACGCTGTATCAGCGATTGCTGCAGCCTTTGCTGCTCGCAGCCCTCAACATCGAACCGCCGCAGGGCTCATTGGCGTTGGCGCGCGCGGTCGTGCGCGAGACGCTCGCGGCTGGCGGCAGCGCTTGCCGGCCACTGATAGCGCGCGACGGCCTTGGGCCTACCTTCATCGAACCTGCGCTGAAATATCTAGCCGCGCACAATGTGGCGGTGCGGCTCAAGCACGAATTGCGGGCCACTAAGACGAGCGCCGGCCGGATCGCGGAACTCGATTTCGGCGACGAGATTGTGACGCTGGACGACGGCGATGCGGCCGTTCTGGCGGTGCCACCCTATGCGGCGGCCGCGCTGTTGCCCGGCCTGACCGTGCCAACCACGTTTCGCGCGATCGTAAATGCGCATTTTCGCGTCGAGGTCCCGCCGTCCTGCCCGCCCATGATCGGCGTGGTGAACGGCACGGTGGAGTGGATTTTCGCCTTTGCGGGCCGCCTGTCGGTCACCATCAGCGGCGCCGACCGGCTGCTGGACGTCCCGCGCGCCGAGTTGGCGCAGCGCATCTGGAACGACGTTTCGGCCGTAACCGGGGTGAAGGGCGAGCTGCCACCGTGGCAGATCGTTCGCGAGCGCCGCGCCACCTTTGCGGCGACGCCCGAGGAGAATGCGCGCCGTCCCGGCGCCGTCACGCAGTGGAGCAACCTCGCGCTGGCCGGCGATTGGACCGCTACCGGATTGCCCGCGACGCTCGAAAGTGCGATCAGGTCCGGAAATCGCGCAGCCGAGGTTGTTGAAACGATGAAAGCGGCATGATGTCCGATCGCGTCATCGATCCGTCACGGCTGGAGCTCGATCGCGGCATCGCCGCCGCGACGCAAGCGCTGCTCGATTGCCAGCAGCCGGACGGCCATTGGGTGTTCGAACTCGAAGCCGACTGCACCATCCCGTCCGAATATGTGCTGCTGCGGCACTATCTGGCCGAGCCGGTCGCCGCCGAGCTTGAGGCCAAGATCGCGGTCTATCTGCGCCGCACCCAGGGGACGCACGGCGGCTGGCCGCTGTTTCAGGATGGCGCGCTCGACATGAGCGCGAGCGTGAAGGCCTATTTCGCGCTCAAGATGATCGGCGATGCCATCGACGCGCCACACATGGCGCGGGCGCGTGAAGCCATCCGGTCGCGGGGCGGGGCGGCGCGAAGCAACATCTTCACCAAGATCATGCTGGCGCTGTTCGGGTTCATTCCGTGGCGCGCCGTGCCGGTGATGCCGGTCGAGATCATGCTGTTGCCGAAGTGGTTTCCGTTCCACCTCGACAAGATTTCGTATTGGAGCCGCACCGTCATCGTGCCGCTGCTGGTGCTGATGGCGAAGCGGCCGCGAGCGCGCAATCTCAAGGGCGTGCGGATCGACGAGCTGTTCCTCGATCCGCCACAGACCCTGGGCCCCGCGCCCAAGGCGCCACAGCAGAAGGCGTCGTGGTTCTGGTTCTTCCGCGCCGTGGACAATGTGCTGCGCGCGACCGAGCCGCTTTTTCCCAAGCGTCTGCGG
Organism: Rhodoplanes serenus; assembly: GCA_945893145.1. Taxonomy (GTDB): domain Bacteria; phylum Pseudomonadota; class Alphaproteobacteria; order Rhizobiales; family Xanthobacteraceae; genus Z2-YC6860. The sequence goes on along the minus strand of CAMDDZ010000005.1, from coordinate 92,639 downwards.
CAACGCGCCATCGACCGCGCGGTCGCCTGGGTGGGCGAGCGGCTCAATGGCGAGGACGGGCTCGGTGCAATTTTCCCGGCGATGGCCAACAGTGTGATGATGTACGACGTGCTGGGCTATCCGGCCGACCATCCGCAGCGCGCGATCGCGCGGAAGTCGGTCGAGAAGCTCCTCGTCGTGCATCCGCACGAGGCCTATTGCCAGCCATGCGTCTCGCCGATCTGGGATACCGGCCTGGTCTGTCATGCATTGCTGGAAACCGGCGGCGACAAGGCCGTTGCGCAGGTGCGCCGAGGCTTGCAATGGCTCGCGCCCAAACAGGTGCTCGACGTCAAGGGCGACTGGGTCGCGCGGCGGCCTGATGTTCGTCCCGGCGGCTGGGCATTTCAATACGCCAATGCGCATTATCCGGATGTCGACGACACCGCGGTGGTCGCGATGGCGATGGATCGCGCGCACGGCGTCGATTCTAGCGTCGACTACCAGCCGGCGCTCGCCCGCGCCGAGGAATGGATACTGGGCCTCCAGAGCCGCAATGGCGGCTGGGGCGCATTCGATGCCGACAACGAATATTACTACCTCAACAACATTCCGTTCGCCGACCACGGCGCCTTGCTCGATCCGCCGACCGAGGACGTCACCGCGCGCTGCATTTCGATGCTGGCGCAGTTCAACGACACGCCCGAGCGATCGGCGGCGATCAAGACCGGTGTCGAGTATCTCAAGCGCACGCAGCTTGCGGACGGCAGCTGGTACGGCCGCTGGGGGATGAATTACATCTACGGCACATGGTCGGTGCTGTGCGCGCTCAACATGGCGGGCCTCGATCATGCGGTGCCTGAGATGCGCAAGGCGGCTGATTGGCTCATTAAAATTCAAAATGCCGACGGCGGCTGGGGCGAAGACGGCACGAGTTACCGGCTCGACTATCGCGGCTACGAGCCGGCCACGAGCACCGCGTCGCAAACCGCCTGGGCGCTGATGGGGCTGATGGCGGTCGGCGACGTAAACCATCCCGCCGTCGAGCGCGGCATCGCCTATCTGGCAAAGACGCAGTCACCCGATGGCTTCTGGGACGAACCGCGCTACACGGCCACCGGTTTCCCCCGCGTGTTCTATTTGCGCTACCACGGCTACAGGAAGTTCTTCCCGCTGTGGGCGATGGCTCGCTACCGCAATCTGAAAAGCAGCAACAGTCACGCCGTGCGGTTCGGCATGTGACGCCGCCGGCTTGTTCTACCGGCTGATGGAATCGAACCGCACCTTCTGCACCGCGTTGAGCTGGCCGTAGAAGTCGTTGAGCGCGATGCTGGTGGTCGAAGCCGTCAAGATGAGATCGGTGAGCCGGACCTGCACGGCGTCGAGCCGCTCGACCGGCGTCGCCGCGATGTTCATCGGACACGACGCCATCAGCATCTGGCCCATCTGCCCAGAGATTTGGCGAAGCCGTTCGAGACTGGCGCGCTGGACCTTGGTGGGGCGGACCGCACGGTCGATCTGTGCAACCGGCCAATCGCTCGGCCCACGCATGCCGCACATGCGTGCCGCCATCGCGTGCTGGCTTTGTGCCGTGTTGGTGCGGGCGGGCTGCGGTCCGGACGAAGCGGGCGCCTGGACCGCGAACGCCGCTTTCTGCTCATCCGTCAGTGAATCGTAGAACGATTTGAGCGGTGCCTGGACCAGAACAACGGCGTCGCGGACCGCCCACAGCATGTCCTCCATCGTCTTCAGCCGTTCGGAGGGCGGCAGCGCGGTCTCGTCGCGGCAGGTCAGCCGGATGGCTTCGACCGCGTCGTGGATGGCCGACTGCAGGCGCGTGAGCGCCGCTCGCTGCGGCTCGCTGAGCTGAATCTGCTCCTCGATTTGCCGCGCCGGCCAATCGGATGGCTGCGGCACGCTGCTGCCGCACAGGCCGGATGCTGAATTGTCTGCTTCGTTGCCGCTGCCGGTGGTCGAGCGCGCCAACTGCGCGCGGCTCGCCGCCGCGGTCCGCGCCGACGGCATGAAGAGCGTCGCCACGATGTCGCCTTGGGCGTGGGCGCGAAGCCGCGCGTCATAATTCTGCGGCCAGAACACGTAGCCCAGCACGTCCTCGTAGGCATCAGGCCAAACCAGCGGCCCGACCGCGCCAAGCCGGGTTGGCTCGTTAGCGGTAGGGATTTCCGGCTGTGCCGCGTCCGCTGGCGTGACCGCAGCGGCCACCGGAGCCGCAAGACGCGGCCGCGCTCGCGACTCGTAGTGGTACGGCCGCACCCGCATGCGCGGACCATTGCCGAATATTGCGCCAAGCGGGCGAGTCAGCGCGTGGAAAATGCCGCCGGGTGAGAGATTGAACTGGGCATTCGCGGGCTGTGCCCCGGCGAGCGCGCCGAGACACAAACCACCACACAGACCACCGATCAGCACGAGGTGTCGCCGCATGACCGCCCTCCGGTCGAGATTGGCCCGGATCGCGACCGCCAAGGTCGCGTATCGATTTGGACATATCGACTTGGACATAACGGGGAGGGCGGCCGAAGGGTTCCCAAAACGTTTCGGGCCGCCGCACCTCACTCGGCGTGGCGGCCCGAAATGCTTAACGAAAGAAAGCTGTTAGGCCGCAGTCGGCTGCTTGGCCACCCGCTTCGCCTGCGGATTGGTGGCGCGGATCTCGGCGAGCTTGTGGTCGACGTGCTTGGAGAACACGTGCTGCGCCGGACGCTGACGGTCGAGTGAAATCTCTGGCACCATATCGCCTTCGGTGCGCACGCCCTTCAGCGCCACCATCGCGGCCTTGAACGGATTGCGGATCGCATCGTTCACCGCGGTCGCCTCGTAGCCCGAATGCACCATGCAGTCGGCGCACTTCTCGTAATTGCCGGTGCCGTAGGCGTCCCAGTTGGTACCTTCCATCAGCTCCTTGAAGGTCTTGGCGTAGCCTTCGCCGAGCAGATAGCACGGCCGCTGCCAGCCAAACACGGTGCGGGTCGGATTGCCCCACGGCGTGCAATGGTAGCTCTGGTTGCCGGCCAGGAAGTCGAGGAACAGGCCCGACTGGCTGAATGACCAATCGCGGCCGCCGCGGCCGCGCTTGAGGATGTCGCGGAATAGCTGCTTGGTCTTGCCGCGATTGAGGAAGTGCTGCTGGTCCGGCGCGCGTTCGTAAGCGTAGCCGGGCGATACAGTGATGCCGTCGACGCCGAGTTCCATCACGGTGTCGAAGAACTTGGCAACCGGCTCGGCCTGTGCGGTGTTGAACAGCGTGCAATTGATGTTGACGCGGAAGCCGCGCGCCTTCGCGGCCTTGATCGCATCGACCGCCTGCTCATAGACGCCTTTTTGGCAAACCGACTTGTCGTGCATCTCCTTGTCGCCGTCGAGATGCACCGACCACACGAAGAACGGGCTCGGCTGGTACTGCGATAGTTTCTTTTCCATCAGCAGCGCATTAGTGCACAGATAGACGAACTTCTTGCGCGCCACGATGCCCTTGACGATCTCCGGCAGCTCGCGATGCAGCAGCGGCTCGCCGCCCGCAATCGACACGACTGGAGCGCCGCACTCATCGACCGCCTGCAAGGCATCTGCGACCGAGATGCGCTGGTTCAGGATTTCGTCCGGATAGTCGATCTTGCCGCAGCCCGAGCAGGCGAGGTTGCAGCGGAACAAGGGCTCGAGCATCAGCACGAGCGGATAGCGCGCGCGCCGCGCCAGATGCTGCCGGACCACGTAGGCGCCGACGTACAGTTTTTGCAGGAGAGGGATGCTCAAGGTTACCGTCCGATGATGTTGATTTCTGATGTCGGCCGATTGGCCGGAAACCGGAATTCGATTGAGGGTTTCACTTTGGGGCGAAGCCCCGAAATGCCGTGCTCCATATTCAACGTGCTAGCTTAATTCCGGTTGCACCTCGCTAACCAAAGCACGCACGTACACCGAACCTGGGACCTTGGCGCAACCTCGCCCTTGAGGCGGATTTCGCGCTTTCCGGCCCTATCGTGGTTTTAGGTCTATCAATTTGGCGCGGTCGTGCAAGTCCGAAAGCCCGGTTTGGTGACTTGATCGCGGGATGGGTCGCAGCCGATCGTGGTCTGATCGTGACGTTTTGGCGCAGCAACGATGTTAAATGGCTCGTTGGCCCGCCATTTCCCTCTGAATCGCCCCACTTTTTTCCCTACTTTAGAACGTTACCGAACATAGACCGGCTGTGGGTACGGGCGGGCGTGTTCGGCTGGCGGCCCCTCCGAAGGTGTGGATTGCGAGGGCCAGCTTGGGCTTGCTGCCGGATCGGCTGAAATTGTTAACGGGGACCGTCAGAGTGCCCGCGGCGGCCGGGCATCTTGTGTCGATACGGCCGATGGCCTAAATCGCCCATGCGATTTGGGGCGCTTGAATACGTTATGGAGAGCAAGCGTTGACTCGGCGGTGCCGACGTCCAGCCCCAAATGAACCCCGTAGGTCCGGTGTTTATGGGCTCAGCGTGTGGTGCATCCGCAACCCGCGCGGATGCGGGCCGTTGACGAAGTGTAGGTCTGCGGCTTCTTCCACGATCCGCACGATAGTCGAGTAGCCAATTCCCGATTCCACGAAATCCTGATGCCATCGATCGCAAAGGACCGGCGCACCGCATGTTGACCTCCACGGTCGTTCGAATTGTCGATTTCTGCACGCGCCGGCCGTGGCTGGTCCTCTCGGTATCGCTGCTGCTCGCGATTGCGGCGTCGGCCTATGCGGTGAAGCACTTCGCCATCACCACCGACGTCAACAAGTTGATCTCGGGCGATCTTGAATGGCGTAATCGCGAACGGGTCTTTGAGACGGCCTTCCCCAGCACCTACGACACCATTCTGATTGTGATCGACGCGCCGACCTCGGAGCTGGCCTCGCAAGCGGCCGAACGGCTCGTCAAACGGCTGGCGGAGCAGCCCAAGGTCTTTGCCGGTGTGCGCGAGATGGGCGCTGGCGATTTCTTTGCGAAGAATGCGCTGCTCTATCTATCGGGGGACGAACTGACTCGAATTGGGCGTGGCCTGGGTGAGGCCGGACCGCTGATCACCACGCTTGCGAGCGATCCCAGCATCCGCGGGCTGACACGCGCGCTGTCGCTGATCCTGGCCGGCGTGCAAGGCGGGCGCGCCAAATTGGAAGACGTCAGGCGTGCGCTCAGCGCATCCGCCGACGCCATCGAGAATGTGCTGGCCGGCAAGCCTGCGAGCTTCTCCTGGCGCGCGCTGTTGAGCCCGAACCCGCCCGACGCGAGCGCGCTGCGGCGTTTCATCGAAGCGCGTCCGATTCTGGACTACTCACTGCTGGAGCCTGGCAGCGTTTCCACCGCCGCGATCCGGCAGGCGGTGTCTGACCTGAAGCTCAACACGGATTACCTGGCTCGTGTACGCCTGACCGGTCCGGTTCCGATTGCAGATGAAGAATTCGCGACCGTGCAGCAGGGCGCGCTGGTCAACGCGATCGGGACCATCATTATTGTGCTGGCGATCCTGTGGCTCGCGCTGCGCTCGCCGCGCATTATCTTCGCGGTGTTTGTTGCGCTGTTCGTCGGACTTTCAACCACCGCGGCGCTTGGCCTGATGATGGTGGGCGCGCTGAGCCTGATTTCGATCGCGTTCGCGGTGCTGTTCGTGGGTCTAGGTGTCGATTTCGGGATTCAGTTTGCGGTGCGATATCGCGCCGAACGTTTCGAAAATGGCGACCTCCATGCTGCTCTGGTCCGCACCGCAGCCGCCATTGGTGCGCCGCTGACGCTAGCGGCCGCGGCCGTTGCGGCCGGTTTCCTGTCGTTCCTGCCGACGCACTACCGCGGCGTCTCGGAACTGGGAATGATCGCCGGCGCCGGCATGGCGATCGCGTACCTCACCAGCATCACGCTGATACCGGCCCTGCTTGCGGTCTTGAAGCCGCCTGGCGAGCCGGAGCCGGTTGGCTACAAGGCGCTGGCGCCGGTCGATCGCTTTCTGGAGCGTCACCGCATTCCGGTGATCGCCGGCACCGGCATCGTCGCGCTCGTTGGGGCGCCGTTGCTGTTTTTCCTCCACTTCGACTTCAACCCGCTCAATTTGCGCAGCCCCAAGGTCGAGTCGGTTGCGACCTTCCTCGATCTGCGAAGCGACCCTAACGTCAACGCCAACGCCATCAACGTGATTGCGCCGTCTGTCGATGCCGCCGCCACCATGGCCGAGGGTCTGCGCGCGCTGCCTGAGGTGTCGCGCGTGGCGACGTTGCGCGATTTCGTGCCCGGCGATCAGGACCGCAAGGTCACGATTATCCAGACGCTGGCGCGTCAGCTAGGGCCTGCGCTGGCGCGGCAGCCCGGCAGTGTGCCGACCGATGCGCAGAATATCGCGGCGCTCACCAGCACTGCCGACACGCTGGCCAAGCTTGCCGCCGCGTCCAGCGGACCCGCCGCCGACGCCGCCAAACGGCTTGCCGACCAGCTCACCAAGCTGGCGAGCGCCGACAAGTCAATGCGCGACAAGGCCGAGGCCGTGTTCATCCCGCCGCTGCAAATCGCGCTCGGCGATCTGCGCAATTATTTGCAAGCCACGTCGTTCGACTTGCAGGAGCTGCCGGCCGATCTGCGGAAGCAGTGGGTCGCACAGGATGGCAGTTCGCGCGTCGAGGTCAGCCCCAAAGGCGATCCCAACGACAACGACACGCTGCGCGCCTTTGCCAAAGCGGTGCTTGCGAAATATCCCACGGCCGTCGGCGGACCGATCTCGATCCTGGAATCCGGCAACACCGTTGTGACGGCGTTCATCCAGGCCGGCGCCTATGCGCTGATCTCGATCGCGATCTTGCTCTGGATTGTGCTGCGGCGCTTTGGCGACGTGTTGTTGACCTTGGTGCCGTTGCTGCTTGCCGGGCTGGTCACGCTTGAACTTTGTGTGCTGTTTGGGATGTCGCTCAACTTCGCCAACATCATCGCGCTGCCGTTGCTGCTGGGCGTCGGCGTCGCGTTCAAGATCTATTATATCATGGCGTGGCGCGCGGGGCAGACCGACCTGCTGCAATCGAGCCTCACGCGAGCGGTGATCTGGAGCGCGCTCACGACCGCAACCGCGTTCGGCAGTCTGTGGCTGTCGAACCACCCCGGCACGTCGGGCATGGGCAAGCTGCTGGCGCTGTCGCTGCTCTGCACGCTTGCCGCGGCGGTGCTGTTCCAGCCGGCCCTAATGGGAAAGCCGCGAGAGCCCGGCCAGACCTGAACACAGTTGTTCCGCGGATGCGGATGAGATTTTGGTTGCGCCGCCCGGAATCCAATTGTCCTGTGCTCGGGTGCGGCGAGTGTCGGTGCCTCTCGGCGGACTGGCCGGCGGTGACGCGAGCTTTGCCCGCGGCCAATTTTCACCGCCACAGAGAAAGCCGAGAACGCAGCCCTGCACGCGCAATGTGTCCGGGTTCGACAGGCTGATGCTCGCAGAGTAGGTCCGTCCGTCCTGCGAGTTGTAGATTTCGCCCTCCCAGCGATTGCGCTGCGTAGCCTTCATGCCGAGCAGCACCGGCATGCCGAGCGTCGGCCGGCTTCGCTTGCTGGGGTCGGGATTGTTCTTGTCAGTCTCCGGTTTCTCTTCCCAGGAGACGACGCCCCACATGCGGTCGCCGCAGCCAACGACTCTGATCCGAGCAAATCCGTCGGCGACCACCCACTCGCCGGTTGGATCGGCCTGCGCCATTGCGGCGCCGGCCACAAGAAATGCCAGCGCGAGTCCGGCTAGCCTCGACAGCGCGATCATGGATGGAGAAATCAGCGCGCGGAGCGAAACCGGGAAAGCTTTCGGCATGCAAACCATCGGCATGTGAGTGCCTATCATGACGGGTTTTCGATACGGCGACCAACCAGGTAGCCGCCGATATGGCCGAAACGTTGGCAAACGGAAGCTTGTTCCTGCCGCACCGAAATTCCGGTGGCGTCCGCGGCACGCAAGCGCCACCGGGCAGGCGCGCGCGGCCGCCTGTCGGCAAATAGGCCGTTGCAATAGGCTTTGCTATTCGGCCGCGACGAGTTGCGGCATCTCCACCCAGGGCGCCACGGTCTCGGGCTTGACGCCGCCGCAGATGTAATACGAGCCGAACAGGAAGTCCTGCGTCTCGACGTCATCGGCTGCTTCGGCCATATGCTCCCAGGGCCGGATGTAAGGATTTCCGAGCAGCGTGTGCTTCATCAGCCAGGCGCCGAACGGCAGCACCATCTGGCCCAAGGCGCCATCGGGCGCCTTGGCGTCCATGATGACGACGCGGCCGCCCGGCCGCAGTTGTGTGAGCGCGTGCGCCAGCACGGCGCGATGATGCGGCATGGTGTTGTAGGATAGGCCGAACAGCACCGCATCGAGCGGCTCGGGCGCGTGGAACGCGAGCGCGTCGCTATTGACCAGCGTGACATTGTTCCAGCGGCTGCGCGCGCGCAGGTCGCCTGCCTTTTCCAGCATCCCTTCGGAAATATCGACGCCATAGACATGGCCCTGCGCGCCGACGACCTCGCGCAAAAAGGGCAGGTTCAGCCCGGTGCCGCAGCCGATTTCGAGAACGCGATCGCCTTCGTTGACGTGAAGCGCCTCGGCGGCTTTCCGGCGCAACGACTTCGGCACGCACAAAAGCCATTCGCAGAGTTTGATGTAGTTTGCCAACTTGTCGTAGCGGCGAGCGACCGACGCGCGGTCGCAATACACCCATTGATACGTCATCGCCCCGTCCCCCCATTGTTTTTTTTAAGTCTTATTACGAGTCCATCGTGTTTTCTTCCGGCGCAGGACTCAAGGTTCACCGGCGTCGCGGGTGTGCGGCGAAGCGTCGCTCCGATTTTGCTGCTATGCTTTTTGCCGTGAGAGCTGAGGAGTAGCCCGCGTGCGCACGAGCCAAGGATTGATCGGCGCTATATTGATCGGCGCCATTCTGCTGATGACGGAACTCGCGTGTGCAGCGCACGCGCAGCAGTTCCCGTCAAAGCCCATCGTGCTGGTCGTGCCCTACGCGCCAGGCGGGAACGTCGATGTCAGCGCGCGCATTCTGCAAGCCGGCATTGCCGACGCGCTCGGTCAGCCGATTATCATCGAGAATCGGCCGGGCGCCGGCGGCACCATCGCGGGCGAATATGTGGCGCGCGCGGCGCCGGATGGGCACACGCTGTTCGTCGGTTCCAACGGGCCGATCATGCTTGGGCCCATGACGATGGCGAAAGCGCCGTATCAATGGGACAAGGCCTTTTCGCCGGTGAGCACGCTGGCGTTTGCCACCAACATGCTGCTGGCGCGGCCGTCGCTGCCGGCAAAAACCATCGCCGAGTTGGTGAACTACGCGCGCCGGAATCCCAGCACGATAACAGTTGCGAATAGCGGGATAGCCAGCATCAATCACTTTCTGGGCGAGCTTTTGAAGCTGAAGGCCGGCATCACCTGGACCGAGGTGCACTACCGCGGCAACGCTCCGGCTATTACCGATCTGGTGGCCGGCCATGTCGATATCGGCTTTCAGCAGCTCGTGGACTCGCTCGCGCACATTCAAGCCGGCCGGCTCCGCGGTCTGGCGGTGCTCGGACCGCGCCGTGCCGCATCGCTGCCGGATGTGCCGACCAGCACCGAAGCGGGCTTTCCCGACGTGCAGGGCGTGACGTTCAATGGCATCTTCGCCCCGAAGGCGACGCCGCGGCCGGTGGTCGAGAAACTGAGCGCAGCTATTCGCGCGGCGCTGGCGAAGAAGACGGTGGCGGATCAGCTCGCGGCATTGGGCTCGGAGGCGCGCGGTAGTTCCCCGGATGAATTCGCAAGCTTCCTCGAAGCCGAAACACGCAAATGGACCGACGTGATGACAAAAGCCAACATCAAGGTGCAAGAGTGAGCAATCAGACTGTGAGCAGCCAGCCCGCGCCGCGACCGTTCTCGCCCAAGATCGACCGCAACTATCCTAAGCCGAAGCTCAAGCTGCCGCCTGGCGCGTGCGACTGCCATTTTCATTTCATTGGGCCGCAGAAGCAGTTCACGCTCAAGCCCAATCACGTATTCAGCCATCTCGAGTTCGAGGATACGCCGATCGAAGACTGGTTGAAGATGCAGGACGCGCTTGGGCTGCAGCGCGGCCTGCACGTGCTGTCGATGATGTACGAGCACAACTACGAGATCGCGCTACACGCGCAGAACCGGCTCGGCGACCGCATCAAATCGGTGGTCGTGCCATGGCCGCACATCACCGACGGCGAACTTGGCATCCTCACCAAATCAGGCGTGGTCGGCTATCGCATCACTTGGCGGCTCACCAAGACCATCGACGAGCGCATGGTCGCGCGCACCACCGAGCACGGCTGGTCGATGCATTACCTGCACCATGCCGACAATCCCGATATGGATGGCTGGAAGCCGATCATTCTCAAAACGCCGGGCAAGTTCGTGCTGGAGCACATGGGCGGCGTTGATCCCAACAAGGGCATCAACGGCGAGGGTTTCAAATTCGTGCTGCAATGCCTCGACACCGGCCGCTGCTGGCTGAAGCTGTCGCCCCGCATCTCCAAGCAGGACAACTTCCCGTTCTCCGACACCGATCCGCTGGTGAAGAAGCTCGTCGAGCACGCGCCGAATCGGCTTCTTTGGGGCTCGGACTGGCCGCACCCGCAATATTTCAAGCCGATGCCCAACGACGTTGCGCTGCTCGACATGATGCTCGACTGGGTGCCGGACGAGAAAATCCGCAAGCTGATCTTCGTGGACAATCCGGCCGAGGCGTTCGGGTTTCCGAAGTAACCGATCAGACCTTGGCGATCTCGAACATCGAGCGAGCGAACAGCTCCTCCAGTGCAGGCTTGCGGTCGATCAGGCCCTGTTCGTGCGCGTACTGAATGAGGGCATCGATGTCGTGTTTGTTCTCGTGGATGCCGTAGCGCCAGAAGTCGTCGCCCATGACGGCCATCGTCTCGCGCGTCTCTGCCTCCAGGAACGGCAGCGTCACCATGAGTGCGTTGACGTCGGTGAGGTCGATCATCGCAAGCCGCTTGGCCTCGCAGAACGCCTTGTACACGCTGGTCGCGAGCCATGGGTATTGCTCGGCGAGTGTCTTGCGGATTCCGACGAGATGCATGATTGGGAAATGCCCCGTCTTCTTGTAATAGGCCATCTCGGCGGCGCGCGTGTTGGGGAAGAGGCGGCCGATATGCGGCTCGCCGGCTAGGAACGAGGAGGGCGCCCGCGCCGTGAACAGCGCATCGAGTTCGCCGTCGCGCAGCATGCTGACAAGCGTCTTGTCTTCGGGGATCGGCTTCAGATCGAGGTCGGGAATGGGTTTGAGCGGCGTGCGCTCGCCGCGGCCGGGCTGCTCCTGGCCACCCTGGCGCCATTTAATTTCCCGCGGATGCACGCCGTATTCGTGTTGCAGCATGCCGCGCATCCACACCACGGCGGTGATCTGATACTCGGGCAGGCCGATCCGCTTGCCGCGCAGGTCTTCCGGCCTGCTGATGCCCGCGTCCTTACGAATGTAGATGTTGGAGTGGCGGAACAGACGCGAGACAAACGCCGGGATGCCGATATAGGGCGCGGTGCCGGCCGCGACAGTGCGCAAATAGCTTGAGAGGGAAATCTCCGAGACGTCGAACTCCTGAAACTTGAACACGCGGTGGAAGATTTCTTCGGGGTAGAGCGGCAGGTAGGTGACCGCACAGCCTTCGACTTTGACGCGGCCGTCGCGGATGGCGGCGGTGCGGTCGTAATTGCCGCACGCAATGGTGATCGGAATGTCGGGCATTTAGTCCTCCAGCGCAGGTCACACATTAAAGACGCCGATGGCCGCGACAAGCCCAACCGCGACATGGCCGAGGCGCTGCGCTTGTGACGTGAGCATGGCTGCGCGATAATTCACCCGCAGGATGGAGAGAGTCATGATGTCCACGGTTGTCGGCGGCGCAATGCTGCCCCATGCGCCGCAGTTCTTCACCATGCCGGACACCGAGGACAAGAAGAACGTCGAGCATGTGCGCGCGGTCGCGGCCGACATCGGCGCCAAACTGAAGGCGCTGAAGCCCGACCTCTGGATCATCTTCTCCAACGATCACGCCGAGCAATTCTTTCACAACGTCTGCCCTGCCTTTACGGTGCATGTTGGCGGCGAGGCGACGGGCGAATTCGCCGGACGGAAATTCCACTGGAAAATTCCGAGCCAGATTGGTTTCGAGATCGTGCGCCAGCTTTACCAGCAGGGCTTCGATCCAGCCTTCACCAGCACGGCCAAGATCGACTATGCGATCGGTATTCCGCTGACGCACATCGGGCTCACCGACCCGGTGCTGCCGATCTACGTCAATGCTTATCTGCCGCCGCAGCCCACGATGGAGCGCTGCTACGCGTTCGGCCAGGCGGTGGCGCGCACCGTGACACAGCTCGGATTGAAGACCGTCATCTTGTCGAGCGGCGGCATGTCGCACTTCCCCGGCACTGACCGCTATTCCAATCCCGAGTTGGCCTGGGACAAGCGCGTGTTGGAAAAACTCGCCGCCGGCAATCTCAAATCGCTGATCGGTTACGACGAGGCTGAGCTCGACGACAAGGGTAACATCGAATTGCGATGTTGGGCCTGCGCGGCCGGCGCGCTCGGCGAACGCAAGCCCGACATCGTGTCGTTCGATCCGAGCTGGCACCACAACTACGCGTCGATGGCTTGGATCGGCAGCGGCGTGGAGGACCACGCCGCGCATTACCCGTCGATCAAACCGGAGCTGGTCGAACTGACCGCGGCGCTGCACTCGCTCGCGCACGATGCCGAGATGCGGGCCCAATTCGTTGCCGATGCGCCGGCTTTCGCCGACCGCTTCGGCCTGCCCGCCGACCAGCGCGAGGCGCTGATCAAGCTCGATCTGCCCTCGATCGTGAAGATGGGTGCGCACCCGCTGGTGCCGTTTCTGGCACAATTGCAGCTTCAGCGCCTGCGTCCACAGCGTTGAGCGGCGATTTGCCGGGGAGTACTATCGCGGGGGCTCACGGAGCGCATCCAATGAAAAAGCTGGTTTTGGAGACGACGGCGCCGTTCCAGGGATTGCCCGAACTGGTCGCCTATGACGAAGGCCTGTTCGAGAAGGAGGGCCTCACGGTCGAATGGGCGGACCGCGAGCAGGGCGTCGAGAAAAAGGTCGAATCCGGCGTCACCAGCCCGAAGGGCGTCAACCCTTTCAGCAGCCATGGCAAGCTGTTCGAGCAGGGCAAGGCGGATATGTACAACGCCTGCGAATGGGGCAACTACTGCCGCGTCTCGGAGACGTCGGCGGGAAGCCGTCAGCTCGGCCGCCGCGCCATCGTGGCCTATTCGGCGCTGGTGGTGGCGCCGGATTCCTCGGTCTATACGCCACAACAGCTGGCGAACATTCCGATAGGAGTGCCGTTCTATTTCGGCACCCATTACATCGCTCTGCACATGCTGGAAGGCTTCCTGCCGCGCGAAATGATCAAGCTCTGCCGCGCGCCGAACGGCTCGCGCTATCGGCTCGACGCGCTGATGTCGGGCGAACTGCAGGCCACCACGCTGACCGAGCCGCATCTGACGCTCGCGGAGAAGAAAGGCTGCCGCACCATTTGCTCGGCATTTTTTCACGGCACCGAAGTGGCGTCCGACCGCGTCGATGCCGAGACCTATGCGGCGTTCAACCGTGCGGTCCGCGAGGCGGTGCGCAGGATCAACGCCAACAAGCGTGGCTACCTCCACTACTTCATCGATTATTACAAAAAGAAAGATCCGGAGATCGCGGCGCTCACCATCGACGATCTGCGCGAAGGCCGCATCGTGGTCTGCGATCCCGCGCCGATCCCGCTCGACGAGATGCAGCGCACCTACGACTGGCTGAAAAGCTGGGGAATGCTGGAGGAGACCGCATCGCCGCTGCAACTCGTCAACATGGATGTGCAGCAGCATGCGCATGTTGCGGCCGAGTAGGGGGCCTGCTACCCCCCAGGTCATGACCATCGAACGCTATCCGTCACTGGCTCATTGGGGCGCTTTCACGGCGCTGGTGGAGGACGGCCGCGTGATCGGTTGCGAGCCGTTTGGCCGCGACCCTGCGCCGTCGCCGATGCTAAACGCTATCCCCGGCATGGTGCATTCGCCGCTCCGCATCGGCAAGCCCGCGATTCGAGAAGGCTGGCGTGAGAGGAAACCGCGCACCGGCCAGGATACCTTCCGCGAAGTGTCCTGGGACGAGGCACTCGACACGGTCGCCGAAGAGCTCACGCGCGTGCGCACCACCCATGGCAACACCGCGATTTTCGGCGGCTCGCACGGCTGGTCTTCGGCGGGCCGCGTGCATCACGCCCGCACGCTGGTGCGGCGGTTCCTGTTTCTCGGCGGCGGTGCGGTCGACTCGGTCGGCAATTACTCGTTCGGCGCTGCGATGTACCTGTTGCCGCATGTGATCGGCACTTTCGCGCCGGTCACCGGCAAGGCGACCGACTGGCCGGTGCTGATCGAGAACACCAAGCTGATCGTTGCGTTCGGCGGGCTGGCGCTGAAGAATGGCCAGGTGACCTCCGGCGGCGCTGGCCTGCACGTGATGGAGCAATGGCTCCGCCGCGCCAAGGAGGCCGGCATCGAGTTCGTGGTGATAAGCCCACTCAAGTCCGACGCGCCCGAATTCCTCGGCGCGCAATGGATCGCGATCCGGCCGAACACCGACACGGCGCTGATGCTGGCGATGGCGCATACGCTGATGAGCGAAGGCCGCCATGACGCCGCATTCCTGCAGCGCTATTGCGTGGGCTTCGACACGTTCGAGCGCTATCTGCGCGGCGAGGATGACGGCACGCCGAAAAGCGCCGAATGGGCCGAGCAGATCACTGGCGTGCCGGCCGCCGCCATCCGCGATCTGGCCCGGCGTTCCGCCGGCACGTCCACGATCCTGAGCTGCGCCTGGGCGCTGCAACGGGCGCACCATGGCGAGCAGCCCTATTGGGCGATGATCGCGCTTGCCGCAATGCTTGGCCAGATCGGCACGCCGGGCGGCGGCTTCGCATTCGGCCACGGCTCCATGAATGGCGTGAGTTCGCCACGCGCCGACCTGCCGGCGCCCGAGACTGCGGCGCCGCCGAATCCCGCGCGCAGCTCAATTCCGGTGTCCCGCATCGCCGACATGCTGCTCAATCCGGGGCAGGAGTACGACTTCAACGGCAAGCGCGCGACCTATCCCGACATCAAGCTGATCTATTGGGGCGGCGGCAATCCGTTCCATCACCAGCAGGATATCAACCGTCTGCGCCGCGGCTGGCAAAAGCCGGACACCGTCATCGTGCACGAGAGCTGGTGGAATCCGGTGGCGAGGCACGCCGACATCGTGCTGCCGGCCACCACCACGCTGGAACGCAACGACGTCGGCGGCTGCTCGCGCGATCCATACATCATCGCCATGCATCGCGCGCTGAACCCGGTTGGCGAAGCGCGCAACGACTTCGAGATTTTCCGCGTGTTGGCAGCCCGGCTGGGTTACGAGCAGGCCTTCACCGAAGGCCGCGACGAGATGGGCTGGTGCCAGCACGTCTATGACGAGGTGCGCAAAGGCGCGGCGCAGAAGGGCGTGGAGCTGCCGGGCTTCCAGCAGTTCTGGACCGAAGGTCATGTCGAACTGCCGGCGCCAACGAAGAACTTCGTGCTGTTCGAGGATTTCCGCCGCGACCCCGATAAGCATCCGCTCAAGACCCCATCCGGCAAGATCGAGATCGTGTCCGAGACCATCGCGGCGTTCGGCTACGACGATTGCCCCAAGCACCCGGCATGGCTGCCGGCCGCCGAGTGGCTCGGCGACGTCAAGGCGGAACGCTGGCCGATCCATCTCGTCACCAACCAGCCGCCCGGCCGCCTGCACAGCCAGATGGATCCGGGGACGGTGTCGCAATCGTTCAAGGTCGCGGGCCGCGAAGCGATCCGGATCAATCCGGAGGACGCCAGTCGCCGCAACATCGCCGCCGGTGACGTCGTTCGCGTGTTCAACGACCGCGGTGCGTGTCTCGCCGGTGTCGTGATCGACCCGGCGGTGATGCCGCGGGTCGCCGCCATGGCGACCGGGGCCTGGTACGACCCGTCCGAGACCGATGGGCCCGAGCGGCACGGCAATCCCAACGTGCTGACCCTCGATGTGGGCACCTCGCGCTTGGCGCAGGGGCCGAGCTCGTTGACCGCGCTGGTCGAGATCGAGCGCTGGGAGGCGGCCCCGCCCCAGGTCCGGGCGCATATGCGGCCTGCATTTGCGGGCGCTGATCGCGCCCGCAAGGCGTGATATCATCGCCCCAATCGTCGAATCCGGAGACCGAAATGTCAGGTCAGAAGCTCACAGGCTCGTTCGTTGCCATGATCACGCCGTTCAACCGCGACGGCTCGGTGGACTTCGAGGCGTTCCGTACGCTGCTCAAATTCCAGCAGGACCACGGCTCCTCCGCGGTCCTGATCATGGGATCGACCGGCGAGACCTCGATGCTGTCGCCCGAGGAGAAGAAGAAGATCATCGTCGAGTGCGCCAAGATGAAGACCGGCAAGATGCCGATGTTCTTCGGCTGCACCGGCAACAACACCGACTCAACCATCGAGAACGTGCGTTTCGCCAAGGCCAATGGTGCCGACGGCGCGATCCTGGCGGCGCCCGCCTACATCTGCGCGCCGGAGGACGACATCGAGCGCTTCTTCCTCGATGTGGCGGACGCGACCGATCTGCCGCTCGGCATCTATAACAATCCGCCGCGCGTGAAGAGCGACCTGCATTGGGATCATCTGCTGCGCATCTTCAAGCACCCGAACTACGTCATTCACAAAGAATCCACCGCGCGCGTCGGCCAGGTCGCGCAGGTGCTGGCGGGCAAGCCGAATGTTTCGGTGATGTGCTGCGACAGCCCGAACCTTGGGCTCGTGGTGCCGACCATGAGCCTCGGCGGTCACGGTACCGCTAACATGACCGGCAACGTGGCGCCGGCCGAACTCGCGGTGATCTCCAAGCCCTGGGCGAGCTACGCCGAGGCGGAAGGCTTCAAGAATGCCTACCTCGGCCTGCTGCCGCTCCTGCACTTCACCTATTCGGCGATCAACCCGGTCGCGGTGAAGTCCTTGATGAAGGCCGTGGGTCTGCCGGCTGGCGATCTGCGCAAGCCTTTGACCAATCTCGAAGGCGAAGCGCTGGCCAAGGGCATCCGTATTGTTCAGGAGCTCGGCCTCGACAAGAAATACGGCTACCGCGTCAAGCCGATCGCGGCTGTTGCCGCCTGAATCGATGGACTTCGGTATCCGCGGCCGTCGTGCGCTGCTGAGCGGCGCAAGCCGTGGACTGGGCCGGGCCTGTGC
The DNA here is from genome assembly GCA_945893145.1 of Rhodoplanes serenus. GTDB lineage: Bacteria > Pseudomonadota > Alphaproteobacteria > Rhizobiales > Xanthobacteraceae > Z2-YC6860. The sequence goes on along the minus strand of CAMDDZ010000005.1, from coordinate 75,365 downwards.
CGCAGCCCTTGCGGCCGAGGGCGCGGATGTCACCATCGTGGCGCGGACCAAGGACGTGCTCGAACGCACGGCTGACGAGCTTCGCACCGCGTATCCGGTGAAGGTCACGCCCGTCATGGGTGACATCACCATGCCCGAAGGCCGTAAGGCCGCCATCGCGGCCTGTCCGGAGCCGGATATTCTTATCAACAACGCGGACGGCCCGCTGCCCGGCGATTTCCGCCATTGGACGCGCGACGACTGGATCGCGGCCCTCGACACCATGATGCTGAGTCACATCGACATGATGCGGCTCGTTGTCGATGGCATGATGCAGCGCCGGTTCGGCCGCATCGTCAATATCGTGTCGCGCAGCGTGAAGACGCCGCAACTGGAGCTTGGGCTCTCCAACGGCGCGCGCTCCGGCTTGGTCGGCTTTGCGGGCGGGCTCGCGCGCCAGACTGTTGCCCATAACGTCACCGTCAACAATTTGCTGCCCGGCATCTTCAACAGCGACGCCCAGCGCCGCCATGTCGAAGGCATGCTCGAAATGACCGGAAAGCCGTTCGACCAGCTTTGGCGCGAACGCGCCGAAGGCAGTGCGGCGAAACGCTACGGACAGCCGCGCGAGCTCGGCGCCTATTGCGCCTTCCTCTGCTCGACCCATGCCGGGTACATTACCGGGCAGAATCTCGTGATCGACGGCGGCAGCTATCCGGGCGCCTTCTGACGGACTTTAAGGAGAACACCATGAAACGGTTGCTTGGCGTCGCGCTGGTCGCGGCTGCTTTCGGGCTCGCGGCGCAGCCGCTTGCGGCTGAAACCTATCCGTCGCGCACCGTCACCATTGTGGTGCCGTTCCCAGCCGGTGGCTCTGTCGATGGCGTTGCCCGCATCATCGCGCAGCGCCTCAATCAGGTGCCTGGCTTCAACGCCATCGTGGAAAACCGCGGCCAGGGCGCCGGCGGCACCATCGGCGCCAACACGGTCGCGAAAGCGGCGCCCGACGGCTACACGCTGATGGTCACGGCGTCGGTCAACGCCATCAATCCGCTGCTGTTGAAAAATCTGCCGTATGACTTCGTGAAGGACTTCACGCCGATCAGTCTGCTGGCGGTCGGGCCGTTGCTGGTCAGCACCAATCCGAACGTGCCGGCCAACAACCTGAAGGAGTTCTTCGACCTGGTCCGCAAGGATCCACAGAAATACACCTTCGGCCACACCAGCCCGGGCTCCGCGAGCCATCTGGCAGCGGAGCTGCTGAAACGCGAAGCCAAGCTCGACACGCTGATCATCCCCTACAAGGGGACCGCGCCCGCACTGACCGACCTGATGGGCGGCTCGATCCAGTTGCTGGCCGATCCGATGCTGTCGTCGCAGCCGTTGGCCCAGGCCGGCAAGATCAAGGCGCTCGCCATCACCAGCCTGAAGCGGATGGCCGCTGCGCCGGACATTCCGACCGTTGAGGAGTCGTCCGGCATCAAGGGCTTCGACTTTGTGTCCTGGTATGGCATCTGGGGCCCGAAGGGCCTGCCGGCGGACATCACCGAAAGGCTCCAGGCCGAGGTTACCAAGATCATCAAGGAGCCGGACATTCAGAAGCGGCTGCTGACGATTGGCTTCGAGCCGGTTGGTTCGACATCTGCCGAGTTTTCGAAGTACATCGTCTCGGAAATGGCAAAGTACGAGCAGATTATTAAATCGGCCAACATCAGGGTCGAATAGCGGTCGTTGGGTCGCACCGGACGAAGGACATGCGCTGGCTGATTTTGGTTCTCGCGCTCACGCTCGGTGGCTGCAACACCGAGTGGCAGCAGGAGCGCGAGCGCAGCGAACTGTCGCACTCCGTCGCGCCGGCGAGTTACAAGACCGACATCATAGCCTTCATGCACACCTATCTGAACGATCCGACCGGTGTGCGCGATGCGTTCGTGTCACCGCCGGCGAAGCGCGCGTTTGACGGCATCAACCGCTATGCGTCGTGCCTGCGATACACTGCCAAGAAAATCAACGGCCAGTATGCCAGCAGCAAGGACAGCCTTGTGTTGTATCGCGATGGCCGCCTGGACCGCATGATCGACAACGCGCGCGAGCAGTGCAAGGACGCGCAGTACCAGCCGTTTCCAGAGCTCGAACGCTTAACGCGATAACGAAGGAATTGACGATGGCCGAGATCAGAATTCTCAACCCCGACGGGCTCGCCAAGCCGCTCGGGCAGTATTCGCACCTGACGCGCGTCAAGGCGTCGGAATACGTGTTCATCGCAGGTCAGCTTGCAGTCGATAAGGACGGCAAGGTTGTCGGCGCCGACGATTTCGACGCCCAGTGCGTGCAAAGCTTCGCCAACATCGAGGTCGCGCTCAAATCGGTTGGCGCCGGCTGGGGCAACGTGGTGCAGTTCGTGACTTACCTGGTCCACTCGCAGGACATTCCGAAGTTCATGAGATACCGGCTGCGCGAATTTCCCAAAATGTTTCCGAACGGCGCCTATCCGCCGAACACGCTGCTGATGGTGGACCGGCTGGTGCAGGAGCCGTTCCTGATCGAAGTGCAGGCGACCGCCGCGGTTTGACGGCGCAATCCTAGTCGCGCAGTCCTAATCGCGATGGCGGTCAGCCGATCAGCGCGTGCGCCATCGCCGAAAACGCCGCGTAGACGCGATAGAAGGCTAAGCGCAGACGCATCTTCCAGCTGAGGCCAGACGCCGCGGCTTCCGGTTGCGGTGCGGCCACGGTCGCCGCCTGACGATCGATGTCGTTGAGCTCGAGCGCATCCACCACCGCGACCGCCATCGGCGTTTGCGGGGTGGTCGTCACCGCAACGGGCACGATCGGCGCCGGACCTGACGCATCGGCGGCGCGGTCGATGTCGTTCAATTCGTCGGCGGTGACGACGCGAACTTGCGCGGCCGCCGATGCGAAGGCCTGCGCGGCTTCCGGCGGCACCAAGACCGGCGCGTATTTCGCCACGGCCGCAGGATGGCGCGGGGCAGGGCGCGGCAGCGGTACACTCGTGTATTGGCCGTCGCGCGTCTTGACCACACGGGCCGCCGATTTGGCGACCGGGGTGTGGACTTTTTCGTTCAACATCAGCGGCGCGGGACTGGGCTGTGTCTGCGCCACCGCATTCGTGGCAGGCGTGTTCAGCAAGACGCACGCAACGGCAGCGATACCGGGCAGCACGATACGAACCGACATGATGTCCTCCCTCGACTCAGCACTCGGACATTCCGGCTGACCGCCGTGGCTGCGGCTTGGCGCAATTGCGGAATTGTTGGCGTTATCCGTGGCCGGAAAGTGGGCGGGCGTCTCCACAGGCGCCTGCGGCCGGTCATGGCCCTGTTACACGCCGCCATTAACGTTTCGGGTGTTGATGACGCGCGCGTCCAATTGGTCGGTATGAGTGTGCTGCCCATAACGCCAATGGTTGCGTTTGAATCCGCCTTGCGGCCCCAGGCCGGTTGCCGCCGGCCCTGGGGCCGCTCCTTATTGAATTTCCTGGCCTATCGCCTTGCTGGCCTGAATCGGGTTTGATATCCCGCCTGTGCGGGGCGGCGGCTTGCCCCCTGTGCACAGCGTCGGGGAAATGCCGAGATGCCGGTTGTGGTCGGGCTGTGGTGTGTGGCCGGCTTCATCGCGATTGCGGCCGTGGCCATCGCAATCGGCCGCTTTTCTCGCGCATCCGCGCTGATTTATGGCGCGAGCCTACTGGTTTCGCTCGCGGCGCTCGCCTTCGGGCTCCAACACCTTATTGGAGCCGGTTTCCCCGATATGGTCGATTATCCTCTCGGTGTGCCGGGCATTGGCGCGCATTTCCGTCTCGATGCCTTGTCGGCGTTTTTTCTTGTCGTCATCAATCTCGGCGGAGCGGCGGCGAGCCTCTACGCCATCGGCTATGGCCGCCACGAAATTGCGCCCCTGCGCGTGCTGCCGTTCTTTCCGGCCTACCTTGGCGGAATGAATCTTGTCCTCCTTGCCGATGACGCCTTCAGCTTCCTTGTGGCCTGGGAGTTCATGTCGCTGACGTCGTGGGCGCTGGTGCTGGCGAACCATCGCGCGCCGGAAAATGTACGCGCGGGCTACATCTACCTCGTGATGGCGGGCTTCGGCACGCTTTCGCTGCTGCTCGCGTTCGGCCTGCTCGCGGGCCCTGATGGCAGCTACGCTTTCGAGTCGATCCGCGCGAGCCATCCTGTGCCCTTTGTCGCGGCGCTGACCTTGCTGCTTACGCTCTTGGGCGCGGGCTCCAAAGCTGGCCTTGTCCCGTTGCACGTGTGGCTCCCGCTTGCGCATCCCGCAGCTCCGAGCCACGTCTCGGCGTTGATGAGCGGCGTCATGACCAAGGTCGCGGTCTATGGCTTCATCCGCATCGCGTTCGATCTGTTGGGCGAACCGGTGTGGTGGTGGAGCCTGATCGTGCTTGCCATAGGCGCGATCACAGCGGTGATCGGAATTTTGTACGCATTGATGCAGCGCGATATCAAACGCCTGTTGGCTTACTCCACGGTCGAAAATATCGGCATCGTGTTTATCGGCCTCGGCCTTGCTCTGGCTTTTCGCGCCAACAAAATGGAATTGCCCGCAGCGCTGGCGCTGACCGCCGCGCTGTTTCACGTGCTCAATCACTCGCTCTACAAGAGCCTGCTGTTCTTCGGCGCCGGTGCGGTCTTGACCGCCACCGGCAAGCGCAGCCTGGAGGATTTAGGCGGGCTTATTCATCGCATGCCGAACACGGCGATTGTGGTTCTGATAGGATGTGCCGCCATCTCGGCGTTGCCGCCGCTCAACGGTTTTGTGTCCGAGTGGATGATCTTCCAGGCCATCCTGGTGGGGCCGCAACTACCACAGTGGGGATTGCGGTTCATGGTGCCCACCGTGGGAGCATTGCTGGCGCTGTCGGCTGCACTGACGGCCGCCTGCTTTGTCAAAGCCTATGGGGTGATGTTTCTCGGCCGGCCGCGGACGCCGGCCGCGGAGGCTGCGACAGACGCGGACCGATTTTCGCTATCGGCCATGTTCATCCTGGCGGCATTTTGCTTTTGCGCTGGCGTCCTGCCTGGACTGGTGATCGACATCCTGGCGCCGGTGGCGCAGAGCCTTCTTGGCGCGCGCATGCCGGTGCAAGTTCACTTGCCGTTTTCGCTGGCCTGGGCCTCAATCTTGCCGATTGCCGAGAGCCGCAGCTCTTACAACGGGTTCATCATTCTCGCCTTCCTCGTCATCTCCGGCACGTTCACCGCGATGTTCATTCACCGCTTTGCGACGCGGGCGACGCGTCGGAGCGCCATCTGGGATTGCGGCTATCCCGATCCGAGCGTTGCGACCCAGTATTCAAGCTCGAGCTTTGTCATGCCGATCCGTCGCGTGTTCGGCGCCACCGTGTTTGACGTGCGCCGAAGCCTCGATATGCCTCGGCCCGGCGAGACGCGCCCAGGGAGCTTCCATCTCAAGGTCTGGGACCCGGTTTGGCGTTATTTCTATGGGCCTGTGGCGCGGCTCGTGCTGCGGTCTGCGACGGTGCTCAATCAGCTCCAGTTCCTGACCATCCGCCGTTATCTCACATTGGTGTTTGCGACCCTGATCCTGCTGCTGATGGTGGTGGCCGCATGGCGTTGATGGCCGAAATCGCCGCGCAAGCGGTGCAGATGTTGCTTGTTCTAGCGATTGCGCCACTGATGCTCGGCATCACCCGCAAGGTGAAGGCGCGGCTGCTTCGCCGGATCGGCCCGCCGATTTGGCAGCCCTATCTCGACCTCTGGAAACTCATGCACAAGGAGGCGGTGCTGGCGCATAACGCGTCTTGGCTCTATCGCACCGCGCCTTATCTCGTATTTGCGGCGACCTGGGTCGCGGCGGCGCTCGTCCCGACCTACGCCACCAACCTGATGTTCTCTTGGTCGGCCGATCTGATCGCAATCGTGGCACTGCTCGGCACCGGCCGCTTCGCGCTGGCGCTTGCCGGCATGGACGTCGGCACGGCGTTTGGCGGCATCGGCTCCTCGCGCGAGATGCTAATCGCTTCGCTGGCCGAGCCCGCCATGCTGCTGGTGGTGTTCACTGTTGCGCTGATCGCCGGCACAACGCAGCTTTCGGTCATCGCCGAGACCTTTATCGGCGGCGTTGGTGTTCGCGTCTCGCTCGGCCTTGCGCTTTTGGCCTTTGTGTTCATCGCGGTCGCCGAGAACGCGCGCATTCCGATCGACAACCCGGCGACGCACCTGGAACTGACCATGGTGCACGAGGCCATGGTGCTGGAATACTCCGGCCGGCATCTCGCCATGATCGAGGCCGCGGCGGCGCTCAAGCTCATGCTCTATTTCTCGCTGCTCGCGTGCCTGTTCTTTCCGTTCGGTATGGCGACCAAAGATCAGAGCGAGATCGCGCTGGCGATAGGCCTTGGCTCCTATCTTGCGAAGCTCGTTGTGCTGGCTGCCCTGTTGCCGATCGGCGAAACCGCGGTCGCCAAGATGCGGGTGTTCCGTTATCCGATCTTCCTCGGCAGCGCATTCGCGGCGGCCGCGCTTGCCGTGTTTCTTCTCTTTGTCTCCCGGGGTGGTCTCTGATGCGCGCGCTTTCCTTCGACATCGCGCATCTGCTCGCAGGCCTCATGCTGGTCTTGAGCTTTCTGCTGCTGTACCAGGACCGCATCACCGCAATGCTGAACGTTTTTGCCATGCAAGCCGTTGCCCTGTCGGCGTCGGTCGCCTGGCAGGCGGTCATTCAGGATGCTCCACACCTTCTGGTGACAGCCGCAATCGCCCTCGTGGTCAAGGGGATCGTTATCCCCACGGCGTTGCATCGGATCGTGCGCAAGCTCGGCATCCATCGGGAGATCGAGGAAGTCATCGGCGCCGGTCTGACCATGCTTGTCGGGCTCGGTCTCGTCGCGCTGTCGATCCTGCTCATGCTGCCGGTCGGCGAAAAAGTCAGCATTCTGGTGCGCGAGGATCTGGCCTTTGCGCTCGCCGTCATCCTGCTCGGCCTTTTGATGATGATTACGCGGCGCAATGCGGTGACGCAGATCGTGGGTTTCATGTCGCTGGAGAACGGTCTTGTGCTCGCCGCGTCCGGCGCCAAGGGCATGCCGCTGGTGGTCGAATTCTCGGTCGCGTTCTCGGTGTTGATCGCCTTTATCGTTTTCGGCGTGTTCGTGTTCCGCATTCGCGAACGCTTCGATAGCGTCGATGTGAGCGCGCTCGACCGCTTCCGGGGCGAGCGGGGAGAGCAGCCGTGAGCGCCGCGCTGTTCGCCATCCTGTGGATCCCGGCGGTCGCCGTGGCTGTGCTGGCGTTCGTTGAAAGCTATCGGCTCGGCGCCGCGCTCAATGTGTTGGCGGCCGGCCTCACGTTCGTGGCGGGGCTGTCGATGCTCTTCGCCCCGCAGTATCGCACCGACATCCTGATCGTCGATGACTTCAACGTTTATCTCGTAACGCTCACGACCTTCGTTGCTTTCACGTCTTCGATCTTCAGCGCCAGCTATATCGGTCATGAGCTTGAGATCGGCCGGCTGACCCCAAAATCCCTGCGTTTTTACCACGCTCTGTACCAAGCCATGATCGGTGCGATGAATGTGGCGTTGGTGGCCAACAATGTCGGGCTGCTTTGGGTTGGCCTCGAGGTCGCGACGCTCACGACGGTGATGATGGTCGGCATCTATCGTACGCCCGCGGCGGTGGAAGCCGCGTGGAAATACTTCATTCTCGGTTCGGTCGGCATTGCGCTCGCCTTCTTCGGCACCATCCTGGTTTATCTCGTGTCGCAGGAGGTTGTCGGCGAAGGGCTGCAGGCGATGGCTTGGGACGTGATGCTGCAGAATTCTGCAAAGTTCGATCCTAAGCTGCTGTCGCTCGCCTTTGTGTTTCTCCTGGTCGGCTACGGCACCAAGGTGGGATTGGCGCCGTTCCATGCGTGGCTGCCGGACGCCCATGCGGAGGGTCCGACGCCGATATCCGCGGTGCTTTCCGGTCTTCTCCTGAATGTCGCGCTTTATGCGCTGCTTCGGTTCAAGATGATGCTGGCGGCCAATCCAGACACGATCGACGTTGGCCAAGTGCTGATCGTGCTTGGGCTCGTGAGCCTGATCTTTGCCGCCTTCATGCTCTACCGTCGGCGCGACATCAAACGAATGTTCGCGTATTCGTCGATCGAACACATGGGCATCATGGCGTTCGCCTTCGGCATGGGCGGACCGCTGGCGAATTTTGCCGGTCTCTTGCACATGACCATGCACTCGCTCACTAAGTCGGCGATCTTCTTCGCGGTCGGCCACATCGCGCAGGTGAAAGGCACCCAGCGCATCGCCGACATCAAGGGCCTTTCGGTGACGCATCCTGTGCTCGCGGTCGGGCTCGGCCTCGGCGTGGTCGCGATTGCGGGCCTGCCGCCGTTCGGCGTGTTCATGTCGGAATTCATGTTGGTTTCATCGAGCTTCGCGCGTCAGCCGCTGCTGGCGGTTGTGCTGGTGTTCGGGCTATTGGTCGCCTTCGGCGCCCTGATCCTGCGCATGCAGGATGTGTTATTCGGAGAACCGAGCGGTCCGATCGGCGGCGTGAAAGCGTCCTACGTGCCGCTGTTCGTGCACCTCGCGATTGTCCTGGTCGCGGGCCTGTGGCTGCCCGAACCGGTCGTGCAGTGGTTCCGCAGCGTCGCGGCGCAGCTCGGATGATGCGATGAGCGAGCGTCTGCAAGCACTCCTCGCCAACCGCCCGCAAGTCGCGGCTCATAAGCCGTGGCCGCGCTACGAACTCGATGACGCGGGTTGGAGCGCCGCCGGGCAGGCGCTGGGCGAGGGTGGCGTCGATCTCCTTGGTCTGTGGGGCGACAAGGACGAGGTCCACATGGCGTTGCGTGCCGTGGGTCAGCCGCCTTGTGTGGTCTCGCTGCGGGTCAGGAACGAGAGCTTCCCGTCGATCGGCCGCTACCACCTGCCGGCGATCCGGCTCGAGCGCGCGATCCGCGATCTCCACGGCCACGCGCCGATCAGCACGCCGGACCGGCGGCCGTGGCTCGACCATGGCGCTTGGGGAATGCGCGCCCCGCTCGGCACGCGGCCACCGGCGGCGCGGCGCGACCCGGCGGCTTACGAATTTCTTCCTGTGCATGGTGAGGGTCTGCATCAGATTCCAGTCGGCCCGGTGCATGCCGGGATCATTGAGCCCGGCCATTTCCGCTTCACCGCCAATGGCGAGACGGTGGTGCGATTGGAAGAGCGGCTTGGCTATGTGCACAAGGGCATCGATGGGCTGACGGCCGGCGCCGATCTCGAACCCGCCGCCAAAGTGGTGGCGCGCATCTCCGGCGACTCCACGGTAGCCTACAGTTTCGCCTTCGCGCGCGCCGTCGAGGAAGCGCTCGGCGTCACGCCGCCGCCGCGCGCGCAAATCCTGCGTGGCGTCATGGCGGAGCTGGAGCGCATCGCCAACCATTTCGGCGACATCGGAGCGATCTGCAATGACGCGTCCTTTGCGCTCGCTCACGCCTATTGCGGGATTTTCCGCGAGCGCGTGCTGCAGGCCGCGGACCGCACCTTCGGACACCGGCTGATGATGGATCGCATCGTGCCCGGCGGGACCGAGGACATGGCGCCGGGCGGCGCGCGCTCGATCGTGCAGACGCTCGACGAGATCGAGCCGCAGTTCGCCGAGATTGTCCGGCTTTACGACGATACGCCGTCGCTGCAGGACCGCACCTGCACGACCGGCATTGTCGGCAACGATCTCGTCACGCTGTGGGCGACCGGTGGCCACGTCGGGCGCGCCTCGGGGCGCGATTTCGATAGCCGGCGCAATCTGCCCTATGGGCCTTATCCGGGCGCCGCGTTTGATGTGCCGGTCCTCACCGCGGGCGACGTCGATGCCCGCGTCTGGGTGCGCATCCGCGAGATTGAGCAGAGCATCAAGCTGTTGCGGACTTGGCTCGCCGACGTGCCGGCGGGATCGACGCGTCAGCCGCTGCCCACCACCGATATCAGTGGTGAGGGCGTCGCGATGGTCGAGGCGTTCCGCGGCGACGTGCTGATGTGGGTGCGCATCACGGACGGGCGGATCGCGCGCTGCCATGCCCGCGACCCATCGTGGTTTCAGTGGCCGCTGCTCGAGGCGGCGATCGAGAACAACATCGTCGCCGACTTCCCGCTTTGCAACAAATCGTTCAACTGTTCGTACTCGGGGCACGACCTCTGATGCGCACGCTGCTGCTCCGCTCATTGTTCGCCCGGCCCGTGACAATCGGCGCGCCTTTGCCGGATAAGCCGTCGCTCGAGGATTCGGTGCTGGCTGAACTCGGCCGGGCGCTAGAGGTCAAGGCCAAGCGACTTTACGGCCGCTCGATCACCATCCGCGAGGTCGATGCCGGCTCGTGCAACGGCTGCGAGTTGGAAATCCACGCGCTCAACAACGCGGTCTATGACGTCGAGCGTTTCGGCATCAAGTTCGCGGCGTCGCCGCGCCACGCTGACGTGCTGCTGGTCACCGGGCCGGTCACGCACAACATGAAGACCGCGCTGGAGCGCACCTACGCAGCGACACCCGAACCGAAATGGGTGGTTGCGGTTGGCGATTGCGCGGCGGGTTGCGGCGTGTTTGCCAACAGCTACGCCACGGTCGGCGAGCTTGCCAAGGTCGTGCCGGTAGACCTGGTCATCAAGGGTTGCCCGCCGCGGCCGATCGACCTGCTGAAAGGTCTGATCACGCTGATGGACCGCACCACCGCGAAGGCGGAAATCTAGGCGCTCCGTGGCGCCGCGAGCGGCGACTTGTCGCGCGGGACGTAAGCGCCGTCGCCCGGCTTGCCGACCAATTCCCTGTCGCGCACCACAAAGCGCCCGCGCAGCATGGTGGACACCGGCCAGCCGGTGACCTTGATGCCTTCGTAGGGCGTGTAGTCGCTGCCGCCGTGCATCAACGCTTGCGAGATCGTGACCTCGCGCTTCGGATCCCAGATCGCGATATCGGCATCGCTGCCGACCGCGATGGTGCCTTTCTTCGGATAAAGCCCGTAGGTCTTGGCGTGATTGGTCGCGGTCAGCGCCACGAATTGGTTGAGCGAGATGCGGCCTTTGCCGAAGCCTTCGGAAAACAGGATTGGAAGCCGGGTCTCGACGCCTGGTATCCCATTCGGCACCCACCGAAACGAGGTGCGGCCTTTCGGGATGAGCTTGCCTTGCGGGTCGTCGTAGCGGAATGGGCAGTGGTCGGAGGAGAACAGCGCGAATACGCCCTGCTGCATTCCCTCCCAACAGGCCTGCTGGCTCTGTTTATCGCGGGGTGGCGGAGAGCAGACGTATTTCGCGCCCTCCATGTTGAGACCTTCGAGGTCCTTCTCGGTCAGCACCAGGTATTGCGGGCAGGTTTCGCCATAGACCTTCAGCCCGCGCTGCTGGGCGCGGCGGATTTCTTCCATCGCCTCGCGGTTTGACACGTGCACGATCATGATCGGCACGTCGATCAATTCGGCGAGTGAAATCGCGCGATGCGTCGCCTCGCGCTCGACCGGAATCGGCCGCGAAGCGGCGTGATACTGCGGAGCGGTCTTGCCGGCGCGCTCCAGGCGATCGGTGAGGAAGCGGATCGCGTCGTAGTTCTCCGCATGCACCATGACGAGCGCCTGGGTTTCGCGCGCCACGCTCATCACGTTGAGCATTTCGAGGTCGGAGAGCGCGAGGCCCTCGTAGGTCATGAACACCTTAAACGAGGTGTAGCCATCGTTCACCAGCGCCGGCAGCTCCTGGCCCAGCACGCGTTCGGTCGCGTCCGCGATGATGAGATGGAACGACACATCGACGTAGCACTGGCCGTCCGCCTTGGCGTGATAGTCCTTGACGACTTGGCGAAGCGACTCGCCTTTTTGCTGAAGTGCAAACGGCAGCATCATGGTGTTGCCGCCGAACGCGGCGGCGCGCGTGCCGGAGGCAAAGTCGTCGGCCATCACGATGCCGGGCGCCGACGGCTGCGAGACATGCACGTGGCTGTCGATGCCGCCCGGCAGCACAAGCTTGCCACGGGCGTCCACGATCTCCTTCGCGGCGCCGAGGTTCTCGCCGAGCGCCGCGATGCGGCCGCCGCTGATGCCGATATCGCAGGCGAATGTGTCGGAGGCGGTCGCGATGGTGCCGCCGCGGATGATGGTGTCGAAATCCATGACAATCCTTTTACGGGCCACTGCGGGCGGCCGGAAGGCGGATTATCCACAAAGCGGGTACCGCGCGGCCTTAAAGCCTACGGCCGCCCAACGCCCAAGCAACAGGTGGTTTGTATTTGGGCAACCAAGCTGCGGCAACGCGTCAGGGCCGGACTGCCTCAACCTTGCCGCGGGATGGTGGCAACGCTAGCGTCGGAGGAGGAATGGACATCGTTTCAATGGCATCAGGCCGGGCCATCACGTTGATCGCGGCGTTGGGGTTCGTGGGTCTCGCCGCGACGGTGGCGCTTGCGCAGGTGCCGGAGGCGCGGGACACCCGCCAGCGGAACTATCTGGAGCGTCTCGGCCGGCTGATCGAGGCGCGCTTCGCCAATCGCTCGGTCGGTTACGCGGTGGTCGCCGCGCTGCCGTCAGGTGCCTTTGTCACCCGCGCCGGCGGTAACGCGCGGCACAAGCCCGATCCGTCGCCGCGCCCGATGTCGGTTGACGATAAGCTCACCATCGCCAGCGTCAGCAAGACCATGACGGCGGTCGCGATATTCAAGCTGCTGGCGCGCAAGAACCTTTCGCCCGACACGCCGGTCTGGACCTATCTGCCATCCACCTGGACGCTCGGCGAGGGCGTCAAAGAGGTTACTTTTCGCCAATTGATGGGGCACCGCGCCGGACTGCGCTGCCACGGCAACCTCGGCTATGACACGGTCAAAGAATGCTTCTCGACCTCGATCGTCGAAGCCGACAAGGGCAAGGTGCGCTACAACAACCACGACTACGGCGTATTTCGCATCATCATGCCGCTGCTCGAGGGCATGCCGGAGGCGACGCTGCGTGGGCTCGAAGAGCAGGAGCGTAACGGCAACTCGGAGCCGATCGCGGATGCGCTGGCAGAGCGCTATGCCCAGTTGATGAACGAACTGGTGTTCCAGCCGGCTGGCCTGCCGACCATGTACTGCAAGGTGACCGACGCCGAGCCGGCGCTGGCCTATCGATCGGAGAACACTAAAAATCCGTTCGACTTCTCCAAGCTGATGCCCGGCGAACCCTGGGGTGACCTCTGCCCGCGCAGCGGCGCGCAGGGCTGGTTCTTCTCCGCGCGGCAGCTTGCGACCTTCATCCAAGCGCTGACCCACACGCAGAAAATCTTACCGCCTGAGACTGTCGCGCTGATGAAAAACCAGGAGCTTGGAATCTTTCGGAACAATAATGACGGACTGATTTCGTACCATCACATCGGCCTGCATCCGGCCAACGCGACCCGTGGCGAGGTATCCACCTTGGTGATCGATTTCAGCAATGGCGTGTCGGCCGGCGTGGTGGTCAATTCCAAGTTCAAGGGCAAGAACAATATTTTTAAAGAGATCGTCGGCATTGTGCACGACGCCGGCGCGGTGCCGCGCGTCGCGCCCATTGACATTCCACATTGACGAAAAGGCCTTCCCTTCACTCGCCAGTGCGAGCGAAGGGAAGGCGATGATACGCGCGCGGCGCTCCGAGCCGAAATGGCCGCTTATAGCGGCTTGATCTCGACCCTTCGGAACTTCACCGTGCCGACACCGAACTGCAGCGCGATGTGCCCTTCGTCGAACAGGCCGTTGCGGACATCCACGGTCGTCTTTCCGTCGAACACCAGCACCAAGTGTCGCTTGTCGGCCGTGATCTCCATCGTGCTCCACTTGCTGCCGGCCTTCGGCATCGGATTTACCTCGCCGATATAGACGATCGAGGCGGTGCCATATGTCGGGTCCGGACGCTTGTCGAAAATGTTGAATTCGTAGCAGGTCTTGGCCCCGATGGCCTTTGGATTGCAGCGGATGAAAATGCCGCTGTTGGCGTCATCGCTGACCCAAAACTCGGCGCGAAGCTGGAAGTTCTTGTACGAGTTTTTGGAAATGAGATAGGACGCCACCTTCTTCGGGTCCTTCTTGTCGGTGGCGATGACCGAGCCGTCCTCGATCTTGAAGGTCGCGGATCCGTCGCCTTCCCATTGATCGAGGTTCTTGCCGTCGAACAGCGTGATCCAGCCGGGGCCGGATTGTGCGGACGCTTGTTGCAGGACCGCGAACCCCGCGATGAGCAGGCTTGCGGCGACGCTGAGCCAGTACTTCATGAAGACCTCCCTAGGTCGTTTTCAGCATGTCGTTGGTTGCGATTGAAGGCTGTTTGGCTTCTTGTTGTGCCCGAACGATACCAAACCGCGGTTTCGTCCGTCAGGGGCTAGAGCGGGCCAACGCCGCCGTAGGGCACGCCCGAGAGGCGCGCCATGTCCTCCTTCCAGGTGGTCAGGTCGTCGAGGCAGAGCTGGTTGAGATGCGTGTGGCCGCAGGCGCGCGCCAGGATTTGCATCAGCTCGACCGATGTTTCGAGAAACCGCGCCAGTTGCTCGGCCGATTTCGCCACATCGAGCCGCGCGGCGAGGCGGGGATTCTGCGTCGCGATCCCGACCGGGCAATTGTTGGTGTGACAGGCGCGCATGCCGATGCAGCCGATTGCCTGGATCGCCGAGTTGGCGATTGCGATGGCGTCGGCGCCAAGCGCCAGCGCCTTGGCGAAGTCGGCCGGCGTTCGCAACCCGCCGGTGATGATGAGTGTGACGTTCTTGCCGGCCTTGTCGAGATGGCGGCGCGCGCGTGCGAGCGCCGGGATCGTCGGCACCGAAATGTTGTCGCGGAAGATCGTCGGCGCGGCGCCGGTCGCGCCGCCGCGACCATCGACGATGATGTAGTCGCAGCCGATTTCAAGCGCCGCATCGATGTCCTTCTCGATGTGTTGCGCCGAGAGCTTGTAGCCGATCGGAATGCCGCCGGTGCGGCTTCGCACCTCGTCGGCGAAGGCGCGGAATTGCGACAGTTCGGTCCAGTCCGGAAAGCGCGCCGGCGAGATCGCGTCGGTCCCGGACGGCAATCCGCGGGTGAGCGCGATCTTGCCGATGTTTTTCTTGCCGGGCAGGTGGCCGCCGGTGCCGGTCTTCGCTGCCTGGCCGCCCTTGAAGTGGAAGGCCTGCGCCTTCATCACCTTCTCCCAGGCAAAGCCAAAGCGCGCCGAGGCATATTCGAAGAAGTAGCGGCTGCACGCCGCTTGCTCCTCGGCCAGCATGCCGCCTTCGCCGGATGCGATGCCGGTGCCGGCCATCTCGGCGCCGCGCGCAAGCGCGACCTTGGCGGGTTCCGACAGCGAGCCGAAGCTCATGTCGGACACCATCAGCGGAATTTTCAGCGTCAACGGCTTTTGCGCGTTCGGCCCGATCACGACCTCGGTGCCGACCGGCGTGTCGTCGAGCTGCGGCGGCACTGCAAGCTGCGCGGTGACGATCTGGATGTCATCCCACGTCGGCAATTGCTGGCGCGGCACGCCCATCGCTTCGACCACGCCGTGATGGCCGGTCTTGCTTAAGCCCTCGGTCGCGTATTTCTGGATTAGGCCGACGAAAGGCTCGGCCGGATCACCGTGCACGTCGGCGTAAAGCCCTTGGTACTGATCGCGCCGGTAAGGCTGCGGATGGTCGTTCGCCCAGGCGGCGATCTCGTCGGCGTCGACCAGCACCTTGCCGCCTTCGATGAAGCTTGCGAATTTCGGCAGCACCTCGACGTTGTTGTATTCGCTGATGCCGGTGTCGATCCGGTAGTCCCAATTGTGCAGCCCGCAGATCAGGTTGTCGTGGTCGTCGACATGCCCGTCGGACAGCAGCGCGCCGCGGTGCAGGCAGCGGCCATAGAGCACCGAGACCTTCTCGCCATAGCGGATAACGACAAGATCGACGCTGCCCACCAGCGCATAAGCGGGCGCCCGGTCGGCAAGCTTGGCCCAATCCGCAACGGCAATCTTCTGCATCGTTTCCCCCGTACCCTTTGATTTTCAAACAGGAGTCGGTACAGGATCAATTCAACAAACGGGGAGGAAAGCCAATGCTCTCGGATGCCGACCGCAACAAGGCCGCCGATATCCTGATGGAGGCCCATAAGACCAAGAAACAAGCCATTCAGCTCTCTACCACCTTCCCGAGCATCACCATCGAGGACGCCTATTCGATCTCGACCATCGTCCATAAGCGCCAGATCGCGGCGGGCCGGAAGCTCGTCGGCCACAAGGTCGGCCTTACTTCGAAGGCGATGCAGCGGTCCTCCAACATCGACGAGCCGGATTTCGGCTACCTGCACGACGACATGATCGTGCCGGATGGCGCCAAGCTGCCACATGCCGGTTTCTGCAAGCCGCGCATCGAGGTCGAACTCGCCTTTGTGCTGGGCAAGCGGCTGATGGGGCCGGGCGTCGGTCTGACCGACGTGCTGGCGGCGACCGACTACGTGGTGCCGGCGCTCGAGATCGTCGATGCCCGCGTGCAGGACCAGCGCAAGATTTTCGACACGGTGTCCGACAATGGCGCGGCCGCCGGCATCGTCATGGGTGGCCGTCCGGTGCGTCCGATGGATGTCGATCTGCGCTGGGTCGGCGGCATCATGTACAAGAACTCCGAGATCGAAGAGACCGGCATCGCTGCGGGTGTGCTCGGCCATCCGGCGATGGGCGTGGCATGGCTCGCCAACAAGCTCGGCTCCATGGGCACGCCGCTCGAACCGGGACACATCGTGCTCGCGGGCTCGTTCACCCGCGTGGTGTTTGCCGGGAAGGGCGATACCGTGCATGGCGACTTCGGCCCGCTCGGCGGCATTGCCGTGCAGTTCGTCTAGGAGCATCCACGAATGGATATGCCGCGTAACAATTTCAAGCACGCGCTTGCCAGGGGCGAGGTGCAGATCGGTCTGTGGTGCAGCCTGTGCAGCCCGGTCGCGACCGAGATCGTGTCGCATTCGGGTTTCGACTGGCTCTTGATCGATACCGAGCACTCGCCGAACGAGCTGCCGAGCGTGCTGGCGCAGCTTCAGGCGGCGCAAGCCGGCACCGCGTCCTGCATCGTGCGGGCGGCTTGGAACGACATGGTGCTGATCAAGCGCATCCTCGATATCGGTGCGCAGACGGTGCTGCTGCCGTTTGTGCAGAACGCCGAGGAAGCCAAGCGCGCGGTCGCGTCGACCCGATATCCGCCGCAAGGCGTGCGCGGCATCACCGCGTCGGGGCGCGCCAGCCGTTATGGGCGCGTCAAGGATTACCTGCGCAACGCAGGGAGCGAGATTTGCGTGCTGATCCAGGTCGAGACTCGCGATGCGCTCGCCAGGATTGAAGAAATCGCTTCGGTTGACGGCATCGATGGCGTGTTCATCGGCCCGGCCGATCTGTCGGCATCGTTCGGATACTATGGCAATTGGTCGAGCGCCGACGTGCAGGCGGCATTCGAGGACGCGGTGAAGCGCCTGACCAAGATCGGCAAGCCCGCCGGAATCCTGACGCCGAACGAGGAGGAGGCGAAGAAATTCATTTCCATGGGCTACAAGTTCGTCGCCGTCGGCGCCGATGTCGGCCTGCTGTCGAAAAATGCCGACGCGCTGGCCAAGCGCTTCAAGTCAGGGACGTGAACATGGCGGCCACACAATGGCACGCGGTCCCGCGCGCCAACTTCATGTATCTGGCGGCTGCGCGCCTGCAGGCGCACTACGCCGTACAATGGCTGGCGCGCGCTGCGCGCGCCTATGTGTCCGAGCAAGCGGACCATGGCCACACCAACTTCGGCTGGGACGCCGCGTTCGGCGGTCTGGTGACGCATCCGCTGCCGGGTGGCGCGCGCATCGGCTTGAGGATCGCGGATTTCACGCTTGCGGTGCTGGGCGGCGGCAACGCCGAGCTGCCGCTCGACGGTCGTGCCGAGGCCGAGGTGCGCACTTGGCTCGGCGGGCAGCTTTCGAAGCGCGGTCTCGATGCCAAGAAGCTCGATGCGCCATTGCCCTATGCGATGCCGGATCACGCGCTGGCACTCGGCGCGCGCTATTCGCTCGAAGAGATGAGCGAACCAATGCAGGTGCTGTCAGCGTGGTTCGCCAATGCGGACGGCATGCTGGGCCGTCTGCAAAGCCGCTTGCACGCCCGCAAGCTTAAGGCGCCGGCGGTGCGCTGCTGGCCGCACCATTTCGATTTCGACTCGCTGGTTGTGCTCGGCCGCGGCCGCACCATGGGCTTGGGCTTCTCGCCGGGCGACGAGTACTGCGGCGAGCCCTATTTCTACGTCACCATGCACCCGGAGCCGTCGATCCCCGGGCTGCCGCTGCTGCCTGCGATCGGTCACTGGCACACCCACGAATTCCTCGCCGCATTCGCGCCGGCGCACAAGATTGTCGCCGCGACCGATCAGGCAGTGTTCATCGAGATGTTTGAGGAAGCAGCGATCGCGGCCGCACTGCACGCGTTGCGCACGGCGGCGTAATCGGCTCCGATATGGGTTCTAAGAGGGGACCCACATGACACTTCGCCGCCGCCAATTCCTGCGCCTTGCCGCCGCAACCGGCTCGGCGCTCGCGCTTCCACACCTCGCCATCGCGCAGGCCGCCTGGCCGACGCGCGTCATCCGCCTGATCGTCGGCTTCCCGCCGGGGGGCGGTGCGGACTCGACCGCTCGCATCCTGGCCAACCGGCTGTCGGAGATCTGGGGCCAGCAGGTCGTGGTCGAGAACAAGGGTGGCGCCGGTGGCAATATCGCCCATGACGCCGCGGCCCATGCCTCGCCCGATGGCTACACCATGCTGTTCAGCCCGGGCTCGCTGCCGATCATGCCGCAGCTCTTTGGCTCGCTCAGCTACGATCCGATGGCCGATTTCGCGATGGTGTCGTTGATTGGGCGGTATCCGAACCTTGTTGTCGTCCACAAGGATTCGCCGTTGACCACGCTGCAAGCCTACATCGCCAAGGCCAAGGCCGATCCCGGCAAGGTCACCTTCGCGACACCCGGTATTGGGACGACGCCGCACCTCACCGCCGAGCTGTTCAAGGTGAAGGCCGGCGTCAATATCACGCACGTGCCTTATCGCGGTGTGGCGGCGGGCGCGATGAGCGACCTGCTCGCGGGCCGCATCGATTCCATGTTCAACACCACGGGCTCGCTGCTGCAAGCCGTGCGGTCCGGTCAGGTGCGGGCGCTCGGGGCTTCGACGCCGCAGCGCTCCGCGCTCGCGCCGGAGATTCCGACCTTTGCCGAATCCGGCGTGCCGGGCTTCAACGTGACGTCCTGGTATGGCGTGTTCGCGCCGGTCAAAACGCCGCCCGAGATCGTCGCGAAGATGAATGCGGGCCTGGTGCAAATGCTGGCGGAGCCGGCCAGCAAGTCGCGGCTCGAGTTGCTCGGCGTCGAGGCTGCAAGCTCATCGTCCGAGGCACTCGCGGCGCTGATGCGGGCCGAGATCGAACTTTGGACGCCGGTCATCAAGGTCGCCAATATCAAAGGCGAGTGAGGCACGCGACAGGGCTCGCCCCGATTGCCGGCGCAGGACGGCTGGGAGATCAAGACGCTGCAGTCACTGCAGTTCGTAAGAGCCGTCGCCACGGATGATTTTCAGATAGCGCGCCGCCGAGCGCTCCATCACGCCCTTGCCGTCCTGCCAGATGGTGCGGTCGTTGAACGCACCGTGGATGCGATCGAATTGGTAGCGCTTCAGCGATTTGACCACGCCTTCGACGCGAGGCGCCGATAGCGGAATGAAGTTCGGATAGCTCCACATGAAGCTCACCGACTTGTTGTCCTGCACCACCTGCACGATGTCGCCGGAGAGCAGCGCACCCTTGCCGCCGGCACCTGCCGCCCAGTGCAGCACCGCACCGCCCGGATAGTGGCCGCCGGCGCAGATCAGCGTCACGCCGGGGAGAAGCTCCTTGGTTTCGCCCTGCCAAAGCTTGATGGCCGGGTCGTCGCGCATCACCCACTTGCGGTCGGCTGAGTGCAGATGGATCGGGATGCCGCCAAAGGCGTGGCTCCATTCCACCATGCAGGTGTAGTAGTGGGGGTGCGAGATCGCGACGCATTCGATGCCGCCCATCGCCTTGATCAGCGCGACGGTTGCTGGATCGCACAGCGAAATGCAGTCCCACAGGATGTTGCCGTTCGGCGTGCACAGCAGCTGCGCGCGCTGGTTGATACCGAAGGCCGGGAAGGTCGTGATCGAGTAGAGGTTGGGTTCAAGCTGGCGCCAGCCGTTGTAATAGCGCTTCTGCAAGACCTCGTGTGTGGTCCAGGTCTGACCCGGCGGCGGCACGTATTGCCGCTCGTCGTCGCAGATCGGGCAACTGGCCGGCGGCTTTTCGCTGGCTGCGTATTGCGTTCCGCAGGTGTTGCAGATGAAAGCGGGCATGAACTCAGTGTGTCATTGCGGGCTTCGGGTGAGCAAGAGCATCCGGCCATGGCCGCTGTTTGATCGGCTCTCTGGCGCTATCCTGTCTTCTGGGTACCGAGATCGCACGGCTCGTCGTACCGCTAACGCGCTAAATCCTAAGCAGGGATCGGCACCTCGCCGACGTCCTTTGGCACCTTGTAGCCCTTCTGCGTTGCGGGCTTTTTCGCAATCGCCAGATACCAGCGCAGCACGTTTGGATATTGCTTCAAATCGACCGTCTGCCACTCGTAACGCGAAACCCAGGGCCAGATCGAAATGTCGGCGACCGAATAGTCGTCGGCGACGTACTCGTGGCCGTCGAGGCGCTTGTTGAGCACGCCATAGAGCCGGTGCGCCTCTTTCAGATAGCGCTCCTCGGCATAGGGTGCCTTGCCCGGATTGTATTTCACGAAGTGATGCACCTGGCCGAACATCGGGCCGACGCCGCCCATCTGCCAGTTCAGCCACTCGATCGCCTTCCAGCGCTTCTCGCCCGATTTCGCCAACAGTTTGCCGGTCTTGTCGCCGAGGTAGGTCAGGATCGCGCCCGACTCCATCAGCGAGAGGCCGTTGTCGCGATCTACGATTGCGGGGATGCGGTTGTTCGGGCTGATCTTCAGAAACTCCGGCTTGAACTGTTCGTCCTTGCCGATGTCCACGGCATGCACGGTGTAGGGCAGGCCCAACTCTTCCAGCGCGATGGAAATCTTGCGGCCGTTCGGCGTGGTCCAGGTGTAGAGGTCGATCACGTTGGTCTTCCTTGGGTTGAGCGATGGCGCGGTCGGATCAGCTTCCGCGGTAAGTCGTATAACTCCAGGGCGTCGCGAGCAACGGCACGTGATAGTGCGCTTCGGGCTCAGCGATGGAAAAGCGGATCGGCACCACGTCGAGGTAAGGCGGATCGGCCGTGGTGGGCCCCCGGAAGTAATCGCCGACGTGGAACGACAATTCATACGTCCCGATCCGCAGCGGCTCGCCCGCGATCAGCGGCCGGTCGGTGCGGCCATCGGCGTTGGTGACGGTCTCGACCAGCAGCCCGCGGGCGCTGGCGCCGACTTCGTGCAGCGTGATCTTGACGCCGGCCGCCGGCCGGCCCGCAGCGGTGTCGAGCATGTGGGTGGTCAGGTGTCCTTCAGTGACCGGCTTGCCGGGGCCATCCACCTTGGCGACCAGGCGCAACCGCGTGATCAGCGCAATCTCGTCCAACGCCTGGGCGCGCTCCGCAGCAACGTCATTGCCAAGCCGGCGCTCGAACTGCGCCAGGATCGAATCGCGGGTGTGCCGGCGAACGCAGATGATGAAGGGGAACTGGAATTTCTCCCGGTAGGCGCGGTTGAGCCGGGCGAACCGGTCGAACTCCTCCGAATTCAGCCGGTCGAGGCCGAGACTGCCCTGTTCGGATTGCGAGGCATCGGTCCAGTCGGCGCGTTTGACCCGGCTGCCAAGCTCGGGATGGCCTGCGATGAAGGCGTGCTGGCGGTCCGGGCCGGCCCGCCGGACCGCGGCCAACATGCCGTTATGCAGGGCCTCGACGGTGGGGTAGGGGCGGCCGGCGGCGGCTCCTACCGCCACCCAGGGGGCGTGTTCGAACACTTCGGCCAGTGCCGCGACAAATACTTCAGGCGGCATGCCATTGAGGTCGGAAAGCGTCATGGAATGGGCCGCCCTATGGTTAACGATTTCCAATAGCCCCTATCTGGGGGCGGAAAAATGACAATTTTCGCTTGCGATTCAAAGGGTTTAAGTGGAAATTGCAAAGGCTTTGAACCAGAACCGCAATTGGCACGACTAACCTTACGAGAGCCGAAAGTTGTCCGCGAACCAAGCTACATCGGACGAAGTCCTCATAGGACGGATCGCAAACGGCGATCGGCTCGCGATGCAGGTGCTGTTTGCACGGCATCACGTGCGAGTGTTCAGGTTCGTGCTGCGGCTGGTTCGTGATGAAGCAACCGCAGAAGACCTGATCAGCGAGGTGTTCCTGGACGTCTGGCGTCAAGCCAGCCGTTTCGAAGGACGGGCCGCGGTTTCGACTTGGCTCCTCGCTATCGCTCGGTTCAAGGCTTTGTCCGCGCTCAGGCGTAAGCCCGAGCAAGAGTTGGACGAAGATATGGCGGAGACGATCGAGGACACGGCAGATACCCCCGACGTCACGCTGGAGAAGAAGGACAAGAGTGCGGTTATCCGGAAGTGCCTGACATCACTTACGGTGGAACATCGGGAGATCATCGATCTCGTGTACTACCACGAGAAATCGGTCGAGGAAGTAGCCGAGATCGTTGGAATCCCGGAGGCAACAGTCAAAACGAGAATGTTCTACGCGCGTAAGAAGTTGGCGGAACTCCTGAAAGCGCAGGGAATTGAGAGAGGTTGGCCATGAACACGAACAACAAACAAGTGCAGGAGATGCCCGAAGACATCGAGCTTCTGCTGCCGTGGCATGCCGCAGGCACGCTCAACCGCCGCGATGCGCAGCTCGTTGAGCAGGCGCTCGCCAACGACAACGAACTCGCCAGCCGCTACGAAATGGTTCGTGAGGAACTGGGTGAAGCCATCCGCCTCAACGAGTCGCTCGGAGCGCCGTCGGCGCGCGCGATGCAGTCGCTGTTCGCCAAGATCGATGCTGAGCCCGCGCGGCAACCCAAGGTTTCGTTCAATATCGGCGCCTGGCTGACAAGCTTCGTGTCCGGGTTCCAGCCGCGCACTCTGGCCTATGGCGCGACCGCGGCGGCACTCGCCATCGTGCTTCAGGCTGGCCTGATCACCGGCGTGCTTATCAAGGAAAAGAAGGCCGGCTCGATCGATCTCGCCTCCTACAACACGCAGGACCCGGCCGAGGGCGCCTTCATCCTGATCCGCTTCAATCCGCAGGCCAGCCTGGCCGACATCAGCAAGTTCCTGTTCGACCATAAGGCGGCTGTGGTGAACGGTCCGATCGAAGGCAGTGGCCTGTTCCGGCTGCGCGTCTCGGAGAAGCCCCTGCAGGCGTCCGAAAAGACGGTGATCGTCAAGCGGATGCAGTCGAACCCGGTCGTGCAGTTCACGGTTCCGGCGGCCCAATAGTGGAGTGCCCTAAAAGGGTCGCCATGATGGCAAAGGCTTAACGCGCGCGCCCCTGGTCTGAATGGCGCGCGCTCCTGGCTCGGAGGTAGCGTCATGCGCTTGCATCGACCCCAAAGGCTCTTGGTTTCGTTATCGCTCCTTGCCGCTGTGGCGGCGGCCGCGATCGTTGCCGCAACGGAAGTCTCGTCGGCCGCTTCCCGCGGCCCGACGATGCGCAGTGTTGCGACGCCGCGCATGAGCACGACGACGGTCAAAAAGTTCAGCGTTCAAAGCTACAAGAGCCGCATCGTCACCAAGCCCGCCATCATGAAGCCGGCCATCACGTCGAAGGCCGTGGTGACCACGACAACAACAAGTACGTCGACCACTTCGCGCAATCCCAAGTATCCGGGCAACGTCGCAACGACCACGCCGAGCAGCTCGATCGCGGTGCCGCCCAAGCCGCCCAAGCCGACCGGACCGACCCGCCCGACGGGTCCGGTTGTGAGCAATCCGCCAGGCAATGACCGTCCGCCGACGTATCCGCCGGGCCGTCCCGATCGCCCTGGTCGTCCCGGCCCCGGTCTCGGTGTTCCGATTATCGGCACCGGCATCCTGATCGGCACGCTTGGTCCAGCCGTGGGAGCGCCGCCGCTTCCGCCTGGCCCACCGCCGTCCTCGTTTGGTCCACCCGCTGGTCCGCGCGTCAGCGGCCCGATCGGTCCACAGGGTCCGCGCACCAGCGCCATCGATATCCCGCCGCCGAACGAGAACCGCTTCGTGTCGAACGAGGTGGTGCTGGAGTTCCCCGGTAATCTGACAGCGGACGACATTGCCGTGGTGGCGGTGCGTAACCGGCTGGCGCAGATCGAGACGCTGCGCTTTTTGCTCACCAATTCGATCTACTTCCGCGGCCGCATTACCGATGGCCGCCCGGTGCGCGTCGTGCTGACAGCGCTCCGGAGCGATCCGGCGCTGCAGTCAGGCGTGCTGATCGCGGGCCAGCCCAATTATATCTTCCAGGGCGTGCAGTCGCAGGGCGCTGCGCCTTCGTCGGCGCCCAAAGCGATCGGTCCGCGCTTCACGCCGCAACAGGCGACGACCCCGCAGGTGACGCCCGTGGTCGCGACAACTGCCACCGCCGGGCTCACCGGCATGCGGTCGGCGCAATACATGATCACCAAGCTCCACCTGCCGGAGGCGCATAGCCTTGCGGTTGGCTCCAACGTGCTGGTGGCGGTCATCGACTCCGGTATCGATGTCAATCATCCCGAGCTCGCAGGCGTGATCGCCGGCACCTTTGACGCCATCGGCACCAACGAGAAGCCGCACTTCCACGGCACCGCGATCGCCGGCGCCATCGCGGCGCGCTCGCAGCTCATGGGTGTGGCGCCCGCCGCGCGCATTCTCGCTATCAAGGCATTCAGCGCTGTCGGCTCGTCGGCCGAGGCGACCTCCATGGCGATCATCAAGGGTCTCGAATACGCTTCTCTGCAGAACGCGCGCGTCATCAACATGAGCTTCGCGGGTCCTGCAGATCCAGGCATGGCGCGTCACCTCCTTGCCGCGCACAATCATGGTGCGGTCCTGGTCGCGGCCTCCGGCAACTTCGGCCCGAACTCGCCGCCGCAGTATCCCGCGGCGGATCCGAACGTGATCGCCGTCTCGGCGACCGACGCCAACGACGATCTCTTCAAGGGCTCCAACATCGGCAGCCACATCACGATCTCGGCGCCCGGCGTGAACATTCTGCTGCCGGATCCGCAGGGCGGCTATGAGATGCGCACCGGTACGTCGTTTGCGGCTGCCCACATCAGCGGCATCGTGGCGCTGATCCTTGAACGCAAGCCTGGCCTCTCGCCCGATGTCGTGCGCCAAATCCTGGTGGCGTCGGCGAAGGATCTCGGCGCGCCCGGCCGCGATCCGCAGTTCGGTGCAGGTCTTGCCGACGCCTATCAGGCGATCGTGGCGCTGGAGTCAAACGCTTCGGCGGTGCCGACCGCGTCGGCCACTCCGGCAATGCCCGCGCTTCCGGCGGCTGCGACGTCCACGGGCGCTCCGACCACGGCAGCACGCTAACAGCCACCAATCGACAAACAGACACGATGCCCCGCGCGAGCGGGGCATTTGTTTTATTCGAACCAACGATCCGCTATTTCGCCGCACGCGCAAAACGATGCGCGCATCGCGATGAACCTTTTGGTCTCTCGCCGCGACCAATGTGCATCCCCGGGCCACCACGGCCCACGAACGAAATCCTTCACTGCTGAATTTTGAGACTGCGACCGGCGCGCACGCCCCCCGCCTTCCCCTCGCGCCGGTCTCAAAGACCCCGCTCGGACGCGCCCCGTCCGGGCGGGGTCGCCCCTTTTGCGCATGGCACACCGGCATTTGGCACGCCGGCATTTCGATTTTTGATCTGGACCTGGAGCCGGAAGCTTCGGACAATCGCGCCGATAAGACGCGGCCGCATCGCCGGCTCAGATATTTCAACGCAGAGGAAACGATCCATGAGTGCAGAAGCCCGCCTGAAACAGCTTGGCATCACGTTGCCCAACGTGCCGGCGCCGGTCGCGAATTACCTGCCGTACCGCGTTGCCGGCAATCTCCTGTTCCTGGCTGGGCAGGGGCCGCGCGACCCGAACGGCAATCTGATGACCGGCAAGGTCGGCGGCGACGTCTCGGTCGAGGAGGCTTACAAGCGCGCCCGCATCGTTGGGCTGCAGCTGCTGTCCGCGACCCGCGTTGCGCTCGGTTCGCTCGATCGCGTCGACACGGTCGTCAAGATGCTCTGCATGGTCAACGCGGTGCCCGACTTCAAGGACCATCCCAAAGTCGCAAACGGCATGTCGGATCTGTTCGTCGAAGTGTTCGGCGAAAACGGCAAGCACGGCCGTTCCGCGGTCGGTATGGGCTCGCTGCCCGGCCAGATTTCGGTCGAAATTGAGGGCGTTTTGTCGATCAAGTCTTAGGCGGCCGCTTTTCTTTTGCGCGGCTCCGGGACGTACCGGGGCCGCGCCTTCGTTCAGCCATACGAATCATGGCCTTGGGCGTGTCCGGCCTGCGGCCGGCATCGTGCTGTGGCGTCCGCGTCCTGTGAACAACCCTGTGCATAACTCGTGCAAGACCTGTGCGACGGCCGCGCTGCCGTTGCTCGCACAAGTCCCGCACGTAACGATCACATGCTGCCTGTGCGGCAGCCAGCGGTTCGACGATGCCCCACCGGCAATTCCCGTATGCGATGGACCAGGCCGCGCTGAAGTGGCGCGATCTCGCGGAACGCCGCCGCGCTCATTTCATCGACCTCTATCAGAGCGGCCGCTGGCAGCACTACTACACCAGCGAGGAATTCCTCGATCGCATGCGCGAGGCCATCATGGCCGCCAAGCGCTGGGCCAAGGTCGCGCCGCGGCCGAGCGATTTCGCGCCGGCCGAGTAGCCAGTCTCAAAGCTTCGTCGTTTTGATCGCCGGGCATAGCCGTCCGAAGGACGGCGTCGCCTCGCTCGCCTATGACCCGGCGATTTTGTTTCATAGGCTCTGCGGAGGAGCGCTTCGCGCCAGCTTGGCGATGACGTATGAATCGCCCGCGAGGAAACCCATGAGCGATCCATCATCGACCGAGCGGCAAGTTCTCGATTGGCTCAGCGGCCAGCGCGGCGAAATGCTCAAGCTGCTCGAGCGGCTCGTTAACACCGACGGCGGCAGTTACGACAAGGCTGGCGTGGATGCGGCCGGCGCCCACATCCGCGGCTTTCTCGATGCCAATGGCATCGCGGCCGAGGTGACGCCGGACACCAAGTTCGGCGACGCCATCAGCGCCACCGTGCGAAACGGCGGCGGCAATCGTCCAATCCTGCTGATGGGGCATCGCGACACTGTGTTCCCCAAAGGTGAGCCGACGCGCCGCCCGTTCCGCATCGATGGCGACCGCGCCTATGGTCCGGGCGTCGCCGACATGAAATCAGGCCTGGTGATGAACTGCTTCGTGCTCGCGGCGCTGAAGAAATTCGGCGGCGCAACGGCGCCGGTCACCGCGCTGTTCACCGGTGACGAGGAGATCGGCTCGCCGTTCTCGCGGCCGGTGATCGAGCAGCACGCGCGCGCCGCGCGTGCGGTGTTCAACTCCGAGCCCGGCCGCGGCCCGGGCGCGGTGGTAACCGGCCGCAAGGGCGGCGTGTTCATGCGCATCGAGATCACCGGCAAGGCCGCGCATTCAGGTGCCAACTTCGAGCAGGGCATCAGCGCGATCAACGAGCTCGCGCACAAGACACTGGCGTTGCACGCTCTGAGCGATCCGCCGAACGGCATCACGCTCAATGTTGGCGTGGTGGCGGGCGGCCAGACCGTCAACACCGTCGCGCCCTGGGCGCGCTGCGAGGTGGATTTCCGCTTCATCACGCCGGCCGACCGCAGGGCCACGATGGCGAAAGTCGAGGCGATTGTCGCGAAAAGCTTTGTGCCTGGCACGAGCGCCAAGCTCGAAATTACCGGCGAGTTTCTGCCGTTGGTCGAGACCGCGGACAATCAACAGCTGTTCGAGCACTACGGCGCGTGTCTGCGCGATCTCGGCAACGAGCCAAAGGCGATCTTCACTGGCGGCTGCGCCGATTCCGGCTTTGCGGCGGCGACTGGCGCGCCGACCATCTGCGCGGTCGGTCCGGTCGGCGGGCGCGGCCATACGCCCGACGAATATATGGAGATCGACACGCTGGTGCCGCGCGCCCAGGCGCTGGCGCTGGCGATCTTAAGGCTGCGCTGAGCCGCTTGCCGCCCCTGCGGTCGCCTCTATGATTGCGGCTGCCCGTCCAGCCCAAGGAATCCCATGTCCGCTCTGTTCTCGCCGATTAAACTTGCCGATCTCGAACTGTCCAACCGCATCGTGGTCTCGCCGATGTGCCAATACAGCGCCGACGACGGCAGCGCCAACGACTGGCATCTCGGGCATCTGTTCGGCCAGGCCAATTCCGGCGCCGGCCTCACCGTCGTCGAGGCGACGCATGTGGAACGCGCGGGTCGCATCACCCACGGCTGCCTGGGGCTCTATTCCGACGACAACGAATATGCGCTCGCTCGTGTCATCGCGCATGGCAAGCGTCACGGCACGTCGAAATTCTGCATCCAGCTTGCGCATGCCGGTCGCAAGGCGTCATCGCAGCGGCCCTGGGAGGGCGGCGGAGCGCTGAAGGCCGACCAGGATCCGTGGCAGACCCTCGCGGCGTCCGCCATCCCGTTCGGCGCGGGCTGGCACACACCGCGCGAGGCGACGCCGGAGGACATCGCGCGGGTGCGCGATGCGTTCGTTAACGCCGCCAAGCGCGCGTTGCGCATTGGCTTCGACGCCATCGAGTTGCACTACGCGCATGGCTATCTGGCGCATTCGTTCCTGTCGCCGATCTCCAACAAGCGCACCGATCAGTACGGCGGTTCGTTCGAGAACCGCATGCGGTTCGGCCGCGAGATCGCGCGGGCGGTGCGCGCGGTGGTGCCGAAGAACGTGCCGCTCGGCGTGCGAGTGAGCGGCAGCGACTGGCGCGACGCCGATGGCGGCATCACCGCCGACGACACCGTCGCCTACGCCAAGGCTCTCAAGGCCGATGGCCTCGATTTCATCGACATCTCGTCTGGCGGCATCACCGCCGACACGCGCAATCCGACCACGCCGGGCTACAACGTACCGATCGCCGAGAAGGTGAAACGTGAGACCGGGATGGCGACGCGCGTGGTCGGCCTGATCCTGACGCCCGCGCAAGCTGAGGCGATCGTCGGCGAAGGCCATGCGGACATGATCGCGCTGGCGCGGGCGCTGCTCGACGATCCACGCTGGGGCTGGCACGCCGCCCAGGCACTCGGCGCCGAGGTGGCGCGCGTGCCGCAATATCTGCGGGTCGGGCCGAAGCTCTGGGCGCCGGCCGCGCAGCGCCGGGCCTGATCAGGATTTATGCGAAACCTCGCCATCGACGCCGAGCGGCTGTGGGGCGAGCTGATGGAGACGGCCGCCATTGGTGGCACACAGAAGGGCGGCATCTGCCGTCTCACGCTCACGGACCTCGACCGCGAGGTGCGTGACTGGTTCAAGGCCAAGGCCGAAGCGCTGGGCTGCCGCGTCACCGTGGACGACATGGGCACCATGTTCGCGCGGCGGCCCGGCACCGCGGACGTGCCGCCGATTGCGTTTGGCAGCCATCTCGACACCCAGCCGACCGGCGGTAAGTTCGATGGCGCGCTCGGCGTGCTGGCGGCGCTGGAGGCGCTGTGCACGCTGCACGAGGCCGGCTACGAGACCTATGCGCCGATCGAGGTGGTGAACTGGACCAACGAGGAGGGCTCGCGCTTCGCGCCCGCCATGGTCGGCTCGGGCGTGTTCGCCCGTGTGTTCACCCGCGACGAAGCGCACGCCAAACAGGACCGCAGCGGCGTCACCTTCGGGGCGGCGCTCGACGCCATCGGCTATCGCGGCGCCGAGCCCTGCGGCGCGCATCCGCTGTCGGCTTTTTTCGAATTGCACATCGAGCAGGGTCCGATCCTCGAAGCGCAGCAACGCGACATCGGCGTAGTGACCGGCGTGCAGGCGATGCGCTGGTACGAGGTCACGATCACCGGCCAGGACGCCCACACCGGCGCGACCCCGATGAACTTGCGGAAGAACGCTCTCCTTGGCGCCGCACGCGTGATCGAGCGGGTCGACGGGATCGGCCGCGCCGCCGCGCCGTTTGGCGTCGGTACCGTCGGCCTGATCGAGAACAAACCGAACTCGCGCAATGTCGTGCCGGGCGAAGTGTTTCTGTGCGCCGACCTGCGCCATCCGGACGATGACATGCTCGACACCATGGAGCGCCGATTTGAGATTGCGGTGGCCGATGCCTGCGATGGGCTCGGCCTCGGCGTCACGATGCAGAAAATCTGGCACCAGCCGGCGCTGCGCTTTGATCCGGACTGCGTCGCCTCGGTGCGCGCGGCGGCCGAGCTCTCGGGCTATTCCACGCGCGATATGGTTTCGGGCGCGGGCCACGACGCGGCCTATGTGTCGCGCGTTGCGCCGGCCTCGATGATCTTCGTGCCCTGCCGCGGCGGCATCAGCCACAACGAGGTCGAATTCACCTCCAAGGAGCAATGCGCCAAGGGCGCTCAGGTGCTGCTGCAGGCCGTGCTGGACTATGACCGTAAGCTCGCCGAGCGCGGCAGAGCGACGAAAAACGGATGAGCACCTTCGTTTTCTTGTCAGTGCTGTTCGCCGCCGCCTGCCACGCCGGCTGGAACGCATCGATCAAGCGCACCCTCGATCCGCTCGCCACCACCACACTGATCGCGTTGGGCGCGGGCCTCGTGGCGCTGCCCGGATTCGCCATCGTGGGATTTCCACAAGCGCCGTCATGGCCTTGGCTGATTGCTTCGATCGTCATTCACCTGTTCTATTTCGCTGGCCTGATCGAGTGCTATCGCTTCGGCGATTTGGGCCAAGTCTATCCGATCGCGCGCGGTGCGGCGCCGTTGATGACCGCGACCGTCACCACGTTCTACGTCGGCGAGTTGCTGAGTGCCTCGGGCTGGATCGGCATTGTGATGCTCGCAGGCGGCGTGTTGCTGCTGTCGCTGAAAGGCGGGCGCGATCTCGCCAAGCTCGATCGCCGCGCGGTCGGCGCGGCGCTGTTCACCGCCGTGACGGTCTGCGCCTATTCGGTGGTCGACGGGATCGGCGGCCGGGCGGCGGGGCCCGGTCTGTCGGTCGCCTATTCGGTCGCGCTGTTCGTCGGCATCGCGCCGGTCGTGCTGGCCTACGGCCTTGCGCGGAACGGCATGGCGGTCATTCCGGCGATGAAGCCCTACTGGAAGACCGGGCTGATCGGCGGGGCACTTGCGGTCGCCTCCTACACCATCGCGATCTGGGCCATGACGCTCGCGCCGATTGCCGTGGTTGCGGCGCTACGCGAGACCAGCGTGCTGTTCGGGGCGCTGATTGCCGTGCTGTTCCTGGGCGAGCCGCTGCGGCGGGTGCGAATTATCGCGGCGTTGATGATCGTCGCCGGACTGGTGCTGATCCGGCTGGCGTAAGTATGCGACCCTGGTGCTGGTGATTCGCCGTCACGGGGACGCCTATGCAGCCGCACGACGTCAAAACCATCGCCGACGCCAGAAAGATCGTTACCGAGCGCAAGCTCTCCCACGTCAAGCTCGGCGTGTTCGATCTCGACGGCGTGCTGCGCGGAAAATATCTTTCGCGCGAGAAATTCCTTTCGGCGCTCGATAGCGGCTTCGGCTTCTGCGACGTGGTGCTGGGCTGGGATTCCAACGACCAGCTCTATGACAACGTCAGCTTCACGGGCTGGCACACCGCCTATCCGGACGCGCAGTGCCGCATCGTGCCGGACACCTGCCGGGCGCTGCCGCTCGAAGGCGACATGCTGTTCTTCCTGGCGGAGTTCACCGGCAACGCCGAGGCCATCTGCCCGCGCGGCACATTGCAGCGCGTACTCAAGCGCGCCGCCGGCATGGGTTACGCCGCACAGGCGAGTTGCGAATACGAATTCTTCCTGTTCGAGGAGACACCGCATTCGGTGCGCGACAAGGGCTATCGCAACCTGAAGACTGTGACGCCGGGCTTCTTCGGCTATTCGGTGCTGCGCGCCTCGGTGCATTCGGACTTCTACGAGCACCTGCTTGAGCTCTGCGACATGATGCGGATGCCGCTTGAAGGCCTGCATACCGAGACTGGCCCGGGCGTGCTGGAAGCGGCGATTACCTACACGGATGCGCTCGAAGGCGCCGACCGTGCCGCGCTGTTCAAGACCTTCACCAAGGTCCTCGCCGAGCGGCGCGGCTGGATGGCGACCTTCATGGCGAAATGGTCGAAGGACTGGCCGGGCCAGTCCGGGCATCTGCATGTCTCGCTGAAGGACCGGAAGGGCCGGGCGGTCTTCCACGATCCGAAGCAGAAGCCGCACGCCATCTCGGACGAGATGCGCTGGTTCATCGGCGGCCAGCAGGCGCTGATGCCCGAATTTCTGGCGATGGTGGCATCCACGGTGAACAGCTACACACGGCTCATCCCCGGCTTCTGGGCGCCGACCGACGCCACCTGGGGCGTTGAGAATCGCACCTGTGCGCTGCGCGCTATTCCGGGCTCGGCGAAGTCGCAGCGCGTCGAGTATCGGATCGCGGCCGCTGACATTAATCCGTATGTGGCGCTCGCCGCCGCGATCGGGTCGGGGCTTTGGGGCATCGAGCACAAGATCGAGCCGGACAAGCCGATTGCCGGCAACGCCTATGCAGAAACCATCCCGAAAAGGCGGCAATTGCCGCGCACCCTTTGGGACGCGGCGCAGAACCTGAAAAGCTCGAAGGCGGCGCGCGCGCTGTTTGGCGATGCGTTTGTCGACCACTACGCGGCGACGCGCGAGTGGGAGGAGCGCGAGTTCCGCAAGGCGATCACGGACTGGGAAATGGCGCGGTATTTCGAGATCATCTGATGGAACTGCGCGGCAATTGGAATTACCCGACCTCGGTGCGTTTCGGCGCTGGCCGGATCGCGGAACTGCCTGACGTCGCGAAAGCCGCCGGCATTTCGAATCCGCTGTTCGTCACCGATCCGGGCCTGGCGAAACTGCCGATGACACAAGCCGCGGCTGCTTCGATCGGCGGCGGCGTGTTCTCTGCCATCAAACCCAATCCGGTCGAGGCCAACATCGCGGCGGGCGTCGCCGCGTACAAATCAGGTCGTCACGACGGCGTGGTGGCGTTCGGCGGCGGTTCCGCCCTCGATGTCGGCAAGCTGATTGCCTTCATGCAGGCGCAGACGCGTCCCATTGGGGACTTCGAGGACATCGGCGACTGGTGGACGCGCGCTGACGCGAGCGGCATTGCTCCCGTGGTCGCGGTGCCGACCACGGCCGGCACCGGCTCGGAGGTCGGCCGCGCCGGTGTCGTCACCGACGAGACCTCGCACACCAAGAAGATCATCTTCCACCCGGCGATGATGCCCAAGATCGCTCTTTGCGATCCGGTGCTCACGATCGGGATGCCGCCCGCGATCACTGCCGGAACCGGCATGGATGCGCTCGCTCATTGCGTCGAGGCCTATTGCGCGCCGTCCTATCACCCGCTCGCCGACGGCATCGCTGCCGAAGGCGTGCGCCTCGTGAAGGAGAATCTGGCGCTTGCGGTCAAGAATGGTGGTGACCTCGACGCGCGGGCCCACATGATGGCCGCAGCCAGCATGGGCGCGACCGCGTTCCAGAAGGGCCTCGGTGCGATCCATGCGCTGTCGCATCCGGTCGGTGCGCTCTACGACAGCCACCACGGCATGACTAACGCGGTGTTCATGCCCTATGTGCTCGCCTTCAACCGCAAGGCGATCGAGGACCGTATCAAGCGACTCGCGGCTTACATCGGGTTGCGGCCGAGCTTTCGCGCCTTCCTTGACTGGGTGCTGGTGCTGCGCGGCGAGATCGGCGTGCCGCACACGTTGGCTGGGCTCAATGTCGGTGATGACAAGATCGAGCAGATCGTCGCAATGGCGCCGAAGGACCCGACGGCCGGTGGAAATCCGATCGCGCTCGACAAGCGCGCGGCGCGCACCATCTTCCGGCGCGCGCTGGAAGGGCGCGTCTAGCCCCCGATCAATTCGGCGAATCCTGAACGCCGCAGGCGCTCCAGATCCTCCGGCTTGTCGACGTCCCACAGCGCCGGCAGTTCGCGCCAGGTCAAACCGTGCGCCGACAGTAGCCACCGCGTCTCGTCGGCGACCGTCGCGGTGCCCCAGGCAATTTCAGAAAACAGCACGGGCTGCGGCCGGCGCAGCCCGATCAGCACGTAGCCGCCATCCTCCGCCGGGATCAGGGCTGCATCGTAGCCGCGCAGCACCTCCGCCATGTCATGCAATTGGCCTACCGTGAGCGCCGGACAATCGGTGCCGATGACCAGCACTGGACCACCGGCTTCGGTGGCTGCAGCCAGCATGCGCGCGCCAAGATCGCCGTCCGGCTGGCGCGCAAGTGTGACTCCGAACCGCTGCTGCATCACGCCGAACAGCGGGTGCGTTTCGTCTGGCGTGGCGCACAGCCTGACCGGGCCGAGCTTGGCCGCACAGGCGGTCGCGACCGTGCGTTCAATCAGCCGCGCTTGCAGGCCTGCCGCGCCGTCTGGGCCGAGCGCCGGGATGAGCCGGGTTTTGGCGAACCCCGGCACCGGCGCCTTGGCAAGGATTGAGATGTTCGTCGTATCAGCCATTGCGCGGTACATAACCATAGCGGCGGGCGAGCACGGCGGGCTCGGCCCCGAGGAAATAGGCAAGCCGCAGCCGCCACATCAAGAGCACTGTGCGGATGACGCCGTGCCGCTCCCAGCGCCGTCCCGAGGTGGTGACCGAAGTGGTGAGGCAGAGCGGGCGGCCGAGCCGCTTGAGGCGCTTCGACAGCGCAATGTCCTCCATCAGCGGGATGTCCGGAAATCCGCCCGCAGCCACGAAGGCCGTGCGAGTGACGAACACCGCCTGGTCTCCGGTGACGATCCCGGTGATGAGCGAGCGCCAATTCATCAGTGCGGCGATGACAGCCAACATCGGGTTGCGACCCTCGATATGCACATTAAAGCGGCCCCATTGAAGGCCTGTGGAATAAAGGCCGGCGAGCACGAGGCCGTCGGCCTCGGCCGGCAGCCTCGTATCGGCGTGTAGGAATAGCAGCACGTCGCCGCGCGCCGCCAGGGCGCCGGCGTTCATCTGCGAAGCGCGTCCACGCGCCGCCGCGATCACATGGTCGGCGAGCGGGCGCGCCAACTCAGGCGTGCCGTCGCGGCTGCCGCCGTCAGCCACGATCACTTCTGTGCCGCGTTGGCGCAAAGGGCCAAGCGCCGTCAGCACAGCCGCAATGACCGCCGCTTCGTCGAGCACCGGTACGATGATGGAGAGCGTGCGCTGCGGATGCAGCGTCATTCCGCAGCCTCACGCAACGCGCCGCCGCAGCTCGAGCCTTGGCCCGCGGTGCAGCCATAGCAATGGCCGGCGACGCGGACCGGATTACCTTCGAGCTCGGAAGCCAGGAGTTCCGAGAGATGCACCCGGTCGCGATCGCGGTACCAAAGCGGCAGGTCGAGCATTTGGTTGAAGTCGCAGTCGTAGACGAAGCCGCGCCAATCGACCGAAATGAGGTTCCGGCACATTACGCCATCGAGGTTCGCGTCAAGATGGGCGTCGCGTAGCGTGCCGAGGTAGGAATCGAACTGGCCTTTGGAGATCAGCGTCGAGCCGAAGCGCTGGATTGGCATGTTGGCGAGCGTGTACAGGCGGTTGAACACCACGCCATGACGCTCGCCCAGCACGCGCTTGTAGTCGTCTTCGAGCGCGGCTTGCGGCGGCGGCAGCGAGGGCCCTTGCGGATTGTAAACGAGGTTGAGCACGAGGCCGGGTTCCGGCTTGCCATAGCCGAGCGCATTCAGCCGCTGCAATCCGCGGATCGAGCCGTCGAACACGCCCTTGCCGCGTTGTGCATCGACGTTGTCCTCAAGGTAGCAAGGCATCGAGGCCACGATTTCGACCTGCTCGGAGGCGAGAAACTCCGGCAGATCGTCCTGGCCGTCGACCTCGAAGATCGTCAGGTTGCAGCGGTCCATCACGCGTACACCAAGACCGCGCGCGCTACTGACGAGCCGCC
Organism: Rhodoplanes serenus; assembly: GCA_945893145.1. Lineage (GTDB taxonomy): Bacteria > Pseudomonadota > Alphaproteobacteria > Rhizobiales > Xanthobacteraceae > Z2-YC6860. The sequence continues at coordinate 39,314 of CAMDDZ010000005.1, read as the reverse complement.
GGAAATGCGGGTTGAGCTCCGGCGCGCCGCCGGTGATGTCGAGGGTCGAAACCCGCCCGCGCGCCAGAAAGCCGAGCACCACATCCGTCACTTCGCCGTTCATCTCCTCGGTGCGATGCGGGCTTGCCCCGACATGACAATGCACGCACGACTGATTGCACCGATAGCCGACATTCACCTGCAATGCGTCGAGCCGCCCGCGCCGGATTGCCGGGAAGGGAACTTTTTCGAGCAGCGGCCAAGTATCAAGCATGAGCGCAATCTGGCAGACGCGCCGCCGGTCGTCACGTCGCTTGAATGTGCAATTTGGCGTGAGCGGCTAGAGTGGCGCCGGTGCGGCGGTTGCGCTCTGGCTCGCGATCCCGATGCGGCCGAAGCCCGGAATCTTCACAGCGGGTTCGCGCAGATCGATTCCGGCAACCAGGCCACACAGGTTGAATTCAACACCCTCGACCCAGCCGATCTTGACGCCGAACACGCCCCACAGGTTTGCCTCGACGCCGGTGCCGCTGTCGGTCAGGCCAGCGTAGGGCAGGGGACGAAAATCGCGGCCGACAGCGTTGGGTGGCAGGCTCACGCCGACCTCCGGTACCGCGCGCAGCACCGAAGCCACAAATGTGTTGCTGTTCGGCCCCGGCCAGATGCGGTAGTCGCCGTCCTGAGCGTAGCGGTAATTTTTGATCGCAGCTTCCATGCGCGGAATGAGCGCGTCGGCTGCCGTGCCCTTGACGTCGAGCACGACCGTCGGCCGCTCGCCGAACCAGATGTCGGGGCCCCACCAGTTGGTGCGCACCGGATTGCCGCCCCAGCCGACCACGTCGTAGCGCCGCCACTCAGCAGCGTTGGCGGGTTTGATCACGACCCAGGAGTGCAGCGCGACCGCGCCCTTCCATCCGCGCGTGCGCCCCGCGAACACCAGCACCCGAGCCTCCGGATGGTTGGCGGCCGCCGGCAGACTGCTGCGCGCCGAGCCGTCGTAGCTCCGCCAGCTGCGCGGTCCACCGTGATAGGCGATCAGCGCGGCGCTCGCTGCCGCCGGCAACAGAAAGAACGCAAGGATCGAGAGCAGCATCAGTGTCCTGCGCGAACGGCGGGGCTTTGGGGGAATAGTTTCCATGCGAGTCGAGTATAAATGGTTCTCGACTGAACTGTGGCAAGGGCTGCGGCAAACTGCCAGGGCGCACGTTAACAATGAGTAATCCGGCACTTGTCGAGGTGATGCGCGGCGCGCTGGTGGAGAGTCGCCATTGCGGTGCCATAGCGGTGGTCGACGCCGGCGGCGCCCGCGTGCTGACGCTCGGCGACGTCGAAAAGCCGGTCTATCCACGCTCGGCCATCAAGGCGCTGCAGGCGCTGCCGCTGATCGAGAGCGGGGCCGCCGACCGCTTCGGTTTTGGCGCCGAAGAGCTGGCGCTCGCCTGCGCGTCCCACAGCGGCGAGCCGGGCCACGTCGCGACCGCGACGCGGATGCTCGAACGGGCGGGGCTCGATCCTTCAGCGCTGAAATGCGGCGCACACTGGCCGATCCACCAGCCGTCGGCCCAGGCATTGGCGCGTTCGGGCGCGCTGGCCTCGGCGCTGCACAACAATTGCTCCGGCAAACATGCGGGTTTTCTTTGCACCGCCTGCGCGCTGGAGGCCGATCGCGCGAGCTATTTCGATCCGGCACATCCGGTGCAGCGCGACGTCAAAGCAACGCTCGAAAGCCTGGCTGGGACGGCAATCTCGCAGGACGTCTGCGCCACCGATGGCTGCTCGGTGCCGACCTGGGCGTTGCCGCTTGTCAGTCTCGCCCAAGCATTCGCGCGCTTCGGCTCGGGGCAGGGCATGTCACCAGTACGCGCCAAGGCCGCGGTGCGGCTGCGTGCTGCTTGCGCCGAGAAGCCATGGCACGTCGCCGGCACCGGGCGCTTCTGCACCGAGATCATGCAGGCGTTTGGCGCGCGCGTGTTCGTCAAGACTGGCGCCGAGGGCGTTTTCTGTGGCGCGCTGCCGGAGCAGGGCTTTGGCATTGCGGTGAAATGCGATGACGGCGCGGGCCGTGCCGCCGAGGTGATGATCGCCGCGACGATGGCGCGGTTGCTAAAATCCGACGCCGACCGGACGGCGCTGGAGCGCTTCGTGCGGCCGGCGTTGCGAAACTGGAATGGGATTGCCGTCGGCGCTTTACGGCCGACCGATTGGGCGGGCGCTCGTTAAACCGCCGCCGACGGCAGCATGTCGGCTGCGTCCTGCCTGTGCAGCACGGCGATCAGCGTGGTGATGCCGCCAACCGCGCCGGAAATCAGGCCAATCACGAGCTCGCGGCCGGAAAGGCCGAGCGTTTCGGCCGTGATGAAGAAGCCGAATACGTAGAACGACACCGTAATCGTGATCGGAACCGCAAGGTGCTGAATGCGCGCAATCGCGTCCTGGATCTTGGGCTGAATCACGGGCGTCTCCATTCGTTGACGCTCGCAACGTATCGGGGCCGCCTTAAGCCGAAATGTGCTGGGGGCAGCCGATTTACATCGAATTGGAGGCAATTTCAGCTAAATCGCCGCTTAATCACCGGCCCGGATCATTGGCGCAGCCGTGCTTTCGAGCTTCACGTTGACGCAAGCCGGCTTGCCGCTGGCGAGCGCACGCTCGATCGCGGCCGGCAGGTCCGCGGCCTGCTCGACGTACTCGCCGTGGCCGCCGAACGCCGCCACGACCCGGTCGTAACGCGCTGGCAGCAGCTCGCAGCCGTGCATGCGGTTCGCCCCGTATTCGCGCCGCTGGATTTCGCTCTCGGCGTTCCAGCGCGCATCGTTGCCGAGGATCGCGACGAACGGCAGGCCACGGCGCATGGCGGTCTCGAACTCGGCGATGTGGAAGCCGATGGTGCCGTCGCCCAACACCACGAAGATAGGCGCGCGCGGTTCGATCATCCGAGCTGAGAGCGCAAACGACAGCGAACTGCCAATTGCGCCCGCAACGCCGTTGATCAGGCGGCGGCGCAGCGGCAGCATGCTCTGGCCCCATTGCGCGAATTCGCCGCCATCGCAAATCAGGATCGCATCGGGGTCGCGTTCGACGAACGGCCGCAGCGCGCGGAACACCTCCGCGGGATGCAGATGGCCCGGCGTTTTGGAGACCACACTTGCCCAGGCGGCGGGCCGGCTGTCGAGCGCGGTGCGCGCCTCGGCGTGCCAGCCGCCCTGGCGTGGCGCGCTTTTGGCTGCGCGCCCGATGAGCGTTTCGGCGGCGCGCCGCGTATCCGCGATGCTACCGTTCAGCAGGCGCTCGCGCTTTTCGATCTTGGCGCGCTTGATGAGGCCAGCCTCCGGATCGATCGCGATCAACTTCACGTCCGCATCGAACGCCGGGCCGGACACCCATTTGGTGGTGAAGTCGAGCGCCTTGCCGAGCAGCACGATCAGATCGGCGCGCTTGGCGAGGTGCGGGAAGGCGCCGAGCGTGGCGTCGGCGAGGCCGCGCGGACTTTCCATCACGACAGCCGGGACACCGGTCGCGGCTTCGAGCTTTGCCAGCAAGGCCCGGCCGCTCGGATTGGATAGCGCTGGACCGGCCAGGATAATCGGCCGCGTCGCGCCCGCAATGGCGGCGAGGATTTTATCGGCTGGATCGTCGGTGAGCGCAGAGCCCGGTGCGGTGTGCGGCTCCGGCCACACGATGGCGCTCTGCTCAATTCGTTGCTCCAGCAGATCGGACGGCAAGCTGACATGCACCGGACCGGGCCGGCCGGTGGTGGCGACGCGGATCGCTTCGCCCATGTCGCGGGCGAGATCGGCCGCCTTGAGCGTGGTCCATGATGCTTTGCTGACCGGCGCCGCCATGTCGGCCTGGCGGATTTCCTGGAAGCCGCCGCGCCCGAACTCCCAGGTGGCGGCGTGGCCGGACAGCAGCACCATCGGCGATTCGGCTGCGAGCGCAGTGTAGAGCGCGCCGACCGCATTGGCGTGGCCCGGCCCGCCGGTCACCAGCGCAATGCCGGCCTCGCCGGTCAGCCGCCCGTGAGCGTCAGCCATGTGAACCGCGGCCGCCTCGTGGCGCACGTGCACGAGATCGAGGTTGGCCTCGATCGCGGCATCGAAGATCGACATGATGTGGTTGCCAGACAGCGTGAACACGCGCTTGCAGCCGAGCCGCGCCAGCGAACGGGCAACAATGTCGGCGCCTCGCAACGTATCAGCCATCGGCTGCTCTCTCCGCTGTCATTCCCGGCAAAGTTATTAGTTAATCTGCATGCCGGTGGCGAGGATCATCTTGCGCCAGGTTTCGATGGAGTTGGCGAGGAACGGCCCGGCATCGGTGAGCAGCATCGCGCGGGGGTCGTAGCCGAGCGTCTTGAGCCGGGCATTGATGGCGGGCTTCAGCACGGCCGCGTTCACCGCGGCATTGAGCTTGGCGCAGATGTCGTTCGGCGTCTTGCTGGGCGCAAGAATTCCGATCCAGCCGTGAATGCCGAGCCCCGGAAAGCCCGCCTCGCTCAGCATTGGGGTATCCGGAAACGCCGGCGAGCGCTGGCTACCGGTGACGGCGAGCACGCGCACGGCCCTTGCTGCACCTGCGGCACCACCTCGGCGATGGGCGCCGCAAGGATATCGACATGATTGCCGAGCAGCGCATTGAGCGCCGGTGCGCCGCTTTGAAACGGCACCGCCACGGCTTCGGTCTTTGCCAGGACGCGAAGCACATATTCCGAGATGATGCGCGATGACGAGCCGCCGAAACCGAAGGTCGGCGGCTTGTCTTTCGCGGCTTTGAGGAAATCCGCAAGCGTGCGAGCCGGATTGTTGGCGTTGACCACGAGCGCCTGGCTGTCGAGTGCCGCGATCGCGATCGCGCGCAGCTCCGACGTCTCATAGCCAGGGTTGCGGTAGATGGTCTGATTGATGGCGTAGCTGTTGCCGGTGAACAGCAGCGTGTAGCCATCGGCGGGTGCGCTCGCCACCACTTTGGCAGCGACATTGGAGCCTGCGCCCGGCCGGTTCTCCACCACGATCTGATAGCCGGCGCTGTCGGCGAGCTCCTGGGCGACGACGCGCGCGAGCGTATCGACGCCGCCGCCTGGAGCGAAGCCGACCACCATGGTGATTTTCTTGTTCGGATAGTCGAACGATTGCCCGAGCGCGAGGCCGGAATGTGCAACCGCCAGACCGGCGACGAAAGCGAGGCAGGCGCTGCGAAGCGGCATGGGCCCTCAGGGCTTCTCAGCTGGCCTTGAGTGCATCCCGGAACGCCTGGCGCACATGCGCCCCGTGCAGGCGGCTATAGTCACGCTCCTGCGGTCCCGCAGGCTCGACCTTGAGGTTGATAAACACTGGGCCTTGCTCGGCCAGGATGGCGCCAGCCTGCTGCTCGAAAATCTTCAAATCGGAGAATTCGTGCACGCTCTCGTAGCCGGCCGAGCGGGCGAGGCCAGCGAAGCTCACCTTGCCGCGGCCGGGGATCGGATGGCCGCCGTTCGCTTCATAGGTGCCGTTCTCGCAGACGAAGTGAAACAGGTTTTTCGGCGCGGCCTCGGCGGTCGTCACCAGGGTGCCGATGTTCATCAGCAGGCTGCCGTCGCCGTCGAGCACGATCACGCGCTTGTCGGGCCGGCCGAGCGCAAGGCCAAGCGCATGCGAAGACGCCAGTCCCATTGCGCCGTGCGACAGGTAGTTGAGCGGATGCGGCCGAACGTCGAGCCAATCGAAGGCGGTCGAATAGACCGGCAGCACGATATCGGCGTCGGTGACGTGACGCGCGATGGCTTTCAGGCAAAGATCGCGGCGCATCAGGAGGGCCTTTGTCCGATCAGCAGTACGATGGGCTTGTTCTGGGCATAGGCGTCGTCGATGGCGGGACGGATTTTCGCGACGTCGGCCTGCGCTTCGATTTCGTGGTAGGCGATGCCCATGGCGTCGAGGATCGGTTCGACGATACGCACGCCGTAACGCTTGGATTGCCGCGGCGGCACACCGACCTCTTTCTCCAGGAGGCCCACCATCATGCAGATCGGCAGCGAATATTCGACCGCGACGCCCCTGATAGCGTTGATCGAGTCGAGCAATCCGGTCTGCTGGATGAGCAGAAGCGCGCGCTTGTCCGTATAGGCCAGACCCGCGCAGATGCCGACGCCTTCGTCTTCCTTGCAGACACGGATGAGCCGAGGATTCGGCATCGCCGCCAGCGGACGCAGCAAGCCTTCGCTGGTGGTGATGTCGGGCACCGAGACGACAAATTCGATCCGGCTTGCTTTGATTTCCCGGATGATGCTATCGCCCGAAAGCCCGGCCGCCGACCGGCCTTCCTCCGAACCCGCACTCGTCTGCATTCCACGCCCCCGCCGGCAGCAGCACGGATGCTAGCACAACAAATTGGGCAGGCCATTCTCGCGTAAACGAAAAGCCCCGATCCGGGGCTTTTCGCTGCATTGCAATGATGCCGTTTTACTGCGGCGGTCGCGGCACGGCCGTGCCGGAGCCTGTGGTCTCCGCCTGCGGCTTGTTCATCGCGGTCTGGGTGTCGCTCCCGGAATACATCGACGCCATGGCGATGCCGCCGACCAGCAGGGCCAGCAATGCAATTGCCGTCCAAAACGCACGGCCTTCGTGCTCGATCTCGATCTTGGGCTCGGGGGCATTCGGATTCGTGGAATGAAGATGAAGGTCACTCATGCAAACCTCCTGGGTGGAACTCATGGTTTGCAGGAAAACGGCCGCCCGGCGTTTCGGTTCCATCTTGGCCCCGCCCCTTCGCGCGCATGGCTGCTAAGCGTCTGCGGAAAAGCGAGAAATTCCGGGGCGATTACACTCCAGATTTCCAGCTTGGATAACGGATCGAGAATCGCGGGCTCTTAACGCACCCGGTTGCCGCTGACCTGGAGATTGGCAAAGCGGGTCGGTTCTTTGATGAGATCGCCGGCGGCCTGCGCGAAATCCATCCCGACGATGGCGCCGCGCGTCGTGTCGGCAACCAAGTTGCCGGTGATCACGGCAGTGCCGGCGCCGCTCGCCACCGACACGGTAATGCCGTAGTCCGCGGTGCGCACGACGTTGCCGACCACCGACACGTCGCGCATGTATTTGCCCCAGCCGATATGGATGCCGGCCCGCGGCGCGTTCTCGATGACGTTGCCGGTGACCGCGGCATCGGCCTCGACCGCGATGCCGACGCCGGCTGCGTCGTTCGGGTCGGTGCCGGCCGGCCGCTTCGGCGTGAGATTGCGGATCAGGTTGCCCTGCACCACGGCGAGTCGCCCGCCTTCGTTGAAGTTGGTGACTGCGACGCCGAGCGCCGCGCCGTCAACGGTGTTGTTGGAGATCACCGCGCCCTCGAAGCCAAACTCCGCATAGAACGCGACCTCTCCAATGTCGGTCGCGATGTTGCTGACGATCTGGATGTTGGAGGCGGCGTTGCCTCGCACCGCCGAGAAGGCGGCGCGGCTGATGCGGTTGCCGCGCACCGCCACGTTGGCGGCGCGGAATACGTTGATGGCGTTGCCGTACTGGCCGGAGCCGCCGCGCTTTGCCGAGATGTCCTCGATGCGATTGTCGACCACCAGCGTGCCGTCGTCACCCTTTTGGCTGCGCCAGACCAGGATGCCGTTGTTGCCGGCCGTGCGCATAACGTTGTCGCGGATGGTGAGGCCCTGCGCGTCATTGGAGAAGATCGCGCCTTCGGCGACGTTGATGATGGTGTTGCCCGCGATCGTGCCCTCGATTGCGTAGAGCGAAATGCCGGTGCGGCTCGATGACCTGATCTCACAATCGAGCACGCGGATGTTGCGGCCTAGCGCGAGCGACACCAGCGCCCCGTCGTCCGGCAATGGCCGGTTGGCGCCGTCGAGCACAAGGCCCGCCAGCGTGATGTGATCGGCGCCGCGCGCCGAAATCATCGCCGCGCCGCCGGTAAAGATGAGCTTGGTGGCGCCGCGAACGCCGATCAGATGTGCGCCGGCCGGCAGCTTGAGTTCGCCGGTGCGGTATTCACCGGGTCCCAGGATCAGCGGCACGCGCGCGCCGGCGGTCTGGTCGATCGCGCTTTGCAGCATGGCGGTCTGCTCAGCGCCATTGCCGGAACGCACACCGAGCGTCCTCGCATCGACTCCAAGTGTTGCCAGAGGTGCGGCCGATGCTGGCATGGCCAGCGTGATGGCCGGTACTGCGCCGGTCAGGGCGGAAATGGCGATAAGGCGGCGGCGGTCGATGTCCATGATCCGGCTCCTGAGGATTCAGGGCCAGAACAGTTCAAGAGTTGGACCAGCATTGTTGTATCGCGGCGGTACAGATTGGCACGCGCACCACACGGTTAATGACAGTCGCGTCCCGCAGCGAGAAGGGCGCACAATTGTAGGACAGACCGGCGGAAAGACGGCGCGCCGCTATCCGGCGTAGAACGCCCGGCCCGGCAGGCCCGCCGCGTGCTTCTTGGGCGCTTCTTTGACGAATTGCAGCCCGAACGTGTTGTCGTTGCGCCAGGCGACGCGGCAATGGCGGCGCATACCGCCGTCATGCCCGAAGGTCAACGTGAATTGATCCGGGATCTCATCGGGAGCTTTCACCACCAAGCGTGCGCCGGCATCCGAGGCATCGAACAGCAGGCATGGCCGCGTAGATCCGTCGCCCAGTTCGATCTGGGCCGGATACTCCACGTGCCTGCGGGGGTTCTTGCGCTTTTCGTTTTGCATGGACTATGTCTAATTTTATTACCTACCCTAGCTGTGGAATCTTTAGCAAAGCGTGAACCGTTGAATGGGCGAGTGCTCCGGTGGGAATGACGCCGCGACACCGGAGGTTTTGTGTCAAATACGCATTGTCTTTGGCCGGACTGGCGTGATGAGTTGAGGCTGGCACGATGCCATCCATGGACACTTCACGTCATAGGCTGACACGCCGGCAGGTCATCGAGCGCCTGCTTGCTCCCGGCATGTTGAGCCTCGCAGTCCTGTCTGGCGCGGGCGGACAAGCGCCGCGTCGAGCGCCCATCGCACGGACCGACGCTACGACCTCGGCCTGGCTGACGCTGCCGCCGACCCCTGCATGGCCGGCGGCACGACGCAGCGGTCTTGCTGCGGTCAATGGAACAAAGATTTTCTTCGCGCAGTTCGGCGAAGGGCCGCCAGTGCTGCTGCTGCACGGCGGATTGGGCAACTCGAACCATTGGGGACACCAGGTTGCTGAATTGGCCAAGACCCATTCGGTCACCGTCATGGACACGCGTGGACACGGCCGAAGCCCAGTGACATCGCGCTCGTTCAGCTACAGCTTGTTTGCCGAGGATGTGGCGGCGCTGTTGGATTTTCTGCAAATTCCGGCGGCCGCAATCGTCGGCTGGAGCGACGGTGCGATCACCGCGCTGCAGCTCGGGCTGACCAAGCCAGAGAGAGTGTCGCGTCTGTTTTCGTTCGGCGGCAATGTTTCGCTCGACGGCATGAACCCGAGCAGCGGCTCGAGTCAGATGTTCGCGGCCTATGCGGCTCGCTGCCAAACGGAATATGCCGAGCTTTCGCCAACCCCGGACAAGTGGCCGGAGTTACGCGCGGGCCTGCGCACCATGTGGCGCACGCAGCCAACCTTTCCGCGGCAGAAGCTTGCCGCGCTGAAGATGCCTGTCACCATATCGGCGGGCGAACACGACGAGATCATCAGGCGCGAGCACACCGAATACATGGCGCGCGTGATCCCGGGGGCGCGGCTGGCGATCCTTCCCGGTGTCAGCCACTTTGCGATGCTGCAAAATCCCGCGCAGTTCAACAAAGCGTTGTTGGATTTTCTGACAGCCAAGAACTAGCCGTTATAGGCCAAGCGCCGCCGCGATCTCATCAACCGCGAGCGTGGCCGATAGTTTTCCCTCGGCCACCGCGGCCTCGATCTGCGGCAGCTTGGCGCGCAGGCTCGCGTCCGAGCGCAGCCGCGCGAACACTCGATCCTCGAGCATCGCCCACATCCACTTGACCTGCTGTTCGCGCCGCCGCGTCGCGAGCTCGCCCGATTGCGTGAGCCGTTCGCGGTGCGCCAGCGCCTGGTCCCACAGTCCAGCGATGCCGTCGCCGGTGAGCGCCGAATAAGTCACGACCGGCGGCGACCAGTTCGGCGAGCGCGGATTGAGGATGTGCAGCGCCGCGCGATATTCAGCCGCCGCAGCCTTGGCGCGGTTGATGTTGTCGCCGTCGGCTTTGTTGACCGCGATCATGTCAGCAAGCTCGACCAGGCCTTTCTTGATACCCTGCAATTCGTCGCCCGCGCCCGGCAGCATCAGCGCCAGGAAAAAATCGGTCATGTCGGCGACGGTGGTTTCCGATTGCCCGATGCCGACGGTCTCGACCAGCACGACGTCGTAACCCGCGGCCTCGCACAGCAGCATGGTCTCGCGCGTCTTGGCAGCGACCCCGCCGAGCGTGCCCGATGCCGGCGACGGGCGCACGAAGGCATTCGGGTCGGTGGCGAGCCGCGCCATGCGGGTCTTGTCGCCCAGGATCGAGCCGCCGGTGCGGGCCGACGACGGATCGACCGCGAGCACGGCGACTTTGAGATTTTGGCCGGTGAGGTGGGTGCCGAGCGTGTCAATGGTGGTGGATTTGCCAACGCCGGGCGCGCCGGTGATGCCGACGCGGATAGCCTTGCCGGTGTGCGGCAAGAGCGCCTGCACGAGCTGATGCGCCTTGTTCTGGTGGTCGGCGCGCTTGCTTTCGATCAGCGTGATGGCGCGCGCCAGCGTCGCGCGATCGTTGGCCTGGATGCGGGCCGCGAGCGTAGTGATGTCGGGTGAGGTCTGCGCCATGATGTCAGGCGGGAATGAGAGGGATGTTGAGCGCGGCGGCGGCTCGCCGCATGGCGTTGTCGAGCGTGGCAAGTGTGGCGCGGTGCCGAAGCGCGAGTTGTACGTACGCCGCGTCATGAGCCGTCAGGTCATGCGTCAATGCAAATTGTGCGATGGGTCCGATCTCGTCGACCCCGATCGGCTGATCGATGCGAATTTGCATGAAGTCGAACGTCTCCAACACCGCCTGGAAATCGACAAGAGAAAGGTGGCCGGTTCGCAAGTACGCACGCAGTGCGTTGCTGATCTCGATTGCCCAATGAGCCGGAACAACGACAGGCCTATCCTGCAATTGGCTGTAGGAGTCCTCAATCTCGCGGCGGCGGCGTTCGCCGAGCAGCCAGGCAATCATCAGCGAGGCGTCGAGGACGATCAATGCCGCCCCGTTTCGATGGCGGCTTTGATTTCCTCGTGCGTGGCGTTGATGTTGAGCTGGTCGCCGATCTCGACGAGTCGCTTGAGCGCCTGCCGCCGCTGCTCCGCCGCCTCCGCGCTCAGCCGCTCCTCGGCCCGCACCAGCCGTGCCACCGGCCGGCCGTGCCGGGTGATGACGACTTCACTGCCCTTCTCGACCTCGTCCACGAGGTTGGAAAGGTGAGTTTTGGCTTCGAAAATGCCGACGTGCTTCATGGCCTATATCTAACTAGTTTGACTAGACTAGGTCATGGCAAGATAGTTTCATCCCCACGAAAAGCAAGATGATCTCTCGAAATAGACACGTTAGCCATGAACCTTCTTAGCCGTCGCCGCGACTAACAAAAGTTAATAGAGTGTAAAAAACAGCGGGGGAGTACGTCATGAGACGCCTGACGCTGGCGGCAGCTTCGGTGCTGTCGCTTTGGACCGTCGTTGGCACCAGCGCCAACGCGGCAGATCTGGTTTGGGAAATTGAAAGCCCGTTCCGGCTGTTCAAGCCCACCAGCTCGTTCGCGCTTTTCGAAAATGCTTATCGGCACGTGCGCGGCGACCTCGAGGCGCCACTGCCCGCCGACATCATCTGGCGCACCGAGCGCCGGCTGAACGATCCGGACTGCAAAGATCGCTCGAGTCCTGACCGATGCCACGCGACCCGCGGGCCGCGCTACGAGCAGTCCCGCCTCGGCTGGGCGGCGCAGACGCTGCCGGCGGTGTGCTTCGAAAGCCAAGGCAATCCGCGGCGCTATTCGACCATTTGCGAACGCAAGTATTCGTGGGGTACGGCGAAGGAAGACTACATCCTGCCGGAGGCGCACACCGTCACCATCGGGCTTGGCCCGGATCAGCCCACCGACGGCCAATGCACTTGGACCTGGGAGCCGCGTAAGACCGGCGGCAAGGTCGAGACCAAGAAGATCGCCTGCAAGACCAAGCTGACCATCGCGCGCGTGCCGTTCGCCCTTGACCGCGCGGTGTCCGGCGTCGCGGTTTCGGTCAAGCTGCCCGACGGGCGTGAGCTTAACGAAACCGTCATCGTCGACGACGTGCTGGTCGTCGCGATCGGCGACTCCTTCGCCTCGGGCGAAAGCAATCCAGACCGGCCGGTGAATTTCAGCGGCACGCGCGAGATGGTCTACGATCCGCAAGTGCAGCGCGACGAACAACTCGCCGCGCGCAAACCGGCGAATGCGCCGATGTACGGCGTCGCCTCCGCCGACCAGGGTTTCAATCCGAAGGTGTTGCCGCGGCGCAGGCTCGAGGATGAAGAGAAGTCGCTATCCTACAAGGTCAACTCACGCGAATTCATCGCGGCGTTCGAGCAGCGCAACGCGCGCTGGTTCAGCGCCGATTGCCACCGTTCGCAGTATGGTTATCCGTTCCGCGTCGGCCTCCAGCTTGCGCTGGAGAACCGCCATCGTTCGGTTACGCTGGTGTCGCTGGCCTGCTCCGGCTCCGAGGTGACGGCCGGCCTGTTCCAGGAATTGGCCTCCCGTGAGGGCGCCCAAAAGACGGTGCGGGCGCAGTTCGACCAATTGTCTGATCTGATCTGCAAGGGCGGCGCGGCGGCGCGCACCGTCAAAGCGTCCTATACGCTGCCGTTCTTCGAGCACGGCTCGACCAGTGTGCAGATGCGCGAAGTGGCGCAGCGCTGGTGCCCGCCGCAACAGCGCAAGCGGTCGATCGATTTGGTGCTGATGTCGATTGGCGGCAACGACGTGGGCTTCGGTGCGCTCGCGCTCTACTCCATGACCGAGAGCGCTTCCGATCTTGCGCCGATCGCGGGTCTGGTCGGCAGCCAGGTCCGCTTCCCGCCGAGCGTGTCGCGCGTCTATCTCGCGAGCCTCGACAAGCGGCTCAAGGCGGTCAAAGACGCGTTGCGTGACGGCTTCGGTGTCGAGCCGGCCCGCGTCGTGCAGAATGCCTACGAGCCGATCCAGTTCGACGAAACTGGTGGGATCTGCGGCACCCAGCCGACGCTCGGCATGGACGTGCACCCCAACCTGCGGCTGAACAAGGCGCGTCTCACCGAAGTCGGCGATTTCTTCAAAGACTTCGTCAAACGGCTCGAATGCATCAGCAGCACCGGCCGTCGCTCGGATTGCCCGGCAGGCCTCGCGACCGGCCCCGGCACCGGATTCTCGCTGGTGACCGAGCATCAGGTGAAGTTCGCCAAGCGCGGCATCTGTGCCCGCAATCCGCAATCGGCGATCGCGGACGGCATGTTGATGCAGATGCCGCGGAAGTCGGCGCTCGACGATGAGTTCAAGCCGTACTCCCCCGATGGGGCGCTGCCTTATGCTTCGCATTGGCGGCTGTTCCGTACGCCGAACGACGCGTTCCTGGCGGCGAACCTGCATTCGCCGAGCCTGCCGGTGTACGACATCCTGCAGCCGGTCTATGCCGGGCTCTACAGCGGCGCCGTGCACCCGACCGCGGAGGGTCACGCCATCGTGGCCGACCAGGTGATGCACCACGCCCGGTCGGTGCTCGACCGGCGTCCGAACATCGTGATCACGCCGGTGGCGACCACCGGTTCGCGCTAACACCAGGTTGCGAAGTGAAATCGAACCGGCGGCCGCAGGGCCGCCGGCTTTTTTTATTGCTCTTCGTCGCTCTTCGGGCGATCGCCGCCGAAAATAGCGGCGCCTTCGGCCGACAGATACGGGCGCAGCGCCGTCCACGGCACGAACACCGTGTAGGGGCCAGCCGCATAGGCATCGACCGCGTAGGCCGAGAAGTGGAGGGTCAGTCCTGAGCTTTTGCCGGCGACGGTCGAGGGCGCGAGGCTGATCGGCCCGATCTTCAAAAGCTGTGGCAGCACGCCGCGCTGGATCCAGTCATCTTTCTGCGCCAGTTCGTCAGCGCTCGGTTGCGGCTTGTTTTTTTCCTCGTCCGGCGCCGCATCTTTCATGCGGACCAGCTTCTCGACTGCAACTGCGCGGCGCACGAGTTTCGTCAATGCGGTGAGGGTAGGGCCGTTGTCGGCGGTCTCGTTGAAGAACGGCCGCACGCTGATGCGCTTCTTGGCGGTGACGTCCCAAAGGATCGTGTCGGTGTTGCTGTTGGGATGGGCGCCGCCCGCATAGGTGCCGTCGTCGCGCAAAAGACTGACGTAGCGATCCGCGACGAACGAGCGGAACGTATAGACGCGATCGTAGGTCCAGCGCTTGTCGCCGCGGAAGTCGCCGGGATGGGATTTGAAATCTGCCTCGGCCTCCGCGCGCGCCTTGTCGGCGAAGCGGCGGCCCTCGGCGAGTAGATCAGCGGCAAGCCCCGCATAGGCCTTGAGCTTGTCGTCGATCGTGACGGAGATCTCGGCCGCGCGGGTCTTCAGCTCGATGACAGGCTTACTGTCTGGTTCGGCGTTCGCCGGCATCGCCGGCAGGCCTATCACGAAGGCAAAGGCGGCAAGAATTGTGCGGCGTATTGTGTGGCGCATTGTGTTGCTCACTCCGCCGCTTCACCCGAATGCCCGAGCCGTTGATTGAGCGTCTTGACCAGCGCTTGGGCGGCTTCGGCGATCACCGTTCCGGGCGGAAAAATGGCTTCGGCGCCAGCTTTTTTCAGCGTGTCGTAGTCTTGCGGCGGCACCACGCCGCCGACCACGATCATGATGTCGGGCCGGCCTTGTTTCGTCAGCTCGGCCTTCAGCTCCGGCACCAGCGTGAGGTGCGCGGCGGCGAGCGACGACACGCCGAGGATATGCACGTCGTTTTCGATCGCCTGGCGCGCGGCTTCGGCGGGTGTTGCGAACAGCGGCCCGATGTCGACGTCGAAGCCGAGGTCCGCGAAGGCCGAGGCGATCACTTTCTGGCCGCGGTCATGGCCGTCCTGGCCGATCTTGGCGACCAGGATGCGCGGGCGGCGGCCCTCGTTGGTCTCGAAGCGGGTGACGAGCTTCTGCACACGGCTCATGGCGTCGGACATGCCGGCCTCCCGCTTGAACACCCCGGAGATCGACCGGATCTCCGCGCGATGGCGGCCCCAGACCTGCTCGAGCGCGGATGAAATCTCGCCGACTGTGGCCTTGGCGCGCGCTGCATCGACCGCAAGCGCCAGCAGGTTGCCGTTGCCGCCTGAGGCGGTGCGCGTCAGCGCGTCGAGCGCGGCCTTGAGCTGCGCCGGATTGCGCTCGCGCCTGAGGCGGGCGAGCTTGTCGAGCTGCATCAGCCGCACCGCGGAGTTGTCGACCCTGAGCACATCGATCGGTGTTTCCTTTTCGGGACGGTATTTGTTGACGCCGATCACCGACTGCTGGCCGGCGTCAATGCGCGCCTGCGTCTTGGCGGCGGCTTCCTCGATGCGGAGCTTCGGGATGCCGGCCTCGATGGCCTTTGTCATGCCGCCGAGCGCCTCGACCTCCTGGATGTGGCCCCAGGCCTTTTGGGCCAGCTCGGCGGTCAGCCGCTCGACGTAGTACGAGCCGCCCCATGGGTCGGCGATGCGCGTGGTGCCGCTTTCCTGTTGCAGCACGATCTGCGTGTTGCGCGCGATCCGCGCCGAGAAATCGGTCGGCAGTGCCAGCGCCTCGTCGAGCGCATTGGTGTGCAGCGACTGGGTGTGGCCTTGCGTCGCCGCCATCGCCTCGATGCAGGTGCGCGCCACGTTATTGTACACGTCCTGCGCGGCGAGCGACCAGCCGGAGGTTTGGCAATGCGCGCGCAACGACAGCGAGCGCGGATCCTTCGGACCGAACTCCTTCATCAGCTTGGCCCAGAGCAGGCGCGCGGCCCGCATCTTGGCGACCTCCATGAAGAAGTTCATGCCGATCGCCCAGAAGAACGACAGGCGAGTGGCGAAGCGGTCGATGTCGAGGCCTGCCTTGACGCCGGCCCGCACATATTCGACGCCATCGGCGAGCGTGTAGGCGAGCTCAAGGTCCTGCGTCGCGCCGGCTTCCTGCATGTGATAGCCGGAGATCGAGATCGAGTTGAACTTCGGCATGTTGGCCGACGTGTAGGCGAAGATGTCGGAGATGATGCGCAGCGACGGGCCGGGCGGGTAGATGTAGGTGTTGCGCACCATGAATTCTTTGAGGATGTCGTTCTGGATCGTGCCGCCGAGTTTTTCCGGCGGCACGCCCTGCTCCTCGGCCGCCACGATATAGAGCGCCATGATCGGTAGCACGGCGCCGTTCATGGTCATCGACACGGTCATCTGGTCGAGCGGGATGCCGGAGAACAGCGTCTGCATGTCGTAGATCGAGTCGATCGCGACGCCCGCCATGCCGACGTCGCCGGCGACACGCGGGTTGTCGCTGTCATAGCCGCGGTGGGTCGGCAGGTCGAACGCAATCGAGAGGCCTTTCTGGCCGGCCGCGAGATTGCGCCGGTAGAAGGCGTTGGAATCCTCGGCCGTGGAAAAGCCGGCGTATTGCCGGATGGTCCAAGGCTGCGTCGCGTACATGGTCGGGTAGGGGCCGCGCAGGTAGGGCGCGATGCCCGGAAAGGTGTCGAGGAAATCGAGGCCCTTCACGTCGTCCGGGCCGTAGATCGGCTTCACCGGAATGCCCTCCGGTGTAAGCCAGGGCTCCGCCGCCGCGGATGGCGCGGCCGGCACTGGCGCGAACGCGACCTTGGTGAAATCGGGAATGCCGCTCATGATCCTAGAATATCATGCGCCGCAGCAAAGGTCGCCAGGGGCGGGAATGCCCAATGTTTTGGCGACCTTCGCACGGCTTGGCGCTGCGCTTACTCGATCTTCAGGCCGAGCTTCTCGATCAAAACCTTGGAGCGCTGAAAATCCTTATCGAGGAAGGCTGCGAGCTCCGCGGGTGTGTTCGATTGCGCCTCGAAGCCGCGGGTTTGCAGTTGCCGCTTGTAGTCAGGATCGGCAACCGCCGCCGCGATGCCATCGTGCAGCTTCTTGAGGATAGCGGGCGGCGTGGCGCTCGGCGCCAGCACGGCGAACCAAATGCTGTAATCGACGTTCGGCATGCCGAGCTCCGCAAACGTCGGCGTATCGGGCAGGCTGTCCAGCCGCCGCGGCGAGGTGACCGCAAGCCCGCGTACGGTGCCGGCCTGGACGAACGGTACGGCCGTGGATGTGCCGACCACAAACATCTGCACGTCGCCGGAGATCAATGCGGCGATGGACTGCTGCGACGATCCCCGATAGGGCACATGCGTAAGCTTGAGGTCCGCAACCGACAGGAAATACTCGGCGCTCATGTGCGGCGCGCTACCGATGCCGATCGAAGCGAAGTTGTATTTGCCGGGCTGGCTTTTTGCGAGCGCGATGAACTCCTTGAGGTTGGCGGCCGGCAGCTTCGGGCTCGACAGCAGAATCTGGTAGCCGACCGCCATCATCGACACCGGCGCGAAGTCCTTCCTCCAGTCGTAAGGCAGCGGCTTGGTGTGCAGCGTCGGCGCGATCGTGATGGGGCCATCGGTGGCCAAATAGATGGTGTAGCCATCCGGATCGGCATGCGCGGCTGACTCCGTCCCGATGATCCCGCCGGCGCCCGGCTTGTTGTCCACCACGACCTGCTGGCCCCATAGCTTGGCGAGCTTGTCGCCGAGCAAGCGCGCCAGAAGATCGCCGCTGCCGCCAGCCGCGTAGGGCACGACGAAACGCACCGGCTTGGTCGGGAAGTCCTGCGCGTTGGCGTTCGTGAGACACGCGAACCAGAAGGCGAGAAGCGCAAGCGTAAGGCGCAGGATCATGACGCCCGCGCTCCGTTGCCGAGACTTGCCGTACTAAGACTCGCCATCAGCCGGCCGTGACCTTCGATGCGATCGTTGATGCTGAGCACGCGGAACGCTTCCCAATGGTCGGCATGGGAGCCGGTCACCACCGGAACACCGCACTCGCGCTCGATGATCGGGGCAGCGTCTGCCGCTGACCATTGATTGCACGGGATGTAGATGCCATCGGCCGACGGCGCGGATTTCAGCAGCCGCTGCCCCGCCGCCGCGATATGCGCCGGCGTGACGTCTTGCAGGCGCTTGAACACGACGTCCTCGGTGTGGTCAGCCACGACGTTAAAGCCGCTGTCTTTGAGGAATTTGATCGCAGACTGGTGCAGTTCCTGCGGATAGGGCGACAGCAGCGCCACGTTCTTCACCCCGAGGTGCCGGAGCGCCAGGATGGCCGAGCGGATGCTGGTCGAGGCCGGGATGCCAGTGGCGTCGGTGATGATCTTGACGATTTCTTCCTCGAAGCCCTTGCCGCGCGTGGTCACCACCGGCATGCCGCAATGCATGATGAAGTCGACGTCGCGTGAGGCGAGGTACTTGGCGTGCGCGATCAGCGGATCGAGTACGCTCTCCTTGAAGTTCTCCTTGTTCCAATGCTCGACGTTCGACGTGATGGCGCACATCGACACACCGTCGGGCGCCAGGCGATGGAAATCGTAGGACGCGGTTTCGATCACGGTCGGGCTCAGGATGCCGATGCGCTTGCGCCAGCCGAACGGCTTTTCCGGATTGCTCATGGAACGGATTCCAGTGGAGCCCGCAGTCTGAGCCTTTCGGCCCCTCGCTGGCAATCGGTCAGGCGTGCGGCTGTGCCTGCGGCGGCGAGTCGGCCCGCGACAGCACGAGGCCGAACACTGCGCCGGATGCGCCGCCGGCGGCCAGGCCGCCAAGTGCAAACCATGCCGCATCGTTGGGATTGAAACCCTGGAAGCCCTGGCTTGCGAGGCCGAACGCCGTCGCCGCGCCCGCGATGGCGCCAATCGCGCACATTGCAATCCCAGTGCCGCGCGTGCCGGGCCGGAGCAGCGTGCCCGCAACCGGAAGGATCACGCAGGTCACTGGCCAGACCCACAACGAGCCATAGATCGCGGGCGCGACCAGGACCTTGGCGGCCTCAGCAAATTGCGTCGTGATCGCTTTGAGGAACATCAAGGCGACCCAGACCGCGACGAATTGCGGCAGCACGGCGCCGCCCACATAGGCGGCGAGTGGCGTCAACACGATGCCGAGCAGCAACAGCCGGATGAAACGCCGAATCATGATGGCTCCATTCTCGCGTAGGTGTCGCGCAACGCCGCCAGCGCGTCGCAACCCGCATAGATGAAGCTGGCGACGCCGGCGGCCTTCAGCGCATCGGCATCCTTCGGACGACCGGCGAGATAGATATGCGTGGCGCCGGCCGCGGCGAGTGCCTTGGCGACGTCGACGGCTTCCTTCTCGTACACGGCATCGCTGGAGCAGAGGCACACGAGCTTAGCGCCGGACGCCTTGAATGCCGCGATCATGTCATCGCGCGATTTGAAGCCGTCGCTGGTGATCGCCTCGATGCCGCCGGCCTCGAAGAAGTTTTTGGTGAAGGTGGCGCGTGCCGTGAACTCGGCAATCGCGCCGAGATTGGCGAGAAAGATTTTTGGCCGCATGCCGGTTTTGGCCAGCATCCGGTCGGAGGCATCCCGCAATGCCTCGAACGGCGCCGCGAGGCGAATGCGCGGCAAGGCCTCGGTGGTAACAAGTGCCGATGCTTCCTTCGGCGAGACAACCGATGCGACGTCGAGCACGATGGCGGATTGCTCACGGAGATCCGGATATTCGCTGGTGCCGGTCAGCACATCCTTGCGATGCGCGGTGGCCTTTTCGCGCTCAACGCGAATCCGCGCGACCTCGCGCTGGACGAGACCCTGTTCGAGAGCAGCCCAAGCGCCACCCGTTTTCTCGATATTCTGGAACTGCGACCACGCGGCATCGCATAGCTCGTCGGTCAGGGCTTCCATGGCGCCCGAACCGGCGGCCGGATCCGCGACCTTCGCGAGATTGGATTCCTCCAGCAGGATGAGCTGCGCGTTGCGCGCGACACGCCGCGCGAAGGCGTCGGGCAAGCCCAGGGCGGCGGTGTGCGGCAGCACCGCGATGGCATCGGCGCCGCCGAACGCCGCGGCCGTGATCGCAATGGTGTTGCGCAGCATGTTCACCGCAGCGTCGCGCTGGGTCAGCATCCGCCACGCAGTTTCGGCCGACACATAGGCGGGCTTCGGCGCAATCCCACAGACCTGCTCGCCACGCGCCCAGAGTTTCCGCAAAGCCCGGAACTTGGCCATGGTCAGGAACTGATCGGCGTCCGCGGTGATGCGGAAATAGATCATGTCGCGCGCCCGCTCGATGGCGATGCCGTTCGCCTCCAGCACGCGCAGGTATTCGACCGCGCTCGCGATCGTGAATGCGAGCTCCTGTGCCTCCGAGCCGCCAGCATTGTGAATGATCCGCCCGTCGGCGACCGCGAACGGTCCGCGAAAACCTTCTGCCGCGAGGCTGCCGATCATTTCAGCGAAACGCTTGGACAATTCGTTCCAGGGTGCCGGACTGGTGCCGGAAGCGGCAAAGCCGCCAATCGGATTAATGCTCGCGCGCATATCGACCGATGCAGGCGCGATCTTTCGCGTATGCACCAGGCTGGTGAAATGCTGCACAGCTGCCCGGGTCGGGGGACTCAGGTTGAAATCGATGGTGATGCCGGCGTCGAGGTGGATGCCGTCGAGCGCACGGGCCATCGTCGCGGCCGATGCATCGAGGCCGTAGCCGTTGGCGCTGACCGAGGCGGCAAAGACCAGGATTAGCCCGGTGGCGCCATTCTCCAGATCTTCCAGCGCCTGGACGTTGGCGGTCGCCGGATCGGGATGATCGACGCGCGCCATCACCCGCCAGGGCCCGTGGCGCGCCGCGACCGGCTGGGCACCGGTGGCGCGGCCGTACAGCGGCTCGATCGGCAGACCGTCGTAGCTCTTCGTGATCAGCCGCTCGTAGGGCCGCTCCTTCAACGCGCCGCGCACGAGCTTGAGCCAGTCCTCGCGCGTCGCGGGCGGAAATTCGGAGCCGAGCGGCAGGTCATCGGTCATCCGGCCAAAATGCCACGGGCCGGGCGCAGCGCCAATGCGTCCACGCAGGCAAATGGGAGCCAAAGATCAGGCATTTGAATCGGTCCCGGCCTCCGGCAATATCGCGTCATGGCCCGATTCATCCGTCCATGCCTCCTGGCATTCTGGCTCGCTGCGGCCACAACACCCGCGGGCGCTGACCCGGTCGCCAATTTCTACGCCGGCAAGCAGATCCGAATGGTCATCGGCTACGGCACCGGCGGCGGCTACGACCTCTATGCGCGCTTCGCTGCGGAGTTCCTGCGCAAGCACATTCCCGGCAATCCAGCGATCATCCCGCAGAACATGCCAGGCGCCGGCAGCCTCAAGGCGATCCAATATCTCTATTCGGTCGCGCCGAAGGACGGCACTTATCTGGGCGTGGTCGATCAGTCGCTGGTGCTCAACACCGCGGTGAGCAGTGACAAGATCGACGTCAGCCAGTTCAGCTACATCGGCCGGATCAACCGCAATGTCGACGTTGGCGTTGGCCTGCCGGGCCGCGGCTTCCAGAGCTTTGCCGACGCGCGGCAAAAAGAGATCCGGGTCGGCGTCAGCCTCGAAGCCTCGACCGCGGTGCTGCTGCCGGCCTCGCTCGCGCTGTACGGTGGCGCGAAGTTCAAGCTGGTGCGCGGCTATAACGGCGCTGGCGAGATCATGCTGGCGATGCTGCGCGGCGAGGTCGACATGGTCGGCGGCGTCGGCTTGCCGCTGCTGGTGGTGCGCAATCCGGATTGGGTGTTCGACGGCAAGGCCGTGATCCTCTACCAGAACGCGCTGGAACGGCACCCGCTGCTGCCGAACGTGCCGACCTTGCCCGAGCTCGGACTGACGCCGGAGGGCGTCACGTTCCTGCGCGTGGTGGCCAGCACCGCGGAGATCGGCCGCTCAGTGCTGACCACGCCGGGCGTGCCGCCGGAGCGGCTCGCGGCGTTGCGCAAGGCGTTCCAGGATATGATCGCGGACCCGGACTACATCGCGGCGGCGGCGCAGCGGCACATAGAAGTGTCGCCTGCGAGCGGCGAGCGGATCGACGAGCTCGTGCGCGAGACGGCGCGGTTGCCCGCGGCCGTCATCGAGGCGGTCAACGCGCTGGCGAAGGCTGGGCGTTAGGCCGCGCTACTCGCCCGCCGCGCCGGATCGAGCCATTCCCGAAAAAACGAGAGCGTGCGCGCATCGGTCTGCCGGGTCGCAGTTGCGTTATAGGTGTTGGGTCTGCCGTGGTTGGCGAACGCATGAACAGCGTTCGGGTGGACGTGCCACGCCACGCGCGGGTTGGCGGAAATCGCCGGCACGATACGCGCCATGATTTCCGGCGGCGTGGTGTGATCGCGCTCGCCGAAATGCAGCAGCAGCGGATGAGCGATGGCCTTGGCGTCGTCGAGGAAGTTGTGAATGCGGGTCCCGTAATAGCCAGCCGCCGCGTCGGCATCGGTGCGCGCGACCGCGAGATAGGCCATCGTGCCGCCGAGGCAATATCCGATCACGCCGACGCGGCCGTTGCATTCCGGCCGCCCGCGCAGGACCGTAATGGCAGCTTGCAGATCTTTGACGCCGACTGCGTAATCGAAGGCGTCGTGATAGGCACGGCCCTGCCGGTGGCCGGCCTCGTCGTAAGCAAGCGCAAGACCGCGCTGGAAGCGCGAGAAGATCTCCAGCACCAGGACCGCAAATCCCTCGCTGGCGAAACGCGCCGCGGTTTCGCGCAGCGGTTGGGTGATGCCGTAGATCTCCGGGATCATCACCAGACCCGGCGCCGGTGTTGCGGGCGGACGATACAAATGCCCGTCCAGCACATGGCCGTCGAAGGATTTGACTGCAACCTGTTCGATCATCGATGCGTCCCAATGCGATCGGGGTGGACGATAGCACATGGCGGCTTTCGCCCAGCCAAGTTCGCGGACTAGACTGTTTTTGAACCAGCCCTGCGAGTCCCAGAAGGCAATCCATGAGCGCTATGATCCGTGCGTCCCGTGCCGTACTCAAGGGCGTGTCAGGTTCCGTCGCAACAGTCGACCGCGAGCTGATCGACGATCTGGTTGTCGCCAACCGCACGCTCGCTCGGCTCAACGTGCTCGACGCCTTTGGCCACGTCAGCGTGCGCGATCCGAAAAACCCGAGGCGCTACCTGATCTCACGTTCGATCGCTCCGGAGTCCGTGGTGGCGTCCGATATTCTGGCGCTCGATTTGGACAGCCAGGCGGTTCACAAGGACGACGAGGACAAACTCCTTTACCGCGAGCGCTTCATCCACGGCGAAATCTACAAGGTGCGCCCCGACGTCAATGCGGTGGTGCACAGCCATTCGCCGACCGTGGTGCCGTTCACCGTGACCCGCGCGAAGCTGCGGCCGCTGCTGCACAACGCCGGATTCCTCGGTTTGGGCGCGCCGCTGTTCGAAATCCGCAAATGCGCCGGCCACGGCACCGATCTGATGATCCTGACGCCGAGTCTTGGCAAGGATCTGGCGAAGAAGCTCGGTAAGGAGGCGGCCGTCGTGCTGATGCGCGGTCACGGCGACTCGGTGGTGGCGCCGTCGCTGCCCAACGCCGTGTTCCGTGCCTACTACACCGAAATCAACGCGCGTCAGCAGCTCCAGGCCATGACGATTGGCGGCCCGATCAATTTCATGACCAAGGCCGAGGCGATCACATCGAGCGACGCTATGCTCAAGGCGTCGCGGCGGCCATGGGAGCTGTGGCGCAAGAAGACGATGCAGGAGCTTGCCGCCGAATGAAGTCTCTCATCGCAATCGCGCTGGCGTTGTTTTCGGTCGTGTCGGCGCAGGCCGAGCCGGTTGAGGATTTCTACCGCGGCAAGACCATGCGGATGATGATCGGCTACGGACCGGGCGGCGGCTACGATCTCTACGCGCGTTTGGTCGCCGAATTCCTGCCCCGGCATCTGCCGGGCAATCCGACCATCATTCCGCAGAACATGCCGGGAGCTGGGAGTTTCGCGCTGGCTTATTTCATGGCCGACGCGGCGCGGAAGGACGGCACGGTGCTCGGCATCCTTGCCCAGACCATTGCGCTCGATAACGTGGTCAAGCGCGACGCCAAACTCGACATCACCCGTTTCCGCTATCTCGGCCGGGCGGTCACCAACATCGACACCGGCGTGGCGCTGCCGCGCAGCGGCATCAAGTCCTATGCGGATGTCCGGCTGAAGGAATACACGGTCGGCGCCTCCGGCGGCGGCTCGACCACGGTGATGTTCCCGTCGGCGCTGGCGGCATTCGCCGGCGCCAAGTTCAAGCTGGTGCGCGGCTACAAGGGCACGACCGAGATCAACCTCGCCATGGAGCGCGGTGAGGTCGATATCGTGGGCGCCTACGGGCTTCCCGGCATGCTGGTCAGCCGCCCGGGCTGGGTCCACAACAACGAGGCGATCATCCTCTATCAGGCCGCGCTCAAGCGGCACCGCCTGTTGCCGAACGTGCCGGCGCTCCCTGAACTCGGCACCGATGACGAAGGCCGAGCCGTGTTGCGCGCCGTCGCCGGCACCGGCGAGATCGGCCGTTCGATCCTGACCACGCCTGACGTGCCGGTCGAGCGGCTTGCGGCGCTGCGCAAGGCGTTCGCCGCCATGCTGCGCGACAACGACTTCATTGCTGCGGCCGAGCAGCGCAAGATGATGCTCGATCCAGCCAGTGGTGAGGAATTGGACGCGATCGTCCGCGACACCTTCCAGCTGCCGGCTTCGGTGGTTGCCAAGGTTGCCGACATGCTGAAGTGACGCCGCGCGTCAGAACGGCTCGTAACCGCGCAGCGCCGGGATCACCTTTTCGCCGAACAGGCGGATCGAACGCATGAGCTCGGCCTCCGGCAGGTCGGCGAAGTTGAACTCGCCCATGAATGTGTTGAAGAAGCCAATCTCGGCGGCCTTGCGGAGCTTCTTTGCCACGGTGTCCGCGGACCCGATGAAGACCAGCTCGTTCTCCATGATGAAGTCTGGTTCGAAAATGCGCGTGACGATGTTGGAGGCGCCGATTTCGCCGCGTGCGATGAAGCGCGCCTTCTGCTTTTTCAAGCGGTCCTCGAACGTCTCGCCCGGCTCTGGCAGCGGCAGCAGGCCCTCATAGGCCCGGCTGGCGCGGAACAGGCCGTTGTCGAGCGCCGCCTTGTCGGTCTCGTCCACATAGACGACGGTGCTGTAGGCGATGTTCGGCTTGCGCGGATGGCCGGCCTTCTGCCAATCCGCCAGATATCTCTCGTAGCGCGGCCGGACCTCGTGGCGCGGGGCGTTGATGAAGTAGCCGGTGTTGACGCCCTCCTTGGCGCAGAATTCGAGCGTCGGCGGATCGCGGCTCATCATCCAGAGCGGCGGATGGGGCTTCTGAACCGGCTGGACCGCGAGCAGGGCGCTGCCGGTCTTGTGGTTTTCGCCGTCAAACGAGAACGGCTGCTTGTCGCCGAAGGCGGCGCGAAGGTAGTGCACGAACTCGAAGGTGGGCGATTTCCGGAAATTGTAGTCGATGCCGAACGGCGTGAAATAGCCGGGGCTGATGCCGGGCACGAGGCCGCATTCGAAGCGCCCGCCGAGCATCTGGTCGACGATGGCGATTTCCTCGGCGAGCCGCAGCGGGTGGTGCAGCGGCACCACGAAGCCCATGGCGCCGACGCGGAGCCGCTTGGTTCGCGCGCCGCCCGCGATCGCGTAAAGCGCGGGCGACGACATCCAGCTTTCGTCCGGCCGGAAGTGGTGCTCGACGCAAAAGCTGAAATCGAAGCCAAGCTCGTCGCAAAGATCGAGCTCACGCCACAATTGCTCGTAGCGCTGATGCGCCGTCATGTTGGGCTTGCCCCAGACATGGGAGAAATGGGCGAACTTCATCGACGATGTTCCTCGCGTCTTCGCGACGGAGCCTATCGGGGTGGCATGTTGCCGTCACGGGCCGGCAGCTTCTCGATGCCGGCGGTGTCGAGCCGCGCCAGCGCGTCCCTGACGCGCACGCCGAGGATGCGGGCGTCGGGCGCGAGCTCTGCGAGCGGCATGAGGACGAAAGCGCGTTCCAGCGCACGCGGGTGGGGCAGCGTGAGCATCGGCGTGGTTTTGGTGATGTCGTCATAGGTGATCAGGTCGATGTCCAGGGTGCGCGGCCCCCAGCGCTGTTCGCCAGCACGGTCGCGGCCGAACTGCCGTTCTGTCTCCTGGGCACGTTCGAGCAGCGCGGGCGGCGACAGTTCGGTCGAGGCGATGACGATGCAATTGACGAAGGGTGGCTGCTCGGTGACGCCCCAGGGCGGCGTGCGGTAGTCGGACGAGCGGGCCAGCAGCGTTACGTCGATGCCGTCGCACAGGATGCCGATGGCGCGGTCTAGCCGGTCGCGGACATGCCGCTCGCCGCCGACGTTACCCCCGAACGCGACCACAACCTCAGCCATGACGCTGGCGCAGGATCGACACGCCGACGTCGTCGAAGGTCGCGGCAATCGGGGCGTGCGGCTTGTGGATGGTAACCCGCACGGCGGACACTTGCGGAAAACGATCGAGGATACCGTCCGCGACCGCGCCGGCCGCGGCCTCGACCAGCCGGTAGCGCCGGGCACAGAAGGTGCGGCTCGCCACGTCCACCACCTGGTCGTAGCCTACAGTGTCGGCGAGTTTGTCGGAGCGCGACGCCTGGGTCAGATCAATATCCAGCACAAGGTCGAGCCGGAAGCTCTGCCCGACCTTAGCCTCGTGCTGCATCACGCCATGATAGGCGTGCAACGCGAGGCCGGTGACGAAGACTCGGTCGGTCATTTTGCGCTCCGGATGGCGGCGGCGACGCGGAGCGCCTGGGCGGTCTCGGCCACGTCGTGGGTGCGGATCATGGCCGCGCCGTTCTCGACCGCGATCAGATGGGCAGCCAGCGATCCGGGCAGCCGCTGGCCGGGTTCGGTCGGCACCACGCTATTGATGAAGCGCTTGCGCGAGGCGCCGACCAGCAGAGGGCGGCCGAATTGCTTCCAGGCGTCGAGCCGGGCGATGCAGGTCATGCTCTGCTCGGGGGTCTTGCCGAAGCCGATGCCGGGATCGAGCACGATCTTGTCGTTCGCGATGCCGGCGCGCGCCGCGATGTCGAGCGAACGGGCGAAGAAAGCCGTTACGTCCGCAACGATGTCGATGGCGGGATCGGCTGCCTCCCGGTTGTGCATGATGATGACCGGCACATTGTGGTCGGCGGTGACCCGCGCCATGTCGGGATCGCGTTGCAGGCCCCAGATGTCGTTGACGATTGCCGCGCCGAGCCCGAGCGCCCAGGCCGCCACCTTGGCCTTGATGGTGTCGATCGACACCGGCACTCCGAGCCCAATGACCGCGGGCAGCACCGGCTGCAGGCGCGCCATCTCGTCGTCGACCGAGACCGGCGTCATTCCCGTATAGGGACGGGTGGACTCCCCGCCGATGTCGAGGATGTCGGCGCCCTCAGCGGCCATCTGCCTCGCATGTGCGATGGCGATATCCGGATTGGTGAACTGGCCGCCGTCGGAGAAGGAATCCGGGGTGACATTGAGCACCCCCATCACGACCGTGCGCTGCTGGGCGAGCAACCGGCCGAGCGGATCGAGCCCTTCGGCCGCGGCATATGAGCGGCGGGTCATGCTCATAGGGTCGCTTTGCGCGGTCTAGCAGGGGGTGTCAAGCGTGAGGCCAGTCGGCGGGGCAGGCCGAGGCGGCAGTCTAAGCCGTCTAATAGGTGATCTTGAGCTGGAGCTTCTTGGCGCGCTCGATCCAGCGCACCACGGCCTGGTCGGAGGGCAGCACGCGGACCAGTTTGCGCTTGGCGTTGGCGTCTTTCATCGCTTTGGCGAGCTTGGCCGGGTTGCGGTACTTCAATTCCTTGACCGTATCGACGCCGGCCGCCTGCAACAGATTGGCATAGTCTTCGCCGATGCCCTTGATCCGCATCCGGTCGGCCATATTGGCCCAGCGCAGGATGCGCTTTTCGTCGATGCCGGTCTGGGCAGCGAGTTGCTGGCGGTCCTTTGGGCTTTTGGCCGCTTCCAGCAGTCCTTCGGTCGTGCGGATGCCGGCCTCTTTCAGTCTGGAGGCGACATCCTCGTCAACACCGGCAATGTCCGTAATCGGATAAGTCATGATCGAACCGTCAAATGAATTGGCCGAGGCCGGGGATCGAGCTGACGATCTCGCCGACCGCATCCTCACCGGCCTTTTCGCGGGAGAATGCAATGATTTCGCGGGTGACGCCCTGCATCTGCCCCATGCCGAGACCGATCGCCATCAACTTGGTGCCGACGCCCATGATGCCGCCCATACCGAAGCCGCCATTCGCCGCTGCTTGCACAGCGGCCTCGGCACCCGGAAGCTGGTTGATGAGATTTTGGACTTTGTCAGCCGGTCCTTCCTTGAGCAGGAAGGCGAGGATAATCCCCACCGCCTTTTCGGCGACCGCACGTTCGACGCCTACATTGGCGACGAGACGTTCGACAAGTTCGTCCATGGCCCCACGCCCCTAACACCGCACAACGGCGCGCCTTCACAATCATTAGCACTGCGTCGGAGGAACACAAGCGGTCTAATGTTGCAACGCGACCACAGTCGCGAACATTCGCGTGCGCGCGGATGAAGTTATCTGCGGCGAAACTGGCGCGCGACATCGTTGCGAATGAATTCATCTGACGGCGCATCGTCACCCGCGTCGGAACCGCGGCGCGATTGCAAATCGAAACCGAGGTAGAGAGCGACGGTGCGGTGTGTGCCGCAGACATCCCGCCGCTGTCTTGTCGTATGCTTTCCACGGTTCGGAACGATTGCTAGTTTGTAACTAGCCCAAGGAGCCAAGCATGAGCCAACTTGACGCGGTGCTCGATCGCATCGACCGCGATCTCGACAAGAGTCTCGAGCGCCTGTTTGCGCTACTGCGGATCCAGTCGATCTCCACCGATCCGGCCTACAAAAATCATTGCCGGGAGGCTGCGGAGTTCGTGGCGAGCGATCTGCGCAGCATCGGCTTCTCGGTCGATGTGCGGCCGACCGAAGGCCATCCGGTGGTGATCGGGAAAAGCCACAATGGCGCTGCCAAAGGTGGCGCTCCGCGGGTGCTGTTTTACGGCCATTACGACGTTCAACCGGTTGATCCGCTTGATCTTTGGAGCACCCCGCCGTTCGAGCCGCGGATCGACACGCTGCCCGATGGGCGGAAAATCATCGTTGCGCGCGGCGCCTGCGACGACAAAGGCCAGGCCATGACCTTCATCGAGGCGTGCCGCGCCTACAAGGCTGTGACGGGTTCGCTGCCGCTGCCGATCACCATGATGATTGAAGGCGAGGAAGAATGCGGCTCGAAAAATCTGTTCGGCTTCGTCAAAGACAACGCCGAGGAGTTCAAGCTCGACCTCGCGCTGGTGTGTGACACCGGAATGTGGGACGCCCGGACGCCGTCGATCACGACATCGCTGCGCGGTCTGGTTTATGAGGACGTCAAGCTCACCTGCGCCGACCGCGATCTGCATTCCGGCCTGTTCGGCGGCGCGGCGCAAAATCCGTTGCGCGTGCTGAGCAAGATTTTGGCGGCGATGCACGACGAGCAGGGCCGCGTCACCATCCCGGGATTCTACGACGGCGTGAAGGAGTTGCCGGCCGACATCAAGGCCGACCTCGCGGGCCTCAATCTGACGGCTGAGAAATTCCTCGGCCAGGTCGGGCTGAAGGTCCCGGCCGGTGAAAAGGACCGCATGTTGATCGAGCAGATCACCACCCGGCCGACCGCCGAGATCAACGGCATGATCGGCGGTTACACCGGGGAGGGGGCGAAGACCGTGCTGCCGGCCAAGGCCTCGGCGAAGGTTTCGTTCCGCCTCGTGGGGCAGCAGGACCCGAAGAAGATCCGCGAGGCCTTCCGTGCCTTCGTGCGGGCGCGGCTGCCTGCCGATTGCACGGTTGAATTTGCCAATTTCGCGGATTCGTCCGCACTCCAGCTCGAATTCGACAATCCGGCATTGGATAAGGCGCGCGCCGCGCTCGCCGCCGAGTGGGGCAAGAAGGCGGTGACGGTCGGCGCCGGCGGGTCGATCCCGATCGTCGGCGACTTCAAGTCCGTGCTTGGAATGGACTCGCTGATGGTCGGCTTCGCGCTCGACGACGACCGGGTGCATTCGCCCAACGAGAAGTACGACCTGACCTCATTCCACAAGGGGACACGGAGCTGGGCGCGTATCCTGCACGCGCTGGCGGCGTGACCTTATTAAACTAAAGAGGGTTCAGCCCCGCGGTTCGAGCCCGTGCGACCGGATCACCTTGGCGGCCTCCGGTGAGCCCAAGAACTTGAGCAGGTCCTTGGCGGCATCGGTTTGCTGCGCCGCGGTCGCAACCGCGGCCGGAAACACGGTGTAGCTCTGCAGTTCGGGCGGCAGCGGGCCGGCGAGCTCAGCGCCTGCCACGGGCAGGATTTCACTGATCTGGGTGATGCCGAGTTCGGCCTTGCCCTGGCCAACCGTCTCGGCGCCGCGGCCGTTGACGACTTTGGATTTGAGCTCGTCGGCAATGCCGAGACGTTGGACCAGGCCCTTGATGTATGTGCCGGTCAGGCCGGTGTCGCTGTAGGCGATCGATTTGGCGTTCAGCAGCGCGCGCTTGAACGCATCCGTTGAGCCAAGATCAGGCTTCGGCGCGCCTTTGCGAATGGCGACACCCATACCGGATCGCGCGACCTCGACGCGGGTGGCGGCTGCGGCCTTGCCCTGCTTGATCAGGTCGTCGATGGCGGCCGGACCAAGGATTGTCAGATCGAACGCAGCGCCCTTGTCGATCTGCTCCTTCAGCGGGCCGGTCGACCCATAGGTGACGATGAGCTTGTGGCCGGTCGCTTTCTCGAACTGCGGGCCGAGCTCCACCATCACGGAGTGCAACGCGTTGGAGCAGATCAGGCGTATCTCGGCGGCGGTTGCAGATGCCGCGACCGGCAATGACAGCAAGCCAGCGAGCGCAACCATCCCAAAGCTTCGTTTCATGTCAGATCCCCGGTGTTCCGTCCCATTTCGGCCACGATAGCACCGGCTCTGGCTGGCCTAAACGCCTCGTCAATGGTTTTGGCGTTGTGTAGGGTTCGGGTGGGGAGATTGTGTCGTGCGTAAGCCGATCCTGGTGGTTTTGAGCGTCGTCATGCTGAGCTTCGCGCTCGGCGGCTGCTCGAAATGCGGGTTCTGGTGGGACGAGTGGAAATCGTCGCCGGCCAAGGCTTGCAAGGGCGACTTCCCCAAATAGCCCCAAGCTTCACCGCTTGAGCGACAGCAACGCGGTCAGGTCCGGCACCACCGCGACCGGCGGGCAGTCGGTATATTCGTCCGGGTTCTTGGCACGATTGATCCAGACGGTACGGAAACCGAAGGTGGTCGCGCCCATGGCGTCCCAGCGGTTCGACGAGACGAAAACAACATCCACGGGTTTGCAGGAAAATTCCTTGGTCACCAGCGCATAGACCTCCATGCGCGGCTTGAACATCTTCAGGCTATCGATCGACAGCACGGCGTCGAAAAGGTGTTTCAGCCCGGCCGCCTCTACGGCGGAGGCGAGCATCGGCGGCGAGCCGTTCGACAGGATGGCGGTGCGCTCGCCGCGCTGCTTCAGCGCGGTCACCACCGCGACGGCGTCGGAGAACGGATCGAGCTTGAGATAGCAGTCGAGCAGCTTGCCGCGCAGCGCCCGGTCGACCGAGGGGAAGCGTTCGAAGCAATAGTCGAGCGCGCGCTGGGTCAGCGTCCAGAACGGCTCGTAGCGGCCGGCGAGCGTCAGCGTCCAGGTGTATTCGAGCTGCTTGGTGCGCCACAGGTCCGAGAACCGGTCGGCTTCGGGGCCGGCCTCCGCGCGATAGCGCGCGATGGCGGCATGGACGTCGAACAGCGTGCCATAGGCATCGAACACGTAAGGCATCGATGGCTCCCATCCTTATTTTTCATGAGCCGGCCGGCTGCAGGCCGGGTATTTTTGTTTATAAAAGCGTACTTCGTCGGAGAATACGATGGCGGTTGGCGATTGGTCGAAGACCTGGACGTTTTTCGAAGGCGAATGGCACGAGGGCAATGTGGCGCTCTGGGGCGTGCGCACCCACGCGATCTGGCTCGGCTCCTCGGTGTTCGATGGCGCGCGTGTGTTTGAGGGCGTGGCGCCCGACCTCGACCTGCACTGCACCCGCGTCAACGCCTCGGCCAAGACCATGTTTCTCAATCCGGTCGTCTCGCCGGAGCGATGGATCGAGCTGACGCAGGAGGGTCGCAAACGCTTTGCGCCCGACACGCCGCTCTATGTGCGGCCGATGTACTGGGCGGAGCGCGCCGGTCCGCTCGCACTGCCGCCCGATCCGGAATCGACCCGCTGGTGCCTCGCGCTCTACGAGACGCCGATGCGCAAGCCCGAAGGCTTCTCGATCACACTATCGCCGTTCCGGCGGCCGACGCTTGAGACCGCGCCGGTCGATGCCAAGGCGGGCTGCCTCTATCCGCACAACGCGCGCGCCATGTTCGAGGCGAAGTCGCGCGGCTTCGACAACGCCATTGTATGCGATGCGGCCGGCAACGTGGCCGAGCTTGCCAACTCCAACGTGTTCATGGCGAAGGATGGCGTGGTCTATACGCCGATCCCGAACGGCACCTTCCTGGCCGGCATCACGCGCATGCGGACCATCAAGCTCTTGCGCGGCGCCGGCGTCACCGTGGTCGAGGCCGTGCTGCGCTATCGCGATTTCGAGACCGCCGACGAGATTTTCGCCACCGGCAACGCCTCCAAGCAGCAGCCGATCATCCGCATCGGCGAGCGTTCGCTGCAGCCGGGCCCGATGTTCAGGAAGGCGCGCGAGCTTTATTGGGCCTACGCGCATTCTTGAGCGGTTGGCGTGGCGAGGGCGTGATGTAAGGGCGCGGTCGGCTAAAGAGTCTCAAGGCTTGCTCCGCGCGATCAATTCAAAGCCGAGCTTTTCGACTAGGTCTGCAAATTCAAGCACAGCCGTTTCGCGGATCACCAGACGTTGGCCTACGGCATAGGTCGTGTCAGTGCTGCGGATCACATAGTCCGTGTCAACGATGCCCTGCTGGTGCGCGAGAAAATGCCTCTGTTGGAAGTAAATGCCCAGGCTATTGATAGCGGCTGCGTCCAGGATATGAGCATAGCCTGCACCGATTTCTGCTTCCCATAGCGCTGAACCAGCTTCTAGATTTTGAAATGCGTTGCGGCGTGCAGTATTGCCGCGCTGATCGTAGAGTTGTTCAGCCAACCGCTGGAAAGACATCACGGTATCCTGCATAGCCTTTTCAAGCAGGCTCCGTATCATCACTTCGGCTTCATCCGGACCAAGTGTTTCCCGAAGGGTTGCACCTAGTCGCGCCGCTGTGCGGATAGTGTTGAGCGTCTGAGCGAAGGTATGGGTTGCGGAGTTTTTCCCGCAGCTCGGACAGAAATACGCGGCCCCCACATAAGAGTAGCGGCAGCCGCAACTCTCGCACTTGGTACGGAGCCTCATCGGCTCGGCCGCCGCGACGGGGACCGGGACGGCATCGCGACCGCCCTTAGCGTCCAAAGTGATGCTCAGAAACGCATTCGGGTTGCGGCGCTGTTTGGACGCCGCAGCGTCGGCGCGCATGGCCCCATTCAAGGCGTTGGTAAATATACCGAGTGCGTATTGCTTCGCCGCTTCA
The DNA here is from genome assembly GCA_945893145.1 of Rhodoplanes serenus. Taxonomy (GTDB): domain Bacteria; phylum Pseudomonadota; class Alphaproteobacteria; order Rhizobiales; family Xanthobacteraceae; genus Z2-YC6860. The sequence continues at coordinate 5,645 of CAMDDZ010000005.1, read as the reverse complement.
AGTTGTGCCGTCGTGAACCATGATTCAGCAGGAGCCGCATGGCGGCAGGACGGGCAAAATACTTCTTCGTCCCGAACGATGTTCTTCCAATCTTCAGCGTGAATTTTGAATTGGAAAAGACACTCTTTCGCTGGACACTCTTTGTCGACGTATCCCTCAGCATCGCTTTCCAGTGGGACAGAGATTTCCTTGGTTTCTGCCAAGCGTCGCAGTTCGCGTTGAAGATTATCGAACATGGCGCACCTGACGCGTTATTGATTGATTCGGGCTCAACGAGACTGGCAAGGTTTCGCAAACGATCCTGCCAGACGAGATAGCACGCTTCCACCGGAATGGCATCGGGATTACCTTCCTGCACGACGTTCAGCTCTGTGCCGACCGGCACTTTCTTGAGCGTCACGTCACCTGCATTTCGCCTGGCAAATTGGGATCGTCGAGTAGCCGTGGCGTTGCGGCGATTTCTAACTTGAGTTTGCGAGACCGCGCCCTAGAATCTGAACGGACCTAGCAGGCTGTTGAAAAGCGATTTTTGGGAGGTGTCATGAGCAACATTGATTCAAGACCTCGTCGCACGACGCAAGAAAGATTCAAGGTGAGAGCTGTTTCGATTCGATTGTTGCTTCGGATCATCCCCGTTTCGAGTTTTTCAACAGCCTGCTAGATTTTGCAGGCCGCGCTGGGGGGCCTATGGAAGTTATTGTCACATCGATGCCCGAAAAGCTTCCGCCGGAGGTTCTGCAACTTCAGGACACCAACCGGCCGCTGCCGCCAGACGTGCAGTTCTTCGAGCGGCGCTACGCCTACGGCGATCTCTTTAAACAGATGCTGCTCGGCATCGTGCTCATTCCTGTTGGCGTTGTGATCGTCATCGTCGCCGTCGCTCTGATGTTCCACATTGACCGCAGCAGTGCGAGCTATGAGAACACGTCGCAGGTCGCATTCACGATGGCCATCGTCGGGCTTGTGGTGATCGGCTGTGGCTATTTGGTGCTGGCGTCGCTCCGGCCGAGGTTCAAATTCATGCGACAGCAGACGCAAGGCGTCGCCACCCGCCAGGGCATATTCCTGATGGGCGACTTGCTGGTGAGCCAGGACGTCATGGACACCACCGTGATCCCGAAGCCGTTTTTCAAGGGATTGGTGGCTCACAAGGTGCAGTATCAGTTGAAGGACGAACTCAAATCTTTCGATCTGCCCGCCGAGTTCATCGGACAGGATCGGCAAAGCCTGGAAGCCGCGATCGCGCGCTGGGCGGCCTGATCGCGTTCGATCCAGAAATGCGAAGCGGGGCCGCAAGGCCCCGCTTTTGTTTTGACGTCGCGACCGCGAGAACTATTTGCTCGCGGCCTGGAACATCTCGTTGACGTAGTCCCAGTTGATCAGGCTTTCCCAGAACGCCTTGAGGTAGGCTGGCCGGGCGTTGCGATGGTCGATGTAGTAGGAGTGCTCCCACACATCGCAGCCGAGGATCGGCGTGCCGCCGTGGACCAGCGGATTTTCGCCGTTCGCGGTCTTGGTGATGGCGAGCTTGCCGTCCTTCACCGCGATCCAGCACCAGCCCGATCCGAATTGGGTCACGCCAGCCTGGATGAAATCCTCCTTGGCCTTGGCGACACCGCCGAGGTCGGAGTCGATCTTGGCCTTGATCGCGCCGGGGATTTTGTCGCCGCCGCCGCCGGCCTTCATCCACTTCCAGAAGTGGAGATGATTGTAATGCTGCGCCGCGTTGTTGAAGAGGCCGGCGTTCTTGCCGAACGAGCCCTTCACCACGTCTTCCAGCGACTTGTTCTCCCACTCGGTGCCCTTGAGCAGGTTGTTGCCGTTGTTGACGTAGGCCAGGTGGTGTTTGTCGTGGTGATACTCGAGCGTCTCGCGCGACATGATGGGGGCGAGCGCGTCGTGGCTATAAGGCAGATCAGGCAGCGAAAACGGCATTCTTCTTCTCCTCGTGCAAAACAATGCTTGGAACCGATCCCGTTGGTTTAACCGAAATGCGGGTGAAAATGTTCCCTTTTGTAGGCTCTGAGGCATTTGGCGCTGGGTGCCGTCAATCGGCCGCCCGGCCGGGGCGGGGGAGATCGTCCAACAGCGTTAATCAAACGTAGATTTTGGACGCCTATAAAGGTCCCAGGTCTTGCGACCGGTCGGGAACACAGCCACAATCGATCATTAATTGTTGTGGCAGCCTCCCGCGTACAGAGTAGGGGACGGAAAGCCGATGTACCTGGTTTTGCTTGTGGTGGGCGTGCTGATCACGGCGATCGGTCTCGTCACGATCGGATTTGGTATTCCGATCAATGCGTTCAGCCTCGAAAACACCCTCTTCATAACGGGCGCGACCTCGGTCGTGGGCGGGCTCATCTTGATCGGGCTCGCGGCTGCGGTGCGCCAGTTGAAGCGGATTGCGGAAGCGCTCGGTGGCGGCCGCCCGATCTCTCGTCCAAGCCAACAGCAGCCGGCAGCCGCGTCCGAATCGAACGTGCCGCCGACTGCGCGCCTGACGCCCAACCAGAACCGTGCGCCCATTCCGCCGCAAGCCAACATGTCGCCCCGGCCTCCCGAACCGCGTCCGCCGGAGCAGCGTCAGCCTGATCCGCGCCCGGATTCGCGTTCAATGGACCCGCGTGCCATCGAGCCTCGCGGTTTGGAGCCTCGCGGTATGGAGCCGCGGCCTGCGGAATCCCGGATGCCCGAGCCGCGCTTCCCAGGAGCGCCGTCCATCGAGCCGCGTGCGGAGCCGCCGCGTTCAGAGACCCGCGGCCCGCTCGATTGGTTGCGGCCGAAGTCGAAGACGTCCGCGAGCGACACCGTGATGATGGAGGTGCCGGACGAGGCGCCGCTGTCGCCGCGCACGCCGTCGCGTTTAGCGTTCCCGCCGCCGCCTCCGCCGCCGTCGGTGGTTGAGCCCGCGCTCGAACCCAAGAGCTGGTCGCCAGCTCGCGATGAGTCGCGGCCGGTGCCGCGGTCGGAGCGGTCCGAGCAAATTCCGCGCGTGTCCGCGTCGCCGGCGCCCGAAGTCCGTGCGCCCGAAGGCCGCGGGTCCGATGCCGGCCTGTTCGATGTGGTCTGGCCGCAGACGCGCACAACGCCCTCCGGCGACGAGTCCGGAAAGCGCGAGCCGAAGCTGGATGCACCGCTGATTCCGTCGCCGCCAACGCGCGAGGAGCCGGCTTCGACAAAGCGCGGCGAGCCGTCGGCATCGCCTGCGTCGGAGCGCCCGCCGTCGATCCTGAAATCCGGAGTGATCGACGGCATGGCCTATACGCTCTACATCGACGGCTCGATCGAGGCTGAATTGCCTCAGGGCACGCTCAAGTTCGCCTCCGTCGATGCGCTGCGCGCGCATCTGGAGAAGAACGGCTGACGTTGCCTGCTGGCTTTTGCCACACAGCATGACGGCGGCCCTTGGGCCGCCGTTTTGCTTTGCATGCGGTAACTACCGTTCCAAACCGCAATAGCGCGCGGCGGTAACCGCAAGATCGAGCAGCGCCTCGTCACCACCGGCCCAGCCGATGAACGACAGGCCAACCGGGCAACCCGACACAGTGCCGGCTGGGATCGAGATTTGCGGCAATCCGCCGAGGCCGGCCGCACAGGTGAGCCGCATGACGCGAACCCGATAGGATTCAAGCCCCTCGGCGGGGGTGTCGACGCGCGGCGCGATGCAGGGCGCGCTCGGTAGCGCCACGATGGTGCCGGGCTTGATCAGCGCACGAATCTGCTCGCGCGCCTTGGCCTGGACCGCGCGCGCAGCATCAGCCTGCGCGGCCGTGATGGTCGAGGCGATCTGCATGCGCTCGGCGACGCCCGGGCCGAACCGCGGCTCCTTCTCAGTGACGAAGCCGCCATAGACCTTCCAGATTTCAAACGCCTGGATCACCCGCACGGCGTCGCGCCAGGCGTCGAGACCTTCTGGCGCAAGCCGAGTGTTTTCCGCCCGAGGCAGCGGGATGCCACCGAGCACATCGCGCAACAGCGCCGTGACCGGTTCATCGGCTTCGGCGAAGCCATCGTCGGCAATGATCATGCGTTCGATGCGTGTCGGGGCGCTGGCGCCGCCGAGCAGCACGCCGCCGACGCGGCGGAACACGCCCGCGGTGGTTGCCAGCCAGCCGATGGTGTCGAATGACGGCGACATATCCATCGCGCCCTTGGTATCGATGCGGCCATGGGTGGTGCGGATGCCGTAGAGCCCGCACAGCGATGCCGGCACCCGCACCGAGCCGCCGGTGTCGGAGCCGAGTGCGAAATCGCAAACGCCGGCGGCTGCCGCGGCGGCCGATCCGCTCGATGAGCCGCCGGGCAGCCGGCCGGGTGCGCGCAGGTTCGACGGCGTGCCGTAATGCGCATTGACGCCGGCGACGCTGTAGAAGAACTCGTCGCAGATGGTTTTGCCAATGACGGTCGCGCCGGCCTCGAGCAGTTTCTGCACCGCGGATGCATGCGCTGTCGCGGGCTTGGCGTTGGCGAGCCAATCCGGATTGCCGCCGCCGCTGCGTTCACCCTTGATCGCATACATGTCCTTGACCGCGACCGTCAGACCGGCCAGCGGGCCATCTTTCGCGCCGATCAGCGGCTTCTTCAGGTCGTGGGGAACGAAGAACCCGCTCATGCTTTTGCCTTTTGCGTCGAGAGATACCAGTCGAGGATTTGCTCGCCGTTCCAGCAGGCGACGCCAGGGCGCGAGAGAATATCCTCGAAGGTGCGCTGCACGTGCGCGATGCGGTGCGGTTGGCCCGACAGATACGGATGCACCGCGATCGACATGATTTTGGCGCGCCCGGCCGACTCCTTATAGAGCCAGTCGAACGCATCCATGGCGCGCCGGTACATCTCGTCCGAGGTGTGGTTTTGCAGCGCCATCATGACGATGTCGTGCAGCTCGAAATTGTAAGGCAGCGCCACCACCGGCTTGTGCGTGGTCTTCAGCGTCACCGGCTCGTCGTCGAGCACCCAGTCGCCGATATATTCGATGCCGGCTTGCGACAGATAATCGAGCGTGTCGTAGGTCTGCGTCAGGCCCGGACCGAACCAGCCGCGTGGCGGGCGGCCCCAGAACTTGCCGATGATGTCGACCGCCTTTTTGATCGAGCCGAGCTGGTCCTCGACCTTGTGCATCGGGATTTGCTCGTAGCCGTGGGCGTTGAGCTCCCAGCCAGCGTCGGCGGCGGCACGGATCACCTGCGGATAGGTCTCGCAGGCTTTTGCATTCAGCGTGACAGTTGGCGTCACCTTGAGGTCTTCGAACACCCGCTTGATACGCCAGAAGCCCACCCGCATGCCGTATTCGTGCCAGCTCCAGTTCGGGTGATCGGGCAGCATCGGCTGGCCCTGTGGCGGCGTAATCACCATGCGGGCCATCGGCCGCGAAATGTCCCAATGTTCGAGCGACATCAGCGGCCACACGATCAGCCGCAGGCCGTCCGGAAGCTTCAGCGGTGGCCGTCCTTCGATCGGCGAGAATGGGAGGCGTTCGGTCGGCAGCATGATGGGTCTCTCTGGCGCTGTTGGCGGCGCGATGCTGGAACGGCCGGACGCAAGTGTCTAGCCTGCGTCGGGCATGAATGAGTGTGACACCGACGTATTGATCGCGGGCGCAGGCCCGGCCGGTCTTGTGCTGGCCTGCGATCTGGCGCGGCGCGACG
>CAMDDZ010000004.1 GCA_945893145.1 Rhodoplanes serenus | reverse complement strand
GCGACTTGCGCCCAATTCGCCGATGCGACGCTTGGGTTCCTGCGTGAAAGAGTTCCCCGGAATTGGCCGCGATTCCGCGATTCGGTCACCGACAACTTCCGCATCATCAATCCAAAGGATTTTCGGGTTGTGACGTGAACGGGGTATATTATATATCAAATAGCCATCTTAGATATCTCTTATGCTATCTCACACATGGACCTCAATGAGAGCCGGGTTGATCAATGTCGCATGAGGTTTCGGAGCTCCCGACCACTTGGCAGGCCGTGCAGCGCGGTTTGTTTGGCCGTTGCCCACATTGCGGCAAGGGACGCATGTTCCGCGCTTACCTCAAGGTGGCCGACACGTGCCCGGCATGCGGCGAAGAACTGCATCATCATCGCGCCGACGATTTTCCAGCCTATGTTGTGATCGTCATCGTCGGGCACATCGTGGTGCCGCTGGTGTTAATGGTCGAAACGCATCTGGCGCCGCCCTATTGGGTGCATATGGCGCTGTGGCCGACTTCGGTCGTGGTTCTGTCGCTGGCGTTGTTGCAGCCAGTCAAGGGCGCCATTGTCGGTCTGCAATGGGCCCTGGGGATGCACGGCTTCGATCAGGTAAAAAGAGATCGCATGGCGCTGATAGCGGGCGCATCGGCTGCTGTCTCGCGTATCCGCCCGCCCAAATAATTGCGCGAATTCCGCAGGCTTCCACTTTGTCCCTCCGCTCGGCGCTTGCCGACCCCTTCATTGCCATTGCTGCGTGTCGGCCGAATGTTGCCGCCGCTTGCATCGCCTGCCCCATTGTGGAATGTGGCCGCAAACGACAGGGATTTCCGGCATGAACGCACCAACCGCCGCGCCGAAGGCACAGTTCAAGCAACGGGTGTTCTCAGGCATCCAGCCCAGCGGCAGCCTGCACCTCGGCAACTATCTCGGCGCCATCGTCAAGTTCGTCGAGCTGCAGAAGAGCCACGATTGCATCTATTGCGTGGTCGACCTGCACGCCATCACGGTCTGGCAGGACCCGGCCGAGCTGCCGGTCGCGATCCGCGACGTCACCGCCTGCTATCTGGCGGCCGGCATCGATCCCAAGAAGCACATCGTATTTAACCAGAGCCAGGTGGCCGAGCACGCCGAACTGGCCTGGGTGTTCAACTGCGTGGCCCGACTCGGCTGGCTCAATCGCATGACGCAGTTCAAGGAGAAGGCCGGCAAGGACCGCGAGAACGTCTCGGTCGGCCTGTTCGCCTATCCGACCCTGATGGCGGCAGACATTCTGCTCTACCGCGCCACCCACGTTCCGGTCGGCGAGGACCAGAAGCAGCATCTCGAGCTATCGCGCGACATCGCGCAGAAATTCAACAACGACTTCGGCAAGTCGATCGCCGCGCACGGCCACGGCGACGTCTTCTTCCCGCAGCCGGAGCCGTTGATTCAAGGGCCCGCCACGCGCGTCATGTCGTTGCGCGACGGCACCAAGAAAATGTCGAAGTCGGACCCGTCCGACCAGTCGCGCATCAACATGACCGACGACGCCGACACCATCGCGCTGAAGATCCGCCGCGCCAAGACCGATCCGGAGGCGCTGCCGAGCGAGGAGAAGGGGCTGGAGCATCGCCCCGAAGCGGACAATCTGGTCAGCATCTACGCGGCGCTCGCCGACATCAGCAAGGCCGATGCGCTCAAGCAACACGGCGGCGCGCAGTTCTCCGCCTTCAAGGCGGCGCTGACGGAACTCGCGGTGTCGAAGCTCCAGCCGATCGGCAGCGAGGTCAACCGTTTGATGCAGGATCCCGCCCATATCGATGCGGTGCTGGCCGACGGCGCCGAGCGCGCCCAGCAAATCGCCACCGAAACCATGAAAGCCGTCAAGGACATCGTCGGTCTCGTGCGGCGGTAACGGGATTGCACGAGCCATGCCGCCACTGACTCGGAACGAAGCGAAACCCGAACCTATCGATCCAGCGCATCTGGCCGATGTGTTGGAAGGCCTGGCCCAGGCCAAGCGCCGTCAGTTCGCAACTGACGCAGAGATCGAGGCCGCGTTCCGCCGCTTCGACCGATGAAGCTTCGCTCCTCTGCCGAAACCATGAAGGCGGTCAAGGACATCGCCGGCTTCGTGCGGCGCTAACCGGTTCCCGATTCGCCGCCGTAAAATCCGGCACGGCCGCAGCTTGTGCGGCGGCCGAACGCCGTGCCACCATTACGGCTCGCGCGTCGCCCCGGTACGGCGCCGTTGCTAGGAGGCCGATTGACTCGCAAACGCCGCAGCTACGAGGCCGGCCACACGCCGAAATGGCTCGTCGTGATCGACGACACCCCGGAGTGCGATCGCGCCGTTTATTTTGCCGCGCGCCGCGCCGCACGCGTCGGCGCGGGCGTGGTCATGCTGCGCGTGATCGAAACCGCCGACCGCAACCAGCAATGGCTCGGTGTCGCCGACATCATGAAGGCGGAGGCGCACGAGGAAGCCAACGCGGCGCTCGGCAAATACGCGGGCCGGGCCAACGGCATCGCCGGCATCACGCCGGAGCGCGTGGTGCGCGAAGGCAAGACCTCCGAAGAGATCCTCGGCCTGATCGAGGATGACGAGGACATCGCGATCCTGGTGCTGGCCGCCGCAATCAGCAAAGAGGGCCCCGGCCCCCTGGTTGCAACTGTCGGCAGCACCGCCGGCGACTACCCGATCCCGGTCGCCATCGTGCCGGGTCATCTGAGCGACGAAGAACTCGATGCGATGACCTGAGTCCACGGCGGCGATTGTGGCAACGGGCCCGACCGCGTGGCTGAGCGTGATGCGCTCAGCTCGACCCCAAGCGGTGCAACGCACTCCGTCACCTCCCCTTGAAAAGGGGAGGTCGGCGTGCGCAAGCGAGCCGGGAGGGGATCAAAATCGCGGCCCATCCGATCCCCTCCCCAACCCTCCCCTTTTCAAGGGGAGGGAGCGCGTCTGCGTTTGCGGCTGATGTTCCCGATCAAAACAGCCATGTTCTCAGGCCAGGTTGATCTTCCGGCCCGGAAACGCCACTTATCTGCTATGATGTTGGTGCCTGGCGGGGCTTTGCCTAGTCACGGCTTGGAGCAGCGAACCATGTTCATCCAGACCGAAGCGACGCCCAATCCGGCGACCTTGAAGTTCCTGCCCGGGCGGGCGGTGCTCGACAGCGGCACCATCGACATGCGCAGCCCGGCCGACGCGGCGCAATCGCCGCTGGCCGAGCGGCTGTTCGGCATCGACGGCATCGATGGCGTGTTCTTCGGATCCGACTTCATCACGGTGAGCAAGTCGGCCGGCGAATGGCCGCAGCTCAAGCCCGCGATCCTCGGCGCCATCATGGAGCACTTCATGTCGGGCGCGCCGTTGCTCAACGACGGCAAGACCGGCGGCGAAGAAGAACAGGACGAGTTCTTCGAGCCGGCCGACGCCGAGACGGTCGCCACCATCAAGGACCTGATCGAGACGCGCGTGCGGCCCGCGGTCGCCAACGACGGCGGCGATATCACGTTCAAGGGCTTCAAGGACGGCATCGTCTTCCTACACATGAAGGGCGCCTGCTCGGGCTGCCCGTCGTCCACCGCCACGCTGCGCCACGGCATCCAGAACCTGCTGCGGCACTACGTGCCGGAAGTGGTCGAAGTCCGGCCCACCTGATCTCGCCGACACATCCTTGAATGCGGGCGTGCCCGGGCCCAAAAGGCGCGAAGCGCCGTCTTAGCGCGTTGAAAGGCGCGAAGCGCCGTCTTTCCGTCAATCGTGGCGGGCGCCTACGCCTTAAATCCCTTAAGAAAGACGGGGATGGCCGCCAGCCGGCGGCCATGACGGTGCTAAATTGGCCCGTTTGTAGAGTCCGTGGACGCCCATGCGTGTGCTTGCGATCGACACCGCGCTCGAAGCCTGTGCTGTCGCTGTGCTCGACACCGAGCAGGGCGTGCTGGCGAACGAGTCCATGCCGATGGCGCGGGGTCACGCCGAAGCTCTGATGCCGCTGATCGCCTATGTGATGGGCCAGGCCCGCACCCACTTCGTCGAGCTCAACCGCATCGCGGTCACCACCGGACCCGGCAGCTTCACCGGCTTGCGCGTCGGCATATCGGCGGCGCGCGGCATTGCGCTGGCGTCCGGCCGGCCGGCGTTTGGACTGACCACCCTCGCGGCTTTCGCCGCACCGTTCATCGCCAAGGACGATTCGATCCCGGTGACGGTGGCGATCGACGCACGGCACCAGCACGTCTATCTGCAAATCTTCGGCCCCAGCGGCCGCACGCTGGTGGCGCCGCGCATCTCCAGCATCCGCGACGCTGTGCGCGTGTCCGCCAACGGGCCGGCGCGGCTCATCGGCAACGCCGCGCGCATGCTCGCGGACGCCTGGCCGTCGAACGAAACGCCGCCGCGTCTGGTCGAGGAACGTCCGGCACCCGACATTACCTGGGTGGCGCGGCTCGGCGCGGCCGCGACCGGCAAGCCGGCTTCGCCAAAGCCGGTCTATCTGCGTGCGCCGGATGCGCAGCCGCAGGCTGCCGCAAGACTGCCGCGCCGATGATGGAGCTTGTCACCCGCCTGTTCGCGCGCGGCGAACCGATGCTGACGGATGCCCGCGCCTCCGACGCCGCCGCGATGGCCAAGCTGCACGCCGCCTCGTTCCAACGCGGCTGGAGCGATGGCGAGTTCGAGCGGCTGCTGCTCGAACGCAACACCGTCGCGCACCGCGCCACGATCGGTAACTCGCTCGGCGGTTTCATCCTGTCGCGGCTGGTGGCGGGCGAGGCCGAAATCCTGTCGGTCGCGGTGGCATCGGCCCGGCGCAAGCGCGGTCTCGCCCGCGCGCTGCTCAACCTGCATCTCGGCCGGCTCGCGGGCCTCGGTGCCCAAACCGTTTTCCTCGAGGTCGATGAGGACAATACGGCAGCGCGGCGGCTTTATGGACGCGCCGGCTTCCGCGAGGTCGGGCGGCGGCCCGGCTATTACCCGCGCGGCGGGACCAAGGCTTCGGCCGCGCTGGTGCTGCGGCGCGACCTGGTGTAGCCAGCCACGATGGACTGGCTTCCGGCCCGGCAATATGATTGCGGCGACTGGAGACGATCTTGACCACTGCCAAGACCAACATCGAAGCCCTGTGTGTCTCGAAGGGCATGCGCATGACCGAGCAGCGCCGCATCATTGCGCGCGTGCTAGCGGATTCGGCCGATCATCCGGACGTCGAGGAGCTTTACCGGCGCTCCCACGAGATCGACAAGCACATCTCGATCTCCACGGTCTATCGGACCGTCAAGCTGTTCGAGGATGCCGGCATCATCGAACGCCACGACTTCCGCGAAGGCCGCGCGCGCTACGAGCAGATCCCGGAATCGCATCACGACCACCTGATCAACCTGCGCACCGGCGAGGTGATCGAATTCCAGTCCGAAGCGATCGAGAAGCTGCAAGCCGAAATCGCCCGCAAGCTTGGCTACAAGCTCGTGGATCACCGGCTCGAGCTCTACGCGGTACCGATCGAAGACAAAGCGCGCCGCTGATGCTGCGCCTCGCTTACGTGCTGGTGGCCTTCTTCACCATGACGCCGGCCTATATCGCGGCGCTGTGGCTGATCGGCACATTCCGCCTGCCCGGCCGCCAGGCACTGACCATCCGCTACTGCCGCACGCTCTGCGCGCTGCTGCGCGTGCGCATCCGCGTCGTCGGCCGCCCGGCGCAGGGGCGCCCGGCCCTGATCCTCTGCAATCACGTGTCGTGGATCGACATTCCGGTCATGGCGGCCATCGGCCCAAACATTTTTGTCGCCAAGCACGAAGTGGCGTCCTGGCCGATCGTCGGCATTACGGCGCGGCTGCAGCGCACGGTGTTCGTCGATCGCGCACGGCGGCACGAGACCGCCAGCGTCAACGCCGAGATCGCGCGCCGGCTCCGCGAGGGCGATCCGGTCGTGCTGTTCGCCGAGGGCACCTCGAGCGATGGCAACCGCGTGCTGGAGTTCCGCTCCGCGCTGGTCGGCGCGATGGCGCAGGTCGAGCCGGAGCATGAGGTGCTGCTGCAACCGGCGTCGATCGGCTACACCCGCGTGCAAGGCGTTCCGTTGGGCCGCCGTCACCGGCCGCTGGTGGCGTGGTATGGCGATCTCGACTTCACGCCGCACTTCAAGGAAGTGGTCCGGCGCGGCCCGTTCGACGTGACGGTGACCTTCGGCGAGCCGGTGCGGATTGACGGCAGCCAGGATCGCAAGGCCGTGGCACGCTCGCTGGAAGCAACGGTGCGCCGCATGACGGCTGCGGCGTTGCGCGAACCGGCCCCCAAACTCAACGCGGCAGCGTGACGTGAACGAACAGATGAAATTTCCCGCGGGCACCGCGTTCAGCTCGATCGGCCATCCGCTTCGCCGCAAGGAAGACGCCCGTCTGCTGACCGGCAAGGGCCGCTTCACCGACGACTTCAGCGCTGACGGGGAAGCCCATGCCGCGATGGTGCGCTCGCCGCACCCGCATGCGCGCATCGTCCGGATCGGTGCCGCGGCGGCTGAGGAAATGCCGGGCGTGTTGGGGGTGTTCACCGGCGCGCAATGCAAGGCCGATGGGTTAAAGCCAATCCCGCACACGCCGGTGCCGGCAACCCAATTCGACATGAAGCTGACCGCCCCTGGCGGCGGCCCGGTGTTCGCCGGCCCGCACATGCTGCTGCCCGCCGACAAGGTGCGCCACGTCGGCGAAGCCGTCGCGATGGTGGTGGCCAAGACACGCGCGCAAGCGATGGACGCCGCCGAAGCGGTCGAGGTCGAATACCAGGAGCTGCCGTTCGTCATCCATTCCGAGGATTCGCTCAAATCCGGCGCGCCAGTGGTGTGGGACGAGATTGCCGGCAACACGCCCTCGGACACGCTGTTCGGCGACAAGGCCAAGACCGACCGCGCCTTCGCCGAAGCCGCTCATGTGGTGAAGACCGAATTCAACATCGTCCGCGTCACCGGCGTGCCGATGGAGCTGCGCTCCTGCCTCGCCGAATTCGATGCGGCGAGCGGCAAATACACGCTCTATGCAGGCTCCGGCGGCGCGGTGCGGCAGAAGGTCGAGCTTGCCAGCGTGCTCGGCATCCCGGGCGACAAGCTCCGCGTCCTCTCCTACGACGTCGGCGGCAATTTCGGCACGCGCAACCGGCCGTTCGTCGAGTTCGGCCTGGTGCTGTGGGCGGCGGGCAAACTCAAGCGCCCGGTCAAATACACGGCGACCAGGTCCGAAGCGTTTCTCACCGACTATCAGGGCCGCGACCTCGTGACCAAAGTCGAGCTGGCCTTCGACCAGAGTGGCCGTATCCTGGCGATGCGCGCCGACAACATCAGCAACGCCGGTGCGCGCTGCGTCTCGCTGTCGCCACTGTCGAAGGGCTCCGGCCTGATCACCGGCAGCTACGACATTCCGGCGGCGACGCTGCGCGCCCGTGCGGTGTTCACCAACACCATGCCGACCAATGCTTATCGTTCGTCCGGCCGTCCCGAAGTGACCTTCGCGATTGAGCGGCTGATGGACATGGCGGCCGATCAGCTCGGGATGGATCGCATCCGCATCCGCCGCAAGAATTTGGTGCGGCCGAAGGCCATGCCATACCGCAACGCGGTCGGCATGAATTACGACAGCGGCACCTACGAGGCCAACATGGACCTCGCCATGAAGATCGCCGATTGGGACGGCTTCAAGCAACGCAAGCGCGATGCGAAGAAGCGCGGCAAACTGCTTGGCCTCGGGCTTTCCAACTACGTCGAGTCTTCGATCGGCTCGCCCAAAGAGCGCACCGAGATCACGGTGAAGCCCACCGGGGTCGTCGACGTGGTGATCGGCACGCAGCCGAGCGGCCAGGGCCACGAGACGAGCTTCGCCCAGGTGGTGGCCGATCTGATCGCGGTGCCGCACGCCGCCATCAACGTCATCATCGGCGACACCGACATCGTCAGCGTCGGCGGTGGTTCGCATTCGGGGCGCTCGATGCGCCACGCCGCCACGGTGATCTCCAAGGGGGTGCCCGACCTGATCGCCAAGGGCCGACGGATTGCCGCGCTCATTCTCAACGCGCCGGCCGATAAGGTCGAGTTCAAGGACGGCCGCTTCTCGTCGCCGACCAGCAACCGCAGCTTCGATTTCCTGGAACTGGCGAAAGAGGCCGCGCGCATCACGCTGCCGCCGGAGCTGAAGGACGGTCTTGCGATCGCCGCCGATAACGAGATGCACGATCCGGTGTTTCCAAACGGCTGCGCCATCTGCGAGGTCGAGATCGATCCGGACACCGGGCATCTGGAGCTCTCCCGATACGCCGCGGTCGACGACGTCGGCCGCTGCATCAATCCAATGATCGTCCACGGCCAGACGCATGGCGGCATCGCGCAAGGCGTGGGGCAGGCGCTGTGGGAGCAATGCTATGTTGATCCCTCGTCGGGCCAGCCGCTCGTCGGATCGTTCATGGATTACGGCATGCCGCACGCACACACGCTGCCGTCGTTCCGCGCCGAGATCGTCGAGGTGCTGTCGCCGACCAATCCCCTCGGCATCAAGGCCGGCGGCGAAGGCGGCACCACGCCGGCGCTCGCTGTGATCGTCAGCGCCATCGTCGATGCGCTGCGCGACTACGGCGTCCGCGACATCCAGATGCCCGCGACACCGTTCGCCATCTGGCAGGCGATCCAGCAAGCGAAGGCCGCGACCGGCGCGCGGCCGTAGTTGCCAATGGATGCGGCCCCGCCGAGCGCACGCAGCCTGACGCATCGCGAGACGATGCTGATCGTGTGCGGCGTGCTGCTGCCCGTGTTCATGGGCTCGCTCGACAATACGATTCTCGCAAGCGCGCTGCCCACCATCGGCCGCGAGTTCGGCGACGTTCACAATCTGCCCTGGCTCATCACCGCCTATCTGATCGCCAACACCGCGGTGACCGCGCTCTACGGCAAGGTCAGCGATATTTACGGCCGCCGCGTCAGCCTGATGATCGCGATCGCCCTGTACATGCTGGGCTCGCTGGTTTGCGCGCTGGCGCCCAACCCGTTCGTGCTGATCCTCGGCCGCGTGCTGCACGGCCTCGGCGGCGGCGGCCTGACCTCGACCGGCATGGTGGTGCTCGGCGATATCGCGGCGCCGCGCGACCGCGGCAAATATTACGGCTACTTCTCGGCCGTCTATACGACGGCCGGCGCCTGCGGGCCCGTGCTCGGCGGCGCGATTGCCGAATACCTGCACTGGTCGGTCATTTTCTGGATGAACATTCCGCTCGGCATCATCTCGATGGTGCTGACACTCACGCTGCTGCGCAAGCTGCCACGGCATGACCGGCCGCACCGGCTCGATTTCCTCGGCGCTTCCCTGATCATGACCGCGAGCGTCGCTTTCATGCTCGCGCTCAGCTTGGGCGGCGTGCGCTATCCCTGGACCTCGCCGCCGATCCTCGCGTTGTTCGCGCTTGCGCTGGTGGTCGGCGTAGGCTTCGTGATGCGGCTGCGCACCGCGCCCGAGCCGCTCATTCCGCTCTCGATCCTGTCCGATCAGCAAGCCCGCCTCGCCGTCGCCGCCAATGCGTTCGGCTGGGCGCCGGTGGTCGGCTTGCATATCTTTCTACCGGTCTACCTGCAAAACGTCGCCGCCATGTCACCCGCGGCTGCCGGACTGAGCGTGCTGATGCTGGCCATGATGCTCAACATCAGCGCGGGCATCACCGGCACGATCCTGCCGCGGCTGGTGCACTACAAGCGCATCCCGATCTGCGGCCTGACGCTCGCAATTGTCGCGATCCTCGTGCTGTCGTGGCGAGCGGAAAACCCGTCGCTGTGGGAGTTCGAGGCTTTGCTGTTCCTCATCGGTGTCGGCTTCGGCTGCATGCCGCCGCTGGCGGCGACTGCGCTGCAAAACAACGTCGCGACCCACAACTTCGGCTCGGCGGTCGCCACGATGCAGTTCTCGCGCAATCTTCTTGCCACCATGATGGTCGCGGTGTTCGGCGCCCTCGTGTTGGTTGGTGCGGCCGAAGGAAGCAGTGTGCCGACACAATATTCCGTGCACGGCTTCACGCTGGCGTTCTTGGCCGCCGCGGCGAGCTTTGCGATCTCGCTCACCGCCTGCATCCTGCTGGAAGAAAAGCCGCTGCAGGCTTCACACGCTTGATTTGTGCGCTATCCTTTCGCGACCGCCGCTCTAACCTCGAGCATGATCTTTTCCGAAAACCGGTATCCACCCCGGATCAAGTCCGGGGCAGGCTTTTTCGGGATCATGCTCTAAGACGGCGCAACGCCGGAGGAACGTCATGGCTCTCGCTCGTAACCCGCTGCACGTCGTCAACCGGCTCGCGCTGGGTGTTGCGCTGGTCTCAGGCGTTGCGGTCGCGGTGGCGCTCGCGCAATCGAAATATCCCGATCATCCGGTCAAGGTGGTGGTCGGCTTCACGGCCGGCGGCGGCACCGATGTCGCGGCGCGCGTGATCGCGCAGAAGCTCACCGAGGCGATGGGCCAGAGCTTCGTGGTGGAGAACAAGGCCGGCGCCAGCGGGCTGATCGCCTCCCAGGAGGTCGCGAAGGCGCCCGCCGACGGCTACACCATCATGGTCGGCAGCCAGACCACGCTCGCGGTCGCGCCGGCGCTCTACCGAAAGATCCAGATCGACGCCACCAAGGAGTTCACCGGGCTGGCGATGATCGGCATTTCACCGCTGGTCGCGGTGGTGAACGCCAACTCGCCAATCAAGTCGATCGCTGACCTGATCGCTTATGCAAAGGCGCAAGACGGCAAGATGAATTTCGGCTCCGGCGGCGTCGGCACGACGCCGCACATGGCGGGCGAGCTACTCGCCTTCAACGCCGGCATCAAGATGCAGCACATCGCCTACCGCGGCGAGGCGCCAGCCATCAACGACCTGCTCGGCGGACAAATTCCCTTCATGTTCTCCAACCTCTCGGTGGTGAAGGGCAATGTCGAGGCCGGCAAGCTTCGCGCGCTCGCCGTCACCAGCGCCAACCGCGTGCCGTCGCTGCCGAACGTACCGACCATCGCCGAGACCATTCCGGGCTTCGAGGCCGCGACCTGGTTCGCGTTGGTGGCGCCGGCCGCCACGCCGCGCGACGTCGTGATGAAGATCAATGCCGAGACCAAGACGATCGTCGCCAGCAAGGACTTTCAGCAGCGCTTCGACACGCTCGGCATGATCCCCGACCAGGACCGCACGCCCGACGCGATCAACGCCTACATCAAGGCCGAGATCGCCAAGTGGGCGAAGGTGATCAAGGACGCCGGCGTGCAGCCGGCGGATTAGAGCGGGCTCTGATCCAATGACCCACTCGTTCCCCGGGAAGCGTACCGTGACACTTTTTATCCATGCGCTGCTTTGTGGCGCTCTGCTTGCGCTCGCTGTCGATGCGAATGCGCAGAGCTGGCCGTCACGGCCGGTCAAGCTCATCGTGCCGACAGGACCGGGCGCCGCGACAGATGTCATGGCGCGGTTGCTCGCCGATGGCGTTTCGAAGACGCTTGGTCAACCCATGATCGTCGAGAATATGCCGGGTGCATCCGGAATCGTCGCGCATCAGGCTGTCGCACGCGCGCCGGCCGATGGATATACGCTGCTCTTCACCAACACATCCGGCCTTGCCATCAATCTCGTTTCCTTCAAACAGCTGCCCTATGATCCGACGCGCGACTTCGCGCCGGTTGCGATGGTCTGCAGCTTGGGACCGCAGATGCTGTCGGTGAACGCCGAACTTCCGGTGAAAACGGTGCCGGAGTTCATCGCCTACGCCCGGGCTAACCGAAACACACTCTCGATGGGCTTCGACACCACCGCGGGCGCGGCGGGCTTTGCCGCCAAACTGTTCAACAGGCGCGCTGACGTTGGCCTTACCGAGGTTCCCTATCGCACTGCGGCGCAGATGACGCAGGACATTGCGGGCGGTACAACGCAAGTCATGATGAGTTCGATCGCCGCTGCGCGCGCGGTCGTTGAAGCTGGCAAGGTGCGCCGCCTCGCTGTCACCTCAGCAAACCGCTTTCCAGGCCTGCCGGATCTTCCTTCGGTCAGCGAAACAGTTCCGGGCGTGGTGATGAATGGCTGGTTCGCCGTGGTCGCACCAGCCGGCACGCCGCTGGAAATCGTGCAACGGCTCAACCGGGAGATCGGCGAGTACCTCAAAGGTCCAGAAATCCGACAGAGGCTCCTGGCCTTCGGACTCGCAACCGAGGGCGCCGGTACGCCCGAGAGCACTGGCCAGTTCATTCGGCAAGAGCAAGACAATTGGCGAACTCTTGCCAGGGAATTGACCATTGAACCGCAGTAATACTGTGGTGCTGTTGACGAGTCAGTGAAATCAGCTTCGTGGAAAGTCCGTTTGGCAATGGGAATGGCGATGGCAAGATCAATGGTGCTGATCGTCGTTGGCTTTCTAACGGCAATCTCATGTGCGCAGGCGCAATCGTGGAAGCGGGATTACCCGGCGCTTGTGTACATGGTGCAGGCCGACGCCGACGAGGGACAGGCGAGGCGGTTTCAGCCCTTCCTCAAATATCTCAGCGGCGCCATTGGCGTTCCGGTTCGGCTCGAGATCGCCGCGAAGTGCGAGAGCACCGGCGAGGAGCAGAAAAAACAACGAGTGCACATTGCCCATTATTGTGGGGCGGCGGCCTTTGCCCGCGCCTATCTGAACGGCGCTAAGATCGAGCCTTTCGCCATTGACGCAAACAAGGACGGGACGACCGGGTATTATTCGGAGTTTTTCGTCAGAAAGACCGCGCCCTATCAGCGGATCGAGGATCTCAAGGGCAAGATCCTTGGGCTCGGCTACGTTGACTCGACATCGAGCGACCTGGAGCCTCGCTTCATGCTGCACGGAAAGGGGTTCACGCCAGAAACCTTTTTCTCGCGCGTTGTCTATACCGGGGGTCCGACCGAGAGCATCCTTGCGCTGCGCGACGGCAAGATCGACGTTGCGGCCGTCACCAGCGATATTTTTGCGAGTTTCCCCGAACTCGACGCCTCGCAGTTTCGCACGATCCTGACGTCGGAGCTGCTGCCGCTGCCGCCGGTCGTCTATCTGGGCGGTCTTCCGGCTGAGCTGAAGCTCACCATCCGCGGCGCCTTTCTTTCCATCGGCAACAAAGACATGGCGGCGTTCAAGGCGCGCACCGGATTGAATCAGTCGGGAAATCCGTGGCAGCTCGCCGATTTTCAGACCTATCAGCACATGGTCGGGCTGATGAAGTTCGTCGATCAGGTGCGGAAGAAGTGAAATTGAGCCGGTAGTCCCCGCACCTCTGGCGCGATTGGACGATAAAGGTCAAAAGCGGAAATACTCAGCGCGAGTGGATGTTGCCGGCTCTTGCGCCCGACTGTGCCGCCAGCCCGGCGCTCTGGAACGGCACATGCACGAGGTCGAGCCGGACGCGATCAACGCCTGCATCAAGGCCGAGATCGCCAAGTGGGCGAAGGTGATCAAGGACGCGGGCGTGCAGCCGGCGGATTGAACGGGCTCTAACCGCAGAAGTGCCGACCGCTTCCAACGCCGATAGCGGCCCATCACGACGAGCAGATCAAATCCGTCAGGGATTTCCCGACAGGCCGACCCGGGTTCGTTGTCACTCTCTTAAAACTGCGGCTCGCATAACAAATAGCACGGGGGTGCGGGATCGTGAGTTCGAGCGAAGCTAACGCGGTTTGCAAGCAGTTTCGAGTTTGGAATTCATCGTCCGGCTATTGGCGAGATCGGATCAATGGTCTTCGCGCAGGGCCCTACAATTCGCACGATATCGCGCTCCGCGCTGCAATTGCGGACGCGCTGGCTTACAAAAATAGTACGGGTGGCAGCGTTCGCATAACAGTCGAAGACACGTTGGGCGTCGTCGTCGCGGAGACCTGCCTATGTGCCGATTTTCTCAATCGCTAATTGGTCTCGTTCGCGCACGTCAAAGAGAGCTGGATTGTCAGGCTGCGTGCTGGCCCCGAAGAACAGCGGGCTGATTGTCAAACACCATCGTTGCCGCAGCAGTGTTGGAAATCGGAATGTGATAGTTGCGATGCACCTCGATGACCTTGCCGGTCAGCGCGCCGCGCATCGCAATCCAGTTCAAAAACTCGACGCCTTGGGCGCCAGCCTGCTCGACGATCTCCGGTATGGAATATCGCGTCAGCGATTCCGGGTCATTTGTGAGCCGGTCCATGCAGAGCTGATCAAACGCCTTGTTGATGAAGCCGGCGCGTTCGCCGTCGAGCTGGTGCGACAGCCCGCCGGTGCCGATCACCAGGACTTTGAGATTCTCTTCGTAGGTGTCGATGGCGCGACCGATCGACTGACCGAGCTTGAAACAGCGCGCGGCCGACGGTAGCGGATGCTGCACGGTGTTGATCGATACCGGAACGATGCGCACCGGCCAGGGCGCCTCGCCCGGCCACATCAGCGACAGCGGGATGGTGACCGCGTGGTCAACCAGCATGTCCTGGCAAATGGTGACGTCGAATTCGTCCGCGACCAGCCGCTCGATCAGATGCCATGACAGGTTAGGAATGCCTGCCGCCGATTTCGACACCGGGATGCCCCAGCCCTCGTCTTCGTTGCGGTATTCGTTCGCCGCGCCGACCGCGAAGGTCGGCAGCTTGTCGAGAAAGAAGTTCAGGCCGTGGTCGTTGTAGAAGACGACGGCAACATCCGGCTTCTCGCGGGCAAGCCAGCGGTGGACGAAGTGGAAGCCGTCGAAGAACGGTTTCCAGTAGGGATCGTTCTGTTTGCGCTCGGCGATCGCCTTGCCGATCGAAGGAACGTGCGTCGTACCCAGTCCGCCGATAATGCGCGCCATGATCACCTCCCTGCGGCAACGAGCTTGTCTTTGAACTGATCGACGCTCATGCCGGTCTGCTGTGCGCCGATGTCCTGGACGTTCAGTTCAAAAATGCCAGCGAGCTTGGCGAGGTAGTAGATGTTGCCGCCGGCTGCGAGCATCTTCAGCACGTTGCGCTCGCGCACCGCCTGGCGCTGCTCGGCGTTCAGTCCGAACTTGGCGCAATAGGCATCCTCGTCCTTGAGGAATGCCGTACGATTCTCCGCGCTGTTGAACGAGAAACACATTCGGTTAAGTGCGATGCCTTTTTGCGCCTCGTCACCGCCGAACAGCGTCGTTCCTGGAATGTTGTGGTGCCTCACGGGAGCCTCCCGGCGCGCGCCGATTGTTAGTTACTTATGCAACCGTATATCGCCCTAATCGCTCAACCTTGACGTAGATCAAATTCTCGATGCCACCAGAGACTAATGAATCAGGGCAATACGTGAATTTGATCCAGATCAAAGACAGCCAGGGCCGCCTATTAGATTTTAGTTACATTCGAGACTTATCGTCTCGCCGCCTTCAAGGCTGTTAATGCAGGGAGAAAGACATGGCCACGATCAATGTCCTCATCTTGTCGGCAATTGTATCGGCGTTTCTGCTGTTTGGAGGAGTACTGGCCTGGGGCGATTTCTACTCCCGGGGCGCAACCCGCGGCCTGAGAACAGCTTCGGATGAAGAGGCCGATGCGGCCAAGGCCGAGACCAAGATCGTCGAGCATCGCAAGGCGGCGTGACGCCAGTGTCCCGGACCCGAAGTTCGCACGATGACTCCGCAGGCGCTTTTGCGAACTTCGGGCCCAAAGGGACACTAGAAGTATTGAGTTGCTCGTGTCGCTTGGGTTCGGAAGTTCGCGCCGGAGCAAGCTGAGAACTGAGGCGAACTTCCGAACCGCGACACTAGAGGCCTGCCATGCTCAGGAAAGAACAGAACGATCTCCTCACGCAGACCGGACCCGGCACATCGATGGGCCGGCTCTTCCGTGCTTATTGGACGCCGGTGCTGCTCGCGTCCGAACTACCGCAGAACGATTGTCCGCCCGTCCGCGTCAAGGTGCTATCGGAACGGCTGGTCGCTTTTCGCGACAGCAAGGGTCGCTACGGCCTGATCGACGAGTTCTGTCCGCACCGCGGCGCTTCGCTGTGGTTCGCCCGCAATGAGGAGTGCGGCCTGCGCTGCCCGTATCACGGCTGGAAGTTCGACGTGAACGGCCAATGTCTCGAAGTTCCGTCTGAGCCCGATGAAAGCG
This sequence comes from Rhodoplanes serenus, assembly GCA_945893145.1. GTDB lineage: Bacteria > Pseudomonadota > Alphaproteobacteria > Rhizobiales > Xanthobacteraceae > Z2-YC6860. The sequence goes on along the minus strand of CAMDDZ010000004.1, from coordinate 109,312 downwards.
GCTTTGCGAAGAAGATCAGGCTCAAGTCCTACCCGCTGATCGAGCGCGGCGGCATGCTCTGGACCTACATGGGTCCACCCGAGCAGCAACCGCCGCTGCCCGAGTGGGAATTCGCTCTGGTGCCCGCTGAGCAGCGCTTCGTGTCGAAGCGCCTGCAGGAAAGCAATTGGCTGCAAGCCATGGAGGGCGGCATCGATTCCAGCCACGTCTCGTTCCTGCATCGCGGCAACATCAATTCCGATCCGCTGTTCAAGGGCGCCAAGGGCAATCAATACAATCTCAACGACGCCCGGCCGGTGTTCGAAGTGGTCGAAAGCGCAGGCGGTCTCTACATCGGCGCGCGGCGCAATGCCGAGAACGGCAACTACTACTGGCGCATCACGCAATATGTCGTGCCGTCGTTCACCATGATAGCGCCGCGCGGCGGGCACACGGTGCACGGTCACTTCTGGGTTCCCATCGACGACGAGAACTGCTGGACTTGGAGCTACGACTATCATCCGACGCGCAAGATCACCAACGCAGAGCGGCGCGCGATGGAGGAGGGCAAAGGCGTCCACTGCAAGTATGTGCCCGGCACCTTTCGGCCGCTCGCCAACAAGGACAACGATTATCTAATGGACCGGGCGGCGCAGCGGCGCGGCGACAGCTACAGCGGCATCGAAGGCATCGCGATCCAGGATGGCTCGCTGCAGGAAAGCATGGGGCCGATCATCGATCGCACCAAGGAGAACCTGGTCTCTACCGACAATGGAATCATCATGGCACGCCACCGCCTGATGCGTGCCGCGAAGGAGCTGATCGAGAAAGGCAAGACCCCACCTGGCGTCGATCTCGCCCACCAGCGTGTCCGCTCGGCCGCTGTGATCCTGCCGCCCGACCGTCCATTCAAAGACGCCGCGCGTGAGGAGCTTACTGTTCGGCCTGGGATGGCACCGGCGTCGGTGTGAAACCACGCCGGGAGGTACGTCACTCCGCCTTGATGTTTGCCTCGCGCACGACCTTCGCCCACTTCGGCAGTTCGCGCTTGATTTGCGCTGCGAACTCCTCGGGCGAATTGCCGACCGGCTCGAAGCCGAGCGCCGTGAGCTTCTCCTTCACGTCCGACAGCGCGACGAGCTTGACGATCTCGCGGTGAAGCAGCGCGACGATCTCCTTCGGCGTTCCGGCCGGAACCACGAAGGCGAACCAATTTTCGCCTTCGATGTCAGCGAGGCCCTGCTCCGCCATCGTCGGCACGTTCGGCAGCGCCTGCGAGCGGACCTTCCGCGTCACCGCGATGGCGCGCAGCTTGCCGTCCTGCACCTGCGGCACGGTCGGCGCCGGCGAGACGATGCAGATCTGCGTGTGGTTGCCGATCACCGACTGCGCCGCGAGGCCTGCGCTCTGGAACGGCACGTGCACCAGATCGAGGCCGAGCTGGACGCGCAATTGCTCGCCGACCAGATAGCCCGGCGAGCCGACGCCGCCCGAGGCATAGCTGTACTTGCCGGGATTCGCCTTGATGAGCGCGATCAACTCCTGGACCGTCTGTGCGGGCACGGATGGATTCACCGAGACGATCATCGGCGAGGTGACGGCGACCGTGACCGGATCGAAGTCCCTCACGGCGTCATACGGCGTGCTCGGCAGCAGCGCCGGATTGACCACGAAGTTGGTCGGAATGAGCAGCACGGTGTAGCCGTCGGCCGGCGAGCGCGCGGCGCGGAGCGTGCCGATGTTGCCGCTGGCGCGACGATGTTCTCGACGACGAATTGCTTGCCGAGCGTGTCGGACAGCTTTTGCGCCGCGAGACGGCCGAACACATCGGTCGGCCCGCCGGCGCCCCACGGGATGATCAGCCGCACCGGTTTCGACGGATAGTTTTCGGCAAGCGCCCGCGACGACACGGCGAGACCGGCGGCGGCAGCGCCTGCCATTTGCAAAACGTGACGGCGTGAAAATGTCATCGGACACGCTCCCCAATGAAACGCCCAAGCGATCGGGCAATTCTACACCGGCGGGGTCGTGTCTCAGTTTGAATTTTCGGGTCGTAGTCGAACTGAGGCGGCCTCGATGTGCGATGTCTATCGAATTAGGCCTTAAAACTCGGCGGGCCTAAGCACGGGCACCCCAATGAGCGGCCGGGGAGCCGCAGTTGTTCGGGTGCCGGGCCGCTGGGCATTTCTTTGTTGCTGGGTCTTTTTGTCTCCCGCGTTCCAGGGCAGGTTGATGACAATCCCCTGGTCGCGCGGTTTGCTTACGACTTTTGTTTTGTCTCGGGCCTCCACCAAACCTGAACTCGCACATAGGAAGCCTACGGCGCAGAGCAGCGCGCGTGTTGTGCGGATTGTCATGATTGTTCCTAAGGAAGCTCGGCGCCGCATAAGCGCCGATCCGGCACACTAGCTCAAATTAGGCCATTCTGACCGGTCACTAGGGTAGAAACAGGCCAGTACCGCAAACTGAAACACTGCCCCCGGCGGGTAGAATATTGCGGCACTTCCAGCCATTCCCTTGGGTGCCGAAAGGCGGTATGACGTTGCCCTGCCCCGGCCTTGGCTGGGACCCAGAAGCTATTGAATTAACGACAGAAATCGGCCAGACCAAACCCGAGCGGCATGACCCGTAAGCTCTACGTCAAGTCCTACGGCTGTCAGATGAACGTCTACGATTCCCATCGTATGGCGGACACGCTGGCGCCCGAAGGCTACGTCGAGACCGCGACGCCCGACGACGCCGACCTCATCATTCTCAACACCTGCCACATCCGCGAAAAGGCCGCCGAGAAGGTCTATTCCGAGATCGGCCGCATGCGCGTGCTGAAGCAGGAGGCCGCCCAGAACGGACGCCGCGTGCTGGTCGCGGTCGCGGGTTGCGTCGCGCAAGCCGAGGGCAAGGAAATCGTCCGCCGTGCGCCGAGCGTCGATCTTGTGTTCGGCCCACAGAGCTATCACCGGCTGCCGGACATGCTGGCGCGCGCCGCACATGGCAAGGTGATCGACACCGAGTTTCCGGCCGAGGACAAGTTCGATCACCTGGCCGCGCCGAGCAAAGTCGCAACCCGCAAACGCGGCATCACCGCCTTCATCACCGTGCAGGAAGGCTGCGACAAGTTCTGCACCTTCTGCGTGGTGCCTTACACACGCGGCGCCGAGGTCTCGCGGCCAGTCGAGAAGATCGCCGCCGAGGCCGCACGGCTGGCCGGCGATGGCGTGCGCGAGATCACGCTGATCGGCCAGAACGTCAACGCCTATCACGGCGAGGGACCGGACGGCCGCGCCTGGACGCTTGGCAAGCTGCTGCATCGGCTCGCCGAAATTCCTGGGCTGGCACGCCTGCGCTACACCACGAGCCATCCGCGCGACATGGTCAGCGAATTGGGTGACAGCCTGATCGCCGCGCATCGCGATCTGCCCGCGCTGATGCCGCAACTGCACCTGCCGGTGCAGTCTGGCTCCGACCGCATCCTCGCCGCCATGAACCGCGGGCACACGCGCGCCGATTATCTCAAGCTGATCGAGCGGTTGCACGCAGTGCGGCCCGATCTCACGCTGTCGTCCGATTTCATCGTCGGCTTCCCGGGCGAAACCGAAGAGGACTTCCAGGACACCAGGCGCCTGATCGCCGAGGTGGGCTTCACCGCCGCCTTCTCGTTCAAGTATTCGCCACGGCCCGGAACGCCCGCGGCCGAGATGGAGCAATTACCCGAGGACATCAAGAACGTCCGCCTGCAATGGCTGCAGAACGACATCGACCGGCAGCAGGCGGCTCACTTTGCTGGAATGCGCGGCCGGACAGTCGATGTGCTGTTCGAGAAACCCGGCCTCCAGCCTGGCCAGATCTGCGGCAAGTCGCCATATCAACAAGCCGTGCATGTCATCGCCCCGACAACATTGATCGGCGAAATTCATCCGGTGACGATCGTCGAGGTTGTCGGCCATAGCCTGTCCGGGACGCTCGCGGGCGTCCCCAGGCTCGAACCACAGTCCGAACTACAGTCCGAACCACAGTATGCAGCCGCAGGAGCTTGAACATTGCGAACGGTTGAACCTGGCAATCTGACGGACGGCGCCCCTACCCAGATCGTGCTTGCGTTCGAAGACAACCGCTTCGCCTCGGTGCTGTTCGGGCAATACGGCCAGAACCTCGCCCTGATCGAGCGCAGGCTCAACGTCGTCGCCGACCAGCGCGGCAACCACGTGACCATCGAAGGCTCGCGCGACGCGGTGGAGCAGGCGCGCCGGGTGCTGGAAGGCCTCTACGAGCAGCTCAAGCGCGGCAACGATCTGGTCTCCGGCGACGTCGAGGGCGCGATCCGGCTCGCCATCGCGCAGGGTTCGCTGTTCGACTTCGATCCCACCGCGGCTCGGGAAGGCTTCGAGGAAATCAATCTGCGTAAGCGCCCGGTGCGCGCCCGCACTGCGGCGCAGGACAGCTACATCCGCGCGCTCAAGCGCCACGCGCTGGTGTTCGGCACCGGGCCCGCCGGCACCGGCAAGACCTGGCTCGCGGTTGCTCACGCGGTGCAATTGTTCGAGCGCAAGGAGGTCGATCGCATCATCCTGTCGCGGCCGGCGGTCGAAGCGGGCGAACGGCTCGGCTTCCTGCCCGGCGACCTGCGCGAGAAGGTCGATCCGTATCTGCGGCCGGTCTATGACGCGCTGTACGATCTGATGGACGCGCGCATCGTCGAGCGCGCGTTGCAAACCAACGAGATCGAGATCGCGCCGCTCGCCTTCATGCGCGGCCGCACGCTCTCGAACGCGGTCGTCATCCTCGATGAGGCGCAGAATACCACAGCGATGCAGATGAAGATGTTCCTCACCCGCCTGGGCGAGAACAGCCGCATGATCGTGACCGGCGACCCAAGTCAGGTCGATCTGCCGTCCGGCCAAATCTCCGGTCTTGCCGAAGCAACGCGGCTGCTCGCCGGCGTTGACGGCATCGGCCACGCCACCTTCAGCGCCGAGGATGTGATCCGCCACGAGTTGGTCGCCAAGATCGTCGCCGCCTATGACAAGGCTTCGGCTGACAAGGCTGCGGCGCGCAAACGCGAGAACAAGGAATGAAGCGCCCCGGCGCTCGCGCTGCCACCAAGCCGGTCGTCGAATTCGTGGTCAAATCCGCCCGCTGGAAGGCACAACCGCGGGCGGCCGCGATTATCCGCAAAGCCATTGTGGCTGCAGCGAAAACAGCCTCTACGCCGCGTGCCGAGCTTGCTATCGTGCTCACCAATGATTCGTCGATCCGTGCGCTCAATCGCGATTGGCGCGGCCTCGACGCGCCGACCAACGTGCTGTCATTCCCGGCCGGCGCCTCGAAGGCCGGACCGCGCGTGCCTGGCAATCGTGCACCTAATCGTACGCCCAATCGTACACTTGGCGACATCGTCATCGCGTATCAGACCATGGCGCGCGAGGCGCGCGATGAGGACAAACCGTTCGCACACCATCTCGCGCATCTCGCAGTGCATGGTTATCTCCATCTGCTCGGCTATGACCACGACAACGATCGCGACGCACACAAAATGGAGCGCCTTGAGGCCAAAATCCTCAAGCGTCTCGGCGTGCCTGATCCCTACGCCGGGCATCCGCCGGTGCGGTGAGACGCACCATGCCTAACGACACCGCGCCCGCCCGCTTGCCCGAACCCGCGCCGTCATCGGCGGAGGCGCGCAATTTGCCGGTGCCGGTCGCACGGCCCATGGGACCCGACAGCGACGGCTTCTTCACTCGGCTGGCGCGCGCCTGGTTTGGCTGGCGCAGCGGCACCACCCGCGCCGACATCGAAGTCGTGCTGGAGTCGACCGGCAGCGGCGAAACCGGCGTCTCGCCGGAAGAGCGCACCATGCTCAAGAACATCCTGGCGATGCGCGGCCGGCGCATAGAGGATGTCATGGTGCCGCGTGGCGACATTGTCGCGGTGCCGCAGGACATTTCGCTCGGAGAGCTGGTGAAGGTGTTCGAAAACGCGGCGCATTCGCGGCTCGTGGTTTATGACGACACGCTCGACGCTCCGACCGGCATGGTGCACATCCGCGACCTGATCGCCTTCATGACGGCGCGTGCCACCGTCGACCCCGAAAAGAACGCCAAGCGCAAGAAGCCGCTGCCAGCCGGGCTCGATCTGAAAGCGATCGACCTGTCGACGCCGCTATCGACGACCAAGATCGTGCGCGAAATGCTGTTCGTGCCGCCGTCGATGCCCGCCCTCGATCTTCTGGCGAAGATGCAGACCACACGCATTCATCTAGCGCTGGTGGTGGACGAATACGGCGGCACCGACGGACTGGTGTCGATCGAGGACGTGGTCGAGCAGATCGTTGGCGATATCGCCGACGAGCACGATGAGGACGCCCTGCCGTCGGTGGTGCACCAAGCGGACGGCTCGTTCGTGGCCGACGCGCGCGCGACCCTCGAAGATGTCACCAAGGCGGTGGGGCCTGAGTTCAATGTCGGCGATGCGGGTCTGGAGGTCGATACGCTCGGCGGCTATCTGATGACACGGAGCGGCCGCCTGCCGCTGCGCGGCGAGCTGGTTCCCGGACCCGCCGGTTTCGAGATCGAGGTGCTCGATTCCGATCCGCGCCGGATCAAGAAGGTTCGCATCCACCGCCACAAGGATCGGGTCATCGAACGCGACCGCGATGGCCGCCGCCGCTACAGCGTCCAGATTACGAGTCCCGCCGTCGCGCCGGCACCGGCGGCGGAGACGAAGACGGGCGACGCCAAGCCCTCGCCCGACAGGCCATCGCCCGAAGCGCCGGCGCGCAAATCCGCAGGCAGCTCGTGACGCTCACCGAAACGAGCCCGCGCACGCTTTCACCCACCCGGCTGGCGCACGGCGTCGTGCTTGCCTGGGGCTGGCGGCGCGCGCTGATCGCATTTTCGGCGGGCGCGATCTCGGCGCTCGCGATGGCGCCGATCGATGCCTGGCCGGTGCTGTTCGTCACGCTTCCGGTGATGATCTGGCTGGTGGATGGCGCGGCCGCTGGCCGTCTTGGCGGCCTGCCAAGCGCGGCTTTGGCAGGCTGGTGCTTCGGCTTCGGCTATTTTCTCGCGGGCCTCTACTGGGTCGGCTACGCCTTCTTGGTCGACGCCAAGAATTTCGGCTACCTGCTGCCGGTCGCGGTCGCAGGCCTGCCCGCGTTTCTTGCGCTTTACACCGCATCCGGTTTCGCATTGGCGCGGCTGCTGTGGACGCGCGGCCCGACGCGCTTCCTTGCATTGGCGGTGGCGCTCACCGTGACCGAATGGCTGCGCGGCCACCTGTTCACCGGCTTCCCCTGGAACACCATCGGCTATGCGCTGACCGGCCCGCTGGTGCTAGCGCAGTCCGCCGCCGTGTTCGGCATCTGGGGGCTGACCTTCATCGCGGTTGCCATCTTTGCAAGTCCGGCGGCGTTCGCCGACGAGCGCTCGGACACGCCACGGCCCTGGCTGCCGCTGACATTGAGCGCCGTCGTGCTGGCGGCGCTCGCGGTACTCGGTGCGTTGCGCCTTTCGCAAGCGCCGACGACCTTCGTCGATGGCGTGCGGCTGCGGATCATGCAGCCCAATCTTCAGCAGGACGACAAATTCAATTACGGCGCCAAGCAACGCGTGATGAGCCAGTACCTCGCGCTGTCAGACCGCTCGACCGGACCGCAATCGACCGGCGTGCGCGACGCGACGCATCTGATCTGGCCGGAGTCGGCGTTTCCGTTCCTGCTCGCGCGCGAACCCGATGCGCTCGCGCAGATCGCAGAGCTCTTGCCGCCCGGCACGGTGTTGATCACCGGCGCGGTGCGCGCGCCCGAACTCGCGCCCGGCGCGCCGCTCACCAAGGCTTACAATTCGGTCTATGTCATCGATCACGACGGCTCGATCCTGTCGGTCTATGACAAAGTCCATCTGGTGCCGTTCGGCGAATTCCTGCCGTTCCAGGAATTCCTCGAAAGCATCGGCCTGATGCAACTCACCAAAGTGCCGGGCGGATTCGTTCCCGGCGATCGCCGCCGCACGCTCGAGGTGCCGCGCGCGCCGCGTTTCGTGCCACTCATCTGCTATGAAGTTGTCTTCCCGAGTGACGCGGTGCCGCGCGACCAGCGGCCCGGCTGGCTGCTCAACCTCACCAACGATGGCTGGTTCGGCGTGAGCAGCGGCCCCTATCAGCATTTACAACAAGCGCGTGTGCGCTCTATCGAACACGGACTGCCGCTGGTGCGTGCCGCCAACACCGGAATTTCGGCGGTGATCGATCCGCTCGGGCGTACCATCAAAGCGCTGCCGCTCGGCGTTGAGGGCGTGCTCGACTCCCCGCTACCCAAGAGCGTCGCGCCGACCATCTATGATCGCGTCGGCGATGCCATTGCCGGGCTGATGCTGATTGGTGGTATCGCGATAACGCTGCGGCGGCGCATGCGGCGAAATTGATGCGAATGTTACCACTAGCGCGCAAATTGCAAAAATAAGGCGCCGTGTTTGAACCTATTTGAAGAGTCGCGCGACTAATGCAGCGCGGGCGTCGCTGACTTTAGTCAAACTGTGTCAGGATTTTCCCGACACGAAACACAATACTCGGAAAAATTGAGCCGCACTTTCATAATTTTTTGACCGCGGCAACGCGCGCACGCAAATCACGGATTGCGCATGGGAATGATCTATGCGCATTACCTCAAAAAATAGAAGGAGCTGAGGGACAGATGATCGCAAAGAAGGCGCCGAACCCCACGGACAAACACGTGGGCGCGCGCGTACGTATGCGTCGCATGATGCTGGGCATGAGCCAAGAGAAGCTCGGCGACGCACTCGGCCTCACATTTCAGCAAGTGCAAAAATACGAAAAGGGCGCGAACCGCATCGGCGCATCGCGGCTCCAACAGATTTCGCACACCTTGCAAGTGCCGGTGGAGTTCTTCTTCGAAGGTGCGCCGAACGTACCCGGACACCATCCCGTCGCGGGGTCCGAGGCGCCGTCGCCTGCCTACGTGTCCGATTTTCTTGCCACCTCGGATGGCCTGGCACTGACCAAAGCCTTCATGCGGATCAAGGACGCCAAACTGCGCCGCCGCATCGTCGATCTCGTCGAGCAGATTGTGGGCGATAGCGAGCGCTGAGCCCTCAGCGCGCCGCTCCAATACGACCCCATAAAACAACCCAAGAACAGCTCAAAGACAGCCCAAAAGCCGCTCAAGCATGAGCTCAGCACGCCCAAAGCGCGCTTCAAGCTCGACTTAGGCGATTGCCCACGACTGCCCACATCTTGACCGCGCTCTAGGACACTGCAAAAAACACCGCTCCGATCGCCCAGCGCGGCTGCCAACGCCCGCCCCTTCGAGGAGTCTGCCTTGTCGTCTCGCGCCAACTACCTGTTCACCAGCGAATCCGTGTCCGAGGGTCACCCGGACAAAGTCTGCGACCAGATTTCCGACGCCATTCTGGACGCCTTCATTGAGCGGGACGTCAAGCTCGGCATCGCCGACGACAGCCAGATCAACACCCGGCTGGGTTGCGAGACGCTCTGCACCACCAACAAGATCGTGGTGGCCGGCGAAGGCCGCGGGCAGCTCTTCAAGACCATCCACGGTATTTCGGTGGTGGATCGCGAGCTGATCACCGAGATCGCCCGCGGCGTGGTCAAGGACATCGGCTACGACCAGAACGGCTTCTCGTATCACGGCGCCGACGTCGAGGTGCTGCTCCACGGCCAATCGCCCGATATCGCGATGGGCGTCAACGCCAAGAAGAAAAAGGGCGGCGAGGAGGAAGGCGCTGGCGACCAAGGTATGATGTTCGGTTACGCCTGCACCGAGAGCGAAGTCTATGAGAAGGGCTCCTTCATGCCGGCGCCCATCTACTTCGCACACAAAATCCTGAAGGTGCTGTCCGACAAGCGCCGCTCCGGCCAGTTGCACGATCTTCAGCCCGACGCCAAGAGTCAGGTGACAGTGCAATACGTCGGCGGCAAGCCGGTCGGCTGCACCAAGGTCGTCGTCTCGACGCAGCACAATGCGGAGAGCCGCAACGGCAAGAAATACACCCCCGGCATGGTCAAGGACCTGATCGGCGACGCGGTCGAGTCCGCGCTGCCGAAGGGCTGGATGCCGAAGAAGCCGGCCGACTTCCTGGTCAACCCGACCGGCAACTTCGTGGTCGGCGGACCGGATGGCGACTGCGGCCTTACCGGACGCAAGATCATCGTCGACACCTACGGCGGCTATGCGCCGCACGGCGGCGGTGCGTTCTCCGGCAAGGACCCGACCAAGGTCGACCGCTCGGCGGCTTACGCGACACGCTATCTGGCCAAGAACGTGGTGGCGGCCGGTCTCGCCGAGCGCTGCACCATTCAGGTCGCCTACGCGATTGGCGTTGCCGACCCGATGTCGGTGCTGGTCGATACCCATGGCACCGGCAAGGTCGACGAAAAGAAGCTCGAGAAGGTGCTGCCGGAAATCTTCCGGCTGACGCCGACCAACATCCGCCGCTCGCTGAAGCTCAACCGTCCGATCTACCGGCGCACCGCGGCCTATGGCCATTTCGGCCGCGCACCCGACAAGGACGGCGGCTTCTCCTGGGAGCAGACCAATCTGGTTAGCCAGCTCAAGAGCGCGATGAAATAACCCGCTCGTTCAGCAACAGATTCTAAGTCATGCCCGGCCTTGTGCCGGGCATTGCCGTTTTTGATAGTGCGCCCATGGACCCGGAGAACCGACGAACTGGCGCTTTCTTCGGCCGGCGCAAGGGACACCCGCTCAAGCCGCGCCAGGCGGCGTTGCTCGACACGCTGCTGCCGCAGCTCGCGCTCAATCCTTCCGCCGCGCCGCCGGGCGACCTGCGCACATTGTTCGACGGCGTTGACGACGTTCGTCTGGAAAGCGGCTTCGGCGGCGGCGAGCACCTGATCGCCGAGGCCGAGCGGCATCCGCGCACCGGCTTCATCGGCATCGAGCCGTTCATCAACGGCATGGCCAAGGCACTCGCCGCCATCGACGACAAGAAACTCGCCAACATCCGCCTCTATCACGGCGACGCCACAGAACTCCTGCCATGGCTGCCGCCCGCGTCGCTGGCGCGCATCGATCTGCTTTATCCCGATCCGTGGCCGAAGCGGCGGCACTGGAAACGGCGCTTCGTACAGGACGAAAGCGTTGCGCAGATCGCGCGCCTGCTCCGGCCCAGTGGCGAATTTCGCTTCGCTAGCGACATTCCCGATTATGTCGCCTGGACACTCGTGCGGTTGCTGCGCTCGGCCGGCTTCGAATGGACCGCCGAACAAGCGGACGATTGGCGCAAGCCGTGGCAGGGCTTCACCGAGACGCGCTACGAGGCCAAAGCCAAGCGTGAGGGCCGAGTGCCCTGCTATTTGATTTTCCGAAAAAAGAAATAGAGAAGGCCTAAGCCCTAAGCGGCCGCGTTGCCGTCGGGATCGCGCACCTGCCAGAACCGCACCACGCGCTGGGCGGTTGACGGCGACAGTTTATCGAAATGCGCATAGGACTCGTCGAGCGCCTGGCTGGAGGTGCCCTTGAGGCCCGGCCGCGCCATAATGATTTGTTTCGCGGTGGGCCAGCCGAAACCCGCAGCCTTGCAAAGAATAAGGATCGGATCCGGCCGATCGCCGCCCATCAGCCGATCCGCGGTTTCGACCGGCACGCCGCAGAGCGCCGAGAGCGCCGCCACCGTCTCCTCGTACTTTTTCAGCTTGGCGAATTCGACCAGTTCCGGCTCGCCGAGCTTCTTCGACTGATGCAGGTCGCTCACCACGCGCATTGCCGCGGCGTAATCACGCGAAGACTGCTTGCCGAAATCCTTAGAAACCTTGTCGAGCACGCGCTGGATTTCAGCCTGCGTCTCGGGTTTGGCCGACGCCAACAGGCGCTGCTGCACCAGCGCGGTCGCGCGCACCAGTAGGTCGCGGAACAGGTGCGGCGGAATATCCGGTCGCATGCCGACCTTCTCGGCCAGCACGCCGTCGCCCTCGGACCGTTTGACCAGCGTCGAGAACGCGCCGTCCGAAATCTTTGCCGAAGCGTTGTCGGCCATCTTGCGGATGACGTCGACATCGCCGCGCGTCACCAGCACGTCGGTGACCGCCTCGCCAATGTCTTTGCGGCCCGACATGGCGAAGAGATGCGCCTGGCCCTTGGTCTTGGCGATATCGACAAGATCGTTTTCCTTGAGCCGCTGCGATTGCGTGATCACCGGCCCCGCCACCGCAATATCGTCGTCGTGTGCGAGCTTGCGCATCAGCCCGGCCGGCGCATTGGCGATCGGCGCGAGTTGCGTCGAGAGTTCGGCGAGCGCCTTGGTTTCGATCTCGACGACGAGCTGGCACAGCACGTCGTCGAACAGACCGATGTGGTCTTCGCTGAATTTCTCTGCACCGTCGGCGAACAGCCGCGCGATACGCTCAAGCGCATCGGCCCGTTTGCGATACGAGCCGTTCTGAATGATGTATTCGAGTTCGGGGATCAGCGACGCGGTCGCGGGCATTAACAAAACCTTGCCAGCCACTGGCGGCCCAGCAGCGAATTCGCTCACGTTCACGTTAAAGCGGTGAGGTGAAGGAACCGTTAGCCATGCTGCAGTGCCTTGCCGCAGTGCCTTGCCGACCCTCGCACCACCCTTGCGCCCTGACACCAAATGGCTATATTCCGCCCGTCTATACGGACGCTCTGTATGGACCCTCATAACGGTCGGATGATCCGATCGGTTTTTGAGAGTGGGCCCCCCGGGACCCGCTCTTTTTTGTTACCTGAGCGCCAAAAAGACGCCGGGTATCGGAAAAAGCAAAACGAAACAGTGCCTTACGGATAACGAACGGACGGATGACTGATTCTGTCGCAACTGCGGAAAACGCCGAGCGGCGCCTGATCGTGGAACAGGGCGTAGGTGCCCGCGTCGCTGCGATCGCTGAGCCTGTGCTGGCGGATTTGGGTTATCGGCTGGTGCGCGTGCGCGTGTCCGGCTCTGACGGCTGCACCGTGCAGATCATGGCCGAACGGCCCGATGGCAGTATGAGGGTCGAGGATTGCGAGGTGACTTCGCGCGCGCTGTCACCGGTGCTCGATGCCGCCGATCCGATCGACCGCGCCTACCATTTGGAAGTTTCCTCGCCGGGCATCGATCGCCCGCTGGTGCGGCGCTCGGACTTCGAGCGTTACGCCGGCAACATTGTGAAGATCGAGATGGCGGTGGCGGCAGCCGATGGACGCAAACGCTTCCGCGGCATGCTGATCGGCGCGGTCGGCGATGCGGCACGCATCCAGCGTGACGATCTCGAGGCCGGCGAGCCGAATGAGGTTCTGCTTCCGATCGAGGAGATGGCGGAAGCCAAGCTCGTCTTGACCGATGCTCTGATCGCCGAAGCGCTTCGACGCAGCAAGCAAGGCGAGCGTGAAGCTCAGGGTGAGCTCGCCGCCAACGACAACCGGCACAACCCGGCGGGACGTTCCCGCCCCCACAACAAATTCCAGCGCGCACCCGGCAACCAAGCCGGCGGCGCACAGCACGAAGGAGAATGAGCGATGGCTGTCAGCGCCAACAGGCTCGAGCTGTTGCAGATCGCGGATGCGGTGGCCCGCGAGAAGTCGATCGACCGCACCATCGTGGTCACCGCAATGGAAGACGCGATCGCCAAGGCGGCGCGCTCGCGCTACGGCGCCGAGACCGACGTCCACGCCGAGATCAACGCCAAGACCGGCGAGCTCAAGCTGTCGCGCCACATGCTGGTGGTCGATAGCGTCGAGAACCCCTCCAACCAGATCAGCGTCGAGGGCGCGCGCAAGCGCAATCCTGCGGCGCAGGTCGGCGACACCATCGCCGATACGCTGCCGCCGCTCGAATACGGCCGCATCGCTGCCCAATCGGCCAAGCAGGTCATTGTGCAGAAGGTGCGCGAGGCGGAGCGCGACCGGCAATATCAGGAATACAAGGATCGCATCGGCGACATTGTCAACGGCACCGTCAAGCGCGTCGAATACGGCAACGTGGTCGTCGATCTCGGCCGCGGCGAGGCCATCGTGCGCCGCGACGAGATGCTGCCGCGCGAGACGCTGCGCAACGGCGACCGGGTGCGCGCTTTCATCTACGACGTGCGGCGCGAACCTCGCGGCCCGCAAATTTTCCTCTCGCGCACGCATCCGCAATTCATGGCGAAGCTGTTCGCCCAAGAGGTGCCGGAAATCTACGACGGCATCGTCGAGGTCAAGGCGGTCGCCCGCGATCCGGGTTCACGCGCAAAAATCGCGGTGATTTCGCGCGATTCTTCGGTCGATCCGGTCGGCGCCTGCGTCGGCATGCGCGGCTCGCGCGTGCAGGCGGTGGTGACCGAGCTGCAAGGCGAGAAGATCGACATCATCCCGTGGTCGCAGGACATCGCGACCTTCGTGGTCAACGCGCTGGCGCCGGCGGAAGTCGCCAAGGTCGTGCTCGACGAGGAGCGCGAGCGCATCGAGGTGGTGGTGCCCGACGCGCAGCTTTCGCTCGCCATCGGCCGCCGTGGACAGAACGTGCGTCTCGCTTCGCAGCTCACCGGCTGGGACATCGACATTCTGACCGAGCAGGAGGAGTCCGAGCGCCGTCAGGCCGAGTTCCAGAACCGCACCAAGGTGTTCATGGAGTCGCTCGACGTCGACGAAGTGGTGGGCCAGTTGCTCGCCTCCGAAGGCTTTAGCTCGGTGGAGGATCTCGCGATGGTGGACGAAAAGGAAATCTCCGGCATCGAAGGTTTCGATGAGGACACCGCGCGCGAATTGCAGACCCGCGCCAAAGAATATCTCGCCAAGATCGAAGGCGAACTTGACTCCAAGCGCACCGAGCTTGGCGTCGAGGACGCGGTCAGAGAGGTGCCCGGCGTCACCACCGCAATGCTGGTCAAGTTCGGCGAGAACGGCGTCAAGTCGGTTGAGGACCTGGCCGGTTGCGCCACCGACGATCTGGTCGGCTGGACCGAGCGCAAGGACGGCGAGAGCAAGCGCGAGCCTGGCATCCTCGACGGTTTCGAACTGTCGCGCGAGGAAGCCGAAGCGATGATCATGCAGGCCCGTCTCAAGGCCGGCTGGGTCACCGAGGCCGATCTCGCGCCGCCGCCTGAGGCTGCGGCGGAAGCCGAGCCGACGCCAGCTTAAGGAGCATGGAACGCGAGATGCTGGCCGAAATCGACAACGCCGAGCTCGACACCGGACCGCGCAAGAGCGCGCGCGGCATCGAACGGCTTTGCCTCGTCTCGCGGACGGCCAAGCCTGAGGCCGAGATGATCCGTTTCGTCATCGGCCCGGACGGCGTCGTGCCCGATCTCAAGCGCAAGCTTCCAGGGCGCGGCGTCTGGGTCACGGCGACCAAAGACGCGCTCGCGGAGGCGATCAAGCGCAACGCGTTTGCCCGCGGGTTCAAGCGTGAGGTCCGCGTGACACCCGGTCTCGTGGACTTCACCGAGCAGCTTCTGGCTCGCGCGGCACTCGATGCGCTCGCCATCGCCGGCAAGGCCGGCGATGTTGTCGCCGGTTTCGCCAAGGTCGAAGGGGCCCTCATGCGGGACAAGGTCGTGGCCCTGCTGCATGCGGCCGAGGCCCGCCCGGACGGCGTAAAAAAGCTCGCCAGCACCCTGTATTCCCGGGACGACGTCGGGCAAATCGCGGTGATCACGCGATTCTCCAACGCCCAATTGGATTTGGCATTGGGCCGGTCAAATGTGGTACATGCTGCGGCGCTAGCCGGACCCGCGATCAGCACGTTTTTGGCGCGTTTTCAGCGTCTAGAGCGCTTCCGGACCGGCGACTCGGCGGCAAAAGCGGCGACGGCGGCCCATTGAATGGATGGAATCGAGAGCTGAATGGCTGAAACCAAGACCCCTGATGGCAAGACCCTGAGCGTCGGTTCCAAGACGCTGTCGCTGAAGCCGCGCACCGAAACCGGTGTGGTGCGGCAGAGCTTCAGCCATGGCCGCAGCAAGCAGGTGGTGGTCGAGGTCAAGAAGCGCCGTATTGGTGGTCCGGGGGATGGCAAGCCAGAGGCGCCGGCACCGGCTCCGGTTGTAGCCCCGGTCGCAAAGGCGACGCCGGCCAAGCCCGCAGCTCCCGCGACAGCTCCCACGCCGCCCGTTGCGGCGCCAAAGCCGTCGGGCATTTTGCTTCAGACTCTGACCGACGAAGAGCGCAATCGCCGCGCGCATGCGCTGGGCGACGCCCGGCTGCGCGAGGCCGAAGAACGCAAGATTGCCGAGGAAGAGGCCAAGGTCCGCTCCGCCCGCGAGGCGATCGAAAAGTCCGAGCGCGATGCCGCAGAGGCGCGCAAGCGCGAAGAAGACGATCGCCGCAAGCACGACGAAGTCACCAAGAAAAAAGCCGACGAGGTCGCAAAGAAGCGTTTCGGCGAGCCCGAGACAGCCACGACGGCCCGTCCGGTTCCGGGCGCTCGCCCCAAGCTGGAAGCAGAAGAAGAAGACGGTCCGCGCGTGATGCGCCGCGGCCCCGGTGGCGCGGTCCGTCCCGCAGCCCCACCGCAGCGTCCGACGCGCGCCGCCAAGACCGCGACCGAACGGCCGCGCGGCCGGCTGACGCTGGTGACCGCAATGACCGCCGGCGAAGAGCGCGAGCGCTCGCAGGCGGCGTTCATCCGTCGCACCAAGCGCAAGCTGCGCGAGCATAATGCCGACGAGCCCAAGGAAAAGCTGGTGCGCGAGGTTACGATCCCGGAGGCGATCACCATCCAGGATCTCGCCAACCGCATGGCCGAACGCGCGGTGGACGTCATCAAACTGCTGATGAAGCAAGGCCAGATGGCGACGATCAACGACGTGATCGACGCCGACACGGCGCAGCTCATCGCCGAGGAGCTTGGCCACACCGTCAAGCGCGTCGCCGAAGCCGACGTCGAGGAAGGCGTGTTCGACGCCGCCGACGATCCGGCGCAGCTCGCGCCGCGCGCGCCAGTCGTGACCGTGATGGGCCACGTCGATCACGGCAAGACCTCACTGCTCGACTCCATCCGCTCGACCAACGTGGCGGGCGGCGAGGCCGGCGGCATTACCCAGCACATCGGCGCTTATCAGGTGACGTCGCCCTCGCGCGGCAAGATCACCTTCATCGATACGCCCGGCCACGCGGCGTTCACGGCGATGCGTGCGCGCGGCGCCAAGGTAACCGACATCGTTGTTCTGGTGGTCGCGGCCGACGACGGCGTGATGCCGCAGACTGTGGAGGCCATCAATCACGCCAAGGCCGCCAAGGTTCCGATCATCGTCGCCATCAACAAGGTCGATAAGCCCGACTCCAAGCCCGATCGGGTGCGCACCGACCTGTTGCAACACGAGCTCGTGGTCGAGTCGATGGGCGGCGACGTGGTCGACGTCGAAGTCTCCGCCACCAAGAAGATGAACATCGACAAGCTGCTCGAGATGATTGGCTTGCAGGCCGAAATTCTCGACCTCAAGGCCAATCCGACACGCCCTGCCGAAGGCACCGTGATCGAAGCCAGGCTCGACCGTGGCCGCGGCCCGGTCGCCACCGTGCTGGTGCAGCGTGGCACATTGCGTGTCGGCGACATTATCGTTGGCGGCGGCGAATGGGGCCGCGTCCGTGCGCTGGTCAGCGACACCGGCGATCCGGTGACCGAGGCCGGACCGTCAGTTCCGGTCGAAGTGCTTGGCTTCACCGGTACGCCGGACGCCGGCGACCGCCTCGCGGTGGTGGAGAGCGAAGGCCGCGCCCGTGAAGTAACGGATTATCGCGCACGGCAGAAGCGCGAGAAGGTCGCGGCGCGTGCCGGCGGCATGCGCGGTTCGCTCGAGCAGATGATGTCGCAGCTCAAGGCATCGGGCCGCAAGGAATTCCCGCTCATCATCAAGACCGACGTGCAGGGCTCGCTGGAAGCGATCGCCGGCGCGCTGGAAAAGCTCGGCACCGACGAGGTGGCTGCGCGCATCATCCATTCCGGCGTCGGCGGCATCAGCGAGTCGGATATCACGCTCTCCGAATCTTCGGGCGCCGCCATCATCGGCTTCAACGTGCGCGCCCACAAGGAAGCGCGCGAGGCGGCCGAACGCGGCGGCACCGAGATCCGCTACTACAACATCA
Source organism: Rhodoplanes serenus (assembly GCA_945893145.1). Classification (GTDB taxonomy): domain Bacteria; phylum Pseudomonadota; class Alphaproteobacteria; order Rhizobiales; family Xanthobacteraceae; genus Z2-YC6860. Next base: position 91,275 of record CAMDDZ010000004.1, on the reverse strand, counting down.
TCTACGATCTCGTCGACGATGTGAAAAAGGCGATGTCCGGCCTGCTCGCGCCGACGATGCGCGAAACCATGCTGGGCAATGCGCAGATCCTCGAGATCTTCGCCGTGTCCAAGGTCGGCAAGGTCGCCGGCTGCCGCGTCACCGACGGCAAGGTCGAACGTGGCGCGGGCGTGCGCCTGATCCGCGACAACGTCGTCATCCACGAGGGCAAGCTGTCGCAGCTCAAGCGCTTCAAAGACGACGCACGCGAGGTTGTCTCCGGCCAAGAGTGCGGCATGGCCTTCGAAAACTACCAGGACATGAAGGCCGGCGACGTGATCGAATGTTACCGGGTGGAGACGGTGCAACGCTCGCTCTGAGTCCAAGTCTCAGACTGGCGCGAAACGTCACACACAAATGCGGCGATGCCCTGCAAAAGCGGGGCATCCAGTACCTCAACAGGAACGATTGAGCGCGGCGCACACTGGATCATCCGCGTCAGCGGATGATGGCGCCGGAGAAAATTTCATGGCACGCGGAAATCATCGCGATCGCGACCATCCTGCCGGCCCCTCGCAGCGCGCGCTGCGCGTGGGCGAGCTTATTCGGCACGCCGTCGCCGACATGCTGACGCGCGGCGAGGTGCATGACCCGGTGCTCGAAGGCCATCTCATCACTGTGCCGGAGGTGCGGATGTCCGCCGATCTGCGACTCGCCACGGTCTACATCATGCCGCTCGGCGGCCGCGACAAGCAGGAAGTGCTCGATGCGCTCGAACGCAACAAGCGCTACCTGCGCGGCGAGATCGCGCATCGCGTCAACTTGAAATTTGCGCCCGACCTTCGCTTCCACCTCGACGAGCGCTTCGACGAAGCGGAGCGGATCGAAAAGCTTTTGCGAACGGCCGCGGTCAAGCGCGATCTCAGCGACAAGAAGGACGACGAATGACGCCGGATGATTGGGCAAAACTCGCTCAGCCTCCTGCTGAGGAGCCGCCAAAGGCGGGTCAGCCCGAAGCCGGCGGTCCGCCTGTATCCTTCGAGGCGCCCACTCCGGGCGCTCATCAGGACCAGGGCGGCAAGCCAAAACAATTCCGCCGCGAGAAGCGCGACGTGCACGGCTGGATCGCGCTCGACAAGCCCATCGGCATGACCTCGACGCATGCGGTCAGCATCATCAAGCGGCTGTTCAAGGCCAAGCGCGTCGGCCATGCCGGCACGCTCGACCCGCTGGCGTCGGGCTGTCTGCCGATCGCGCTCGGCGAAGCCACCAAGACCGTCCCCTTCGTGATGGACGGCCGCAAGGCTTATCAGTTCACGGTGCGCTGGGGCGACGAGCGCGACACCGACGACGCCGAAGGACGCTCGATTGCCTCGAGCGAGCAGCGTCCGGCCCGCGCCGCGATCGAAGCCCTGCTGCCAACCTTCACCGGCACAATCGAGCAAACTCCGCCGCGCTACTCGGCGATCAAGATCGAGGGCGAGCGCGCCTACGACCTCGCCCGCGATGGCGAAACGGTGGAGCTTGCCTCCCGGCCGGTCGAGATGCACCGGCTTTCCATCGTTAACGTCCCCGACGCCGATCGCACCGAATTCGTCGCCGAATGCGGCAAAGGCACCTACGTGCGGGCGCTGGCGCGCGATATGGGCCGGGCGCTCGGCTGTTTCGGCCATATCGAGGCGTTGCGGCGGCTTGAGGTCGGCCCGTTCGGCCCAGAAACCATGATTTCTCTGGAAGAACTGACCTCCCTGTGTCATAGAGCAGCCGCCGGCGAGGGTAGCCTTGCCGACACTCTACTGCCCGTTGAGACCGCGCTGGACGACATCCCGGCGCTGGCCGTTGGCGGGTCAGATGCGGCAAGGCTTCAAAGAGGCCAAGCCGTTTTGTTGCGCGGACGGGACGCTCCCATTTTCCGCGGCGCGGTTTACATCACGGCGTCTGGCCAACTGGTGGCCCTCGCCGAAGTGGACCGCGGCGAGATCGTCCCCAAGCGCGTGTTCAACCTGGCCGGGCTTCACGGAAGCCGCGGCACAAGAAAGGGTCACTGACGATGTCGCTTAACACGGCTCGTAAAGCCGAAGTCATCAAGTCATACGCAACCAAGTCCGGCGACACGGGTTCGCCGGAGGTGCAGGTCGCGATCCTGTCCGAACGGATCACCAGCCTCACCGACCATTTCAAGACGCATGTAAAAGACAACCATTCGCGGCGCGGGCTGCTGAAGCTCGTATCGCAGCGTCGCCAACTCCTCGATTACCTCCGGCGCACCGACGAGGCGCGCTACAAGGTGCTGATCGAGAAGCTGGGCATTCGCCGCTGAGCAATTGCGCGCGGGACCGTCCCGCGCGTTTCGTGCGGACCTTTCAGTAGAGTCCGTTGTTCACCGGCAGCGAAACCGCTGCCGATTTTTGAACCGGGCGCAATGAGCGCCGGTTCGCCTCACGGAGGCTCTAGGGCCATGGCAGGATCGCCGGATGTTCTTTTCGCGAGCGGCTGCGCCGCGCGGAAGAACGTCTCGCCGTCTTGCTCATGGCTTTTGGAACGCTCCCAAAACCATGAGAGACAATCGCTATGTTCGATAGCCATCGTGTTCAACTCGACTGGGGCGGTCGCCCGCTCACGCTAGAATCAGGAAAAGTCGCGCGCCAGGCTGACGGCGCTGTCCTTGCCACCTACGGAGAGACCACCGTCCTTGCGACCGTGGTCGCGGCCAAGAAGCCGAAGGAAGGCATCGATTTCCTGCCGCTGACCGTCAATTACACCGAAAAATATTATGCGGCGGGCCGCATACCCGGTGGCTACTTCAAGCGCGAACGCGGTCCGACCGAGAAGGACACGCTGACGTCGCGCCTGATCGACCGCCCGATCCGTCCGCTGTTCGCCGACGGCTGGCGCTGCGACACGCAGGTCATCATCACCGTGATGTCGCACGATCAGGAGAACGATCCCGACATCCTCGCGATGGTGGCGACTTCGGCGGCGCTCACGCTGTCCGGCGCACCGTTCATGGGTCCAATCGGCGGCGCCCGCGTCGGCTTCGCCAACAACGAATACATCCTCAATCCAACCATCGACGAGATGAAGGAGAGCCAGCTCGACCTCGTGGTCGCCGGCACTCAAGACGCCGTTCTGATGGTGGAGTCGGAAGCCAAGGAGCTGTCCGAGGAGATCATGCTCGGCGCGGTGATGTTCGGCCACCGGCACTTCCAGCCGGTGATCCAGGCCATCATCCAGCTCGCCGAAAAGGCGGCGAAGGAGCCGCGCGACTTCACGATGCCCGACACGGCGCAGATCGAAAAGGACATGCTCAAGTTCATCGAGAAGGACTTGCGCCACGCCTATTCGTTCCCGGCCAAGGCCGAGCGTCACGATGCGGTCGAGGCTGCGAAACTCCGCGTGATGGAGCACTTCTTCCCGGGCGGCGTCGATAATCCGGACCGGCCGAAGCTGCGCGTCACCGGCGTATTCAAGGACCTCGAAGCCAAGATCGTGCGCTGGAATATCCTCGACACCAAGAAGCGCATCGACGGCCGCGACCTCGTCACTGTGCGCCCGATCAATGTCGAGGCGCCGTTCCTGCCGCGCACCCACGGCTCGGCGCTGTTCACCCGCGGCGAGACGCAGGCGATCGTCGTCGCCACGCTCGGCACCGGCGAAGACGAGCAGTGGATCGACGCGCTGCAAGGGACCTACAAAGAAGCGTTCATGCTGCACTACAACTTCCCCCCCTACTCGGTGGGCGAGACCGGCCGCATGGGCGCGCCGGGCCGGCGTGAGATCGGCCACGGCAAGCTCGCCTGGCGCGCGATCCGCCCGATGCTGCCGTCGAAGGAGGACTTCCCCTACACCATCCGCGTGGTGTCGGAGATCACCGAGTCCAACGGCTCGTCGTCGATGGCGACGGTGTGCGGCACTTCACTCGCACTGATGGACGCCGGCGTGCCGCTGAAGCGGCCGACCGCCGGTATCGCGATGGGCCTCATTCTCGAGGACAAGCGCTACGCCGTGCTGTCCGACATCCTCGGCGACGAGGACCATCTCGGCGACATGGACTTCAAGGTGGCGGGCACCGACCAGGGCATCACCGCCCTGCAGATGGACATCAAGATCGCCGGCATCACCGAAGAGATCATGAATGTCGCGCTCAACCAGGCCAAGCAAGGCCGCCTGCACATCCTGGGCGAGATGGCCAAGGCGCTGAACAGCGCCCGCGCCGAGCTCGGCCAGTACGCCCCGCGCATCGAGACCTTCAAGATCCCCACCGACAAGATCCGCGAAGTGATCGGCACCGGCGGCAAGGTGATCCGCGAGATCGTCGAGAAGACCGGCGCCAAGATCAACGTCGAGGACGACGGCACCGTGAAGGTTGCTTCGGCCGACGGCGAGTCGATCAAGGCCGCGGTCAACTGGATCAAGTCGATCGCCTCCGACCCGGAGATCGGCCACATCTACGAAGGCACGGTCGTCAAGACCATGGACTTCGGCGCCCTCGTCAACTTCTTCGGCGCCAAGGACGGCCTCGTTCACATCAGCCAACTCGCGGCGAACCGCGTGCAAAAGACCACCGACGTCGTCAAGGAAGGCGACAAGGTGAAGGTGAAGCTCCTGGGCTTCGACGAGCGCGGCAAGGTGCGGCTCTCGATGAAGGTCGTCGATCAGCAGACCGGCGAGGACCTGGAAAAGAAGGGCCGCGATTCGCAGCCCGCCACCGGCGCTGCGGAGTAAGTTTCTGTCACCGCGATAAAGCGAAGGGCGGCCGCAGGGCCGCCCTTTTCATTTGGTGCGGGGCGCGGCGACGCCAAGTGTCTTGGGCACGCCAAGCATCTCGGTGATGAGCTGGCCCAGCGCCACGAAATCGGCCTTGCGCGGCGAGGTGCGCCGCCAGGCGAGGCCGATCGTGCGGCCGGGTCCGGGCTCGGTGAAGCGCAAGAGCTTCACCCGCTCGTCGCGCACCTCGACGTCGACCGCGATGCGGGGCAGCAGCGTGATGCCGTAACCGTTCGCCACCATCTGCATCACCGTGGCGAGACTGGTCGCGCCAAGCGCCACATCGCCGCGCGGATTGTCGCAGAACGACAGCGCCTGATCGCGCAGACAGTGGCCCTCTTCCAGAAGAATCAGCCGCTCCTGCTCGATGTCGTGGTTGCCGACCCGCACGCTGATCGGCCGGCTGTCGGTCGCCGGCACCGCGAGCAGGAATGGATCGTCGAACAGCGGGATCGTCTCGATCTCGGCGTCCTCGACGGGCAGCGCCAGCATGATGACGTCGAGCGCGCCGCGATGAAGCTCTTCCAGCAGCACGAGTGTCTGGGTCTCGCGCAATTCCACCCGCAGATCCGGATAGCGGCGCTGCAGCACCGGGAGAACTTTCGGCAGCGCATAAGGCGCGATCGAGGGGATGATGCCGAGCTGCATCCGCCCGGTCAGCAGCCGGCCACGGTGGCGCGCAAAATCGGCGAGATCGCGTGTCGCGGCCAGCACCCGCTCGGCCCGCCGCGCCACTTCGAGACCGACATCGGTCAAGGTCACGTCGCCCGGCCGCCGCTCGACCAGCCCGACACCGAGCTCCGCCTCGAGCTCCTGGATCTGCATGGACAGCGCCGGTTGCGTCACCGCACAGGCGTTCGCGGCATGGCCGAAGTGCCGGTGATGCGCCAGCGCCGACAAATAGCGCAGCTGTTTCAATGTGGTCATTTCGATAAGATATACTTATCACAGCGCACATACAATCGAATTGGACTTATCGAACGCAGGGACTTTAGCTCTCCGGAAGGGATGGACGTGCGCTCCCAAAAACACGGAGAGAACAATGGACGCCAAAACCGACAAAAGCAGCGCTGGCAAATGCCCCTTCACGGCGACTCGCGGACATGCGAACCGCGACTGGTGGCCGGAGGCGTTGAGCATCGAGATGCTCCATCGCAATTCCAACCTGTCCGATCCGATGGGCAAGGACTTCGACTACGCCAAAGAATTCAAAAGTCTCGACCTGAATGCCGTCATCAAGGACCTGCAGGCCCTGATGACAAACTCGCAGGAATGGTGGCCCGCCGACTTCGGGCATTACGGCGGCCTCATGATCCGCCTGGCGTGGCACGCCGCAGGCACCTACCGCATCACCGACGGACGCGGCGGCGCCGGCACCGGCCAGCAGCGCTTCGCGCCGCTGAACTCCTGGCCGGATAACGCGAACCTCGACAAGGCGCGCCGGCTGTTGTGGCCGATCAAGCAGAAGTACGGCCACAAGATTTCGTGGGCCGATTTGATGGTCCTCGCCGGCAACGTTGCGCTGGAGTCGATGGGCTTCAAGACGTTCGGCTTCGCCGGCGGCCGCGCCGATGTTTGGGAGCCGGAAGAGCTCTACTGGGGCCCGGAAGGAACGTGGCTCGGCGACGAACGCTACAGCGGCGAACGCCAGCTCGCGGAGCCGCTTGGCGCCGTGCAGATGGGCCTGATCTACGTCAATCCGGAAGGGCCGAACGGCAATCCGGATCCGCTCGCGGCCGCGGAAGATATTCGCGAGACGTTCTTCCGCATGGCGATGAACGACGAAGAGACCGTCGCGCTGATTGCCGGCGGCCACTCCTTCGGCAAGACCCACGGCGCGGGCGATCCGTCACTGGTTGGTCCGGAACCCGAAGCCGGCGCCTTCGAGGACCAGGGCCTCGGCTGGAAGAGCAAACATGGCACCGGCTTCGGCGCCGACGCCATCACGGGCGGTCCGGAGGTCACCTGGACGCAGACGCCGACACAGTGGAGCAATCTCTTCTTCAAGAACCTGTTCGAACACGAATGGGAGCTGACGAAGAGCCCAGCCGGCGCAAAGCAGTGGCAGGCGAAAAACGCCAAGGCCGATATCCCGGACGCCTTCGACAAATCGAAGAAGCATGTGCCGACCATGCTGACCACCGATCTGTCGCTGCGCTTCGACCCGGCTTACGAGAAAATCTCGCGGCGCTTCCACGAGCATCCCGACCAGTTCGCGGCCGCGTTTGCCCGCGCCTGGTTCAAGCTCACCCACCGCGACATGGGCCCGGTCCACCGCTACCTCGGCCCGCTGGTGCCGAAGGAGACGCTGATCTGGCAGGACCCGATCCCGGCGGTGAACCATCCGCTGATCGGCGAGCAGGATGTTGCGTCTCTCAAAGCAAAGATCCTCGCGTCCGGCCTGTCGGTGTCACAGCTCGTCTCGACTGCCTGGGCGTCGGCATCGACGTTCCGCGGCTCCGACAAGCGTGGTGGGGCAAACGGCGCGCGCATCCGCCTCAGCCCGCAGAAGGACTGGGAGGTCAACCAGCCAGCCCAACTCAAGGCCGCGCTGCAGAAACTCGAAGCGATCCAAAAGGAGTTCAACGGCGCTGCCCCCGGCGGCAAGAAGGTGTCGCTCGCCGACCTCATCGTTCTCGGCGGCGGTGCCGCGATCGAGAAGGCCGCGAAGGACGCCGGTCTCGACGTGAAGGTGCCCTTCACGTCCGGGCGCATGGACGCGTCACAGGAGCAAACCGACGTCGACTCCTTCGCGCCGCTCGAACCGCGTGCCGACGGTTTCCGCAACTACGTCAGCAGCAAGCGTCAGTTCATGATGCCGGAGGAGGCATTGATCGATCGCGCGGCGCTGCTGCGTCTCAGCGGACCCGAGATGACGGTTCTGGTCGGCGGCCTGCGTGTCCTCGGCGTCAACGCCGACGGCTCCAAGCACGGCGTCTTCACCAACCAGCCCGGCAAGCTGACCAACGACTTCTTCGTCAACCTGCTCGACATGAGCACGGAATGGCAGCCCCCGAACGCCGACGGCGTTTATGAGGGCCGCGACCGCAAGACGAAGCAAGTCAAGTGGACCGCAACGCGCGTCGACCTGATCTTCGGCTCGCACTCGCAGCTCCGCGCCTTCGCGGAGGTCTATGCGTGTGCGGACTCGAAGGAGAAGTTCGTGAAGGACTTCGTGGCGGCGTGGAACAAGATGATGAACGCCGACCGTTTCGATCTCAACGTCGCGAAAGCCGCATAACCAGCAAGGAGCAGAGCAATGAAAAACTCACAGGCCCTGAAAGAAATCATCATCAAGGCCGACGAAGCCTCTCTCAACAACGCGATCACCGAGCGGAATATCGTGCCGGAGAACATTATCTCAGTGATCTTCCAGCCGGCCCGCGAAATGGCGATCGGCGACTACGAAGCCAAGTATCGCGTCATCTATCGCGTCTGAGTGCGATGGATCGACCGCGATAGGCCGGGATGGCCCCCTCCGTCCCGGCCTCCTTTTTCTCTACGCGCAGGGCGGCGTTGCGGCCGCCCTCTTGTTTTTATTTGCGAACACGGAATGCTGGTGCGGCAGCAACCGAGCGGTTCCCGCAATGGCCAGCAAGCCTGACAGAATTCTCCAGCAATTCCCCGGCCCGGTAACGCTCCATCCGTCGCGCATTAAATTCCTGATCCTGCTCGCCGGCAGCCTCGGGTTCAGCGTCGGCGGCTATTACATGGTCCGCGACGGCGCTTCTGGCGGCTGGTTCGTGCTGGGCTTTTTCGGTCTCTGTACACTGATCTCAGTGATGCTGACGCTACCCGGCGCGAGCGGGCTGACGCTCGACCGCGATGGCTTCCGGGTCAGCAGCATGTACCGTAGGGCCCACACGCGATGGCGGGACGCCGGCGGCTTTATCACCTCTGGGCTGCCGCCGAGCGGCTACGTGATGGTGGTGTACGACGACGCAACCATCAGATCGGGCAAGCTTGCCGCCGCCAATATCAAGCTCACCGGCCGCAACTCCGGCCTGCCGAACACCTATGGGCTGGAGGCGGACGAGCTCGCGGAATTGATGGTGGCCTGGCGCGAGCGGGCGATGAGATCGCGATAGCCGATCGCTACGCCGCCCCTATCGCGCCCAACGCCTCGCCAGCGTCCCACGGCTTCCACCACGGCTTCAGCCCGAGATCGCGTGCGATCAGGCCCGCGCTGATGTAGCCCGCTCCGCCCGAGATCGCGCCGCCCGGATGGCAGGCCGAGCCCGCCATGTAGAGCCGCCCGACCGGCGTGCGGTAGCCGAAGTGGTTGTACATCACCTGCTCGGCGTTGAACGAACCCATGAAGATGTCGCCGTTCCGCATCTCCGGGAACGTTTGGGAATATTCGCGTGCCGTATAGACGTGCTGCGCGATGATGTTCTTGCGCGTCATGTTGGGCGCGTACTTCGCCCACTTCTCGATGATGGCGTCAGCGAACTCCTCCTTGAACGCCTCGAAGTTCTTGGCGCCGTGATCGGGATCGAACGGCATGACGTGCCAGGCATAGGTCGTGTGCTTGCCGGCCGGCGCCTGGGTCGGATCCAGCACGGAGAGCGGGCCGGATCCGAACTGCACGATCTTCGGCACGCGGTTTGCCATCACGTCCTTATGGGCCGCGAGCAACTCGTCCATCGTCTCGGCGCCGAGGCTCCATTTCAGCGTGCGGCCGATGTTCGGATCGAATTTCTCGGCGTGGAAGCGCACCGGTTCGTGCAGCGCCAGATGCAGGCCGAAGATCGTCCATTGGGTGTACTGGTATTTGTCGAGCTTCTGGCGGAACGCCTCGGGAAGCTGCGCGCGGCCGATGTAATCCTCGAAGGTCTGGTGCACGTTGAGCGTCGAGGCGACGAACTGCCGGGCCCGCACCGTGCGGCCGTCCTTGAGCGCGATGCCGGTCGCCTTGCCGCCCTCGATCACGATGCGGTCGAGCTCGACCTGCGGCGCAAAGCGCCCGCCGGCCGCGATGAAGGTTTCGAACAGCGCGCGCGCCAGATTGGCCGAGCCGCCCTTGCAGAGCTGGTAGCCGCTTTGCAGGTCGAAGGCACGGATCACCGAGCCCATCGGGCTTGTCTTCGACAGCGTATCGACCAGCCAGGTGCCGAACAGCGAGATCTTGAACAGGAACAGGAGCTGCACGTGCTCGTTTTCGAACAGCTCCCGCACCATGTCGAACGGCTGGCGCTGGGTCGCGGCGAGAAAGTCGCGGCCGATGTCGCTCTTGCTGAGCAGCGCCTCGCGCTCGGCCTGCGGCAGCGGATCGGAGAAGCGCTCGGGCAGGAAAATCTTCGCCGTGATCTCCTCGGCCTTGCGGTTCCAGTCGCGGAAGGTGGCGGCGTCCTTCTTGGAGAAGCGCGCCACGTTGGAGAGCGTCTCCTCCAAGTCGCGGCCAAACACCAGCGCGGTGCCGTCGAGATGCGGCTGGCCGAACTCGTAGCGCGGCGTGATGTAGCTCACGCGATCGCCGAGGTTGAGATCCTTGAACCACGGCGTCTCGCTGATGTGGAAGTGATTGATGGAGTGGAGGTTGTGCTGGAAGCCCGGCGCCGTCACCTCCTCGGTGACGAGCGCGCCGCCGTATTGCAGGCGGCGGTCCACCAGCAGGATGTCGAGGCCGGCGCGCGCCAGATACGAGCCGAGCACCAAGCCATGATGGCCGGCTCCAACGATGATGCCGTCGTAGTGTCGATCGAGCGCTGCTGCCACGCGATGCCCTTCACCGTGATTCAATGCTGCGGTTCAATCGGAGGAAGCACGGAAGACAAAAGGCTACTGCGCGGCGTTCTTGGCGGCTTCGTCTTCGCTGCGCAGCGCGTCGGGCTGCGGCATGGCGATGATGTTGTAGCCGGAATCGACGAAGTGAACTTCGCCGGTGACTCCCGCCGAGAGGTCGGACAGCAGGTAAAGCCCCGAACCGCCGAGATCGTCGAGCGATACGCCGCGGCCGAGCGGCGAGTGGCGCTGCTGGAAGGCGAACATGTAGCGCGCGTCATTGATGCCGGCGCCGGCGAGCGTGCGGATCGGCCCCGCCGAGATGGCGTTGACGCGAATTTTCTGCGGCCCGAAATCAACCGCGAGATAGCGCACGCTCGACTCCAGCGCGGCCTTGGCCAGACCCATGACGTTGTAGTTTGGCATGGCGCGGTCGCCGCCGTTGTAGGTCAGCGTGATCATGCTGCCGCCGTTCGGCATCATCGCCGCGGCATGCTTGGCGGCCTCCGTGAACGAGAAACAGGAGATCACCATGGTGCGCTCGAAATTCTTGCGCGTGGTGTCGGCGTAGCGGCCCTTCAGTTCGTTCTTGTCCGAGAAGCCAATGGCGTGGACCATGAAGTCCATCGTGCCCCACTGCTTCTTCAGTTCGGCGAACACCGCATCGACCGACGCGATGTCCTCGACGTCGCAAGGCAGAACGATCTTGGAGCCGATCGTCTCGGCCAGCGGCTTGACGCGCCGTCCGAGCGCCTCGCCCTGGTACGTGAAGGCGAGTTCGGCGCCGTGCGCAGCCAGCGTCCGCGAGATACCCCAGGCGATCGAATGATCGTTGGCGACGCCCATCACCAGGCCGCGCTTGCCCTGCATCAATTGTGTCATGGGGGGCCGGTCCTACGCTTCCAAACGCTTGAAAACGACGGAGGCGTTGGTGCCGCCGAAGCCGAAGGAGTTGGACAGCACGCAGCCGAGCTTCACGTTGTCCTGCCGCTGCCGCACGATCGGCATATCGGCCATCGCCGGATCGATGTTCTCGATGTTGGCGCTCTCGCAGATAAAGCCGTTCTGCATCATCAGCAGCGAATAGATCGCCTCCTGCACGCCGGTGGCGCCGAGCGAATGGCCGGTGAGCGATTTGGTCGCCGAGATCGGCGGAACCTTGGAGCCGAACACCTCGCGGATCGCCTCGATCTCCTTGATGTCGCCGATCGGCGTCGAGGTGGCGTGCGGGTTGATGTAATCGACCGGCACCTTGAGATCGGCCATCGCCATTTTCATGCAGCGCATCGCGCCCTCGCCCGAGGGTGCCACCATGTCGTGACCGTCCGATGTCGCGCCGTAGCCCGCGACCTCGCCGTAAATTTTCGCGCCGCGCGCCTTAGCGTGTTCCAGCTCTTCGAGCACCAGCACGCCGGCGCCGCCCGCGATGACGAAACCGTCGCGGTCCCGGTCATAGGCGCGCGAGGCCTTGTCGGGCGTCTGATTGAAGCCCGACGACATGGCCCCCATGGCGTCGAACAGCACCGACATGGTCCAGTCGAGGTCTTCGCAGCCGCCGGCAAACACCATGTCCTGCTTGCCCCACTGGATCGTTTCGGCGGCGTTGCCGATGCAGTGGTTGGAGGTCGCGCAGGCCGACGAGATCGAATAGTTGACGCCCTTGATCTTGAACCAGGTGGCGAGTGTCGCCGACGCCGTGGACGACATCGCCTTCGGGACTGCAAACGGGCCGACGCGCTTCGGTCCTTTTTCCTTGGTGATCTGTGCCGCCTCGACGATGGTGCGGGTCGAAGGCCCGCCCGAGCCCATGATGATGCCGGTGCGCACGTTGGAGACTTCATTCTCTGACAAGCCAGCGTCACGGATGGCCTGATCCATCGCCACGTGATTCCAGGCGGCGCCGCGGCCGAGGAAGCGCATGGCGCGGCGGTCCACCGATTGGGAGGGATCCAGATTGGGCGCGCCGTGGACCTGGCAGCGGAAACCGAGCGTGGCGTATTCGTCGGCGCGCGAGATGCCGGACTTGGCCTCGCGCAGGCTCGCCAGCACCTCTTGGGTGTTGTTGCCGATGGATGAGACGATGCCCATCCCGGTGACGACCACGCGCCTCATTGCCGCCTCGTCCGCATCAAGTTCCGCGACCTCAAATTAGGACCGGGCCAACCGGTCCCGCAAGGGACTCTCTGCCATCATTCCGGGTTCGCTCGGCCCAAAAACCCGCCGAGTGTTTACGACGCGCGATCAGGCCGCGCTCGGCTTCATCGCATCGGCGTCGCGGAACAGCCCGACCTTGAGATCCATGGCGCGGTAGATCACCGATCCATCGGCCTCGAGCCAGCCGTCGGCGATGCCAAGCACGAGCCTGCTTCGCATCACGCGTTTGATTTCGAGGCCATAGACCACCTTCTTCATGGTCGGCAGCACCTGGCCGGAAAATTTCAGCTCGCCGAGGCCCAGCGCGCGGCCTTTGCCGGCGGCGCCGACCCAGCCGAGGAAGAAACCCAGGAGCTGCCACAGCGCGTCGAGCCCAAGGCAGCCCGGCATCACCGGGTCGCCCTTGAAGTGGCAGGGGAAGAACCACAGGTCCGGACGTACATCGAGCACAGCACGCACTATGCCTTTGCCGTACTGGCCGCCCACTTCGGCAACCTCGGAAATCCGGTCGAACATCAGCATCGGCGGCAGCGGCAGTTGTGGACCTTCGGGGAACATTTCGCCGCGGCCACAACGCAGCAGGTCTTCAAACTCGAAATGGCTGGGCCGGGGTTCCGTTGTCGCCGCTTTGATTGCCGGTTCGCTCAAGGCCTTGTTCCCGCATGTGACTCAGCTTGTACAAAAATAGGTGCAGATGGGGGTGGGTGCTAGTGAGAAACAGCAATCCACACGACAATTCACCGCATCGGCTTTGTTGCGAAGGAGTTGCATCTTCCGGATCGAGACGATATGATTGCAATTGCAACAATTTAGAAGACTTCTGACCTAGTTGGCGTGCAAATGACACCTCCGCGGACCATGGTTTTCTCCAGCGCAATCGAGCCGGTGGGTGAGATGCCCCCGATTCCGCGTCGCTATGAGCTCAACGGCTGCCCCTGGCATGACGTCAAGACGATGCTGCGCGACGTTGGTCTGCGTCCGACCCGCCAGCGCATGGCGCTCGGCTGGATCCTGTTCGCCAAGGGCGACCGGCATCTGACCGCCGAGATGCTGTACGAGGAGGCGACCAAGGCCAAAGTTCCGGTGTCGCTCGCCACCGTCTACAACACGCTGCATCAGTTCACCGAAGCGGGCCTGCTGCGCCAGGTCGCGGTCGATGGCTCGAAGACCTACTTCGATACCAACACCTCCGCGCATCACCACTTCTTCGTCGAAGGCGAAAACGCGCTGGTCGATATTCCAGGCGCCGAAGTGATCGTCGGCAAGATGCCGGCCGTGCCCACCGGCTACGATATCGCGCGCATCGACGTGGTGGTTCGCCTGCGGCGCAAGGACGCGCGGAAGTAATCCGACCCAATTGACGTCATCGATCATGGCCGGGCTTGTCCCGGCCATTTTCATTTGCGCCGCTGGTGTCCCGGATGCGGTGCAGCGCCATAGCGCGTCAAGACGCGCGTGATGGCGGTGCACCGCTGATCCGAGACCATTCCACACAGAATTTTCGACGGTCCCGGGTCTGCGTCGCATCACTTCGCGCTACCGCGCTCGTGCTGCGCCGCGCCCGGGACACTACTTGCGCCCGACATGCCGCTGTCATCAACTAGCGTAACAAAAGCGCCTGTATTTGCCGCCCGGGAGGATCGCCATGAAGCTCAGCCGCACTCTTTTGCTTGCCGCTATCTGCGCGCTGAGCGCGCCCGCGGCAGTCGCGCAGGAGCTTGAGAACAAGCTCGTGATCGTCACCTCGTTCTCGAAGGACCTCACGACGCCGTTCGCGCAAGCGTTCCAGAAGAAATATCCCGGCGTCCAAGTTGAAATTCAGAACCGCAATACTGCGGCGGCGATCGCCTTCATCCGCGAAACGAAATCGAGCCCGCCCGACATTTTCTGGGCATCGTCGCCCGACGCCTTCGAGGTGCTGAAGAAGAATTCGATGCTGACGAAATATCAGGCCAAGGCGCAGGGCATCGCCAGCAAGGTCGGCAGCTATCCAGTGCACGATCCGGCCGGCTACTACACCGGCTTCGCCGCATCCGGTTACGGCATCATGTTCAACACGCGTTACATGCGCGCGAACAATCTGCCGGCGCCGAAGGAATGGGACGATCTCAAGAAGCCGGTCTATTTCGGCCACGTCGGCATTTCGGCGCCATCGCGCTCCGGCACCACGCATCTCACGGTCGAGACCATCCTGCAGGGCGAAGGCTGGGACAAAGGCTGGGCCACGCTGCTGGAGATGGGCGGCAACTTCACGCAGGTGTCCGACCGTTCATTCGGCGTGCCTGACGCGGTCAACAGCGGGCAATATGGCCTCGGCATCGTGATCGACTTCTTCGGATTGTCGGCCAAGGCCTCCGGCTTTCCGGTCGAGTTCGTCTATCCGAGCGTGACCACGATCGTGCCCGCCAACGTCGGCATCATTGCCAACGCGAGCCATCCCAAGGCGGCCGAGGCTTTTGTCGAGTTCCTACTGTCCGATGAAGGCCAGCAGATCCTGCTCGATCCGAAGATTCAGCGCCTGCCGGTGCGGGCCACGACGTACGCCAAGGCGCCCGCGGGCTATCCCAATCCGTTCACCGACAAGAGCCTCGGCGCCAAGGTCAACTTCAACGCCGACTTGTCGGAGGGCCGCTATGAGTTGCTCAACTCGCTGTTCGACCGGCTGATTACGTTCCGCCTCAAAGAGCTCAACGCCGCCTGGAAGGCGATCCAGGACGCCGAGAAGACGCTCGGCGCCAACGCCAATGCGGCCGCCAAGAAACTGCTGGCTGACGCGCGCAAACTCGCCTCATCGGCGCCGATCACCGAGAAGGAGGCGAGCAACCCCACCATCTCCGGCGCCTTCCACGAGATGAAGAAGGGCGAGAAGCCGGTCGGCCGCCAGGCCGAATTCGAGGAGCGGTGGGACAGTTACGCGGTAAAGAGTTACGCCGAGGCGAAGGCGCTGGCCGAAAAGGCGCTGACGGCGAAATAGCAAAGCGATACCTTCACCTCGCCCCGCTTGCGGGGAGAGGTCGGCCTGCCAAAGCGAAGCGAAGGCAGGCCGGGTGAGGGGGCCTAGATGTCTGCGCACAACCTAGAGGCCCCCTCACCCGGCTCGCCGCTACCGCGGCTCGCCACCCTCTCCCCGCAAGCGGGGAGAGGGAAAAACTGGCTCGCCCGCTACAACGCGAGCCCCGCGCAGGCGATCGCGCTCGCCGCGATTGCGCTCTTCCTCATCGCCTTCCTGATTGTTCCGCTGCTGCGCGTGCTGATCGTGGCGTTCACCGCGCCGGACGGCAGCTTTAGCCTGGTGCATTTTGGCGACTTCTTCCGGACCTCGTTGCTGCGCGAGGCGTTCTGGAACTCGATCTATGTGGCCGCCATGACGGTCGCGCTGGCGAGCCTGATCGCGGTGCCGCTCGCCACCATCCTGGCGCGCTTCCACTTTCGCGGCGCGGCGCTGGTCCACACGCTGGGCGTGGTGCCTTTGGTCATGCCGCCGTTTGTCGGCGCGGTCGCGATGCAGCTCATCTACGGGCGCAACGGCACGATCAATCTCCTGCTCAACGACACGTTCGGCTTTCGCATTCCGTTCATGGAGGGGCTGAACGGCGTGATCTTCGTTGAGGCGCTGCACTATTTCCCGTTCATCCTGCTCAACCTGTCGGCTTCGCTGGCCAACATCGATTCCTCCATGGAGGAATCGGCGCAGAACCTCGGCGCGCATGGCTTCACGCTGTTCCGCCGCATCGTATTTCCGCTGGCGCTGCCGGGCTACGTGGCGGGCGCCGCGCTCGTCTTCGTCAAGGTGTTCGACGATCTCGCCACGCCGCTGCTGCTCAATGTTACCAGCATGCTGGCGCCGCAGGCCTATCTGAAGATCACCTCGGTCGGCATCGCCGATCCGCAAGGCTATGTGATCTCCGTCATCATGATTTGCTGCTCGCTCGGCGCCATGCTGCTGTCGGCGCTCACGCTGCGCGGACGCGACTTCGCCACCACGCAGCGCGGCGGCGGCGGGCTGTCGCGCCGCCATCTCGGGCGCGGCGGCACGGCTCTCGCCATCGCGTTCGTGGCGCTCGCGCTGCTGATCTCGCTGTCGCCGCACATCGGCATTTTCCTGCTGTCGATCGGCACCGTGTGGTCGTTCGCCATGCTGCCTGACGCTTATACGCTGGCGCACTACGTCACGGTCTATCGCGAGGCCGGCCCGCTGATCGCCAACACCATGCTGTATTGCGGGCTCGCCGGCTTGATCGACATCGTGCTCGGCGCGACGCTCGCCTACATCGTGCTGCGCACCCGCCTGCCCGGCCGGCAGCTTGTCCAGCAGGTCGCGATGTCGGCGGTCGCGATTCCGGGCCTTGTGCTCGGCATTGGGCTGCTGCGCACCTATTTCGACGTGAAGCTGCCGTTCTCCGGCGAGTCGCTTGCAACCTTCTGGTTCATGCTGGTGATCGCCTATGCGGTGCGCCGCCTGCCCTACGCGCTCACGGCCGCCACCGCCGCGATCCAGCAGCTTCACGTCAGCCTCGAGGAAGCCGCCGAGAGCCTCGGCGCCCGCAAGCTCGGCGTGCTGTCGCGCATCGTGGTGCCGCTGATGACCGGCGGGCTGCTCGCGGGCTTTGTCACCAGCTTCGCGACGGCCGCCGTCGAGCTGTCCGCCACGCTCTTGCTGGTCGCACGCGCGCCCGACGCGCCGTTGTCCTACGGCATCTACGTCTATATGCAGGCCGCCGCCGGCCGCGGGCCGGGCGCGGCGCTCGGTGTCATCGCGGTCGTGGTGGTGGCCATCGCAACCTACATTGCGTTCAAGATCGCCGAACGCGAGCGCGGCCTGAAAACGCGGGAGTTGTTCTGATGCCGCGCGGCGTCACCATCGATCACGTGAGCTTCGGCTACAACAAGACCGCCGTGCTCGACGACGTGAGCCTCGACGTCGCGCAGGGCGAACTGTTCGCATTCCTGGGCCCCTCAGGCTCAGGCAAGACCACGCTGCTCCGTCTGATTGCGGGCTTTGGCACGCCGAGCCAGGGCCGTGTGCTGATCGGCGAGCGCGACGTCACCGGGCTGCCGGCCTGGAACCGCAACGTCGGCATGGTGTTCCAGAGCTACGCGCTGTGGCCGCATATGACGGTTGCGAAAAACGTCGCCTTCGGGCTCGAACGCCGCAAGTTCGGGCGCGCCGAGATCACCAAGAAGGTGCGCACGGCCCTCGACATGGTCGGCCTCGGCGCGTTCGCCGACCGGCGGCCAGCGCAGCTCTCGGGCGGGCAGCAGCAGCGCGTGGCGCTCGCCCGCACCATCGTGATCGAGCCGGAGGTGCTGCTGCTCGACGAGCCGCTGTCCAACCTCGACGCCAAGCTGCGCGTCGAGATGCGCTCGGAGCTCAAAGCGATGCAGCGCAAGCTCGGCATCACCGCGATCTACGTCACGCACGATCAGGAAGAGGCGAACGCCATCGCCGACCGCATCGCCGTATTGGACCAGGGCCGTATCCAGCAGATCGGCACGCCCACCGATCTTTACGATCACCCGGCCAACCGTTTCGTCGCGACCTTCCTCGGCACCGCCAACCTGATCGACGGCCGGATCGATGGCGGCCGCTTCGTCGCGGACAAATTCACGCTCGAAGGCATTACCGCGGCGGACGGCGGCGCCTGCATTTCGATCCGCCCGCAGGACATCACGCTTGGGCCGGCCGCGAGTGGCGCCGGCGCGATCGTGGCCGAGCGCGAATTCCTCGGCAGCGTGGTGCGCTATCGTTTGCGCATGAGCGGACAGCACATCGTGGTGGATATGCCGCATCGCCGCGACGGCGAGACTTATGCGGTTGGCGCGGAGGTCGGCCTCACGGTCGATCCGCGCCAGATCGCTGTACTGCGATAACGCGAACCCCAAGGAACGGCGCAATGGACCAGGCTGCGATTGACGAAGTGGCGAAAATGCTGGTGCGGGCGCGCACCACCGGCGAGCGGCTCGAAGCCCTGCCGGCAGGGCTGAAGCCCGCGAACTTCGCGGATTCGCTCGCCGTGATGGATGCGGTCGATCGCATCGTCGGCGACACAATCGTCGGCACCAAAATCGCCGCCAAGCCCGGCGCCGAGGTGGTCTATACGACGCTGCACGCCGGCCGCGCCTTCACCAGTCCGGCGCGCATCCCCGTCGCGCTGGTGCCGAGCCAATACATGGAATGCGAAATCTCGTTCCGGCTGATGCGCGACCTGCCGCCACGCGGCACGGACTATTCGCAGGCCGAAGTGTTCGACGCGCTCGAAGCCTGCCCGGCGTTCGAAGCGGTGGACAGCCGCTTCAAGGATCTCGGCGCCACGATGGCAAAGACGCCTTACGACTTCTACGCCGACCACATCGCGGCCGGCGCGATGGTGTTCGGCGCGTTCCGCAAGGATTGGCAGAAATTCGATTTCACCAAAACGAAGGTTTCGCTGAAACAGGGCGCGCGCACCATCATCGAAAAAGTGGGCGGTCATCCGACCGGCAATCCGGCTGTTCCGGCGCTAGTGCTGGCCAATCTGCGGCGCACCACAACCGGACTGAAGGCCGGCACGATGATCGTGACCGGCTCATTCACGGGCTATCACCCAGTGGTGCTGAACGAGCCGGTGCGCGGCGAATTCGAAGGCTTCGGCAGCATGGAAGCGACAATCGTGGGATGACCTGCGTTTTCGATTGCACCGACCCTCCCCGCGGTCATTGCCGGGCTTGACCCGGCAATCCATGATGCAGTCCGGCAGTGGCAGACTATTTTGTATATATCCTGACCAATAAACCGCGCGGCACGCTGTATGTCGGCGTGACAAATAATCTTGTCCGCCGCGTTTGTGAGCATCGTGAGGGCACAGTTCGTGGCTTCACTAAGCGGTATGGCCTGAAGCAGCTGGTCTACTACGAAAGATACGATGCGCCCACGTTAGCCATTCAGCGCGAGAAAAACATCAAACACTGGTCTCGTGCCTGGAAGCTAGATCTGGTCAACTCAGCCAACCCGCAGTGGCGCGATCTTTATACCGACATCACACGCTGAGAGGGATCATGGATGCCCGGGTCAAGCCCGGGCATGACCGCGTGGAGAGACCGAGCGCGCGTCACTCCACCTTCTCGTCCGGATAGACGCCCCACAGGCGGGTCTGCTCCACATAGCCGTCGAAGCCCTGGCCGCTGACGCGGCACCAGCCGGCGACGCAACGTTTCACGGAACTGAGCACGCCCGGTTGGAGTTGCGCCGTAATGGTGCTCTTGGCATCCGCCGACGCGTGCAGCGGGATCATGTCGTCCTTAGCCTTGGACGTCACCACGCCGGTGCGCCGCCCAGACAGCAGCGAGTGATAGACCCAGCCCTCGGTGCCGTCGGAATCGCGAATCCGCCGCCAGTTCTCGAACTCGGCCAAGACCTCAACCGGCCAGCCCGGCCGCTGATACAGCCATTTGACTTCGTATTGCTTGCCCGGGCCGATGTGCATGTTGACCTTGTCGGCCTTGAGGCTGACGAAGCGCGGCACTGGCAGCCCGCTGGCCTGCCCGACCGTATCGGCATAGGCGGTCGCGGCGGCCACAGCGGCCACGCCGGTCGCCAGCAGCAGGGCGCGGAGGACGTGTCTCATACACAACGCAACGATATTAGAGGGACAACAGTCGCGGTTCGGACGCTTTGTCTTGCTACGCCCATCTGGTACAGAGGACCCGACCCCGCCGCACCGCGATGGACGCCGTCTCAGTGTCGCGCAGCCCGGTTAACGAGATTTGAACGGGGCCGAAAATGGCTAAATCCAAGAAGCCCTTGGTCATTGTGACTCGCAAGCTGCCGGAGAACGTCGAAACGCGCATGCGCGAATTGTTCGACGCCCGCCTTAATCTCGATGACGTGCCGATGACCCCCAAGCAGCTGGCGGAGGCTATGAAGGCCGCCGACGTGCTGGTGCCGACGGTGACCGACCGTATCGACGGCCCGGTCCTGAAGGAGGCCGGCGAGCGGCTCAAGCTGATCGCCAACTTTGGCAACGGCGTCGATAACATCGACGTCGCCGCGGCGATTCAACGCGGCATCACGGTGACCAACACGCCGGGCGTGCTCACCGAAGACACCGCCGACATGACCATGGCGCTGATGCTTGCGGTGCCGCGGCGCCTGGCCGAAGGCGCCACCGTGCTCACCGGCGACAAGGCTTGGAACGGCTGGTCGCCGACCTGGATGCTCGGCCACCGCATCTGGGGCAAGCGGCTCGGCATCGTCGGCATGGGGCGGATCGGCCAGGCCGTGGCGCGGCGCGCCGGCGCCTTCGGCTTGCAGATCCACTACCACAACCGCCGCCGCGTCGCGGCCAAGATCGAGGAAGACCTCGGCGCGACCTACTGGGACAGCCTCGACCAGATGCTTGCGCGCATGGACATCATTTCGGTCAACTGCCCGCACACGCCGGCAACCTATCACCTGCTCTCGGCGCGGCGGCTGAAGCTGCTTCGCCCGCAGGCTTACGTGGTCAACACCGCGCGTGGCGAGGTGATCGACGAAAACGCGCTGGTGCGCATGATCGGCGCGGGCGAGCTTGCCGGGGCGGGCCTCGACGTGTTTGAGCACGAGCCGGCGGTCAATCCGAAGCTGGCGCGGCTCGCACGCGACGGCAAGGTCGTACTGCTGCCGCACATGGGCTCCGCCACGGTCGAAGGCCGCATCGACATGGGCGAGAAGGTCATCGTCAACATCCGCACCTTCATGGACGGTCATAAGCCGCCGGACCGGGTGCTGCCGTCGATGCTGTGAGCACAGGCGATAGAGGACGTGCCGCAAATGAAAACGAAGGCAACAAAGGAAGCCGTCAAAGACGCGAGCCATCTCTATGAAGTCGAGCGCCGGGCTTACCATCTGCAGCGCCCCGGCTTCCGGATCAGCGAACTGCAGCTGTCGCCGACACAACAGGTTCCGTGGCACTGCCACAACAACGTCAGCGATACGTTCTACGTATTAGAGGGCCGTCTTCGTCTCTTCCTGCAAAATCCGAAGCAGGAGGTTCAGCTCGCTCCTGGCGAAAGCTACGCGGTGGTGGCCGGCCGCCCGCATCTGGTTACGAATGCTGGCTACACCTCAATGACGATCTTGGTGCTGCAAGGCGTTGGCGAATACGACTACGTACCGCTCGTGTAGAGACCCGATGCCATTTGCCTTGAACCTCTACCACGACCAAGCCGTCGCCGACGGCGTGTCGGCAACGCCGCTGCCGGCACTGCATCGCCTGCTCTACGTGCGGCACGGCCGCGTTGCCATCAACGGGCAAATGCTGAGCGCGGGCGAAGCGCTCTATTGCGATGCGCCCGTCGCGCTGCAAGCGTCCGCCGATTGGAGCCAACTTTGGCGATGGGAGCTGGCGCTGCCCAATGCAGCACCGCTGCTGCATGACGGCGATGGCGTCATGTCTGGCCTGCGCATGTCGCGGGTCATTTCCAATCTCGCCATGTTGGACGGCACCCGCTGGCTGTTCCGTCTCGATCAGATCACCACCACCACGGGCCGCATTGCCGACCGTCATCAGCATCCGGGGCCGGGAATCCGCTGCCTGCTCGAAGGCACGTTCAATGTTCAGCAGGACGCGGAATCGCATCGCGATCTCGCGCCGGGCGACGCCTGGTGGGAGACCGGATCGGACACCGTGATCGCCTGGGGGTCTCGCCAGATGCCCACCAAGTTCCTCCGCGGCATGGTTCTTCCCATCGAATGGGAGGGCAAAGTGACCGGCACCTGGTTGTCAGGCGAGGTGGCGAAGCCCCGCCCCGGCAACTGGAAGCTTTTGATCGACAAGACAATTGTGGTCTGAGCCGCCTGCCCCATTTCACGGCAGAGCCTCGTTCATCCCGTGGTGAACATTTCCGGCGTATAATGGCTGGCAATGGACACAATTTCGGAGCGCACATTGATGCGTGCTTGGATCGCAGCCACTGTCTTGATCGCTGGTGTTGTGCTCGCCGCTGTTGGGCCCGCCACGTCGGCTCCCGCCGCCACGAAGCTGACGCCGGCAGAGATCGAGAAGGCCTTCTTCACCGGCCAGCCGTTTACCGCCGCGACGCCGTCGAACATCAAATTCAAGATGGTGTTCAACGCCGATGGCAAGATGACACGCGAGCCAGCCGGCAAGTCCGGTGTCAAAGATAGCGGCACATGGAAGCTCGACAAGATCGGCTTCTGCACCACCTGGAAGGGCGGCAAGCCCAATTGCTTCGCGCTGGTCGCGGCCGGCGACAACAAATGGTCGGTGATGAAGGGCACGAGCCTGGTCGCGACCTGGAGCAAGTAGCGCGCTGCGGTGCCCCGCTGATCCGGGACCGTTACAGGCTGGAATGGTCCCGGGTCTGCAGCGCATCACTCCACTTCGTTCCGTGCTGTGCGGCGCCCGGGACACGAGTCAGGCGTGCACGGATAAATCCTTGATCGTCGGCTTTGTGCCGCTCAGCGGGTTGTCCGGATCGTAGCGATAGCCAACGGTTTCGAACCGCATGGCGCGCGCATCCACCATCAGCAGCCGGCCCACCAGGCCCTCGCCGAACCCGACGATCTCGCGGATCACCTCCAGCGCCATCATCGAGCCGAGTACGCCGGTCAGCGCGCCGAGCACGCCCGCTTCGGAGCACATCGGGACTGTGCCGGGCGGCGGCGGCTCCGGGAACAAGCAACGATAAGTCGGATGGGGCACGCCGTCCTTGCCGCGTTCGTGCGCGCGGATGGTGGTCAGCGTGCCATCGAAGGTTCCGACCGCAGCCGTCACCAGCGGACGCTTGGCGAAGTAACACGCATCCGACACCAGGTAGCGCGTGGCGAAATTGTCCGACCCGTCCGCCACGATGTCGTAGCCACCGAGGATCGAGAGCGCATTCGCCGCAGTGAGCCGCTCGGCATGCGTCACCACCGCGACATTCGGATTGAGGCGCTCGATCACGCTTGCGGCGCTCGCGACCTTCGGGTTCCCGACGTCAGCAGTTCCGTGGATGACCTGCCGTTGCAGGTTCGATAGCGACACCATGTCGTCGTCGATCACGCCAAGCGTGCCGACACCGGCTGCGGCCAAATAGAGCAGCACCGGGGCGCCCAGTCCGCCCGCTCCGACCACCAGCACCCGTGCGCGTTTAAGCGCAGCCTGGCCGGGGCCGCCGACCTCGCGCAGCACAATGTGACGGGCATAGCGCTCGAGTTCGTCGGCTGTGAGCATTGTGCGTTCCGCATCGCATCATTGGCGCATCCGGACGGTTTCGGCTAGGGTAGCGGCGGGGATAGTGGGAACTGTCCGTTCGGGGTTGGTATGCGCGTTTTGGCAGCGTTTTTCATTGTGCTTTTGGGCACAGGGCTGGCGCTCGCCCAGGGCTCGGATTACGTCGCACCGCCTGCTCCCAAGCCTGCCGCAAAGCCGGCGGCGGCCAAACCCTCGCCCGCCAAACCGGCGGCAGCCAAGCCCAAACCTGCCGAGCACACGCCTCCTGCTGCCGCGACGCCCACGCCACGCAACGCCAGCACGACCGGCACCACCAACACGGCGGCACCGCCGCCCGCCAAGCACAATCTGCCCGACGCCTATGCGGAGCTCTCGCTCACCGAGCGCATGTCGCTGCAGTCCGATCTGGCATGGATCGGCGACTACAACGGCCTGATCAATGGCGAATTCAGCGACCGGCTGGTTGCCGCTGTTAAAACATTCCAGCGACGCCGCAAGGGGAAGGAAACCGGAATCCTCACGCCGCAGGAGCGCACCGAGCTGGCGGCCGTCGCGGCACCGAAACAGGAGGAGGTCGGCTGGCGGTTGGTAGAGGACACCGTCACCGGCGTGCGCCTTGGCTTGCCGGCAAAGCTCGCAACCAACACCGCACCCGGCGAGAGCGGCACGCGATGGTTCTCGCAGCAGGGCCAGTTGCAAATCGAGACCTTCCGCGTCACCAGCGGCGCAAGCCTCGAGGCGGTGCTCGACCGTCTGAAGAAGCCGCCACCCAAGCGCCGGATCAGCCAGAGCGTGCTGAAGCCCGACTACTTCGTGCTGTCCGGCATGCAGGGGCTGAAGAAGTTCTATATCCGCGCGTCGATCAAGGACGGCCAGATCCGCGGCGTCAGCATCCTGTACGACCAGGCAATGGAAGGCACCATGGACTCCGTCGTGGTCGCGATGTCGAGTGCGTTCGTCCCGTTCGCCGCTGTCAGCGCCACCGCAACGTCCGTCTCCACTGCGCCGGCGCAGCGCCGCAAGGTCGAGTACGGCACCGGCATTGTAGTGAACGCCGCGGGCTACATCGTCACCGACCGGCAGGTGATCGACGGTTGCAACGTGATCGTCATCCCCGGACACGGCAATGCGGAGCGCGTCGCCGAGGACAAGTCCGGCGATCTCGCGCTCATCCGCATCTACGGCCCGCGTGAACTCACGCCGATCAGACTGATCGGCGCGACGGCAGGCACGAGCAACGTTACGCTGGTCGGCATCGCCGATCCGCAAGCGCAGGGCGGCGACGCAGCGGTCAGCACGGCGAGCGCGCGGCTTGGCGCGGCCGCCAGCAACCGGCCGCTCGATGCCGCGCCCACGGTCGGTTTCTCCGGCGCCGCCGCGATCGACGACGCCGGCCAGTTCGCCGGCATGGTGGTGCTCAAGCCTACGATGGTTGCCGGGCCCGCGCCGGCGCCGCAGGCCGCGGTGGTGCCACGCGAGAAGGTGATGAGCTTCCTCGATGCCAATTATGTTGCGCCGGCCTCCGGCCAGCCCGGCGTCGAGCAAGCCAAGGCTGCGGTGGTGCGCGTGATTTGCGTGCGGAAATAATCGTTCGTTCAGTTTGCGGCCGTTGCACCGCCACAATTTCTTGGTGCGGTTTATAGCGCTATTTCTTTGAAGCTTACGGCTGGGAAGCCGCCTTTACATAGGGCGAGCAAAAATTGTGAAATGCATGATCGAACATCATGCTCCAAATATGAAAAGCCAAAACGGCCCGAGGGTCCTATGAAAACGGCAAGCTTTGCCATTGCTGCAATCGCGGTGCTTGCGGCATGGATCGGCAGCGACGTGACCGCGCAGGCCCGTGGCGCGTTGGCGATCGGGCGATGCGGCGGCTGGGGCGGCGCGTGGAATTACTCGACGGCCGACGAAGCGAACAACACCGCCATGAGTGAATGCAACGGCCGCAATGTCCGCGAATGCAAGGTCGTCGCCACGCTCGACGAGAATTGCGCCTCCTTCGCCTACGACGATAGTGAGAGCTGCGGCCCCTGGGGCTGGGCAACGCGGCCCACCAAGGAAGCGGCCGACAGCACCGCCCTCAACGAATGCCGCAATGCCGGGGGGCGCAACTGCAAGGTCCGCGGCTCGTTCTGCGATGCATCCCGCAAGCCGAACCTCGATACAAGCCAGCCGCGATCGTCCCGCGACATCGATTGGGATCAGTGCCGCGACGTCAACAACCGCGCGGAAGCCGACCGCAACATGGCGGCCTGTGACCGCATCTTAAATGACCGGACCGAAACTTCGCAGAACCGCGCCACCGCCTACGGCAACCGCTGCGGGCTCTGGAACACCAAGGGCGACAACAACCGCGCCATTGCGGATTGCGACCAAGCCATCCAGCTCAACGCCAGGCTTGTGTTCGCCTACAACAACCGCGGCATCGCCTGGAGCGGCAAGGGCGACTACGCCCGCGCCATCGCCGACTACACCGAGGCGATCCGCCTCGATCCAAACTACGCCCAAGGCTACAGCAACCGCTGCGACGATCGGCGCTCCAAGGGCGATCTCGACCTCGCGATCGAGGATTGCAACCAGGCGATCCGCCTCAAGCCGGACTACACCAACGCCTATTACAACCGTGGGCTGACCTGGCGCGCCAAGGGCGACAACGACCGCGCCATTGCCGACTACGACGAGACGATCCGGCTCGATCCGAAATACGCCAATGCCTACGTCGGCCGCGGCCTGGCCTGGCGCGCCAAGAACAACCTCGAGCGTGCCATCGCCGATTACTCCGAGGCGATCAGGCTCCAGCCGAACGACGCCATCGCTTACAACAACCGCGGCTACGCCTGGCGCGTCAAAGGCGACAACGACCGCGCCATCGCCGACTATACCGACGCGATCCGGCGCGATCCGAAATACGCCACCGCCTACGCCAACCGCGCCAACGCCTGGCACGCCAAGGGCGACGATGATCGCGCCATCGCTGACTACGGCGAGGCGATCCGGATCGAGCCCAACAGTTCGGTGCGCTACCGCAGCCGTGGCTACGTTTATTTCTCGCTTGGCGACTTCAACAACGCCGCCAGCGATCTGCTCCGCGCCAACGATCTCGCCGACAACAGCTACACCATGCTGTGGCGTTATCTGGCGCGCACGCGGCTCGGCCAAGACGGCACAGCCGAACTCGGCACCAACGCGGCCCGGCTGAAGACCAAGGATTGGCCCTACGCGGTGATCGACTTCTATCTGGGCAAGCGCACCATGGATGACGTGCGGACGGCCGCATCGAGCACCGACGAACGCTGCGAGGTGGAATTCTACATCGGCGAATGGCACCTGCTGCGCGGCAACAGCGCCGACGCCCGCACGGCGCTGAAGGCCGCAGCCGACACCTGCCCGCAGACCTTTATCGAATACGACGGCGCGGTGGGTGAGTTGAAGCGGTTGAAGTAGTAGGCGCACTCTCCGTTCGCCCCCGCGGAAGCAGGGGCCCAGTTCTTTGGCCAAAATTCTGGTTCCCCGCTTTCGCGGTGACGAACGAGTGATTCAATTCGATAGCTGCTTTCTTATTTGTTCTTAAACTTCGCCGAGCGCTTTTCGACGAAAGCCGCCATGCCTTCCTTCTGGTCCTCGGTCGCGAACAGCGCTTGAAACACGCGCCGCTCGAACAACACCCCCTCCGCGAGGAAGACTTCGAACGCGCGGTTGACCGCCTCCTTGCCAGAGAGCACCGACGGCAGCGACATCGATGCGATGGTCTCGGCAACCTTCACCGCCTCATCCATCAAGCTCGCCAATGGCACCACGCGCGCCACGAGGCCCGCGCGCTCAGCCTCGGCCGCGTCCATCATGCGGCCGGTGAGAATCATATCCATCGCCTTCGCCTTGCCGACCGCTTGGGTCAGCCGCTGTGTGCCGCCGTAACCTGGGATGACGCCGAGCTTGATCTCCGGCTGGCCGAACTTGGCGTTATCGGCGGCAATGATGAGATCGCACTGCATTGCGAACTCGCAGCCGCCGCCCAGCGCGAAGCCGGCGACCGCGGCGACCACGGGCTTGCGCGCGCGGGCGATGGCGTCCTCGTTGGCACCGAAGTTGTTGAGGAAGGCGTCTATATACTCCTTGCTTGCCATCTCCTTGATATCGGCGCCGGCGGCAAACGCCTTGTCTGAGCCAGTGATCAAGATGCAACCGATGGCGCTGTCGGCGTCGAAGGCATTGACCGCGGCGATAAGTTCCTTGACCAGCGCGGCGTTCAGCGCGTTCAGCACCTGCGGACGGTTGAAACGGATAATGCCGACCCGGCCTTTGGTCTCGACGAGAATGGTCTGGTAGGGCATTGGACTAAGGCCTCCCTCATCGCCAGCAAGCGCAACAGCGCCTGCCATCGCGGCAGGCACGGTGAAGTAGCGTTTGGCGGCGCAAAATGCTAGTTCCTGCCGACCGCAAGGGCCCTCACCACGTGCGTATCTTAGCGTTCCATCCCGGCTGCCACGACGCCTCGGCGGCAGTCTTCGAGGACTATCGGCTGCTGGCGGCGGTCGAAGAGGAGCGCCTGACCCGCCGCAAGGGCTCAGGCGACGGCGTGCCCTGGCTCGCGATCGACGAGGTGCTGCGCATCGCCGGCTGGACGCGCAACGATGTCGACGCCATCGTCTCGACCCGCTCGTTTTTTCACTGGCACTATTTCCGCTATCCGCTGTTGCGCGAGCTCGACTACGCATTCCGGCGCGCCGGCAGCGCGCCGGACACCCGGCTGCGCGATCTCATGGTGCATTGCCAGCTTCGCGGCACCACCGACACGCTGTCGGTGTTCCGCGCCGACTCGTTCCTGGCGGAGAATGGCTTTCGTGCCAATTGCCGCTTTGAGTTCGCCAACCATCATGAGAGTCACGCGCTCGCGGCGCTGTTCTTCACCGACTGGGACGATGCCCTGCTCTACACGGCGGACGGCGTCGGCGACAACGTCAGCTACAGCACCCGCACGCTGAAGGACGGCAAGCTCACCTGCGATTACGGCGACGACCGCTGGCTGGTACAGCGCGGGCCCAAGCGCGCCAGCATTGCCTGGGCCTACGGCTTCGCCACCGAAGCCTGCGGCTTCAAGATGTTCCGTCACGAGGGCAAGCTGACCGGACTCGCCGCGCACGGCGAGCCCAAGCTCGCGGCCGAGATGGCGACGCATTTCCGGATCGACGCCGACGGCGTCATCGTCGGCGATTTCGCGGACGAAACCGCGATCAAGAACACCATCGACGCGATCTGCCGCGGACAGACCCGCGAGACCATCGCGGCCTCGATCCAGAAGGCCACCGAAGACGTCACGCTGGCCTCAGTCCAGCGCCAACTCGAACGCACCAAGACGCGGCATCTCGGCCTCGCCGGCGGCCTGTTCGCCAACGTGCGGCTCAACCGGCTGCTGGCCGAGAGCTGCCCAATCGATGAAATTTTTATCTTCCCCGCCATGGGCGACGGCGGGCTCGCAGTCGGCGCAGGCCTTTGCTTCCTGCTCCAGCGCGACGGGCTCTCGACGTGGCTCGGAAAGCGGCACCGGCTCGACAACGTCTATCTCGGCACCGACTACAACACCCGCATCGACGAACATCTCGCCGCCGCTGGCGCGCGCCGCCTGCCGGGCACGCCAGCGCGCGTCACCGCCGATCTGCTGCTCGCGAGCAAGGCCGGCGCCGCTTACGTCGGCCGCATGGAATATGGCCCCCGCGCGCTGGGCGCCCGCAGCATCCTGGCGAGCCCGTCCGACGCCGCGATCAACGATCAGCTCAATCATCGGCTGGCGCGCTCGGAGTTCATGCCGTTCGCGCCCTATGTGTTGGAAGAGGACGCCGACAAGGTGTTCGAGATCACGCCGGTCAACCGCTACGCCGCGCGGTTCATGACCATCACCTGCGCGGCGCGGCCGGAATGGCGCTCGCGCATTCCGGCGGTGATCCATGTCGATGGCACGGCGCGGCCGCAGATCGTGCGCGATCAGGAAAACCCGCTGTACGCCGAGATTTTGCGCAACTTCAAAGCCGCCACCGGCCTGCCAGTGCTGGTCAACACCAGCTTCAACGTCCACGAAGAGCCGATCGTCAACCGGCCGGAGGAGTGTCTGAAGGCGCTCAACGACGGCCGGGTGGATTTCATCGTCACCGAGCAGGCGGTTTATTTGGCGCCGGGCGCGGCCGCGGTAGCTGATACCCGCACGACGGCGGACACGCGCCGTGAGACTGCGCCCGCGGGTTGAGTCTCGCGCTCACTTTTGGCAGACCGGACAGAAAAACGTCGAGCGGCCGTTCTGCACGATGCGCTTGATGGTGCCCTTGCAGCCCGGTGTCGGGCAGGGCTGACCTTCGCGATCATAGACCCGGAAATTGTGCTGAAAGTCACCAAGCGAGCCGTCGGTGCGCTTGTGATCGCGCAGCGATGAGCCGCCGGCCGCGATGGCTTCGTTGAGCACCGTCTTGATGGCATCGACGAGACGCACGGTCCGTTCGTGCGGCGCGCCGGATCGCACCGCCAGCGTCGAGGCCTGGCGCTTGGGCGACAGCAGCGAGCGATTGAGCGCCTCGCAGACATAGATGTTGCCAAGCCCGGCGACGATGGTCTGGTCCAGCAAGGCGGCCTTAAGCGATGTCTTCTTGCCGGCGCAGGCTTGCGCCAACATGGTGGCGTCGAACGCATTGCCAAGCGGCTCAGGACCGAGCGCACGCAGCAGCGGTTCGTCGTCGAGTTTGCCGCGCGGCACAAGCTTCATCGAGCCAAAGCGGCGCGGGTCGTTGAAGCTCACTGTCGCACCGGACGACATCTGGAACACCACGTGATCGTGCGCCAGTGCCTTCGAGCGCTCGTGGTAATAGCCGCCGGGCGTCGCGTCGCCGCCGTCGCGCGACACGCGGAACGAGCCCGACATGCCAAGATGCATCACCAGCACGTCGCCGGATGACAGGTCGGCCAGAAGATATTTGGCGCGCCGCCCCAATCCGGTGACGGTGCGGCCTTCCAGCCGTTTGACAAAATCCTTCGGCAGCGGCCAGCGCAGGTCGCCGCGGTGCGCCAGCACCTTATCGAAGCGTGCGCCCTCCATCACAGGTGCGAGCCCGCGGCGGACGGTTTCGACTTCGGGCAATTCGGGCACGCCGCGCTTCTTTCACAATCTTGATGTTGAACGCTTACGACAGCCGTCGCTGTCAGCGGACGATATGGAATGAATTCAGGAACGCGCTGACGTCGTCCTGGTTTTCGGTGCCTTTCGGCCCCGCGTAGATCGACTGGTAGAGCTTGGAGCCCACCAGGAACATCTGCTGCCGCAGCATCATGCCGTCCGGCGTCTCGATCAGCAGCTCCTCGCCGGTGACGCCCTGGACGCGGACCGAACGGCGGTTCTTCAGCGTGCCCTTGGTGTTTTGCAGCGAGCCTCGCATCCCGATGTCGTAGGTCCAGGTGAAGCTATCCGGATAGGCGTTGTAGCTGATGATCCAGGCTCGGCTGCCCTGGTCCACCAGCCATTGCAGGCGCTCGAACGGGACGCCGTTGTAGGTCTTCTCGTTCATCCGGCTGAGCTTTGGCTCCCCCGGCATCTCAACGGTGAAATTGGCCTCGGTGCTTTCCAGCGTGTAGGCGAAAGCGCCACCCACCAGGAACAGGCAGACAGCCGCGGCGGCGGTCAGGCGGGCAAACAATTGCGACATCGATCCCTCCTCCAAATCCTTAAGCGCAATCTAACATTTATGCCCGAGGCTTTCACGTGGCGCGGGGGCCATGCCCGCGCTATGGTCCTGTCCACAAGGATGTTTCTGCGTGTCTCGCGCCACTGACACCGATTTCGGCTTCCGCCGCGTACCGCTCGCCGACAAACAGGCGATGGTCGATGGCGTGTTCGATTCCGTCGCCCGGCGCTACGACCTGATGAACGACCTGATGTCGGGCGGGCTGCACCGCGCCTGGAAAGAGGTGCTGGTCGCCGCCGTCAACCCGCCGAAGCCGGCGGCCGGGCTCAAGAAGAAACCCGAGCGGCCGTTTGCGCTGCTCGACATCGCCGGCGGCACCGGCGACGTCGCCATGCGGGTCAAGGCGGCCGGCGGGCCGGGCACCCGCGTCACCGTCGCCGACATCAACACCGAAATGCTCAGCGTTGGCCGCGAGCGCGCCGGCAAGGCCGGCTACGACGTCACCTTCATCGAAGGCAATGCCGAGGCGCTGCCGCTGCTCGATCGCAGCTTCGATGCGGTCACCATCGCATTCGGCATTCGCAATGTGCCGCGCATCGAGTTGGCGCTCGGCGAAGCCTTCCGGGTGCTCAAGCACGGCGGCCATTTCTTGTGCCTGGAATTTTCCTCGGTCGATGTGCCGGGGCTCGACCGGCTCTACGATCTGTTTTCCTTCAACGTCATTCCGGCGCTGGGCAGCGCGGTGGCGGGCGACCGCGAGTCCTATCGTTATCTGGTCGAGTCGATCCGGAAGTTTCCAAAGCCCACGGTGTTCGCCGACATGATGCGCACGGCGGGGTTCGGCCGCGTGTCGTTCACGCCGCTCACCGGCGGCGTGGTCGCGCTGCACTCCGGCTGGCGGCTATGATGGCGCCGCGGGCAACGATCTCGTGATCTCCGCCATCGCCCATTCGATCCGCCTGGTTCGTGCCGGCTATGTGCTGGCGCGCGAGGGCGTGTTCGCCGTGGTCGATCCCGCGGCTTTGCCGATGCCGGCGCGCACCGCGCTCAAGCTCGCGCGGCTGATCGAGCGGCCGACGGCGGCCAGCGCCGAGCATCGCCTCGCCAATGCGCTGACGCGGCTCGGGCCGAGCTATGTCAAGCTCGGCCAGTTCCTCGCCACGCGGCCGGACGTGGTCGGGCCCGTGCTGGCGCGCGACCTCGAAAGCCTGCAAGACAAGATGCCGCCGTTCCCGCAAGCTCAGGCCGAACAGGTGGTCGAAGCTTCGCTGGGCAAGCCGCTGCTGCAAGTCTTCGCGTCGTTCGGACCCGCGGTCGCGGCGGCTTCAATCGCGCAGGTGCATCGCGCCGAGATCGTCACACCCGATGGCCGCAAGGCGGTCGCCGTGAAGGTGCTGCGGCCCGGCATCCTGCGCCGCTTCCGTGTCGATCTCGACGCCTTCACGTTCGTGGCGCGCCACGGCGAAAGCCTTTCGTCCGAGGGCCGCCGGTTGCGCCTGACGGAAACAGTCGCGACGCTGGCCCGCTCGGTCGCGCTGGAGATGGATTTGCGGCTTGAGGCCGCGGCGCTCTCCGAGATGGCGGAGAACACCAAGGCCGATCCGGATTTCCGCGTGCCGACGGTGGACTGGGACCGCACCGCCAAAGACGTGCTGACGATGGAATGGATCGACGGCACGCCGCTGACTGATCGTGCCGCGCTGCAAGCCAAGGGTTTGGATCTCAAAGCGCTGTCGCGCGCGGTGATCCAGACCTTCCTGCGTCACGCGCTGCGGGATGGCTTCTTTCACGCCGACATGCACCCCGGCAACCTGTTCGTCGATGCCGACGGCAAGCTGGTGGCGGTCGATTTCGGCATCATGGGCCGGCTCGGACCGAAGGAGCGGCGCTTCCTCGCTGAAATTCTCTACGGCTTCATCACACGCAATTACCGGCGCACCGCCGAGGTGCATTTCGAGGCCGGCTACGTGCCGCCGCGGCACTCGGTCGATGACTTCGCGCAGGCGATCCGCGCCATCGGCGAGCCGATCCACAGCCGCACTGCTGAAGACATCTCGATGGCGAAGCTGTTGACGCTGCTGTTCGAAGTCACCTCGCTGTTCGACATGCGCACGCGGCCTGAGCTGCTGCTGCTGCAAAAGACCATGGTGGTGGTCGAAGGCGTGGCGCGCTCGCTCGATCCCAAGCTCGACATGTGGACCGTGTCGGAGCCGGTGGTGCGCGAATGGGTCGAGCGCCATCTCGGCCCCGCCGGACGCATCGAAGGCGCCGCCGAGGGCGCATTCGAGGTCGGCAAGTTCCTCTCCGGCGTACCCGGTTTGATGTCGCGCGGCGCCGCCATGATGGAGCAGCTCGACAGCATCACCCGCGACGGCCTGGTGCTGGCGCCGGAAACCGTTGCCGCCATCGGTCAAGCCGAAGCGCGGCGCAACCGCTGGACTGCACTTGCGTTGTGGGCGATCGTGGGCTTGCTGGCGTGGCTCGTGTGGCTGCTGATGCGATAGGGTTCGATGCAACGCCCTGCCACCTCTGACGTCATCTCGCGCCCGAACACGTCGCCGCTGCCATCGCGCGCACCCGACAACGCGCTGCTCCGCCAATACCCCACCATCCCGATGATGCGCGAAGGCGCGCGCAAAAAGCTGCCGTATTTCGCCTTCGCCTATCTCGACGGCGGCGCGGGCGAGGACAGCGGGATTGCCCGCAACTGGCGCGCGCTCGACGCCGTCGAGCTTGTGCCGCGTTATGGCGTCTCGACCGAACTGCCGCCGATCGAGACCGAGCTGTTCGGCCGCCGCTACGCGGGCCCGTTCGGTGTGGCGCCCATGGGCAGCCCCTCGCTCGGCTTTCCCGGCGCGGACCGGCATCTCGCCACGGCGGCGCAGGCCGCACGCCTGCCCTACACGCTGAGCGCTGTCGGCGGCATGACCGTCGAGGAAGCAGCCAAAGTCGCGCCCGATGTGCTGTGGTTCCAGGTGCCGCGCCTGCC
Source organism: Rhodoplanes serenus (assembly GCA_945893145.1). GTDB lineage: Bacteria > Pseudomonadota > Alphaproteobacteria > Rhizobiales > Xanthobacteraceae > Z2-YC6860. Next base: position 56,806 of record CAMDDZ010000004.1, on the reverse strand, counting down.
GCGCGACAACCACAAGATCGGCTTCGACATGGTGCGCCGAGCCGAGGAAGTCGGTGCACATGTGCTGGTGCTCACCATGGACACCCCGATCCGTACCATCCGGCCGCGCGAGACGCGCAGCGGCATCCGCTCGCCGTTTCGGCCCGACCTGCGCATGATGCTCAGCATCCTCGCATCGCCAAGCTGGTTCGCCGCGATGCGGCGCTATGGCGTGCCCAGGCTTGCGAGCTTCCAGCGTTACGCACCGAACGCCAACCTCGCCGAGATGACGGAGTTCGTGCGCAAACAAGCCTCCGGCGCTTTCACCTGGGATGAGGTCGCGATGTATCGCGAGCGTTGGAAGCGCCCGCTGCTGGTGAAAGGCATCGTGCATCCCGGCGACGCCGAACGCGCGGTCGCGCTCGGCTGCGATGGCGTGGTGGTGTCGGTGCACGGCGGCCGGCAAATCGAGGCGCTTCCCGCGCCCATCGATGCGCTTCCGGCGGTGGCAGCCGCAGTCGGCCGGCGCGCCACCGTAATCATGGATTCGGGCGTGCGCAGCGGCACCGACGTGGTGCGGGCGCTCGCACTCGGCGCGCATGCTGCATTCATGGGCAAGGGCTTCATGTGGAGCCTGGGCGCGCTCGGCGCTGACGGTCCGCTGCACGCCATGGACCTGCTGATCGATGAGACCAAGGCCGCGCTCGGCCAAATCGGCGCGCGCAGCATCCAGGAAGCGCGCGCCACGGAGGTTCGGCATCCAGGGGCATTCCGGTTCAGTTCGCCGGCTTGAACGCCACCGCACCAGGCGCAACCTCACGCCGCGCAATGTTTGAGCTTGAACGAATGTTCGTGAGGATGATCAACTCAACTCAGGGACACACAGTTACGCGCCAACCGAATCGAGGCGACAATGCCTGACATCAGCCGCCGCACATTCGGAGCACTTGCGGTCGCGGCGATCACCACCACTCCCGCGATGGCGCAAACCTATCCGGCGCGTCCGATCCGGATTCTCGTCGGCTTCGCGCCCGGCGGCACCGCCGACGTGGTGGCGCGCGTCATCGCAACACGGTTGCCGGATCTGCTCGGCCAGCAAGTCTTCATCGAGAACAAGGCCGGCGCCGGTGGGACACTCGCCCACGCGGCAGCCGCGCAATCGCCCGCCGACGGCTACACCTACACTTTGGCCACCAACAGCACCTTCGCCATCGCCCAGCATCTCTACAAATCGCTGCCCTATGAGGAGCGCGCGCTGGTGCCGGTGGTGCTGGCGACATCAAGCGCCATGGCGCTCTGCGTCCATCCTGACGTGCCGGCGCGCAACATCGCCGAACTGATCGCTCTCGCCAAGGACAAGCCAGGCGGCCTGAACTTCTCGTCCGCTGGTCTCGGCGCGACCAGCCATCTCGCGACCGAACTGTTCATGTCGATGGCGGGTGTGCGGCTGAGCCACGTGCCCTATCGTGCCGGCTCCCAGGCCGTACAAGCGGTGGTCCAGGGTGACGTGCAGCTGGCTTTCGTCGACGTGCATGCCGCGAAGTCGCTGCTTGAGGGCGGGCGCATCCGGATGCTGGGCGTGACCAGCCTGAAACGCTACGCAGGGCTGCCCGAGGTGCCGACGGTCAACGAGTCGGGCCTGCCAGGCTTCGAGATGGCGACCACCACCGGGCTGTTCGCGCCGGCCGGCGTCAGCGCCGACATCCTGGCGCGGATGGAGAAGGACGTCCTGACCGTCATGCGGCGCGCCGACGTGCAGGATCAGTTGCGCGCGGTCGGATTTGAGGTTCTGGCCGGCGGCCACACCGAACTCGAAGCGCACGTGCGATCGGAAAGCGCGAGATGGGGCCAGGTCATCCGCGACCGCGGCATCCAGCTGGCGCCGTGACGTTGCGGCGCGTCTGTCGCGACAACGGACGTTTTCTCAGCCCCGAGCGTCCTGCAGCACCATATCGGCGCCCTTCTCGGCGATCATAATGGTTGCCGCATTGGTGTTGCCGGAAACCACTTCCGGCATGATCGAGGCGTCGATCACACGCAGCCGCTCAAAACCGCGCACCCTGAGCCGCTCGTCCACCACCGCTTTCGTGTCCTGGCCCATCCGGCAGGTGCTGACCGGGTGATAGACGGTCGAGCCGCGCCGCCGGATGAAATCCATCAGCGCGTCGTCGCCGGCGCATTGCGGGCCGGGATCGACCTCTTCGGCGATGTAGCGCGCCAAGGCCGGCGCTTGCGCGATGCGGCGCAGCGCCTTGACGCCAGCCAGCAGCGTGTCACGGTCCCGCTGGGTCGCCAGATAGTTCGGATGGATCGCCGGTGCCTGGCGCGGATCGGCCGACTTGATGCGCACATGGCCGCGGCTCTCGGGCCGCAGCAGTGTGCACGTGATGGTGAAACCGGAAAACGGATCGAGCTGGTCGCCGAGATTGTGCACCGAGTAGAGCGCGATCGAGCACTGTACGTCGGGCGTCGCCGACTCTGGCGCGGCCTTGAAGAAGCAGCCGGCCGAAATCGCCGGAATGGCGAAATAGCCGCGCCGGAACAGCGCATATTCCAGTACAGCCTTGGCGCCGAGCCGCCAATCGCGCACCGCATCGTTGAGGGTGATCGGCTCCTTGCAACGCAGGATGATGCGGGCGAAGTAGTGATCGTTCAGATGATCGCCGACGCCGGGAAGGTCCGCGATCACCGGAATGCCGAGCGGGCCGAGCAGTTCGGCCGGGCCCAATCCCGACAGCTGCAGAAGCTGCGGCGAGTTGAACGCGCCGCCGGCCACCAACACCTCGACATTGGCGGCCGCGCTGCGCTTTGCATCGCCGACCATGAACTCGACGCCAGTGGCCCGCTTGCCATCGAACAGCACACGCGTCGCTAGCGCCTCTGACACCACGTGGAGATTGCTGCGGCCGCGCGCGGGCTTCAGATACGCCGCCGCGGTGGACGAGCGCACGCCGCCCCGCATGGTGTTCTGATAGAACCCCGCGCCCTCTTGCGCCGCGCCGTTGAAGTCGTCGTTGCGCGGATAACCGCACTCGACCGAAGCCTCGATAAACGCCCGGGCCAGCGGATGCTCGTCGCGGATGTTCGACACGCCGAGCGGCCCGCCAGCGCCATGATGCTGATCGGCGCCGCGCTCGTTGTCCTCGGCCTTGCGGAAGTACGGCAGTACGTCCTCGTGACTCCACCCGGCGTTGCCGAGCTGCCGCCAATGGTCGAAGTCCTCAGCCTGGCCGCGGATGTAGATCAGCCCGTTGATCGAGCTTGAGCCGCCCAGCACCTTGCCGCGCGGTGCGATCACGTTGCGGCCGTGGCACTCGGGCTGCGGCTCGGTCTGATAGCACCAGTTGTAGCGTGTGTTGGTGAACAGCTTGCCGTAGCCGAGCGGGACGTGCAGCCACGGATGGCTGTTGGAAGGACCCGCTTCCAGCAGCAGCACGCGATAGCGGCCGGACTCCGTGAGCCGGTTCGCCAGCACGCAACCGGCGCTGCCGGCGCCCACGACGATGAAATCGTAATTCTCAGAATTCATCACTCTCACCACACCCAACGCAAAACGTTTCAGTTCAGCCGCAGCTCGGTGATGTGCTTCGGGTCTTGCTTGAGTTCGCCGCGCTCGACGCGCTTCACGATGTCGGTCAGCATCGCATTGGCGCGAGCCGGAACGCCGATCCGCTCGCCCTCGCGGGCGATCAGGCCGTTGAGGAACTCGATCTCGGTGCGCCGGCCCTTCTGCATATCCTGGCCCATCGAGGGCTTCTGCCCGGCGGCGGTGCGGCCCGAGTCCTTGAAACGCTGCTCATCGCAGGCCTTCATCGCCGCCTCGTCGCCCTCGCCTGCCCGCGCGATGGTTTCCGGCGGCAGGTGGAGGACCTCTTCCAGCTGATAGCCGAGCGCCTGTCCGACGCGGATCGCTTCGCTGCCGAGCCGGGTCGAGAAGCGGCGGATCGGGTCATTCTTCAGCATGTCGCCGCCGCCGAGGCCCGTGCAAGCCGAGAGCCCGTTTTGCATGGCGTTGGCGACCAGCTTCGACCAGCGCTCCCCCCAAAGATTGTTGGTCACCTTGGCGCTGTCGGCATAGGCGACGAGACGGCAGACCTCCTCGGCGCGTGGCGTGATGCGGCCGTGCACCTCGCCGGCGCGGAACACGGTGTGCGCGGCACGGTGCTTGGCGGCGCCGCGATGGACCAGGCCGGGCTCCGGCAGGTTCACCGTGATGCTGCTGGCGATGCAGCCCAGCGTCTTGCCCCAGCCGACAACGCCGGCGATGGTTTCCTCGTTCATGCAATTCTGCAGCGAGACCACATAGCCATCCGGCGCGAGATATTGCCGGATCAGCATCGCGGCCCACGCCGTGTCGTAAGATTTCATGCACACGAAGGCGATATCGACCGGCTTCTCCTTGGCGAGCTGCTGCGCATCCGTCACATGCAGCGCGCGCACCGGCACGGTGAACTCCGGTTCCGTCATGGCGTGCGTCACACGCAGGCCGTGCTTTCGCATGTGCTCGACGTGCGCCGGCCACGGATCGATGAACGTCACGTCTTCGCCGGCCTGCACCATGTGAGCGCCGGCATATCCGCCGACCGCGCCGGCCCCGACGAAGGCTATTTTCTTACCCATTCCTACTCTCCCGTATCGATTCCGTTCAGTTCGTTCCGCCGTCGCCGATGATGCTGTAGGGCGCCCAAAACAGCGGATGCGCATAGGCGAAGACGGTTTCGCTCTTATCATCGGTGAAGCCCTTGCCGTCGAGCAATGCCAGCATCGCTTGTTGTAACGCTTCGGCCCGCGACAGCTTCGCATCGGCGGCCTGGCGGCGGAACAGATCGGTCACCAGCTCCCGCGCCGACTGCGAATGCACCGACCAATTGGTCACCAGGATGGCGCGCGTGCCGGCATAGAAGAATGCGCGGCCAAGGCCCGACGCGGCTTCCGCCCCCACACCAGCCGCCGCGCCAGTGTTACACGCGGAGAGCACCACCCAATCGGCGTCCAGCTTGAGCGACAGGATTTCGCTCATCGTCAACAGGCCATCGCCATCGACGCCCGCAACGCTCGGCGCGGACAGTGCGAGCGCTGGCTCAGTCAAGCCATCGATCTCGCCGGACACCAGGCCGTGCGTCGCAAACACCACGACCTTAAAGCCGGACAGGTTGGTGGTCTTCACCACCTGTTCGTTGGCTCTCTTGCCGAGATGCAACGCCTTGGCTGGATCGGCTTGCAACGCAAGAGCAATCGACTTCAGTTCGTCGGCGGTATCCGGCAGACGCGGCAGCAAAGCGAGACTGGCGCTGTCGACGCCAGTAACGTCGGGCGCCGAGCGGCGCGCCAGCGGAATGCCGCGCGTCTGCGCCGCCGCTGCGAGTTGCACCGGCGGCTTGGCGGCTTCGACGGCCTGCTGCGGGCTGAAATACGGATCGCCGAATGCGATCAGCTTCTCGCGCTTGTCGGAACCGGGCGGCAGGCGGCGCAGCGTGCGCAGCGCGGACGCCGAGGGCACCATAGCGACTGCGTGGCTGCGGGCGAGCCACGGCGCCGCGCGGTATCCGGCGAACATTGGGCCGTCGTTCGCGAGGTCATGCGGTGCGACGGTGAGAAGACCGAGCGGCAGCAAGCCCAGCGCACCGTTGGTCACGACAATCAGGCTCTTGGCGTTCTGCCAGCCGCCTTTCACCGGTTCGAGCAGCGTCTTGTAGAGCTCGTGCGACGACGCAAGGTCGAAGCGTGGGATGTCCGACACCATCGCGGCCTGAGGCTCGAGCGCCTCACGCAGCTTGGCTATCTTGGCCTCGATGGCGGCGGCATCCTCGCCGATACGCGCAAATTCGATCGGGCCGTCCTTTGAAATTGCCCAGACGAAGCTGCCGTCGCGGCCGAAGTAGAACGACAGCAGCGCCTCGCCCGGCCGCAGAATGTCTTTGATTTGCGCCGCCGTCGGCGGCTTGGGATCGATGAGGTCGGCGTAGTCCGGAAAACGCTTGTCGAGATCGGCGCGCACCTGGGCGTGCTGGGTCCGCATCGTCTCGATCTGCTTCTGCATGCCGGCAACGCCGACAGCATCACGCTCGGAGGCCGGTAGCGCCAGCAGCCGGTTCAGCTGGCCGAGCTGCGCGCCGATCTGCTGGCGAAGATCCTGCTCCTGGCGCACGGCCGCGGCGAGCGCCATGTCGCTGGTGTTCATGCGCGCGCCGGATGCCGTCAGCGCTTTCTGGACGGCGCGGCCGCGCACCGTGTCGGCTAGGCGGAACGTCTCGCCGGCGGTCTCGGCGGACGGATTGGTGCGCGCGAGCAAACCGATGTAGCTCTCGACAACGACCTGGATGTAGCGCGTGCGGGCGGCGGCGTTGATCACGTCATCGCTGTCGGTGTTGAACGCTGTGGCGGTCAATAGCGGTACGGCGGCCGCAAACTCCTTGAGGGCGTCGGTGTCGCGCCCGGCCTGCGCCAGCCCGGCCGCATAGTGGGCGCGCGCCAGCACAGTGTCCGGATGCTGCTCGCCGAGACGCGCACGGTTGCTTTCGAATAGCCGGCTCGCAACCGCGAGACCGGCATCCACCTTTTGCGTGTGGTAGAGCGTTTCGACCAGCGCATGCGTATCGAGCAGCGCGGTGCGGCGCTGAGACTCCCAATCCTTCGTCGCGCGGTCGATCGCCGCAAAGCTACCGCCCGCCCCGGTCCAATCGGACTGCAGCGCCTGCACGGTGGCGAGGCTGTGCAATGTGCGGACCCACACTTGCGAATCCTCGGCCACACCGATCTCGCCATAAACCGCGATGCTGGCGCTGATGAGCCGCGTCGCCTCGTCGTAGCGCCCCTGCTCGATCAACTGCCGGCCCAACGCCGCGATCGCGTTGGTCGCCTGCGGATTGTATTTTCCAGTCGCCTTCAAGCGGTTGAGCAGCGCGCGGCGCGCATCGGTCTCGGCTTCGGCGAGCCGGCCGAGCCGCGATTTCACCCGGGCCACCGTCAGCAGCAGGTCATCGGCGGCCGACTCCAGAAGACTGCGGGGGACAGGGACAACCGCGGTCGCCGATTTCTCGATGTTGGAGCGCCGCAATTGTTCGGCGCGCTGATAGCGCCGCAGCGCCTCGTCGATCTGGCCGCGCGCTTCCGCCAGCCGTCCCTGCACGTCCTCGACGCTTGCCTCCCAGGTGCCGCCATGCGACGCGAAGCCCGCCATAGCGCGCGCCGTCTGCCACAGCGCCAGGGTCTTCTGGACATAGGCCTGTGCCCGATCGAAATCGCCCAGCAGCAGCGAAATGATCACGACCTGACGATAGACGACGAACAGGAAGCCCTTGTTCTGCGAGCGCTCGCCGTCGGCGGCGATCTTGAGATATTCGCCCAGCGCCAGCTTGGTCTCGCCTGTCACGATGAGCTGCGCGGCGAGCGTCTGGCGATAGGTGTTGACGACGATCTGGTCCGCTTTTCCGGTCGCAAGCTCGATGGCGCGCGTCGCGTCGGCGATCGCGTCGCGCGACCGGCCGAGGTCGGCGCGGGCGCGAGCGCGGCCGAAGTAGAAATTCGCCAGCGCCACTGGATCGGCGTTGGCCGGCGGCTCGGCGTCCGACGCCGAACGCATCTTCGCGAGCCGTACCGGATCGGGTTTCTCCTGATCCAGGATGGCGGTGATGTCGGAGATGGTGCGCGGCGGAACGGTCTGCGGCTTGGACAGCGCGGCGGCGACGAGCTTCGAGGCATCGGCCGCAGGCGCAGCCTGTTCGGCGGCTGTGTCTTGTGGCGCGGCCACACCGGCCAGCTTGGCGATGCAGGCCCTGAACTGCGCCGCCACCGTAGCCCTGCAACCTGGAATGTACTTGTCGGGGCTGCGATCGCCGGCCGCAATCATCTTCGCCCGCACGCAGGCACGCACCGGCGGCGCGAACTGCGCGCGGCATTGCGCGGTGGCCTGGTCGAGGCTCATGGCGGCACTCGCGTCAGTCACGCCTGCGATCACAGCAGATGCAGCGGCAAGCATGACGGCGATTGCCAAGCCCACCAGTCGCCGGCGACCGGACGATGAGGCAAAGTTACCGCCCGACATTGTGAGCCTCCCCAGGCATTGCTTATTTTGATGAGAACCTAGCATGGCGGTCGCGCGGCTCGCCCTTTGCCGCGTCAGGCTGGCGCTGAGTATTCGCCATATGATTGCATTGATTGCATTGCAATCATATGCTAAGGTTCGGCATGGCCAGCCTGACGGTGCGGCAACTCGACGAGGCACTGAAAAAGCGGCTGCGGCTGCGCGCCGCCAAGCACGGCCGCTCGGTCGAGGACGAGGTGCGCAACATTCTGCGCAGTGCGGCTGCAAGCGCGGATGAATTCGGGGCTCCGGCTGCACCAAACGAGACAACGCGAGACGCGGCAACACGCGAGCCGGCCCCACGCGCCGCGGCGCGCCGCGTGTTGCTCATCATCGGCGGCGGCATCGCGGCTTACAAATCGCTCGACTTGATCCGCCGGTTGCGCGAACGCGGCATCGCGGTGCGCGTGGTGATGACGCAAGCCGCGCAGCAATTCCTCACGCCCCTGTCGGCCGGCGCATTGAGCGGCGAGCGCGTGTTCACCGACTTGTTCGACCCGGCGAGCGAGTTCGACGTCGGCCACATCCGGCTCGCCCGTGAGGCTGACCTGATCGTGGTGGCGCCCGCGACCGCCAACCTGATGGCGAAGATCGCGGGCGGCCATGCCGGCGATCTCGCCTCTGCGGTGCTGCTCGCCACCGGCAAAAAAATCCTGCTTGCGCCAGCGATGAACCCGCAGATGTGGTCGAGCAAGGCGACGCGCCGCAACCTCGCGCAGCTTATCGCCGATGGTGTCGCGCTGGTCGGGCCGAACGCCGGCGAAATGGCTGAGCGCAACGAAGCCGGCATCGGCCGTATGGCCGAGCCGCTAGAGATCGTGGCGGCCGTCGAAGGCTTGCTCACCAACACTGGCGGCGCGCTCGCGGGCCTGCGTGTGATCATCACGTCGGGGCCGACGCACGAGCCGATTGATCCGGTGCGCTATATCGCTAACCGCTCGTCCGGCAAGCAGGGCCATGCGATCGCTGCAGCGGCCGCTAGCGCTGGCGCCGAGGTGACGCTCATTGCGGGGCCGGTGAATGTGCCGGACCCGGTCGGCGTGAAAATGGTGAAGGTCGAAACCGCGCGTGACATGCTGGCGGCTGTCGAGCAAGCGTTGCCGGCCGATGTCGGCATTTTCGCCGCGGCGGTTGCGGACTGGCGAACGGATCACAACAGCAAAGAAAAAATCAAGAAGACCGGCACGGGCACGCCGGAGCTGACGCTGGTGGAGAACCCGGACATTCTTTCGATCGTCGCGCACCTCAAGACCAAGCGTCCGCGGCTGGTGATCGGCTTCGCGGCCGAGACCGAGAAGATCATCGAGCACGCCAAAGCAAAACTTGCGCGCAAGGGCTGCGACTGGATTCTCGCCAACGACGTCTCGGCGGAGTCCGGCGTGATGGGCGGCGACCGCAACACGGTGCATCTAGTCAGCGCGTCGGGCATCGAATCCTGGCCGCAGCAAACCAAGGACGAAGTCGCGGGCGAGTTGATCAAACGCATCGCCGCCGAACTCAAAGAGCGCGCGCCAAAAGAGAACTCACCAAAAGAGAATTCACCATGAGCGTCGAAGTCAAAATCATGCGGCTCCCGCACGGCGCTGATCTGCCCCTGCCGGAATACCAGAGCGCACATGCGGCCGGCCTCGATCTGATCGCAGCGGCGCCGGCGCACGCGCCGGTTGTCATCTCACCCGGCAAATGGGCGTCAATCCCGACCGGCATCGCGATCGCGCTACCGCCCGGCACCGAGGGCCAGGTGCGCCCGCGCTCGGGCCTCGCCGCGCGCCACGGTGTCACCGTGCTGAACGCGCCCGGCACTATCGATTCCGATTATCGTGGCGAAATACACGTAATTCTTGTTAATTTTGGAAGCGAATCATTTGCGGTTGAGCGCGGTTTGCGGGTCGCCCAATTGGTCATCGCGCCTACCCTGCATGCACAGCTTTCGGAGGCAAAAAGCCTCGATAAAACAACGCGTGGGACGGGTGGGTTCGGTTCGACCGGCGAACGGATAGTTGACAACGGTAAGTAACGCAGTCCGTAATATGATACCGTTATAACGTATAATCTTCGCTGGTCTGTGGAATGGCGCTGCTCTCACGCAAGGGTCTACTGGCGATCGCTGCCGTTATCGACGTCGCACTGCATGGCCGGGGGCGCCCTGTCTCCGCGAAGGCACTGGCGGCGCGGCACGCGCTTCCAGCACGCCATCTCGAGCCGGTCCTGCAGGCCTTGGTCCGCGAGGGCATTCTCCGAGGCATCCGAGGGCCCCACGGCGGCTATGAGCTTGCCCGCGAGCGAAAGCGCATCACGGCCGACGACATCCTGCGCGCCGCCGGCACCATCGAGGAGGACGGCGACCCTGCGTTGGTAGGCTCGCCGCTACTCAACGATGTGGTGCGGCCCGCGGTCGAGCAAGCCGAGCGCGCATTTTCGGCGGCGCTGGGTCGCATCAACATCGAGGACCTGGCACGCCGCGCCGAGCCATTTCGGGATACCAGCGTCCCGCCCTGAGCTGCGCACAAAAGTTCCCATCGCTCATGTTCACGGTCTGGACTCTTACGGCCCGATTCCGCTTGAGGCTAAAGTCCCAATGATTCGTGGGCGGTAGCGCGGACTCTGCCCGCGCAGGGGCAATCGGTATGCCGGAGACGGTCCGGGCGACGGGCGGGAGACTGCGCGCTCATCCGCTGCAACGCGGATTCCTTGCATGCGTGTCCGCCGCAATCCTCGCTGGCGCGACCGCGCCTGCGCGCGCCGACACCACGCCGCTGTCGTTCCTCAACGATTACGTTCAGGCCTTGAGCGCGCTCGACCGCAACGAAATGGCGGCGCTGGCGCTGACGCTCGGTGTCTTGCTGTTCGCCGTGCTCGCCGCGATCCTCCTGGTGCGCGCGCGGATGAACGCTGCCGCGGCCGAATCCGCATTCCGCGATCAGATCGTGACGCTCAAGGGCGAAGCCGATCGGCGTGACGCGCTGCTGCTGTCGGAGCCGCAAATCCTGGTGTCCTGGGCAGCCGCCGAGAACGAGCCCCACATCATGGGTGACACCAGTCTCGTCACCTCGTCGTCGGTGCCACAGCGCGTGCTGGCGTTCGGCAGCTGGCTCGAGCCGGAAAAAGCGCAGGCGATGGAGCGCTCGACCGACGCGCTGCGCACGCGCGGCGAAAGCTACAGCATCCAACTGATGACGCTGTCCGGCCGCGCCATCGAAGCCGATGGCCGCGCCATCGGCGGCCGCGCCGTGCTGCGGCTGCGCGATGTCAGCGGACTTAAGCGCGAGCTGGCCGAACTCAACGCGCGCCACGACAAGCTGGTCGGCGACATGGAATCGCTGCGCACGCTGATCGATGCGCTGCCGTCGCCCGTGTGGGCCCGTGACATCGCGGGCGCACTGGTGTTCGCCAATGCGGCCTATGCACGCGCGGTCGAGGCCAAGGATCCGAACGACGCGGTCGCCCGCAACGCCGAGCTGCTCGATCGCGGCGCGCGCGAGGAGGCAAGCCGCGCCCGCGCCGGCGGCAAGTCTTATACCGGCCGCGTGCCTGCGATCGTCGCGGGCTCGCGGCGTATCTTCGACGTGCTTGACGTGCCGACCCGCAAGGGCAGTGCCGGTGCCGGTATCGACGCGACCGAGGCCGATACTCTGCGGGCCGAGCTCAATCGCCTTAACGACGCCCACCGCCGCACGCTCGACCAGCTTGCGACCGGCGTCGCCACCTTTGGCGCCGACCAGAAGCTGACGTTCTACAACGCCGCCTATCGCTCGCTGTGGGACCTCGACGCCGGCTTCCTCGATCAAAATCCGACCGATGCCGCCGTGCTCGAAGAGCTCCGCGTCGCCACCAAGCTGCCCGAGGAGCAGGACTTCCGGCAGTGGAAGAGCGCGCTGCACGAGGCCTATCGCGCCACCGAACCGAAGGAGCAGATCTGGCATCTGCCCGACGGCCGCACGCTGCGTGTGGTCACCACGCCCAACCCGCAGGGCGGCGTGACCTACTTGTTCGAGGACACCACCGAGCGACTCGACATGGCGCGGCGCTACGACGCGCTGATCCGCGTGCAGGGCGAGACGCTCGACAATCTCGCGGAAGCGATTGCGGTGTTCGGCAGCGACGGCCGGCTGCGGCTACACAATCCAGCCTTCGCGCGCATGTGGAAGCTCGAATCGCCGCCGCTGGCGCTGCGCCCGCACATCGAAACCGTCATCGACTGGTGCCGGCCGCTCTACGGCGACGACGCGCTCTGGCAGAAGCTTCGCGCCACCGCGACCGCGATCGAGGATCGCGAGCAGGTCACCGCGCGAATCGAGCGCCGCGACGGCAGCGTGGTCAATCTCGGCACCGTGCCGCTACCGGACGGCGCGACGCTGGTGGCGTTCCAGGACATCACCGACACCATCAATGTCGAGCGCGCCTTGCGAGAACGCAACGAGGCGCTGGAAACCGCCGATGTGCTGAAGGTGGATTTCGTCCACCACGTTTCGTACGAGCTGCGCTCGCCGCTGACCAACATCATCGGCTTTGCGCATTTCCTCGGCCAGCCGGCGATCGGCCCGATGAACGAGAAGCAGCGCGAATATCTGGGCTACATCACCAGCTCGACCAATGCGCTGCTCGCCATCATCAACGACATCCTCGACCTCGCTACCATCGATGCTGGCGCGATGGCGCTCAACCTCGGGCCGGTCGATATCCGCAAGACCATGGACGCCGCAGCTGAAGGCGTCCGCGACCGCCTGGTCAAGGACAACCTCTCGCTCGTCATCAACGCCGGGCCCGAAATCGGCAGCTTCGTTGCCGACGAGCGGCGCATCCGGCAGATTCTGTTCAATCTCCTCGCCAACGCGGTCGGCTTCTCGCCGGCCGGCTCGGCCGTGACACTCTCAGCGCAACGCCGCGCCGACGAACTGGTGTTCTCGGTGACCGACAAGGGGCCCGGCATTCCGGCGGACATGAAGGACCGGGTGTTCGATTGGTTCGAGACCCATCCGCTCGGCTCACATCACCGCGGCGCGGGGCTCGGCCTCTCGATCGTGCGCTCGTTCGTCGAACTGCACGGCGGCACGGTGACGCTGGATTCCGCCGTCGGCGAAGGCACCACCGTCACCTGCACCTTCCCGTTGGGCCAGGTGCCGACCGGTCAGACCATCGAACGCAGTGCGGCGTAGCGGCGCGGTGCCCTACCAACGTGCGTGGCATGACGACCCCTACCGTTCTGATACGACAAACCCCATATGGAACCTATGGCAAAGCCAGATGAATTAGCGCAGCGCGCGGAGCGAAAAGCAAAGCAAGCCATCGATGGCGCAAAGGCTATGCGCGAGTACCACATCGAAACGGAAGCGACCCGGCTGAAAACCGAACGCCTGAAGGCGGCTCGGCTAGCAAGAGACGCCGCGTTAGCGGCCGCACCGCCGATCGTGGCGGAAAAACCGAAAAAATCGAAGCGCGGCTAAAGAACCGCCGCGGCGCGCGGCAACTATTTTCGGCATTTCGGGCGCCGACCTGCAGCACCGGCAGCACCGGCAACTCGCTCGGTCCGCTCGCTCGGTCGATCCGCGGGCTGGCTCGGTTCACGGTCTGACCGGCAGCTACCGCTCCCACGACACGTCATGGCAGTGGACCGTCGCGAGGTTTCCTCTTTCGCCGCTCGAAGGGGGCATCCACGCGCGGCACGACGGTCCATGTCAAATATAGGAAGCAATTTCGCGTACGGGAGTCGCTCGGGAGTCGTTTGCGCGCCCAGCCTTAGCGAGTTGCGCACCGGGTGATATGATGGTCTCTGCGCCCTGCAGCGCGACGTTAAGGGAGCCGGGATATCATGAGGACCATTCGCGCGATCGCTGCAATTCTGTGCGGGCTTTGCACTGTTGCGGCATCCGCGCCTGCTTCGGCGCAATCCTGGCCGGCGGCAAAACCAATCACGATCGTGGTACCGGTCCCGCCAGGCCCGACCGTCGACATGATCGCCCGGCTGATCGCCGGGAAGCTCCAGGAATCGCTCGGCCAGACCGTGATCGTGGACAACCGCGGCGGCGCCAACGGCACGATCGGATCGTCCCTGGTCGCACATGCCCCACCCGACGGCTACACGCTGCTCGCCGCAACGCCGGCCTCCCACGTCACCGCCGTCCATCTGATGAAGAACCTGCCGTTCGATCCGGTGAAGGATTTCACACCGATCATGGCGGCAGTCGAGCCGGTGACCGCGCTGGTGGTCAACGCCGACCTGCCGGTCAATTCGGTGCAGGAGCTGATCGCCTACGCCAAGGCCAATCCGGGCAAGCTGTCCTACGGCAGCTCCGGCATCGGCTCGGTGTTTCATCTGACCGGCGAGCTGTTCGACCGCACCGCCAGCGTCAGCACCGTCCACATTCCCTATCGTGGCGTATCGCAGCCGATGCAGGACGTCGCCGGAGGACAAATCCAGCTGCTGCACATTTCGCTGGCGAGCGCGCGCGGCGCGCTGGCATCGGGCAAGGCGAAGGTGCTGGCGATCCTCGAGCCCAAGCGCTACGCCAAGATGCCGAACGTGCCCTCGATCACCGAAATCCTGCCGGCGTTCCGCAAACCCTCGACGTGGTTCGGCTTCTTCGGCCCGGCAAAGCTGCCGCCGGACATCCTGGCGCGACTGAGCGCCGAGATGCGGAAGGCGATCACCGAGCCCGAGACGCGGGCCAAGCTCGAAGCGCAGGATCTGACGGTCATTGCCAACACGCCGCAGGAGTTCGCCGCCCTTCAGAAGGAAGGCATCGAGCAGTTCGGCGCGATCATCAAGGCCGCGGGCATCCAGCCGCAATAGCGCGGCGTTACTTCTTCAACGTCTCGATCCGGGCGCGCGCCAATACCGCAAACTCGCAACTGCCGAAGCGCGCCAGGTGGTCTTCGTAGACCGGGAGCGTCCGGATATCCTCGGCACTCTTCCAGTGCGCCTCGGCGCGGCTGCAATCGGCGGCCGACGGTGGCGCGGTCACCGGCGCCGGAGCGGCCGCAACGGCGGTGACGCCATAGCGCGCGAATTCTTCGACCACACCGGAGCGGATCGCCTTCGCGGCAGCGATGTCCGCCTCGCCGCCGGAAGTGTCGCCCTTGCGCAGCTTGGCGAGACCGCGGCCATAGAGCGCGCCGGCAAGTCGGGCATTCAGCCTTAACGCCGCGTTGTAGTCGGCAATGGCATCGTCCAGCCGCCCAAGCCGCAAATAGACGAACCCGCGACTGTCTATCGTGCCGGCATCGTCCGGCTTAAGCCGCAGCGATTCGGTGCAGTCATCGAGCGCAAGCTGCAAGTCGCGGTTGCCGACGGCGCGCACCCAGCATCGATCGTTCAGATAGCCCGCATTGTCGGGAGCGAGACGAATCGCCTCGCTGTAGTCGGCAATCGCGCGGTCATAATTGCCCTTGCCTTCATAGGCGCCGCCGCGGTTTCGCCAATTCGAAGCATACCTCGGTAGTAACCGAATGAGTTCATCGAGGCCGGAAATTTTCTTGTCCAAATCCTTGAAGTCGCAGGCGGCCTGATCCAATTCGCAAAAATTGCGGCGACTGGCGCCAGCGGTCGATTGGCACATGCTGGTTGCCTTTTGCACCGCCGCCTTAACGTCGGCTCCCAGAGCCCAGCCGGTTCCGGGCATACCTGCTTTGGGGTCGAAGACCAGCGCATAGCATTGTTCGCTGAAGGTCATGATAATCTTGCAAATTGCTGCCATCTTCGGGGCACCCGCATAACCGCGACAGGTGGCAAGCGCCTGATCACTCGCCGCCTGCTGGGTCGACTGGTTGACGGAAGCGCCGAAGGCAAATCCATCTTTTGCAAGATTGCCGGACGAGCCGAGCGCGAGAGCGCCATTTGCGCTTGCGGCGTTGGGCGCGAGCGAGCAAGCGACCAGCATCCAGAGCGTGCCGAAAGTTCTTGTCACGTCATTTCCCCACTGACCGCGACTTTGCCCCCAAAGATCGAAGCGCCGCAACCGGTTGCTGTCAATGCCGTGTGCGCTAAATCCGGCGATCGCGGATGCACCGTCAGTACGCCGCAGTCTCGCTGAAAGGCCTGAGTCGCAATCTAGTTCTGAAAAATCAGACAGGTCGTCGTGCCGTGGGCGAGCAGGCGGCCTTGCTGGTCGGTGATGCGGCCTTCGGCCGTGCCGATGCGGCGGCCGCAGCTCAACACCACGCCCTCTGCCCTGATCGGACCGGTTTCCGGCGTGATCGGCCGCACCAGCGAAATCTTGAATTCGAGTGTCGTCGAGTTGGTGCCTTTGTCGAGCGTCGAACGGATCGCGAGACCCATGCAGGTGTCGAGCAACGTGGCCGAGAGCCCGCCATGCACGGTGCCAGCCGGATTGAGGTACGAGCCGTTCGGCGTAATGGTAACGACGACGCGCCCGCTCGTCACCTCGGTGACGTCATAGCCCAAGGTCTCGGCCATCGTGTTGAGCGGCAGCGTCCCATCGACGAGCCCTTGGACAAACTCCAGGCCGCTCATCTCCCGCTGCCTGTCGGCACTCACGGTCCCGTAGGTCCTGCGGACGGCATGGCTTGGCATGGCTTTCTCCTAAGCGACTTTCCTAAGGCACTCGCGGCCGTGCACCCACCCGATTCCTGGGCATTCTTGGGCGCGGCGCATGCGATGAACGAGCGACCGCTCGCGCCGGCTCAATCGCATACGACAGAAATTCGCCTTCAAGATCGGACATCGGCTGTACTATATGAACTGGGTGTTCCCAGATAACCCTACGATGAACATGATCCCGCAGGCCTGCCCGACGGCAGCCACCGCCGGGATGTGACCAGGCAAGGCGGATGCTTCCCACCACGTCCGAAGGCTCCAGCTATCCGGAGGCGCTTGCCAACGAGCAGGCGCTGCACCGGGTCGTGGTGGACATCGCGGCCGCGCTCCAGCCTGGCGATCTGGTGACGCTGTCGGGCGACCTCGGCGCCGGTAAAACGACGTTCGCGCGCGCCCTGATCCGGTATCTGGCCGGCGATCCCGCCATCGCGGTGCCGAGCCCGACCTTCACGCTGATGCAGACCTATGAGTTGCAGCAGTTTCCGGTGGTGCATGCCGACCTCTACCGCCTGGACGGCCCCGGTGAACTCGCAGAGCTCGGGTTCGACGACTTGCCCAAGGGCGCGGTCGTGCTGCTGGAATGGCCGGATCGCGCGGCCGGCTTTTTGCCGCCAGACCGGCTCGACATTGCGTTCACGCTCGCACCACAGCTCGGCCCCGAGCACCGCAATGTGCGCGTGACCGGCTATGGCACGCTCGCGGCGCGCGTCGAGCGCCTGTCGGTGGTCCGCCGTTTCCTGGATTCGTCCAGCTTCGCCAACGCGGCGCGCCAACGCATCCAAGGCGACGCCTCGACCCGCTCTTACGAGCGGCTGCGGCTCGGTAACCGCTACGCCATCCTGATGAATTCGCCGCGCAAGCCGGATGGCCCACCGGTACGCAACGGCAAGCCGTACAGCGCCATCGCGCATCTGGCCGAGGACGTCACGCCGTTTGTCGCCATGGCGAACGGCCTGCGCCAGCTCGGCTTTTCGGCGCCGCAAATTTACGAAGCCGATCTCGAACAGGGACTGCTCCTCATCGAGGATCTCGGCGCCGAACTGGTGGTCGATGGTGACCCACCGGCGCCGATCGAGGATCGCTATGAGGCGGCGGTCGATGTGCTGATGTCGCTGCACAGCCACCAACTGTCCAACGTGCTGCCGGTGTCGCCGAAGGTGGAATACCGGCTGCCGAAATACGACTTGGACGCGCTGCTGATTGAGGCTGAGCTGCTGCTCGATTGGTATTTGCCGCAAATGGGCGCGGCGGTTTCGGACGCGACCCGCGCGGTCTATGTCGCGCTTTGGCGCGAGGCCTTGCAGGCGGTGATCGATACCTATCCGACCTGGGTGCTGCGCGACTTCCATTCGCCGAACCTGCTGTGGCTCCCGGCGCGCCAAGACATCGCGCAGGTCGGCCTGCTCGACTTCCAGGACGCGGTCGTCGGTCCTGCAGCCTACGATCTCGCCTCGCTGTTGCAGGATGCGCGCGTCGACGTGCCCGAGGAGATGGAGGTGATGCTGCTCGGCCGCTACGCGCGCACACGCCGCGACATCGATCAGAATTTCGATCCGGCGACGTTCATCCGCGCTTATGCGACGCTCGCAGCCCAGCGCACATCGAAGATCCTCGGCATTTTCGCCCGGCTCGACCGCCGCGACGGCAAGCCGCAATATCTGCGTCACATCCCGCGCGTATGGGCTTATCTGCAACGCTCGCTGGCGCACCCGTCGATGACGTCGATCAAGACGTGGTACGCCGCGCACGTGCCCGCTCCGCGAGCATGATCCCGAAACATGGCAACCGGTAACAGCATGACCGCACCGCGCAACGCCATGGTGCTGGCCGCAGGCCTCGGCGAACGCATGCGGCCGATCACCGACCGCATCCCGAAGCCGCTGGTCGAAGTGGATGGCAAGCCGCTGATCGATCACGTGCTCGACCGGCTCGCGCAGGCCGGCGTCGAGCGCGCCGTGGTCAACGTGCATTACCTCGCCGACCAGATCGAACGCCACGTTGCGGGCCGCCGCGAGCCGCGCATCGTGATCTCGGATGAGCGCAGCCAATTGCTCAACACCGGCGGCGGGGTGGTCAAAGCGCTTGGTGCGCTGGGCACTGAGCCGTTCTTTCACATCAACTCGGACACGATCTGGATCGACGGCCCGAGCCCCAATCTCCGGCGGCTCGGCGACACTTTCGATCCGGCCCGTATGGACGCCTTGCTGCTGCTGGCGCCCACCGTGGGCAGCATTGGCTATGCGGGCCGCGGCGATTTCGCGATGGGCGCCGACGGCCGGCTGCGCAAGCGAGCCGAGCGTGAGGTTGCGCCCTTTGTTTACGCGGGCGCCGCGATCCTCGCGCCTGTGCTGTTTAACGCAGCGCCGCCGGGCGCCTTTTCGCTCACCGCGCTGTTCGACCGCGCCGCCGAGGCCGGCCGGCTGCATGGTCTGTGCCTCGAGGGCGTGTGGATGCATGTCGGCACGCCTGACGCCATCGCGCAGGCAGAGGCAGCCATCAAGGCGAGCGTGGCCTAAACTTTCCCGCAATCCTCCATTGAGAAGCGGTAGGGGCTTGCAGGGCCGTGTATGATTCCGGCATGGCTATTCCCACACCACGCGTTTTCACCATTCCGGCGTCGGCGCCGTTCCTGCCGACGCTGATCGGCGCGTTGGTGAACGGCAAGCTCGTGCCGGGCTTTCCGGCCGCACGCGATCCGCTGGCGCTGGCGCAAGCGACGATTTATCTGCCGACACGACCAGCGTGCCGGCTCGCGCGCGATATTTTCCTGCAAACGCAGAAGGCCGATGCCGCGATCTTGCCGCGCATCGTCGCCATTGGCGGCGTTGACGAAGACGAAATCGGATTTTCCGAAGCCGCCGCAGGCGACATTGCGGCCGATGTGCTCGATCTGCCGCCGCCGCTTGGCGGCTTCGAGCGCAACGTCCTGCTGGCCGAGCTGATCCTGAAATGGGCCAACTCGCCTGAGATGCGCCGCGACGGTGGCGCGTCGCTGGTCGCCAGCAATCCGGCGGGTGCGTTGAGACTCGCCAATGACCTGGCGCATCTGATGGACGACATGACCACGCGTCAGGTGCCGTGGGACAAGCTCGATGGCCTGGTGCCTGAAGAAGTCGATGAATACTGGCAATTCACCCTGAGGTTCCTGAAGATCGCGCGGGAGATTTGGCCCGCAGTGCTCGCCGAGCGCGGCCTGATCGAACCGGCGGAGCGCCGCAACAAGCTGATCGCTGCCGAAGCGCAGCGGCTTGCACGCAGCGACGCCCCGGTGATCGCCGCCGGCTCGACCGGTTCGATTCCCGCAACCGCCGTGCTGCTCGACACCATCGCCAAGCTGCCGCATGGCGCGGTCGTGCTGCCCGGACTCGATACCGAGATCGATCCGCCGGCCTGGACCATGATCGGCAGCGAGGACGCGCCCGCGCCGAGCCATCCGCAGTTCGCCATGCAGGCGCTGCTGCGCCGGATCGGCATTGCGCGCGAAGCCGTGACCACGCTTGCGCCGTCGGCTGCCTACGGCCGCGAACGTCTGGTGTCGGAGGCGATGCGGCCAGCCGCCGCGACCGAACGCTGGCAGGCCAGTCTCGCGGCCGATGGATTTGCTACCCACGCCGATGCCGCGCTCGACTCGATTGCCGTGATCGAGGCCGCCAACGCCGAGGAGGAAGCGCTCGCGATCGCGGTTGCACTGCGTGAGACCGTCGAAACGCCGGACCAGACGGCGGCGCTGGTGACACCCGACCGCACACTCGCCCGCCGCGTCCTCGCGGCGCTCGCGCGCTGGAATGTGGCGGCTGACGATTCCCGGGGCGAGCCATTGGCCGAGACGCCGGCCGGCATATTTGCGCGGCTGGTGGCCGAGACGGGCCTGAGCGGGCTCGCCCCGGTCACGTTGCTTGCCCTGCTCAAGCATCCGCTTTGCCGGGTGGACGCGAGCGCCGTTGCGACGCTCGAACGCACGGTGCTGCGCGGACCGCGCCCCCGGCCCGGGACAGCCGGACTAGGCCCCGCGCTCGCGGCGTTCCGCGCATCGCGCGACTCGCTGCATCACAGCGATCCGCGCCGTGGCCTCACCGATGCCGAGCTCGAAGCCGCCGGACAACTGGTGGCGCGGCTCGCGGAGGCCATCGCGCCATTGGAAAACCTGCCGGCCGGCACGCAGAGCTTCGCCGCGATCGCCGAACAGCACCGCAAGGTTGTCGAGGCTCTCGGCGGCGAAACACCGGATCTGGCGGAAGCCTTCGACGATATCGCTAAGGCGAGCCGCCTCGTCGTTTCGGCTGACGACTATGCCGAACTGTTCCACGCCGCCCTTGCCGATCGCACCGCGCATCGGCCGATCGCAAACGCGCGCGTCCGCATCCTCGGCACCCTGGAATCGCGCTTGCAATCGGTCGACCGCATGGTGCTCGGCGGGTTGGTCGAGAGCACCTGGCCGCCGGAGACGCGTGCCGATCCCTGGCTCAGCCGGCCAATGCGGCAAGCGCTCGGCCTCGATCTGCCGGAGCGCCGCATCGGATTGTCGGCGCACGACTTCGCGCAGGCGCTTGGGGCCAAGGAGATCGTGCTGTCGCGCGCCGCCAGGCTTTCCGGTGCGCCAACCGTTGCTTCGCGCTTCGTGCAGAGGCTCGCGGCGGTCGCCGGCGAGCCGCGTTGGAACAAGGCGATCGAGCGCGGCAACAATTATCTCGCCTGGGCGCGCGGTCTCGACGCACCGGCCAAGCCGCCGGTTCCGGCCAAACGGCCCTCGCCCACGCCGCCGCTCGAGGCCAGGCCGCGTCAGCTCAGCGTCACCGAGATCGAACACTGGCTGCGCGATCCCTACACGATCTACGCCAAGCGCGTGCTCAAGCTCGAACCGCTCGACGACATTGACGCCCCACCGGACGCCGCTGATCGCGGCACTCTGATCCACAATTCAATCGGCGAGTTCGCCAAGGCTTTCGACAAGACAATGCCCGCCGATCCAGTGCGCGAGCTGACCGAGATCGGCGAGCGGCATTTCGCGCGCTGGTCGGACTATCCCGAGGTCCGCGCGTTCTGGTGGCCGCGCTTCCTGCGCATTGCCGAATGGTTTGCACGCGCCGAAATCGTCCGCCGTACCAAGCTCGCCCGGTTCGATGCGGAAATCGGCGGTCACGTTGAAATTCCCTTTGGCAAGGAGACCTTCAAGCTCACGGTGCGCGCCGACCGCATCGAATGCCTGCGCGACGGACGCTACGCCATCCTCGACTACAAGACCGGCGCGCCCCCGACCGAGCCGCAGGTCCGCAGCGGCCTGTCACCCCAGCTCACCTTGGAAGCCGCGATTTTGCGCAAAGGCGGCTTCAAGGGCATCGCGGCAGGCGGGTGCGTCGCTGAGCTTGTTTATGTCCGGCTGCGCGGCGGCGCCGATGCGGGCGAGGAACTGCCGATCAGGTTCAAGGAGGGCACCGCCGATGAGCACGCCGATCACGCGCTGGCGCGGCTCACCAAGCTGATCGCCACGTTCGCCGATCCGGCGGTTCCCTACCACTCGCTCGTGCATCCGATGTGGACGACGCACTACGGCACCTATGACCATCTCGCGCGCGTGCAGGAATGGTCGCTGACGGGCGGAACAAGCGAAAATGGAGGCGGCGAATGAGTGCGCCGCGCCAAATTCCGGCCGCCGTCACCGAGCGGCAAACCATCGCCTCCGATCCGGATCGCTCGGCGTGGGTCACCGCCAATGCGGGCTCCGGCAAAACCCATGTGCTGGCTCAGCGCGTGATCCGGCTTCTGCTGTCCGGTGTCGATCCCGCCCGCATCTTGTGCATCACCTTCACCAAGGCTGCCGCCGCCAACATGGCGAACAAGGTGTTCGGTGACCTGCGGGGATGGACCGCGCTCGATGATGCCGCGCTCAATGACGCGATCCGCAAGACCGGCTTCGAGCAAATCGACGCCAAGCATCGCACACGCGCGCGCCAGCTTTTCGCGCTGGCGCTGGAGACGCCCGGCGGATTGAAGGTGCACACCATCCACGCGTTCTGCACGCAGCTTCTGCACCTGTTTCCGTTCGAAGCCAACGTCGCGGCACGCTTCGAGGTGCTCGACGAAACCACCGAGTCGCGGATGCTGGAGCAGATCAGCCTCGACGTGATGCTGAAAGCCGCCGGCGCGCCGAATAGCCCGCTCGGCCGAGCGCTGGACCAGGCCGTGCTAGCGGCGGCCGACGTCACGTTTCGCGACATGGTGCGCGAGGTCATACGCGCTCGCGAAAAGCTGATGAATTGGATCGAAGCTGCTGGCGGCGTGCCGCAAGCGATGGCGCAGCTATCGCAGGCGCTCGGTGTGAAGCCGGACGAGACAGTGCAACAGACCGACGCGGCGATTTTCGGCCAAAGCCCGATTGCGAGTTCGGAATGGGCCGCCATCGGTGCGGCGCTTACGGGCGGGGCGAAGACCGACAAAGAGCAGGGTGCGCGGTTTCACGCGCTGGCCGCGCTCAACGGCACTGAGCTGCTGGACACTTATCTCGACATTTTTTGCACCGGAAAACGCGACAAGACCAAGGACCGGCTGGCAACGAATGCGATTCAGAAAGAACATCCAAGCTTGTGTCAGCGGTTGAACGACGAACGCGACCGCGTCTGGAAACTGGTGGAGCGCAAGCGCGCCCTCGAGGCGTGCGATCGCAGCGTTGCGCTGTTCACCATCGCTCATGCGGCAATCGTGCACTTTCGCGCCGAGAAGGATCGCCGCGGATTGCTCGACTACGAGGACCTGATCGACAAGACGCTGGTGCTGCTGCGAGATGAGCGCGCGGCTTGGGTTCACTACAAGCTCGATCGTGGCATTCATCATGTGCTGATTGACGAGGCGCAGGACACCAGCCCCAAGCAATGGGAAATCGTGAACGCGCTGGTCAGCGAATTCTTCGCCGGAAAAGGCGCGCATGACCGGCCGCGCACGATTTTTGCGGTGGGCGACGAGAAACAATCAATCTTCTCGTTCCAAGGCGCAGCGCCGCGCGAGTTTGCCGAGAAGCGCCGCCATTTCGAGCAAATGCACGAACGTGCGGGGCTCGATTTCGTCGCCACCGAATTCAAACATTCGTTTCGATCGGGCGTGAACGTGCTGGGCGCGGTGGACACCGTGTTCACGCCACCCGAGGCCCACGCGGGCCTCACCGCCGACCCGGTGCCGCCGTTGCACGAAGCGCTGCCGGAGACCCGGCCGGGTCTGGTCGAAATCTGGGAGCTGGCGGTCTCCGACGAGCGTCAGAATCCCGAGCCGTGGGACGCGCCATTCGATATCCAGAACGCAACCAGCGCGGTGGTGCGACTGGCCCGCCGCATTGCGGGCGCGGTCGCGCGCTGGCAGCAGCAGGGCC
The DNA here is from genome assembly GCA_945893145.1 of Rhodoplanes serenus. Classification (GTDB taxonomy): domain Bacteria; phylum Pseudomonadota; class Alphaproteobacteria; order Rhizobiales; family Xanthobacteraceae; genus Z2-YC6860. Next base: position 32,833 of record CAMDDZ010000004.1, on the reverse strand, counting down.
GGCCGGCCAAGGACGTCCTCATTCTGGTGCGGCGGCGCGGCGCACTGTTCGAGGCTATCATCCGCGCCCTTAAACAGGCCGGTATCCCGGTCGCCGGCGCCGATCGGCTGGTGCTCACCGAACACATTGCGGTGATGGACCTGATGGTGCTGGCCGACGCGCTGCTCCTACCGGAGGACGATCTCGCGCTCGCGACCGTTCTCAAAAGCCCGCTGTTCGGGTTCGACGACGATAACCTGTTCAAGTTAGCGTGGGGCCGCAAGGGAACGCTGCGTGACGCGCTTGAGCAGAACGATCCCGGCACCGCGGCAAAACTCAATCGCCTGTCCGAACTGGCCAAGCAGGAAACACCGTTCGCTTTCTATGCCCGGCTGCTGGGCGCGGAGGGCGGCCGAAAGCGCATCCTGGCTCGGCTTGGGCCCGAGGCCACCGATGCGCTCGACGAGTTCCTCAACCTCGCGCTCGACTATGAGCATGCCGAAACGCCGTCGCTGCAAGGTTTCGTGCATTGGCTGCGCGCCGCGAAGTCGGATGTGAAGCGCGACATGGAGATCGCGCGCAATGAGGTGCGGGTGATGACAGTACACGGCGCCAAGGGATTGGAGGCGCCGATCGTCATTCTGGCCGATACCACGACGCCGCCGCAGGGCTGGCATCCGCCGCGGCTGCTGAAACTTCCGCCCGCCAAGGCTGCGCCCGGTGCGCCGGACCGCCTGGTCTGGGCCGGATCGAAAACCAACGACGTCGGCCCAATGTCGGCAGCACGCGAGGCCGCTCTCGCTGAAGCGCGCGACGAATACCGGCGGCTGCTCTACGTGGCGATGACGCGTGCCGCCGAGCGGCTCGTCGTGTGCGGCATCGACAGCGGACGAAAGCTGCCGGAGGGGTGCTGGTACGAGCTGGTGCACGGCGCACTCAAGCCGTACGCCGTGGCGGAACCGGCAGACTATGGTGACGGCCAGGTGCTGCGCTTTCGCAAGGTACCGGATACGGGCGCACCCAACACACCGGAAAAAGCAACCACAGCGCCCCCCACCGCGCTGCCAGGCTGGCTGACGCAGAACGCAAAAATAGACGCCGCCCCCGCCGTCGCGATCAAGCCGTCAGCCTTCGTCGATGACTCAGAGGTTGCGGAGCTGTCCCGCTCTGGCGCGGCGCGGCAACACGCGATGGCGCGTGGCGTCATCGTGCACCGGCTGATGCAATCGCTGCCCGAGATCCCGCCGGATCGCCGCGCCGAGGCTGCTGCGCGCTACCTGGCGCGCCAACAAGACTTCGCCAAATCCGAGCACAGCGAAATCTCAAAGCAAGTTCTGGCCATGCTCACTGACCCGCGCTTTGCGCCATTGTTTGCGCCAGGCAGCCGCGCCGAAGTCCCCATCATCGGGCGCATCGATGGCCGACCCGTTTCAGGCGTCGTTGACCGGCTGGTGGTGGCACCGAACGAGATTTTGATCGCCGACTACAAGACCAACCGGCCCGCGCCCAAGAGCCTCGCCGAGACAACGGAGCACCATCAGGGCTACGTCAAACAGCTCGCGCTCTATCGCGCCGTGCTGATGCGGCTTTATCCCGGCCGGCCGGTCCGCGCAGCGCTGCTTTGGACAGCCACGCCGCAGTTGATGGAGATTCCGGCCGAAACGCTGGATTCGGCACTAGCCGTCACCTCCGCGTGAGACGCCTTGACGCTCCCCACCGGCATTCATAGGTTCCGGCTCCCCCGGGATTGAACCATTCCCCGATTCGAAACGAGGTGTTCCATGGCGGTTGGCAAGGTGTCCGACGCGAATTTCGAGGCTGAAGTGCTCAAGGCGACCGGCCCCGTCGTGGTCGATTTTTGGGCTGAATGGTGCGGCCCGTGCCGCATGATCGCGCCGGCCCTGGAAGAAATCGCAGGCGCCCTCGGTGACAAGGTCAAGATCGTCAAGCTCAACGTCGACGAGAGCCCGGCTGTCGCGCAGAAATACGGCATCATGTCGATCCCGACGCTGATGATCTTCAAGAACGGCGAGATGGCCGCGCGCCAGGTCGGCGCGGCGCCCAAGCAAAAGCTCGAGCAGTGGATCAACACCGCCGTCTGAGACGGCGTCAATCCAAAACGAAACGGCCGGCTCACGCCGGCCGTTTTGCTTTGTGAAAGTGTCGGGCGTCTACGACGACGCCTGCCGAGGCTGCGGGCTCGTCGAAGCCGCATTGCGGGCGCGGCGATCCAGAACGATGAAGGTCCCGATCGCCAGCACGATCACCGCGATCTGTGCCGACACCGCCTCCCACGTCGGATTGAACCCGATCTTCTCAAGCCAATTGCCGCCAGGAATGGGGTTGAGGGAGACGATCAACTGCTCCTGGAATTCCTGGATACCTTCACCGATGAACTTCACCGCCATGAAGAACAGGAACGCAGACGTCACGATGAACACCGGCCGTAGCGGCAGCCACCGCGCCAAGCGGTTGACGACAAAGAACAGAACGACCAGCATCGCGGCCGCCACCAGCAATCCGCCAAACAGCTCAGCGTTGTAGCCGCCCGCGGTCGCGGCAAGTGCATGGATGAACAGCACGGTTTCGGCGCCTTCGCGGAACACGGCGAGGAACGCCAGCACCGCCACCGCCATGCCGGTGCGCTGGGCGAGTGCCGCATCCGCCTTGGTCTTGAGGAAGCCCTGCCAGGCGCGCGGATCTTGTCGCAGCAGCAGCCACCCGCTGACGTAGAGCATCAGCGCGGCGGCGATCACGATGATGACGCCCTCCATGATGTCGCTGTGCATGCCGTTGTTGAATTTCTGGAACGCCCATGCGGCGACCAGGCTCGCGAGGATCGCGGCGCCAGCACCGGCATAGAGCGCGGAGAGCCGCGCGCGCGCACCAGACTTGTCGAGATAAGCGGCAAGCGCCGCAATCACGAGCAGGGCTTCAAGGCCCTCTCGCAGCAGAATCATCATCGATTGGACAAAGGCGCTCGTCATACTCGCCACCCGCGACTGTCTTGCCCCGCTCTCCAATGTGGAATGGGGTCGAAATTGTAAAGTACAATAGCTCTAATCTGTTGTTTTGACGCACGGATTTGCCCTCCTTGGGCTGGGAAGCCGCTATTCCGGCGGCGTTCCGTTGAGCGCCAGCACCTCACCGGCCAGATAAAGCGATCCGGCAATCAGAATGCGCGGCGGCGGCTCAAGCCCGAGCCGGCCGATCGCGGCAAGTGCCGCCTCCACGCTATCCCGGCTCTCGGCCGGGATGCCAATACGGCGCGCCGCATCCGCCAGCGCTTCGGCCGGAAGGCTTTTCTCCTGACGCGGAATCGGCACCGCGATGACGCGGCGGGCGAGACCGGAAAAGTTGCGCAGGAAACCCTCCGAATCCTTGGTCGTGAGCATGCCTGCGATCAGCACCAATGGCCGCGGCACCCGCTCCTCAAGATCGCCGAGCGCCGCCGCGACCGCGCGCGCGCCGTCGGCATTGTGGCCGCCGTCGAGCCATAGCTCGCTGTTGGGCACTAGCGCTTTAAGCTTGCCATGCGCGAGCAATTGCATGCGCGCGGGCCAGTCCGCCTTGGCTATCCCGATCTCGTAAGCTGACAGCGGAAGCGTCATGCCGGACGCCCGCAGCGCCGCGATAGCGACGCCCGCGTTGTCGAGTTGGTGGCGGCCGTTGAGCTTCGGCAGCGGCAGATCGAGCAATCCGTCGTCGTCCTGATACACCAGCCGTCCGTGCTCCGCATGCACGCTCCAGTGCTCGCCCGCAACGCGCAGCGGCGCGCGAATCTTGCTGGCCTGCCGTTCGATCACAGCCAAAGCCACGCCAGGTTGTGGACCGATCGCTGCCGGAACACCGGCTTTGAGGATCGCGGCTTTTTCGGCCGCGATCTTCTCCAGCGTGTCGCCAAGAAACTCCAGGTGATCCATCGACACCGGCGTGATGACGCTCACAAGCGGCTTGTCGATCACATTGGTGGCGTCGAGCCTGCCGCCGAGACCGACCTCGAGCAGCAGCACGTCAGCCGCATTGCGCGAGAACAGCAAAAATCCCGCCGCGGTTTCCATCTCGAACACGGTGATCGGCGTATTGCCATTGGCGCGTTCGCATTCGGCGAGCGCTTCGGCCAGCGCCACATCGGATACGAGCTTACCGCCGCCCGGCACGCCAAGGCGAAAGCGCTCGTTGAAGCGCACCAGATGCGGCGACGTATAGACGTGAACGCTCCGCCCGGCCGCCTCCAGCACGGCGCGCATAAACGCGATTGTCGAGCCTTTGCCATTGGTGCCGGCGACATGGATCACCGGCGACACCTGCCGCTCCGGGTGACCGAGCGCGTCGAGGATGCGCCACATGCGATCGAGCGAGAGATCGATCCGCTTGGGATGCAGCGCAAGAAGACGCGCCAGGATGGCGTCGTAGTCGGACATTTATTCCTTCGTCATTCCGGGCGTGATCATAGGCGCGTTGGAGTGGCGCGAGCGCCGGAATGACAGCAAATAAATCCTAAGCCTCAGACGGAACGCCAGCCAATGCCGCCGCTGGCGCCGGCAGGCTGACGCGCGCGGCCGGTGGCGGCGGCGCGGATTTCGTCAACATCCGGCACAGCGACGACAATGTCGAACGCAGCTTGTGGCGATGCACCACCATATCCACCATGCCGTGATCGCGCAGGTACTCGGCCTTCTGAAACCCCTCGGGCAATTTCTCGCGGATGGTCTGCTCGATCACGCGCGGTCCGGCAAAACCGACCAGCGCGCCCGGCTCTGCGATGTGCACGTCACCCAGCATCGCATAGGAGGCCGTCACGCCGCCGGTGGTCGGATTGGTGAGCACGACGATGTAAGGCTCCTTCACCTCGCGCAGTCGCTGCACTGCGACGGTGGTGCGCGGCAGCTGCATGAGCGAGAGAATGCCCTCCTGCATGCGCGCGCCGCCAGAAGCCGCAAACATGATGAATGGCGTGCCGCGATCGACTGCTTCTTCGAGGCCGGCAATCACCGCTTCGCCCGCCGCCATGCCGAGTGAGCCGCCCATGAAATCGAAGTCCTGTACGGCAACGACAACCGGCAGGCCTTCGAGCTTACCCAAGCCGAGCTTGATCGCGTCGTTCATGCCGGTCTTGGTGCGCGCGTCCTTGAGCCGCTCGGAATAACGGCGCGCATCACGGAATTTCAGCGGATCGGTTGTCACCTCCGGCACCGGGATGTCGAGCCAGTGCTCGCCATCGAAGATCGACTTGAGGCGTGCGGTTGCGCTCATGCGCATGTGATAGTTGGAGCCGGGGATGACGAACTGGTTGGCCTCGACGTCCTTGAAAAACACGAGCTGCCCGGTCTCCGGGCACTTGATCCAGAGATTTTCCGGCGACTCGCGGCGATTGAGGAAGCTGCGAATCTTTGGCCGAACGACGTTGGAGATCCAGTTCACGATGTCTCTCCGTGGCTCATGGGACTGTATTTAAGCACGGCAGCGCCCAAAATGTACCCTCTCTTGCGAGAGGGACCGATCAGGGGCGGGCCTTGCGCTTGGCTCCCCGCACGCCGCCGGCCAGCTCGGACACCAGTTTCGCCACCGCCTTGACGGTGCGGGGGGTGGCCTTGCCGTTCTTGTCGAGGCTGTCTTTCAGGGCATCGACCAGCGCTGAGCCGACCACAACGCCTTCAGCGCCGGCCGCAATCTCGCGTGCCCGCGCCGCGGTGCGCACGCCGAAGCCGACCGCGACCGGCAGCCGGGTGTGCCGCTTGATGCGGGCGACCGCCGCCGTCACCTTGCTGGCGTTGGGCGCCGCCGCGCCGGTGATGCCGGTGATCGACACGTAATAGACGAAGCCCGAGGTGTTCTTGAGCACCGCCGGCAACCGCTTGTCGTCGGTGGTTGGCGTCGCGAGGCGGATGAAGTTGAGGCCACTTTTCATCGCCGGGATGCAAAGCTCGTCGTCTTCCTCCGGCGGCAGGTCCACCACAATCAAACCATCGACCCCGGCCGACTTGGCGTCGGCGAGGAAGCGCGTCACACCGTAGATGTAGATGGGATTGTAGTAGCCCATCAGCACGATCGGCGTCGCATCGTCGCGCTTGCGGAAGCCGCGCACCAGCGCAAGCGTCTTCACCATCGTTTGCCCAGCGTTGAGCGCGCGCAAACCGGCCGCCTGGATGGCAGGCCCATCCGCCATCGGATCGGTGAACGGCATGCCGAGCTCGATCACGTCGGCGCCAGCCGCCGGCAGCGCATTGAGAATGGCAAGCGCCGTTTTTGGATCGGGATCGCCCGCCATCGTGAAGGTGACAAGCGCCGCGCGGCCTTCGCGCGCGAGTTCGGCGAAGCGGCGATCGATGCGGGTGGTCATTTGCGGGAACGCTGGTTCGGATCGATGAGCGGCATGACTTTCTGATTGCGCTCACGCATCTCCGCCATGCGGATGTTGATCGTGCCGAGCATGATCAGCACCAGCATGGAGGCGGCGACGAACCATTCCTTGTTGGTGATCGGCGCGCCGGCCGCAAACAGCCGCGTTTTTAGGAAATACAGCACATAGACGGTGCCGACCGCGACCAGCGTCCAGCCGGTGCGCCCCTGCCGGGCCATGCCAGTCCACCAAGCGTAAAACCGGATCACAGCTTGCCACCAAGATGTTTGGCAACGCTGTCGAGGTCCTTGTCGCCGCGGCCGGAGAGATTGAGCACCATCAGGTGATCCTTCGGCTTCTTCGGCGCGATGTCGGGAATTCGCGCCAGCGCGTGACAGGACTCCAGCGCCGGGATGATGCCTTCGAGACGGCTGCAAAGCTGAAACGCCGCCAGCGCTTCTTTGTCGGTCGCCGAGAGGAATTTGATGCGGCCAATGTCCGCGAGCCAGGCATGCTCCGGTCCGATTCCGGGATAGTCGAGACCGGCCGAGATAGAATGCGCCTCTTCGATCTGGCCGTCGCCGTCCATCAGGAGATAGGTGCGATTGCCGTGCAGCACGCCGGGCTTACCGCCCGCGACCGAAGCCGCGTGCTTCTTGTTAAGGCCGTGGCCAGCCGCCTCGACGCCGTAGATTTCGATGCTGCGGTCGTCGAGGAACGGATGGAACAGGCCCATGGCGTTCGAACCGCCACCGATGCAGGCGAGCAGCGAATCCGGCAAGCGCCCTTCGGCCTCCTGCATCTGCACACGCGTCTCGTCGCCGATGACGCATTGAAAGTCGCGCACCATCATCGGATAGGGATGCGGACCCGCGACCGTGCCGATGCAGTAGAACGTGTTGTCGACGTTGGTCACCCAATCGCGCAGCGCCTCGTTCATGGCATCTTTCAGCGTCTTGGCGCCCGACTCGACCGGCCGCACCTCGGCGCCGAGCGCCTTCATGCGCATCACGTTCGGCTGCTGACGGCCGACATCGACCGAGCCCATGAACACGACGCAGTCCAGCCCGAACTTGGCGCACATGGTGGCGGTGGCAACGCCGTGCATGCCGGCGCCGGTCTCCGCGATCACGCGCGGCTTGCCCATGCGCTTGGCCAGCATGATCTGGCCCAGCACGTTGTTCACCTTGTGGGCGCCGGTGTGATTGAGGTCCTCGCGTTTGAAGTAGATCTTGGCGCCGCCGAAGTGCTGCGTCATTCGCTCGGCGAAATAAAGCGGCGACGGGCGGCCGACATAGTTCTTTAGATGCCCGTCCATCTCGCGCTTGAAGGCGGGATCGGCCTTCGCCGCCGCATAGGCCTTTTCCAGATCGAGGATCAGCGGCATCAGCGTCTCGGCGACGAAGCGGCCACCGTAGATGCCGAAGTGGCCGCGCTCGTCCGGGCCGTTGCGGAAGGAATTGGGCGGCTGCGCGACGGTCATGCGGTCACGTCGGTAATGGAGCCGGGAACCTGCCGGCGCGGCTGGTCGGGCTCAGCCCTGCCTCGTTCGGGCGGATCGTCGGGGATTCCGCGCGCGGCCCGGATGAAGGCATGAATTTTCTCGATATCTTTCACGCCCGGCGCGCTTTCGACCCCCGACGACACATCGACCGCAGGCGCCTGCGTGATCGCGATCGCCTCGGCGACGTTGCTCGCATCGAGCCCGCCGGACAGCATGAACGGCACGGCGAGGTCGAGGCCCTTCAGCAAATTCCAGTCAAAGGTTTTGCCAAGCCCGCCGGGCCGCGTGGCATCGCGTGGCGCGCGGGCGTCGAACAAAATCCGGTCGGCAACCTTCTCATAAAGGCGGATCGGCGCGAGGTCGGACTTCTGCTCGATCGGCAGTGCCTTCATCACCGGCAACCGGAAGCGCGAACGCACCGCAGCGACGCGCTCCAGCGTCTCCTTGCCGTGGAGCTGGAGCATGTCGGGCCGCAGCGCCTCGACAGCGGCGGCCAGCTCCGCGTCGGTGGCGTCGACCGAGAGCGCGACCTTCTGCGCCCGGCCGCCCACCCGCTCGCCCAGCATGCGTGCCGCCTCGAAGCCAAGATTGCGCGGCGACGGCGGAAAGAACACGAAGCCGACCATGTCGGCGCCGGCGCCAAGCGCCGCATCGAGCGCTTCCGGGGTCTTGAGGCCGCAGATTTTGACCAAAAGGGGCATGTCTTGAAAGGGCATGGCTGGCCGGGTTCTAGCGCCTTTTGCGCCGATATTCCAACGGCCTATTGCAGCCGCCGCCACACCAGCATGGCGGCCGCCAGATCCTCGACCGCATTGCCGATCGACTTGAACAGCGTGATCTCGTCCTTGCGTTTGCGGCCCTTGGCCTTGCCACGGCAGAGCTCGAACAGATCGCCCTGGATGTCCTTCTGCCGCAGCACCTTCTTCTTCAGCGGGATTGCGATATCGCCCGAGCCTTTCGCCGCGGTCGCCCGCACATCGACATAGACGCGGGCACGGCGCATCGCCTCGTCGTCGGCCTCGCGCATCTTGGGCGTGAACGAGCCGACGAGATCAAGATGCGCGCCTTTCTTGAGCCAAGCGCCGCGGACCAGCGGCTCGCTCGCCAGCGTCGCGCAAGACACGATGTCGGCCGAGCGCACCGCGGCCTCCAGATCGTCGGCCATGACCGGCTCGATGCCGGCGGCGTGCAACGCGAAGGCGGTGGAGATAGCGCGCGACCGCGTCCGGTTCCACAAGGTCACGCGCTCGATCGGCCGGACCGCGCAATGAGCGCGGATGAGATGCGGCGCCAGCGCACCGGCTCCGACCATGACGAGATGCGCGGCGTCGTCACGTGCGAGGTAGCGCGCCGCGAGCGCCGACGCGCAGGCGGTGCGCCACAGCGTCAGCGCCGTGCCGTCGAGCAACGCGAGGCCCTCGCCGGTGTCACCGGACATCAGCAGATAGCTGGCCTGGACCGATGGCTTGCCGCGATCCGCATTGCCGGGAAAGACGCTCGCGAGCTTGCAGCCGAGCAGCTGTTCACCCGCCGTCGTCCATGCCGGCATCAGCAGGAGCTTGGCCTCGCTGCCGTCCGGCTGCGGGAGCATATGCACGTGCCGCGGCGGCGCCTCGATGTCGGCGCGGAATGCCTCCGCCAGCGCATCGATCAACGTCTCATACGTCAATGTCTGGGCGATTTCAGCGGCGGTTATGACGCGCACGCGGCGTTACTTTCAGATCGGCGGCGGGATGACGAGTGGTGGCGACTCCACCGGCGGCGGCAGGCTCTGGTACGAGCGCGCCGAGTCGAGCTGCTCGCGCAGATCGCGCGCGTCGGCCTCCGCTCGCCGCGCCCGCACCCGCCATCGGTGTTGCCGCAGCCAGGTCGCGATTCCGCCGATGACAACTCCGGCACCAACCAAGATGAAAATCAGCACGAACAGCGGCAGGCTGAGTGCGAACGCCGGCCGTGTGGAATCGAACGGGTCGAACGACACCGTGATCGTCTCGCGGTTCGCAACCGCGAACATCACGATGATGATCGCGAGCGGAACGAGGATGCAGGCCGACACGAACTTGCGCATCACGCAGCCCTTATGCCCCGGACGAGCGATGGCGAGCGAAGCGAACCGGAGCGACGATCCGGGCCCGAGGCCTACGGCGTCCCGGTCTTATTTAACCGCTCGCGCATCTCCTTGCCGGTCTTGAAGAACGGCACGGACTTCTGCGCCACCGCGACATGCGCGCCGGTGCGCGGATTGCGGCCGGTGCGGGCCGGACGGTTCTTCACCGAGAAGGCGCCGAAGCCGCGCAGCTCGACGCGATCGCCGCGCGACAGCGCGCCGGTGATCTCATTGAGAATGGCGTTGACGATGTTCTCGACGTCGCGCTGATAAAGGTGCGGATTGGCGGCCGAAATGCGCTGCACCAGCTCGGACTTGATCATCGCCGCGACCCCCCACTCAGGCCAAAAAGGCCTGTTGCATCAATTGGTCACCTGAGGGTGCCAAAGCGCCAAGAGACCGTCAAGGTTGAGCCGCTCAACCGCCTGGAAGGTGCCCCAGTCCTCAATCCGCCGGGCGAAGGACGTGAGGCCTGCGGCGTCCAGCGCCCCGGCCACCGCCACATGCAGGAACGGCAGATCGCCGAACCGCGGGGTCAACCGGTAATCGCGAACCGGCGTGTTCGGGGCGATGCCCTTCTGTTTCACCAGCCAATCGACCGCGGTCTGTTCGTTACCGATCTCGTCGATCAGCTTAAGCGGCAGTGCCTGGCGGCCGGTGAACACCCGGCCATCGGCCACCTGGTCAAGCGCTGCGCCGTCGAGCTTGCGGCGGTCGCGCACCATGCCTTTGAACCAGGCGTAGGAATCCGCAACCAGCGCCTCAAGTGCTGCGCGCGCCTCGGGGCTCGTCGGCTCATAGCCGTTGGGCGCCGCCTTGAGCGGGGAGGACTTCACCTCCTCGACCTTCACGCCGACGGTTTTGAGCAGCTCGCCGAAGTTCGGAAACTGGAAGATCACGCCGATCGAACCGACCAGCGACGTCTGCTGCGCGACGATGTAATCGGACGCCATCGCGGCGATATAGCCGCCGGATGCGGCAAGGCCGTCGACCACAACCACCACCGGCTTCTTCGCCTTGAGCAGCATCAGCGAGTCGTAAAGCTGCTCGGAGCCGGCCACCGTGCCACCCGGGCTGTTGATGTGAATGATCACAGCCTTCACGCTTGAGTTGGCAAGTCGCGCGAACGCCTCGCTGCGCTGCTGATTGGCGCGAATAAGGCCCTCGATATTGACTCGCGCAATGCCGGCGCCCGGTCCCGATGCGAGGCCGGGGCCGCCGCGCGTCAGCAACGCGGTGAGGCCCACAACCGCGATCACGGCAATCAGGACAGTGAGGACACGCCAGAAGGTCAGCTTGCGCCGCATGCGGCGGCGATCGACGATGTGGTCGGCATCGAGCGACATAGTTCGATTCCTTTTGGCCGCGTTCCTTCGATTTTGATTCGAACGCTATTCTATCCGCAAACACCGGGCTTTGCCCGATGGACGACAATTAGGACCGCCCCCCTGAAAAAGCGACCCCCGGACCACCGGTCCGGGGGCGATTGTTTTTCGGCTTTAGCCGGTGGGTTATTCAGCCTTGGGGTCTTCCTCGCCCTTGCGCTTGAGCGCGGTGCCGAGGATGTCGCCGAGCGTGGCGCCGGAATCGGAGGAGCCGTACTGAGCGATGGCCTCCTTCTCCTCGGCCACTTCAAGCGCCTTGATCGACAGCTGCACCTTGCGGGTGCGGCGGTCGAACTGAGTGATGCGGGCATCGACCTTCTGGCCGACCTGGAAGCGGTCGGAACGCTGGTCGTTGCGATCGCGTGCGAGCTCGGAGCGCTTGATGAACGAGCTGAGATCGGTGCCGACGATCTTCACCTCGATGCCAGGCTCCTTCACGTCGATCACCTCGCCGGTGACGACGTCGCCCTTCTTCATCTCGCCGGCGGTCGCCATCGGATCGCCCTGGAGCTGCTTGATGCCGAGCGAAATGCGCTCCTTTTCGACATCGACGTCGAGCACCACGGCCTGGACCTTGTCGCCCTTTTTGAACTCCTCGATCACCTGCTCGCCGGGACGCTTCCAGTCGAGATCGGACAGATGAACCATGCCGTCCACGTCGCCGTCGAGACCGAGGAACAGACCGAACTCGGTCTTGTTCTTAACCTCGCCTTCGATGTTGGTGCCGGGCGGATACTTCTCGACAAAGACTTCCCACGGATTGCGCATGGTCTGCTTGAGGCCGAGCGAAATGCGGCGCTTGACCGGATCGACCTCCAACACCTGCACCTCGACCTCCTGAGAGGTCGAGACGATCTTGCCGGGATGCACGTTCTTCTTGGTCCACGACATTTCGGAGACGTGGATCAGTCCCTCGATGCCCGGCTCCAATTCCACGAACGCGCCGTAGTCGGTGATGTTGGTGACGCGGCCCTTGAAGCGCGCGGCGACCGGGAACTTGGCTTCGATGCCCTGCCACGGATCGTCGAGCAGTTGCTTCATGCCGAGCGAGATGCGGTGCGTCTCGTGGTTGATCTTGATGATCTTGACCTTCACCTGCTGACCGATGTTGAGCACTTCGGTCGGGTGATTGACGCGCCGCCACGCAATGTCGGTGACGTGCAACAGGCCGTCGATACCGCCAAGGTCCACGAACGCGCCGTAGTCGGTGATGTTCTTGACCACGCCGTCGATGACCTGACCCTCTTCGAGGTTCTGCACCAACTCCTGGCGCTGCTCGGCGCGGGTCTCTTCCAGCACGGTGCGGCGCGACACGACGATGTTGCCGCGCCGGCGATCCATCTTCAGGATCTGGAACGGCTGCGGCTGGTTCATCAGCGGACCAACGTCGCGGATCGGACGGATGTCCACCTGCGAGCGCGGCAGGAACGCCACTGCGCCGTCGAGATCGACGGTGAAGCCGCCCTTGACCTGATTGAAGATGACGCCCGAGACCTTCTCGTTGTTCTTGAAGGCCTGCTCGAGCTTGCCCCAACTTTCTTCGCGGCGTGCCTTGTCGCGCGACAGCACCGCTTCGCCCAGCGCGTTCTCGACGCGCTCGAGATAGACCTCGACGGTGTCGCCGATCTTGATCTCGTTCGGGCGGCCCGGAGCCGCAAATTCCTTGAGCGCGACGCGCCCTTCGGTCTTGGCCCCGACGTCGATGACGGCGAGGTCCTTCTCGATACCGACGACGATACCTTTGACGACGGACCCTTCCATAGGGGAGCCGCCCTGCGTAAACGACTCCTCAAGCAACTTGGCAAAATCTTCGCGCGACGGCGCGGCAGCGGTAGCTGTGGCCATGAAATCTCCTAACGGGACGACCGGCGGCTTGTGTTGCGTTACGTCTCTTCCGTTCGGGCCAAGAGCCCCGCGACCCTTGGCAGCCGCAAAAGCTCCCCCGAAAGGTCGCTCCAGCGGGCCGGCCCGATCATCCGAACGGTCGGGACAATGATTTGATCCGGTGCCGTGTGTTTCCGCAGCAAAAGCTATGGGTTTTGGCCCAAAATCGAGGGCAAACACACCCTCAACCCACTTGTGCGGCTTCGACGATGGCTACGGCAGCCCGGAACCGCGCGGATATAGCCAAATGCGGCATATCCGGCAAGGCCGAGCTGAGCCCTATCGCCGCGCCTGTTCCACCAGCGCCAGGGCGGCGCGGAACGCCCCGTCGATGTCGAGCGTGGTGGTGTCGAGCAGGTGCGCATCGTCGGCCTGCTTGAGCGGGGCCGTCGCGCGGCCCATGTCGCGCTCATCGCGCTTGAGGATATCGGCCAACACGTCAGCTTCGGCTGCACTCTCGCCGCGCGCCGTCAGTTCGGCGAAGCGCCGGCCGGCGCGTACCTGCGGCGTGGCGGTGACGAAAATCTTCACATCCGCGTGCGGACAGATGACCGTGCCGATGTCACGCCCGTCGAGCACGGCGCCGGGCTGCGCTTTGGCGAAATTGCGCTGGAGCGCGAGCAGCGCCATGCGAACTTCCGGGATCGCCGACACAATCGACGCCGCCTCGCCGACGGCCTGGCTCTTGAGCGCAACATCGTCGAAATGCGCCGGGTCGAGCGCATCCGCAGCCGCCACCGCACGCGCCTGATGACGCGGCGAGTGGCCGGCATCGAGCAGCGCCTTCGCGACCGCGCGGTAGAGCAAACCCGTGTCGAGATGGCGGAAGCCGTAATGCGCGGCGAGCTTTTTTCCGAGCGTGCCCTTGCCGGAAGCCGCCGGTCCGTCGATGGCGATGATCATGAATAGTCCGCGCCGAGCGAGCGCATCAGTTCGGCAAACCCTGGAAAGCTCGTCGCAATGAACGCTGCGTCGTCCACCGTGACCGGCTGCTCGCTGGCGCAACCGAGCACCAGCGCCGACATGGCGATGCGATGATCCATGTGGGTCTTGACCAGGCCGCCGCCGGGCGCGCGGCCTTTGCCGTGAACGATGAGGTCGTCGCCCTCGATCTCGACCGCGACGCCATTGCCGCTGAGTAGCGCCGCAGTGGCTTCGAGCCGGTCGGATTCCTTCACCCGCAGCTCCTTCAAGCCCCGCATGCGCGTCGTGCCTTCAGCGAAAGCCGCAGCAATCGCGAGGATCGGATATTCGTCGATCATGGTCGGCGCACGCTCGGCCGGCACATCGACGCCCTTGAACGCGCAGGCGCGCACGCGCAGATCGGCGACGTCCTCGCCGCCCTCGTTGCGCGTTGCCACGATCTCGATGGTCGCGCCCATCTCCTTCAGCGTCGTCAGCAGGCCGTTGCGCAGCGGATTCATCATCACGCCAGGGAGCAATATCTCCGAGCCAGGCACGATCAGCGCCGCCACCATCGCGAAGGCCGCCGACGAAGGATCGCCCGGCACCATCATGGGCGCGCCTTCGAGCTCGGGCTGGCCTTCGAGCGTAATGCGGCGGCCATGATCGCCAATCGCCTCGACGCGCAGGCTCGCACCGAAATGCTTGAGCATCTTCTCGGTGTGGTCGCGGGTCGCCTCCTTTTCGATCACCACGGTCGTGCCGGGCGCCGCAAGGCCTGCCAACAGCACCGCCGACTTCAACTGAGCCGAGGGCACCGGCGCCTCATAGACGATTGGCAGCGGATCGCGGGCGCCCTGCATGGTTAGCGGCAGACGCCCGCCGTCCGCCTGCTGGCGCGTACGAGCGCCCATCTTCTCCAACGGGTCGAGGATGCGCCGCATCGGCCGCGTGCGCAGGCTCGCGTCGCCATCGAAGGTTGCCACAATCGGGCAACCGGCGACCGCCCCCATGGCGAGGCGGCAGCCCGTGCCGGAATTGCCAAAATCCAGCGCCGCACGGGGCGCGGCGAAGCCCGCGACGCCCACGCCCAGCACCCGCCACGCCTTTTCACCGGTGCGCTCAACAGTGGCACCAAGCGCCTTCATGGCGTTGGCGGTGCTGATGGCGTCCTCGCCTTCCAGCATGCCGGTGATCCGGGTCTCGCCGACCGCAAGAGCCCCCAGGATCAGTGAACGCAGCGAGATCGACTTGTCGCCCGGCACGCGCGCCGTGCCCTGAAAGGGCCCAGAACGGCGGGCGGTCAGCGGGGATAGGGGTGCGGCGGGGTCCACGTCGGCAATCCGTGCTTTAGCGCGACCTCCTAGCACGAGGTTCCCATTCGGGCGAGGCGCTATTGACAGGGCCATTGCAAGCGGCCAAGGGAAACGCCACTTTTTCAGTCTTCCAGACTGTCCCAAGGATTCCGAAGTGGCAAAACCAGAGCTCGGTACAAAGCGTCTCTGCGCCAGTTGCAGCGCAAAGTTCTATGACCTGAACAAAGCTCCGATCACCTGCCCGAAGTGCGGCACGGTGTTTGAGGTGGTGGTTCCGGTGTCACGGTCGCGGCCTGACGCCGCCGCCGTAGCGGCGGCTGCATCGGTTGCCGCCGCAGCAGCCGCACTCGCGGCGCGCGCGAAGGAGCAGCCGAAGCCCGTCGCCGCCGAGGCTGGCGATCCGGAGTTCGTCTCGCTCGAGGAGGCTGACGCCGAAGCCACCGGCAAAAAGAAGGATGGCGATGCCGCCGAGGGCGACGACATCGAAATCGAGGAGACCACGGCCGACGACGACTCGACCTTCATCGAAGAGCAGGACGAAGGCGACGAGGACGTCACCGACATTGTCGGCGAGGGCCGCGAGGACGAGGAGGAAACCTGATACCGGCGTCGGGCCATGGCGGCCGGGTTCGGTCGCCCTGTCCAACACCGTCCCATAAGGGGCCATAGCTCAGCTGGGAGAGCGCCTGCATGGCATGCAGGAGGTCGGCGGTTCGATCCCGCCTGGCTCCACCAAATTTCGCGCAGCGAAATTTGCCCGCCGAAGCCCGTAGGGCGAAGGCTGGCTGGTAACAAAAAGCCGCCTCCGGGCGGCTTTCGCTTTTTCAAGTGGCCCGCATAGGATGCCCCCGCCGGAACGGGAGGACCACAATGAAAGGCAAGATCGGGCTCGAAGAGCATTTCGCCATCGACGACACGTTGATGGACTCGAAGGGATTCTTTCCCGAGCAAACTTGGGTCGAGGTGCGCGACCGCATCATGGACATCCACGGCCGGCGTCTTCGCCTGATGGACGAGTTCGGCATGGAGATGATGGTTCTCTCGCTCAACGCGCCCGCCATCCAGGCCATCCCCGATCCGAAGCGCGCCAACGAGATCGCGCGCAAAGCGAACGACTATCTGGCCGAACAGGTGAAGAAGCGCCCCGATCGCTTTCAGGCGCTGGCCGCACTGCCGCTGCAAGACCCCGACATGGCGGCGCGCGAGATGGAGCGCTGCGTGAAAGAGCTCGGCATGGTGGGCGCACTCGCCAACGGCTTCTCGCAGATCGGCGACCCGAACACGATCGCCTATCTCGACGAGAAACAATATTGGCCGTTCTGGGACGCGTTCGCGAAGCTCGACGTGCCGTTCTACCTGCATCCGCGCAATCCGCTGCCGCAGGATTCGCGCATCTACAAGGGCGCCGAGTGGCTGATGGGGCCGATCTGGGCGTTCGGCCACGAGACAGCCGTGCACGCGCTGCGGCTGATGGGCTCGGGCCTGTTCGACAAGCATCCGAACCTGCAGATCATCCTCGGCCACATGGGCGAAGGCCTGCCGTTCAACATCTGGCGCGTCGACAACGCCAACGCCTGGATCCCGAACCGCAATCACTATCCGGCGAAGAAAAAGATCGGCGAGTATTTCCAGAACAACGTCCACATCACGGTGTCGGGCAACTTCTGCACGCAGGCGCTCCTCACCGCGCTGATGGTGAACGGCTCCGACCGCATCATGTTCTCGACCGATTGGCCGTTCGAGAACATCGATCACGCCGCGCTGTGGTTCGACGCGCTGATGATCGGCGAAGAGGACCGGCTGAAGATCGGCCGGACCAATGCGCAAAAGCTGTTCAAGCTGAAAGGCTGATCGGGCCTAAACTCGATATCGCTCGACCGCCTTGGCGTCCCAAACCACGCCGCTGCCGGGGCGGTCGGGGATGACGGCGCAGCCGTCCGCGATCCGCAGAGGCTCCTGCACGATCTTGTCGGCCCAATCCATGTATTCGAGGTAGTGGCAGGTGGGCGTGACCGCGAGCAGGTGCGCGCTCACCTCCGGATAAAGATGCGATGACATTTTGATGTTGCGCTCGGCCGCGAGCGCTGCCGCCTGACTAAAGCCGGTGACGCCACCGATGCGTTCGAGATCGGGCATCACATAGTCGCAAGCGTTGGCGTCGAGCGCGTGCTGCATCCCGGCGACCAGGGAAAAGTTTTCGCCGATCTGGATTGGCAGATCGAGGTCCCGCTTGAGGCGGTTGGCGCCGGCATAATCGTCATGCCGGATTGGCTCCTCCAGCCAATAAAGTCCCTCGTGGTCGAGCGCGCGGCCGCGGGCGAGCGCCTCGCCGGCGCTGAGCGCCTGGTTGTAGTCGACCATCAGCGCGACATCCGCCGGGATGCGCTTCTTCACAGCGTGCACGGCGGCGAGATCGTCTTCGAGCGTCGGATAGCCGAGCCGCAACTTGATCGCGCGAAATCCCCCAGCCAGCAATTTCTCGGCTTCGTCGGCCAGCGCATCGGTCTTCATCAAACCGAGCCCGCAGGAATTGTAGGCCGGGATGCGCTTCGGCTCGCCGCCGAGCAGCCGCACCAGCGGCACGCCGGCCGCGGTCGCGACCGCGTCCCAACACGCCACGTCGAAGCCCGCCATCGCCATACGCACGATGCCCTGCACGCCGATCAGTGCGAAGCGCTGCGCGAGCTTGTCCCAGAGCGCCTCGGGCGCGACACGCTCGCCTCGCATGGTGTCCTCGACCGCCCGCAAGATGCTCGCAATCGCCGGCATAGCGTGCCGGAAGTAGGACCACAGATACGCGCGGCCGGTCACGCCCTCCTCTGTCGTCACATCGATCAGAAGGAGCGGCGCCTTGCTGATGGCGCCGCGGCTGGTGCCCAACACGTAGGTCATCGGCACTTCGACGCCGACGGCCGTGATGGCGCGCAGGGTGAGGACGGGATTTTGGCTCGGATGCGTCATGGGAGGCCTCGGCCGGACACCTTACCAAATCGTAATCCGGTGCCAGCCGCACCCATCGGGATGCTGCGGAAAACACCGATTCTTGAAAGCTTAACCGGAGGTCCCCATATTGGAACCTGTGGACCGGCGAGCGAGTTGCCGGGACGCGGGGTGCCAAGGAGTCGACCATGTGGGCCCCGTCAAAGTCGCTTCAAGCGAGGACTTTGAGAGATGTCGCGAGTTCCGTCGCTATCCAGTCCGTTTCTGATTGGCTTCGACCAGATCGAGCGTGCGCTCGACCGGGTGGCCAAGGGAGCGGACGGCTATCCCCCCTACAATATCGAGCGGCTTCCCCGCGACGACCGGAATCCCGAACGCCTGCGCATCACGCTGGCGGTTGCGGGCTTCACCCTCGATCAGCTCGAGGTGGCCGTCGAGGAGAAGGAGCTGGTGATCCGGGGGCGTCAACAGGACGACAAGAGCCGGCAATACCTGCACCGCGGCATCGCTGCCCGACAGTTCCAGCGCACCTTCGTGCTGGCGGACGGCATGGAGGTGCTGGGAGCCGACTTGAGGAATGGACTGTTGTCGATCGATCTGGTGCGTCCCGAACCGGATCGCATTGTCAGGACGATCAGCATTACGGAACACGAATGAACCCACGTTCGGACTCGACCGACGAACAGAATGAAAGGAGTCGAGGGCCATGAGTACCAAGATGAACCAAGAAGTGGAAAGCAACGTACCGGTGATGACCTCGCAGGCGTTCGCTGTGCTCGGCGGCGGCAAGATCGCTTACGTCAAGCAGGTGCGCTCCGAGGACGTGCATAGCCTCTATCCGCAGGCGCCGGAGCTGGAGCCTGGGATGCGTCTGTTCGCGCTGCATGCCGCTGACGGCACGCCGATCCTGGTGACCGACAGCCGCGAAGCGGCCGTCGCCAACGCGCTCACCCACGAGCTCGAAACTGTCAGCGTGCACTAATGGGCGAAACGATCAGCGAGGGCCGCACGGGCCTTCGCTGACCACGCGGGCGCCGGCAACCACGGCCAAGCAGCGGTTGCTGTAATCGCGACGCCGGCCGTCGTCGCCAATCCCACACACAGGCTGGTACAGCTCGGTACAGATTTCCGGGCAGCGGCCTTCCGCAATGACGCTCGCCTTATCGGCGGTGGCTTCGCAGACGTTCGGATAGGTCTCATTCTTTCTGGCCTTGCGGCCGCACACCGGCTGATACAAGCCAGGGCAAACGACGCCTTGCGGCGTCGGCGCTTGCGCTGCAGTGGACCCGAACCAAGCCCCAATAAAGAAAAGCGCCATGCCGATGCTTGCACCTGCGCGACGGATGGGTAGCCGCATTGCGGTGGCTCCTAGGCAGCAGTCGCCGGTGGATGCGCCAACACGGCGTAGAGCGCTTGGGCGTCACGCGAGTCACGAAGCTTGCGCGCGACTTCGGGATCGCGCAGCAGACGCGCCACGCGCGCCAGCGCTTTGAGGTGATCGGCGCCCGCGCCTTCGGGGGCCAGCAGCAAAAAGATCAGATCGACAGGCTGGCCATCGAGCGCCTCGAAATCCACCGGCCGGTCGAGCCGCGCGAACAAGCCAAACACTTTGGTGAGTTTGGCAAGCTTGCCATGCGGAATGGCCACGCCGTTACCGACGCCGGTGGAACCAAGTTTTTCCCGCTGCAGCAGGATTTCGAAAATAGTGCGATCGCTCTGACCGGTCAGCACCGCGGCCTTGGCGGCGATCTCCTGCAGCGCCTGCTTTTTCCCATTGACCTTCAGGGCTGGGATGACGGCGTTCGTCGCAACGAGATCGGTGAGCGGCATAGAACCGGTCCGGTGGTGGCGTCCGTCAACGGGGGCTGGCTGAAAGGTCGCGGACCATAGGGAGCGAGTCTGCCTCCGTCAATGGCCGTTCGCAACCGCGGCGGGCGGATCGATCCATCCGATATTTCCGTCGCGCCGCCGATAAACCAGATTGACGCGGCCGTTGCCCGCGTGACGAAAAACCACCACCGGCGCGCCCGTCATATCGAGTTCCATGACAGCCTCGCTGACCGAAAACGTGTTCAGTTTGGTGGTCGATTCAGCGATCACCACTGGATTGAACTCAGTCACCTCTTCGTCGGCGTGCTCGTCGGGCGCGGCGATAACGTAACTCGCTGCATCCATCGCCAACGCGTCTGGCGTGCGGCCATCATGCCGCGCCGCCGAGCGATGGTCCTTCAGCTTGCGATGATAGCGGCGCAGCCGCCGCTCGAGACGCTGGGCCGCTTCGTCGGCGCTGGCGTTGGCGTCTGCCGCCATCGCGTCCGACCGCAGCACAATGCCGGAGTCGAGATGCACCATGCATTCGGTGTGGTATCCGAACGCTTCCTTGCCGACCGTGGCATGGCCGGAATAACCGCCGTCGAAATATTTTCCGAGCATTTCGGCGATGCGCGCGGTCACTCGCTCCCGCAGGGCTTCGCCGACGTCGATATTCTTGCCCGAAACACGAAACTGCATCGGTGGCCTCCGGTTGTAATTCTCGCCGCAACGCAGCGGGCAGATGGCCGGCTTCCCTTAACTTGACCTAGGAACCGGCCCGGCCGCTGTCAATGTGATGCTAGCAGGTCACGACGCCGCGGATTGGCCAGCCTGCTTGTCGCGGCGCCGCTGCACGGACGAGGGAATCCGCATGGCTTCGCGGTATTTCGCAACGGTGCGCCGCGCAATGTCGATGCCGGCCTCGCGCAGCCGTTCCACGATGGTGTCGTCAGACAACACATCGCCCGGACTTTCGGCGTCGATCAGCAGTCGGATGCGGTGACGCACGGCCTCGGCCGAATGCGCTTCGCCACCGTCGGACGCCGCAATCGCCGAGGTGAAAAAATACTTCAATTCGAAAATGCCGCGATTGGTCGCCATGTATTTGTTGGCGGTGACGCGTGACACGGTCGATTCGTGCATGCTGATGGCGTCCGCGATGGTTTTCAGATTGAGCGGACGCAGGTGCTGGACGCCGCGGATGAAGAAAGCGTCCTGCTGTTTGACGATCTCGGTCGAGACTTTGAGGATGGTCTTGGCGCGCTGGTCGAGCGCGCGCATCAGCCAGGTCGCCGATTGCAGGTTTTCGGCGAGATAGGATTTCTCGCTCGCGTTCGCGGGGTTTTTGGCAAGTTGCGCATGGTAGCGCTGGTTGACCAGCACCTTCGGCAGCGTGTCGGAATTGAGCTCAACGATAAAGCCGCCATCGGGGCCGCTGCGCACGAAGACGTCCGGCACGATCGGCTGCACCGGCGCGGAGCCGAAGGCCAGGCCCGGCTTGGGATTGAGCGCGCGGATTTCCGCGATCATCTCGGTGAGGTCTTCGTCGCCGACACCGCAGACCCGCCGCAAGGCCGCCAGATCGCGCTTGGCGAGCAGATCGAGACGGCCGACCAGCGCCTGCATGGCGGGATCGTAGCGGTCACGCTCCTTGAGCTGCAGCGCCAGGCATTCGGTGAGATTGCGGGCGCATACGCCTGCCGGATCGAAGCCCTGCACGATCGCCAACACCGCTTCGACTTCGGGCATCGGCGCACCGAGCTTTTCGGCGACCGAAGCGAGATCGCCGGTGAGATAACCGGCCTCGTCCACGAGATCGATCAGATATTGCCCGATCATGCGCCGCACCGGTTCGGGGATCGCAAGCGCAAGCTGCCCGGCAAGATGATCCGTTAGCGTGGTCTCGGCCGAGACGAAGGCTTCGAGATTGTATTCGCCGTCCTCGCGCCCGCCCGCGCCGGTATTGGCCCATTCCGAATAGGCGGCAGGCTGATCGGTGCCCGATCTCGGGCTCGCCCCGGATGACGCGTCATCGGGAAACACGTTGTCGAGGTTGGTGCCAAGCCGGTCCTCCATCGCGGAACGGCTGGTTTCCATTTCCTGATCGATATGGTCACCCGTCCGGCCATCGCTGTCGCTGCTGGCGCTGGCTTCGGGCCTCTCGGCGTCCTGATCGGGCGCCGGCGCTTCGGTCTCGCCCACGCGTTCGAGCAGAGGGTTGCGTTCAAGCTCCCCCTCGACATACGTGGCCAAGTCCAGGTTCGAGAGCTGCAGCAGCTTGATGGCTTGCATCAGCTGCGGCGTCATCACGAGTGCCTGGCTGTGCCGCAGCTCCAGTCGTTGCGTCAGCGCCATGAGCAATCACAATTGGTCCATTTCTTGCTTATCCGTTTCCGGGCAAGCTGTACACCGCGACGCAGCAAGGTTGTTAATGGCGCGGGATAGCGCTTTGGGGCCAAAGCCGCCGGATTCACCCGCGCGCGCCCCGCAGAAGCACGCCAGAGCCCATAAATTGAGCACTGCGAGACTGCATTCCTTTTGGGCGGGAATGAACTGCCGGCCGGGCGAAACCAGCTAAAGGCTGAAGTTTTCGCCCAGATACAGCCGGCGCACCTCGGGATTGTTGACGATCTCCTGGGTCCGGCCCTCCATCAGAACCTCGCCCGAATAGATGATGTAGGCGCGGTCGGTCAGGCCCAGCGTCTCACGCACGTTGTGGTCGGTGATCAGCACGCCGATGCCGCGGTTGGTCAGGTGCCGCACCAGGGCCTGAATGTCGCCAACGGCGATCGGGTCGATGCCGGCGAATGGTTCGTCGAGCAGCATGTAGCTCGGGCGCGTCGCGAGTGCGCGCGCGATCTCGACGCGGCGGCGCTCGCCGCCGGAGAGCGCGATCGACGGTGTTTTGCGCAGCCTGGTGATGTTGAATTCGTCGAGCAGCGCATTGAGGTCGTGCTCGCGCCGCCGCCGGTCGGGCTCCACCACTTCCAAAACCGAACGGATGTTCTCCTCTACGCTGAGGCCGCGGAAGATCGAGGCTTCCTGCGGCAGATAGCCGATGCCGAGCCGGGCGCGCTGATACATCGGCAAAGTCGTGACATCGTGGCCGTCGAGCTCGACCCGGCCGCGATCGGCCGGGATCAGCCCGGTGACCATATAGAAGATCGTGGTCTTGCCGGCGCCGTTCGGGCCCAACAGACCGACTGCCTCGCCCTGGCGCACGTAGAGGCTGGCGCCGCGCACCACCATGCGGCCACCGAAGCTCTTCTCCAGCGCGTGCGCCGCCAGGTAGCCGCCATGCTGTGCGATGTATTGCGCCGCCTCAGCCTTGCGCCGCGCTTCATCCTTGCGCGAGCGGCGCGGCTCTGGGCGCGGCGGCGTGTCGCTTGAGCGTGCCACCATCTGCTGGCCGCCCAGGGCGCCCAGGTTCATCTGCGGCTGCTGCCAGCGGTCGGCAGGGGCCGACGGCCGTTTGCGCGCAGGCGCGCGACGGCGTCGAAACAGCGTGAGGATGTCGTCGAACACGTCCAGTTCCCCTGCGATGCGACCGTGATAGTCGCACGCCGCCCCGCATTCAACGCCGCGCCAAACTCCGGTTAATTTGGTGCAAACGGTCGTGTCGGTGACAATCTCGGCACACCCGGGGTGCCCGGTTTATCTGGGGTGCCCGGCGTGGCGCTGTCCTGCTGAATCATCAACTGAACCTTGTTTTTGCCGGATTCGACACGCGAAACCCCCGATGTCAGATCGACGGTCAGCCGCTCGCCACGCATGATATTGGCGCCCTGGCTGACGGTCACGTTGCCGATCAGCGTAATGGTGTTGGCGCGCATATCGAACACGCCGCTGTCGCCGGTGGCGGTTTGATCCTTTTGCGTCACGGTGACGCCACCCTTGGCTTCAAGCTTGCTGATCGACTGCGAGCCCGCCGGCCCAGGCGCCGCGGTCCGCATCGGTGTGGTGACCGGCGGGGTACCCGGCTTGCTCTTGTCCTCGTAATAAACCACCAGCGACTTGCATCGCATGGTGGTGTCACCCTGCACCACGCGCACATTGCCGTTGAACACCGCGACCTTGTCCTTGTCGCGCACTTCGAGCGACACCGCTTCGATCTGCACCGGCTGTCCGCGATTTTGCGAGAAGCCTTGCAGTGCGTTAGGCGGGCCCTTGTTGGGCTGCGCGCTGGCGACGCCGCACACGGCAACCGCGGTCGCAACCGCTATCGCTCCGGCGCAAACCCGAGACGAAGCCCAAGTTAAAGTCCAAGTGAAAGTACAAGTGCGGTGGCGGGTTTGTCTGATCATGGCTTCACCGGCGCCTCGGCAGGTTGGGCATTGGGCAGCTGCGTATTGGATAAATCAAGATTCACTGTCACGCCTTCGAGAAAGCGAATGACTTCGCCCGCGTTGCTGACTTCCATCCGCTTGGCGTTGAGCTTGGCATCCTGCGTTTTCATTTCAACCGGCTCGTCGGAAACGATGTCGCCGCGACCGGTATCGATCACCGCTTGCGACAGCCGCGCCTCGACGCCGCTCGATGTCGTTAGCACGATGTTGCGTTTCAGCGTCAGCAGGCCCTCTTTGCGATCGAACACGCCGTACTCCGCTGTCAGGGTCAAAGTGCTTTGGTCCGCCATCTCGAGCTTGGCGCGAATCTCGTGGAGCTCGACTTCGTCCGGCTTTCTAAGGTCCTGCGCCGCCGACTTGGCGATCACCTCATAGTGCCGCTGGTCGCGCGTGTAACCGCTGAGCTTCGGCCCCTCCATAGTGACCTTGGTGCCCGAGATCGAGAGATCGCCCAAGGGCGTCGGGATCTTGCTCAAGAGACGCATGGGGTCGAGCCACGCCGAGAACATGAAGCCGCTGACAACCACCACCAGGCACACCGGGATCGCGATGCGCATGACGCGCACGTGGCGGCTGTGGCGAAGCGCGCGGCGGAATACCCGCACGTCCCGGCCGCCGGGCGTAATGCCGCTGGCCGAAACCTGATCGAACGTCGAGCTCGCGGGCAGGCGATTCATTCGGCCAACGCGGTCTAACCTGTGCTGTGATGATGCTACGCCCCAACGCCCTTAAGAATTCCCTTCGAATGTGGCCCGGTCGCGGCGAAAGCCGGTCACGAATGGGCGAAAATGTCCTCCGCGGCCCAGCCAGCGAGGTCGAGCCGGACGCGATCAGGCAGGAAACGGAAGCAGGCGGCCGCCAGCTCGGTGCGGCCCTCACGGGCCAGCATGCCCTCGAGCTTCTCTTTCAGAACATGCAGATGCAGCACGTCCGAGGCAGCGTAGCTGAGCTGGGCGTCGCTTAAAGTCTCGGCGCCCCAGTCCGAACTTTGCTGATGCTTCGACATATCGATGCCGAGCAGCTCCCGCACCAGGTCCTTCAGCCCATGCTTATCGGTGTAGGTGCGCACCAGCCGCGACGCGGTGCGGGTGCAGAACACGGGCCCAGGCATCACGCCGAGATACTGATAGAGCATCCCGAGATCGAAGCGTGCGAAGTGAAAGATTTTCACCAGCGAGGTGTCGCCGAGCAGCTTCTTGAGATTCGGCGCATCGACTTTGCCGGCCGGAATCTGCACCACATCAGCGGAACCGTCGCCTGGCGAAAGCTGCACGACGCACAGCCGGTCGCGCCGTGAATCCAGTCCCATTGCTTCGGTATCGATCGCAATCGCGCCCTTGTAGCGCGAGATGTCCGGAAGATCGCCGCGGTGCAAACGAATGGTCATCAATTCACCAGCCGGTTTGGCGTTCGTACCATCGCGGGAAATCGCGTTCAATCGCCGCGGTCACATTGTTAACCAGGCAATGGTGAACACAACGCCAAAGCACGCGACCATCAGCCCCATCATGCCGAGCAGCGGCTTCCAGCCGAGTTCCCATTCGAGCTGCGTTTGCGACCAGCCGGGCGGTGTCTGAGCCTCGATCCGGTCGCGACCAAGCCGAAACCCGTACCAGCTCAAAAGACGCAAAGCGAGCAACGCGGCCATCAGCGCCAGGATGACCAGCCCCGACTGCCGGAAATGGTTAAGCAAGCAACCGCTCTCCGCGGCACCCATCAGCATCACGACCGGGATCGGCAACGTCAGCAGATTGACGAGGGCGTAGGACGGATGGCTCGACAGCACCTGATAGGTAACGGTCGCCTGCGTCATCGGCACCGGCACGTGCGACAGGCCGGCGACGTTGTGCGCGATGAACACCGGCGTCCACGTCACCTGCTTCACCTTTGGCCGCAGGACGCGCACCAGAACAATCGCGCCCATCGCAAGACCGAACGCGATGAAGCCCAACGCGGTGCCGTCGATACTGTCCGGCTTGCGTGGACAGCCGCCAAGGCCGAGCCCATCGAGCAGACGGCCGACGCCGAGGCCGGTCGCCATTAAGAACAGAAATTCGAAGAACCAGACTTCGATGATGCTCGGCACGCGCTGCAACAGGCGGTCGAGCGCGAACAGCGCGTTGAGGGCGCGCATTGTCTAAAGCATGATCCCGAAAAGTGGAGGCCGGTTTTCGGACAAGATCATGCTCCCATTAGTGAGCGGTCGGCTGATACCCGCCGTTTTCCGCGAATGCTTCCTCGCGGTAGAGGCCGAGCGCCTGCATCGAGGGAATGTCGCTGAACGAGAACAGCACCGCATCTTCGCGGTCGGAGCCGTTGGCGTGCTCGTGCCAGGCCCAGGACGGCACGACAAAGATATCGTTCTTTTTCCAGTCATAGCGGCGGCCGGCGATGATTGAATGGCCTGAGCCTTTGGCGACGTTATAGACAATCGACCCAGTGTGGCGGTGCGCCTTGGTGCGCTCGCCCGCGCGCAGCAATTGGATGCAGGCGCCGAGCGTCTTCATCACCGGCCCGCCGGTCGCCGGATTGACGTATTGCATGATGATGCCGTCGTAGGGCGAGCCGTCGGTCGCCTTCGCAGCGCGCACCAGCGCGTCGTAAGTCGGCGCCCACTCGTACTTGAGCAGCGGCGAGTATGGCTTGCTCCAAGCCTCGCCGCCCATCGGCAGCAGCCCCGGCCCGCCATAGACCGCAACCGTGTCGTTGATCGGATAGTTCGACTTCTGCACGAACTCCGGATGCACGGCGTAGAAATTGGCGTCGAGCTGGTTGACCAGCAGCATGTCGAGGCCGTCCTGCCACACCGTCACCGCGCCACTCTGCTCGACGCCGTGATCGTGCCAGGTGCCGTTCGGCGTGATGACAAAATCGCCAGCCGACAAATCCATCTTGTGGCCATCGACCACCGTATAGGCACCCGAGCCTTCCATGATGAAACGCAGCGCCGCAGAGGCGTGATTGTGTGCGGTCGCAAACTCGCCGGGCCGCATCACCTGCAATCCGGTGTAGAGCCAGCCGACGCAGGCCGAGAGCCCCTTGCGGCCTGGGTTCTCCAGCGCGATCACGCGTCGGCCGGCTTTCTCAGGGCTGACCAGATCGAGCGCCTTGAGCACGAGCGGACGCATCGCGTCGTAGCTCCACAGCGTGGGCTGCGACGTGGGTTTCGGGTGCCAAGGTTCGATTTCATTTGCAACCGTCCAGAGCGCATAGCTCTCCTGACGGCCGAGGTCGGCATAGTATCGGTCGAGTTCCGGCGTATCCTCGACATTGGCCCGGCCAATCACGTCGTCGCGCATGGTGCCGCTCCAATCGCGTCTAAACAGTTGATATCGTTCATTTCTCGTTCATTGGCCGTGGCCGATGTTTAGCAGCCCGGTTTTCTTGCGGCAAGGCGCCGCGCGACGCAGGCGCCAATGCAGCGAGCGCGCGGAATGCAATAGAAGAATAGCGGGGCGCGCGTGTTTGACGTTAGGGGGGGCCGATGACGGTGCACGACGTCTCGCTCTATTACGATGAGCTGCATCGCTGGACCGAGAAGGACAGAAGCTTCCAGACTTTCTCGGGTCTGGAGAACGACACCATCCACCGCTTTCTGATCGACAGCGACACCGGCGAATTTTCTCCGGACACGATCTACAAATTCATCGATTCGCAGATCGCGGCAGCGCGGCGAAGCAACGGCGCATTGCGCGGCCTCGACGCCGGCTGCGGCTACGGCGGCACATGCTTCCATTGCCTCAAGGTGCATGGCGGACGCTGGACCGGCATCACGATCTCCAAGCAGCAGTGGCGCTACACCAACGGCATCGCGAAAGCGCGCAAACTTGCCAAGCGGATCGACGTCCGTCTGGCCTCCTATGACGATCCGCTGCCCGGCCGCTACGACGTCATCGTCGCGATCGAGAGCCTGATCCACAGCGCGGATCCGGCGCACACGCTGGCCCATCTCGCAACCGCCCTCGATCCCGGCGGACGCATGATCATTGTGGACGATATGCCGCTCGCGGCCGCGCCATCGGATGACCGGGCGCTGCTCGAAGACTTCAAGTGGCTCTGGCGTTGTCCGGTCGCACCGAGCGCGGACGAATGGACCGCGCTCGCGACGCGAGCGGAGTTGCGACTCGTAGCACGCGAAGACCTGTCGCATCTGATGAAGCCTCGCGCCGAGGCCGAGCTTGACGCCGCGCTTGACGACCTGACGGCGCAACGCAGCGGCAAGACCGAGCAGGGCTTCGGGCGGCTGAGCGATGCCGAAATCGGCGGCCTGCACCTCGAGCGGCTGCTCCGGCGCGGGACCATCCACTACGTCATGCTGGCGTTTGAGAAGGCGTGAGGCGCCGCCGGCGCTCAACGAGCACCGCCAGTCGATTTGTGCAGTCACTAAACGTCAGGGTTAATGACCGCCTGCTGTGGTCAGACGGTTTGGCGCGACCCACCATTTCGTCTTGGGCGCGCGTGTCTCGACACCGATTTGCCCGCTTCAGATGCCAACCTGAAATTAATGAGTCGGGCTATATTCTGGCCCGCGCATTGTGCGCTTCGTGGCTTCATAGAACGACAGCTTCCGGATTCGGCAACATTTCACACGCTCCGTTGGACGGCCGAAATGCTTCAAACGCTGATCGACCTTTGCACCTCCTCGACGGGGCTTTTTTGGCTAGGCCTCGGCAGCGACTTCTCCATCGCGGTCGCGTATTTCGCCATTCCGATCACGATGGCTGTCGTCCTGCGCCAGCGGAAAGAGGATATTCCTTATCCCTGGCTTTGGACTCTATTCGTGACGTTCATCGTGGCATGCGGCCTGACGCACACGGCGCATGTATGGTCCGCGATCACCGGCGCCGAGTACCTTTGGCTCCATGCCATCATCGGCATCTTCACAGCGCTTGCGTCAGTCGGGACAGCGTTCGCCTTTGCGATCATTCTGCCTCAGATCAAGCTGCTGCCGTCGCCAAAGCAGCAGCGGGCCGAACTGGAAAGGCTGGTGGCCCAGCGCACCCACGAAAAGGATCAGCTCATCCTCGAGATCAATCATCGCGTTGGCAATCAGCTGCAAATTCTCAGCTCTATTGTGTCCATTGAAGGCCGCCGCGCCACCGGGCAGGAATCGCTCGGCATCCTGGCGCGGTTGCGGACGCAGCTCGACGCCATGGGCAAGCAGCATCTGGAACGATCGGACCAGGATTTCCTTGTTCCGCTCGAGAGCGCGTCCGATGGCTCCGCCGCGGCCGGAACGCCGCTGTCATCGATGGATCCTGCGATAGAGATGCGGGAAGCGAGATCGCGGACTGCGTGACGGGCTCAGGACTGCGCTTCAGCCCTGCGGGTTAATTCATCGAGCAGCATCTGGAGCCGCGCCGGTGTCGGCCGCATACATTCCAGCTGGTAGTAGTCCTGAAGACGGCGGCCGATCTGCTCTCGAATCTTGCTGTCGAGCGCAACTTCGTGCGTTTGTCCGGATGCCGTCGTCACGATCGACCCCAACGCTCGTCTGACCTTCAACCTCGACCGGGCCTGATATGTTCCATGCGCAGAACGGCCGTTTCGGCGCTAAAATTGATAACCGACCCTGAGCCGGAACTGATGCCGGCTGAAATTCGCGAGATCGAGATAACCGGGATCGCCGACAGCTTTGCCTGCAATTTGCGTGCTCCAGGACGCGGTCATCCGCCATCGCTCGGACAGCCGGTAGAATGTCGTTGGGCCGAGAAACAGCGCATCGCCAGCGAAGCGATCGAAGCCGAGACTTTCATAAGCGCGCAGATATCGCGCCTCGCCGCCCAGGAACACGCCGGACTGCAATTGCGCCATCAGTGCGCCTGCCAATCCAAGAGTGGCTTCCTGCGACCACGTTCCGGTGACGCGCGACCGGGTGACTTCGGGTTCGTAGAGAAGATTGAAGGCCGCGACGACGCGGTCGCGCACCAACTCCTTGTCGATCAGGACAGCAAATCCGGCGCCGTACTGATTGACCTTTTGCCCGCTGATTTCGTCAATTCGGCCCCAATGCGGCGCCGCCAGCAGCGTGAGTCCCAGCCCGGACCGCTGGCGGTCCAGCAGCCGGTAACGCATTTCGAGCGAGACGCCTTGAAAGCCCAGCCGCCGCAAATCGTCGAGGCCGGTCACGCCGGATATGCCGTAGTACGCACCGGCGGCGGCCAATTCCAAACGGAAATTCTCAACCGGCGTATATTCCAGCGCGAACGCTTGCGAGAGAGCGTTGTAGGAGCCGGTGCGCTTGCGTAAGCGACCGCTCGTTTCGATTTCGATTTCTCGGTCGCCGACCTCGCCGATATCGGTTCCGGTGACAAATCCGAACAGATGCTCGGTGTCGATCTTGTTTCGGACATCGCCGGCCTGAACGACGCTGCCGAATGTCATCAATCCCACCATCGAAACAAAACAAAATCCAAGCAGCGTCCGAAACCGCCGGACGCGCACAATAAACAGACCAAGCAACCAATGACGCAGATGCCGCATGAGCGCAGTCAGCCGGGTTGGCCGGATTTACGCCCGGCCGGGACGGCGCAGCGTGCCGGAAGCCGATCGGCGATGCCAGCCCGCCGGTCGGCGGCGGCTGATCGAACACTTGATCGAGCTCTTGGAGGGTTTGTGGATGGTGCCAGGAGAGGACCCACGTTTCAGTGCAAATAGCTGATATATAAACACATTTTTCTGGTCTTCTTACACCGTATACTTGGTCGTCTACTCATAGGAAAAAAGGGCCGTGGTTCTCGTCCCGATTTTGCAATCGAACGCTCAAAGCAGCGCGCGCGAACTGTCCCAAAAAGAGCCCCTAGCGAGACATGCGGTGGGCCGGTTTCGAGGCCAATCCAGGCGGCGTGTTATACTTCCCCGATATGGCAGCGAAGGAAGCGACACTCAAGGAACTCGGCGAAATGCTCACGCACGTCGTCAATCATATGTCGACGAAGGATGATATCGCGGCTCTTGCTGGACAGTTGACGAGCATGGAACGCGAACTGAAAGCAATCCGCGGCGACCTCGATGATCTCAGAGAAAAGGTCGAGAATGTTTTCGGATTTGGTAAGGAAATTGATCACGCGCTTGGCCGCATCGCGGTCATCGAAAAGCATCTTGGGCTCGACAGGAAAATCGCCGCATAAGAGTCCGACTGTCCCGCTTGTGGTCATTGTTGGGACAGTACGGAGGAATAGTGACGATGAGGAGAGGCCAGCGAGCAACCCGCTGGTATGCAGCTCATGACTCGCCGCAAAGATTTGGGAAACCTTGGGGAGGGTTGGACAGTTCGCCTTCTAAAGCGGGCACGTTTTAGAAGTATTCAAGATTTGAATGAGCGGCGTTACAATCACCCCGGCGGCGATTTTCTAGCAGATCGCGATGGCGTCCGTTACTTCATCACGGTTAAGGCTCGGAACAAGTATCGCCAGGGCACCCGCTCCCTGAATGGTGCGTACAACATCTTTCCAACTAAGGTCCGAAAATTTGCGCAGCAATATGATGCAATACCGGCCTGGTTGACCATCCAGGTCGACACCGAGTTGCGGTCTTTCTCCGCCTATTTTGGAACAATCGATTCGCTGCGCAATCCAAGCGCAGTAGGTGTACCGATGACACCGAGTGCAGTGGCAGGTTACGAGCGTCTTGGGAGAGATCGTTTTGACGCTCAGATCGTGCCAGAGCTTTCGAATCAATTGGCGATAACACGGGAGCCACCGCTAAGGGCCGCGATAGTATTGAAACCAGCACGGGAGAAGCCCATGTCTTCCACCTTCCATGACCATTACAACTATACAGACGAATACCGCCGGCCTTTGCTGAGTCGGATTCGGCGCGAAATTCGCGAATTGGACGATGGGTTGATCGAAAAGGTTACGGGTGCCCAACGCATCGCTTACAGTAAGCGGGAACGCAAGGTGTTTCTCGAAGTAAAGGTTCAACGGCGCGCAATCGTCTTACACATGATCAATGTGCCGGACCCCAACAAAGTCTTGGCGAAAGTTCCAGAGAGCCATGAGTGGCGGCAGCTCACGGGACGGGTGAAGATCGAGACTGCCCCTGAACTAGAGCGTATCTTGCCTCTAATCCGAGCTGCTTATTTGCGCGGCTAAACTCATGGTGATCGAGAAATTCACCTCAAATTTTCACGCGACTTATGATGAGCTGACGCGCGAAGTTTTGCTCGCGATGTATGCATTCGTTCCGGAACGCTTACAGGAATGGTTTGCTCACTTAGACGGCGAACCCGAAGCGGGGAGCGCGATCTCTAGGCTCGAAAGCGGCCAAAACTTTTCTCAATGGTTCGCGATGCAGGGACGGGCGCAAAGGT
>CAMDDZ010000003.1 GCA_945893145.1 Rhodoplanes serenus | reverse complement strand
GCACCGCGACCATCGTGGTCGAAAACCGGCCCGGCGCAGCCGGCGTGATCGGGACCGAGGGCGTCGCCAAGGCCCAGCCCGATGGCTACACCCTCCTGATGGGAAATCACGCGGTGCTGGCGATGCTGCCGCACCTGACCAAAATTCCCTACGACCCCTTCAAGAGCTTCGAACCGGTGATCTTGCTGGTCACAGTGCCGAACGTCCTGGTGGTGCATCCGTCGGTGCCGGCGCATTCGCTGGCCGAGCTGATCGCCTACGCCAAAGCCAATCCCGGCAAGCTGAGCTACGCGTCGCAGGGCGTCGGCGCGTCGGGCCATATCGCGGCCGAACTGCTCAAGCTGCACGCCGGCATCGACATCGTGCACGTGCCCTACAAGGGCGCGGCGCCGGCGGCGCAGGATTTGGCGGCAGGCCACGTCAGCATGATGTTCGACGTGGTGTCGCTGGCGCTGCCTTCGATCAAGGGCGGCCTGGTGCGGCCGATCGGCGTTTCGACCAAGCAGCGCGTCGCCGCCCTGCCCGACGTGCCTACCATGATCGAACAGGGCGCGCCGATCGAAGTCGGCGCTTGGTTCGGCATGCTGGCGCCGGCCGGCACGCCAGCGGCGGCCGTCGCCTGGCTGAACCGTGAGGCGGCCAAGGTTTTCTCCGCGCCGGATGTGAAAGGCCGCTTCATCAGCCAAGGCGCGGCAATGCCGCTCGGCTCTGCAGAGGACTTCCGCCAATTCATCAAATCCGAATCCGATCGCTACGCCGAGGTGATCCGGCGCGCCGGGATCAAGATCCAGGAGTGAGGCACGCAACGGCGACGTGGAACCGTTCGCCGCATGTCAGAATTAAAGAGCATCCCAGCAAATAGGCGAATGACCATGGGACGTTTTTTTCGATGGCTCGGCCGGTTGGGTTGCATGGCCGGTTTGGGATTGATTGCGGCGTATTTCGTGCTGACGTCGATAGGCGTTTCGGCCAGCTATAATTTCGGCGACCCGGTAAAATTCGAATTCATCCTGGTGCCATTTTGGCAAATCGGAGCGGCCCTCGTGGTGATCGGCTTGGTGTTCTTGCTGATCGCGCGTCGATTCAATCGCGCCGCGGCTTGAATCGGATGCAGCTTACTTCACGCGCGTGAAGTCGCCGCTCAAGCAAATGCGCGCGGCCGTACAGCCGTCGAGATGCCAATTGTCTTTGTCTTTTTGCTGAAACCGCGTGTTGTATGTGTCCTTGGTTTCCGGATGGACAATCTGCCCGACCAGATTGCCGTCCTTCACCACGAGCTTCGACCCAAACATTTCCATGCCAACGTTCTTCGGCCCGGCGACGACCTTGGCGCAGATGTTATCGCCCTGGCAGGTCGTCACCTCGATGGTGGACTGCTGCCAGCGCCATTTGCCAACGAGGTCCTTCAGCTCGGCCGCCGACGCGGTCGCGCCTGAGAAGACCAAAAGTGTCGAAGTGAGAAGCAGAATATTTTTCACGATTGCATCCATCTCATGAATCGAACCAGCATATCCGCCGCTAAAAGCTGTGGTCGCAATCGAGGTAATTCAAGGCATCATTCAACCTTCAATTTCGCATCCTTAAGGACTTTGCTCCATTTCGCTGCTTCCGCCTCGATGAATTGGGCGAATTCTTGGGGCGAGCCCACAATGGAGTCGAGCATGGCGCGATCCAGGAACTTTTCGCGGAAGTCCGGATCGGCGAACACCTTCTGAATATCGGCGTTAATCTTGGCCACGACATCTGGCGGCGTTCCGGCCGGCGCCCAGATGCCGAACCAGCTCACTGCTTCGAAGCCCGGCACGCCGCTCTCCGCCACCGTCGGCACATCCGGAAGCCGCGCCAGCCGCGTCTTGCTGCCGACCGCGATCGGGCGAAGGTGGCCCGACCGGATGCCAGCATCCACCAGCTGCGAGCTCAAGAAGCTCAGCGGTACGTGTCCGCCGAGCAGGTCGGCGGTCGCAGGCGCGCCGCCGCGATAGTGCACCGGCGTCAGCTTCAAGCCAGTCATGTTCTCGAACAGCACCATGTTGATGTGGCTCGATCCGCCGAGCCCGATGGTGGCGTATTGCAACTCGCCGGGCTTGGAGCGCGCGAAGGCGATCACATCGGCGAGCGACTTGAAGGGCGACGACGACGGCACGACCAGAATTTGGTTCGACAATCCGTAGCCGCTGACCGGCACGAAGTCTTTCACCTCGTAGGACAGCTTGGCCAGCATGAATGGATTGATCGCGAAGGTCTCCATCCCGGTCGCGAACAGAGTGTGTCCGTCCGCTGGCGACTTCGCGACCAGTTCGGCGGCGATCCCCGTGGCGCCGCCGGCTTTGTTCTCGATCAGGACCGGCTGGCCCCAGATCGCGCTGAGCCGCGGCGTCACCGCGCGCGAGATGTTGTCGACCGAGCCGCCGGCCGGATATGGCACGACGACACGGATAGGCTTGTTCGGGAAGCTCTGCGCCTGAACGCCAGTGGCGCCGAGCGCAAGAGCGAGCATGACGAGCGTTGCGAACCGGCCCATGGCAATCTCCTGTCGTCGATCACTCGCGATGGATCATTGATTGATCTTAGAGGCTGATCCCTTCAGATTGAAGCCGCTGCAGCGATACAGAACCTACATTTATGAAGCAGTCGGAGAATCTGACATGGTCGAACGGCAGAACATCTTCCCTGAGGGCCTGTCGAAGCGGGTGGTGAAAGGCAAGGTGCTCTACGCGCCGGTCGTCACCGTGGTGCCCGGCAAGATCGTGTTCGTGTCCGGCACCCTGTCGCGCAATGACAAAGCCGAGATCGTCGGCAAAGGCGATATGCGCGCGCAGATCCGCCAGGTGTTTTCCAACATCAGCATCGCGCTCGCGGCCGCCGGCGCCACCTGGTCCGACGTGGTGAAGCGGCAGACCTTCACCACCGACATCGACGCCTATTTCGAGCATATCGACGCCCGGATGGAGTTCTGCCAGGACGACCTTTCGACCAGCACAGCGGTCGAGGTGCGGCGCCTCTCTCATCCGGACTTCCTGGTCGAGGTCGAGGTGATCGCCGTCATCAAGGCGTGACGCGCCGCCGCGCCAGCCAGAACGGTATCGCGCCAAACACCAGGCACAACGAAGCTCCTAGTACCGCAAGCACGCTCATCGGCATCGGCGTCCCATCCGCCAAAAGCCCGTAAAGTTGCGCGAGCACCGCGGCCCAAAAATTCTGCATGAACACGCCAATGCCCGCGGCCGTGCCAGCAAAGCGCGGGATTTCCGCCATGGCGCCGACCTGCGCGTAGGGCAGTGCGATGCCCTGCGCCA
The DNA here is from genome assembly GCA_945893145.1 of Rhodoplanes serenus. Taxonomy (GTDB): domain Bacteria; phylum Pseudomonadota; class Alphaproteobacteria; order Rhizobiales; family Xanthobacteraceae; genus Z2-YC6860. The sequence goes on along the minus strand of CAMDDZ010000003.1, from coordinate 122,433 downwards.
TGGTGACGAACGTGCCCGGAATGAAGAACAGCAGCGGCGTCAGCATGCCTTGCCACAACAGCACGGCCTGCGTGGCGACGCTCGCCAGCGCCAGCAACGAGCCGATCAGCACCATGGTTTCGGTTTTGACCCGGTTGCCGACGCGGCTGGAGATAAAATTGCCGATAAAGAAGCCGATCGGAAACAGCAGGAAGTAAAGCCCGAACTCGGCCGCAGGCCGGTGCAGCAATTCCGTCATCAGCGAAGCCGCCGCGCTTGCCATCACCATGAAGGAGCCGGTGACGAAGCCGCTTTGCAGCACGAAGGCGTTGAAGCGCAGCCGGCTGAACAACGCGACGTAACCCTCAACCATGCTCGCGTCGCTTTTGGTGCGGCTCGCGACTGGATGGGTTTCGAACAACACCAGATAAGCGGTGAGCGCGATGGCGCCGCCGGCCACCAGCGCAAAGCCGAACACGCTGCGCCAGCCGAACGTGTCGGTGAGCAATCCGCCAATGAACGGCGATACCATCGGGCCGAGCGTACCGAACATGGTCAGATACGCGATCGACTTGACCAGGCGATCGGCGCTGTAGGCGTCGCGCGCGATGGCACGCGTCAGTGCCAATCCGCAGCCAGCGCCGACCGCCTGCACCAGTCGCCCCGCCACCAGCATGGCTGGCGTCTGCGCTGCCGCCGACAGCGCGCTACCGGCCAGGAACAACACGAGGCCCGACAGCAGCACCGGCCGCCGTCCGTAGCGATCCGACAACGAACCATAAAACAGCGTGGCGAAGGCCATGCCGAACAGTGCAACGCTGAACGTCAGGTAGGCGTAGGCGTCCGACAAGCCGAGCGCGACCTTCACGGCCGGAATCACCGGGAAAAACAGATGAACGGCGAGCGGCGTGATCAGCGCGGTGAGGCCCAGCGCAAGTGCAAACAGACGACCCGGTTTCCGCGGCGTGGTTTCCATCGCCCGATGTCAGGCGAACTGCGGAAACAGCCGCAGCGCATTGCCGCGGTCGATGGCCGCGCGCTGCGCTGGCGAGATCGCATCGAGCGCCTCGTAAGTCTTGATCGCCTCGGCGGTCACGCGCGCGTTGGCGAACGGCCAGTCGCTGCCGAACACGATCTGGTCCATCGCGGCAACATTCTCCAGGCAGCCCCAGGTCTGCGCTCCGGGCGACAGCGCGTTGTCGTACCAGAAGCGCTTCAGCAGCCCGAAGATGTCGTCGCGCGACAACTGTCGCAGTCGCGGATCGATCATCGGCGACACCGAGAGCCGCCAGGAAAAATACGGCACCAGACCGCCAGCGTGCGGCAGAATGAAACGGATGCGCGGAAACTTCTCCAGCGTGCCGCTGAAGATGAGATTGACCACCGCGCGCGTGGTGTCGAACAGGTATTCCATCATGAAACCCGGCCACGGCAGCTTGATGTCCTTGTTCAGCGGATGCGTGCCGGGATGCACGAACACCACCGCGTCGCGCGCGTTGAGCGCTTCCATTACGGGATCGAATTTGGCATCGCCGAGGAAAATACCGTCGTAGCTGGCGAACAGGCTGACGCCGCTGAATTTGAGCGTGTCGAGCGCGTAGCCGACCTCCTCAACCGCGTGGCGCACATCCCACATCGAGACCGTGCCGAGCGCGCCAAAGCGCTTCGGCCAGCGCGCGTTGAGTTCGGCGGCGTAATCGTTGCAGCGGCGCGCCATCGTCTTGGCTTGCTCCGATTGGCAGAACTGAACGCCCGGCTGCGCCAGCGAGGTCAACGCCACCGCGATGTCGAAGCGGTCCATGATCTCGAGCGAAAGCTCCGGCGACCAGTCGGGATAGCGTCCGATCGCGGGACCTGAGCCCGCCGCATAAACGGCGTCGGCATAGAATTTCGGAATCAGATGGAAATGAACGTCGATCCGTCTCGCGGCCATTAAACGCCACCCCTGCTGCCCACCAGCATGTCGCCGCAACCGGCGCGCCGCGCCCAATATTCCCAGCCGCGCTGCATCTCCGGCGATCCTGCCCGGAAATTGTTGCGCGCTTTGATTTCTCCCTCCGACAGCGCCTTGAATTCGCCGAGCCGCATCGCGGTCAGCAGCGCGCGCGCGTTGCGTGGCAGGTAGACGCTCATGCGCACCAGCTTGAGCAGGCCGTCGGCTGCGGCCGAGAAGCCGTGACCGCGCATCAGCACCACGCTGTTCTTGCCGAGCGCGCGGGCCAGATCGCGGCCCTGCTCCATGTTGACCACCAGCAGGTTGGTGGCATCGCCGAATTTGTCGGCAATGTCCCAGACCGGAACGTGGCTGCCCATATCGCTCGCCACATGCGCGACGCAGCAGAACGGCGCCTTGGTGATGCCGAAGGCGAGCGTGTCCTCGGCGTGGGAATGGACCACGGCGTTAATCTCGGGCCGTGACTCGTAGATCGCGCCGTGGATGTAGCGCTCCAGATAAGCCGGGCGGTTGTCGCCGACCGGTGTGCCGTCGAGCGCAAACTCGATGATGTCTTCGGGGGTCACCAGCTCCGGGCTGAGCGAGCGCGAGCAGAGATAGCGGTCGGGCTTGGTTGGGTGCCGGACGCTGACGTGGCCGTAGGCGTCGAGCACCTCCTCCTTCGCCAGGATGCGGTTGGCGATCACCAGATCGCGGATCGCGCCGTCCAACTCGCTCATCATGTCCTCCCCGACGACACTCTTGGCCCCGGATTTGGCCCGACCATTTGCGGCTTCTGGCGGAAACGTAGCGGAAGGTAACCGTCATGTCTCTGCGGGCAGCGCAGGCCTGCTTCCAGCCATCGAAGGGGCATGCGGCAAAGAATACGCCGCCCGAAAGCGCCAAACCGGAACCAATTCGCGGCGTTGCGCGTCATGCTGCCATCCTGCCGCGACTGCGATTACCCAATGTTCATGCATTCCCATTACACAAATCGGCCATTGTCCGCGGTATAGCTGTGGGCAAGGGACGTCCAACCGGGTTCGGGCTGAGCACCATGTGGATGCGTACGACGATGGCCGCGCTTTTCCTGTGCGCGGCGACCTTTGCTGTGGCCCAAGTCCGAGACTTCCAGATCGTCAAGGTCGCCTCGGTGCCGGCCACCACGCTCGATCAGCTCAAGCCGCGCACCATCCTGTTCAACGACTATCGGCTCGACGAGACGACCGACGCCGGCGCCTTCATCCGCTTCGATGATTGGGCAACGAAGAAGCCGCTGCAGCGCCAGTTCCTCAGCATCTTTCCGGCCTTCGCCGAAGGCACGATCCATCGCATCGTCGATGGAATGAGGAAAGAGGTGAAGGACGAGCTGCAGATGTACATCACCGAGGCGCGCTTCCGGCTGTCGCGTCCGGCGGAATCGGTCGGGCTGGCGCGCTTTGCGACCTTGCCGTTCATCCAGAGCATCGACCCGGCGATCAAGCACGAGGCCATCAAGCCTTCCGAGGTCTCGATCCCGAAAGACGAACGCGCCGCCAACATCAAAAACCCAGACCGGGCGTGGTGCGAAGGCACCGGCGTCGCGCTCTGCGTCCGCTCGCAATACAAGCTCGAAGGCAAGCTGCCGATGGGCGTTGCGCTTGCCAACAAGCTGCGCGACGGCGAGCGCAAGGTCTCCGACACCCTCGAGTTCGAAAGCGAACTGCGTCTGTTGACACCCGCCGACATCGACGAGGCGGCGCTGCGCAAGCTGACCGGCATCGACACGCCGGTGACGGGTGTGTTCGAGCAGAACATGTTCTACGTCAATCAGGTGATGCGCTTCGGCAAGCTCGTGGCGGTGCTCCAGCCGAACCCCGGCGATGCCAAGAGCAGCATCGCGACCATCATGATCGCGCTCGCGGTCAGCACCAACACGCTGGACTCGCAGAAGAAGTACCAGAACGTGCCGGTGCTGCGGAATCTGGTGCCGTCGCAAGTGCTGCTCGGCAACAGCTCGTTCAACACCGGCAACTCGATCAGCTCCGGCCTGCCGAACTACGTTCGCAATCAGATCAAAGCGATCGCCGCCCTGCTGGAACGCGGCTGAGTTCAATCTGCCCTCCTGGCTTCTTGTTTGAGCATGATCTTTTCCGAAAACCGGTATCCACTTTTCGGGATCATGCTCTGTGTTGCGGACGTGCGTGATCGCCGGGATTTGTTGGGCGCCCGGGCGCCGTTTCGTTGGTCCCTCGGAAAATCCGAGGGGATGGAGCGCCGGTCGACGCCACATCTCGATCACGCCTCGTCCACCGATGGATTACTCCAACGGGGACAAACCGGCGTGGCGCCCAAAGCGGGGGCGCGCGCCGGCCGACGCTCCATCGCGGCGATTTTTGGCCCTCGGAACCGTTACTGACAAAAACCGGCAGCGAACTCGCGCTCGCCCTGATCCCGGCGGCTCACGCCGCCGTTCATCCGGTCCCCGTGTGCCCTAAACTGGGCGCCCCTCGTAGTCGGGGGGACAGTTACCCGAGGCCTCCCGGGAGCGGGGTTGCGAATCCCGCGCGCAGGCGCCGCGTCCCACCCCGCCAGCACGACGCCTCATGATGACGCCCTCGGTTGGGTAGGACAGTAAACCTAGTGAGCTTATTCGTTCGATCCGTAAAGCCATAACGCGTGCCGGCGGCCGATATCCCCGTTAACCCTCCGAATTCAGACGCCGCCGCTATTTCCGGCGTGCCGCAGCCAAATTTGGCGGCGCTCGCGATGCCACACCGGCCGCCCAAAATCACGCCAAGCGGCCGTAATGTCTTGACAATTTGCCCAAGCCCCGGTTGTTTCTAGGGGTCAGTGGAGGCGCGTATGAGTGTTGTGTCCTACGGGTGCCCGCGCACGGGCGACGAAGTCGAGACCGCCATTCAGGCCGACCGTCTCACGCTCCAGCGAATGCAGTCGATGCAGCTGACTATCTGGGTCTGGTGCCCGCATTGCATGGCCGGCCACCAGATCAACGCCTCCGACGCCAAGGTTCAAGAGGACGCCCAGCTCGACCCTATCGCGGCGCGCTGAACGACCGGCGGCACTGCGGCCGGTCTTCGATGTTCTGAACAATTGCGGAAAGCTGGCTTGCGAGCCGAAGCGGGTGGCAACAAAAAGCCCGCCGTCGCCAGGCGGGCTATGGCGGGCAGTCTTCGCTGCGCGAAGGCTGGTGCCGGCGGAGGGATTTGAAGGCCCTTAGGATAGCCTCCAAGGCCAAAGACATCGAGGATGCCGTCTACGACCTTAAGGCTGTCAACCCGAATAAGCGCTCCATCGTGGACACTCGGACGCCATCCCAACTGATGGAAATAATTGCGATTAAGAGTCAGGAAGTTGCAGAAGCGCTGTCAATCTTGCGCGATGCCGTCAGTCATCCGCCCGTGCGGTCGACTTAACAGTTGAGATAGGCCCTCTACCTAGCAGGCTTTGCGCGTGAATATTTCCTCCAAAACAGCGCTTTTGTCGCCTACCTTAGGTAGCCACGGACGGGCCGTCGGTTGGCCGTTTTCATATCGAAACTCTTAGCACGCCGGAGACTGCTACTATGGCGAAATACCTGATTTCAGCGCGGTTAATCGTAGGCACTCTTGCCATTTTTCTAAGCGCTCATCGCACTCATGCTCTCGATATTTATGTTGAAGAGTCCGAAAGATTCGCGAACCTCGTTTTGACGGGTACTGTCAATCAAGGAGACGCAACCCGCTTTCGTCAGACCGTACTTGACGTCGCTCGGCGGAATAAACCAATCATGTATGTAAAAACTTACTCGCCCGGCGGTTCCTTATATGACGGTATTGAAATTGGAAAAATGGTTCGAATGCTGCGCCCCACTACCCTAGCACCAAACCTACGAAACGATTTCGGTGATGAGCGTCACTGCTATTCTGATCAGCTCGGGGGCAATTTTTATTTTAACCCGCGTACGGGAGCTGGAGATCGACGATGCGAGTGCGCCAGCTCATGCTTTATTATATGGGCCGGCGGCTGGGCACGACGAGGCACTGTTCTCGGTGTTCATCGTATGAGGTATTCAGATATCGCCGGTGTTGATCCGATGGAAGCAGAACGTAGATATACAAAAGTGATGGCCGAGCTAAAGGCATACTTTCAAGAAATTAGCATCCCGGATGCAATTATTAGCCGCAATATGGCAACTGGATCAGATATATTGCATTACCTTACGGCTCAGGAACGCTCGCTGATTCCAATTTTGGCGCCAAGCACCTATGAATTAGCGGTGGCGCAATGCGGTTCTACAGAAGCCCGGCAAGGCACTGGTCGGTGCCTTGATAGAATTCAATATCAAGAGGCGGTGTCTGGAATCAGCGAGTTTCAAAAGATGCATCAGCGATAAAGGCATTAACGAGGCACTAAACCATGCTGGAAGCGGCCCATCAGCATTGGTTGGATTCACGTTTCTGCGACCGGTACAGCCGGAGTAACCGATAATGACGTCCAAGAGACTAAAAACGGCATTTAAGATCATATTCTTCGGAATCCTCTTTGGCGGGATTTCTGTAGCTCTGCTTTGGTTTGTCACTTATTCAGCCGCAGATATCAAGGTTAGAGAAGAGGTACGCACAAATGGCATTGAGACCGATGCTGAGGTTGTGAACGGTTATTACTTCACACGGAATGTGTCTTGGTTAAACATCCGCTGGAAACAGGCTGACGGCACAGAGGCGTACGCCCTGGTTAGCCTATCGGAAGCCTACGGTAAGAAAATAACCGCAGAACCGCGGAACGATGGCCTGCCGCTGCTGCAAAAGCCGAGCATACGAATAAAGAACGCTAGAATTAAATACCTTCCGATAGACGATATTTCATGGATCTATCGTCAATCTATAGATGCCGAGTTCGCGGCCGTTATCTTGGAGGACAAGGTATCTTTTGGCCGAGGTTGCCGCGACCCAATACAGGGACCTTGCGCAAGGGGGGCGTACGCCCGGAGCCGACCCTCAGTTTCTTATTAGCGATTCTGAGTTTATTGCGCTGCAAAGCAGCATACCAGCTTGGCAGCAAGACAACACATGAGATCACAGGTGGAAGCGACCTACGTGAACTTTTGCAAGCGACGGCGGATTTAGATATCGACACCGCGAGTCGTGACCTTGCACTGGCAGATATGGCTCGACATACAGAAATGTTTACCCGCGAAGGCACCGCAAGCTATGATCGGCAATGCGCACACTCGAAATCAGGCAACGTATTGAAATTCCGTCGCTATGCGTCGCAGAGAACATCTATGGAACGATGGAATGGTGCCGGCGGAGGGATTTGAACCCCCGACCACCCGCTTACGAAGCGGATGCTCTACCACTGAGCTACGCCGGCTGAATGGGGCGGCCATCTGATAGCCCTGCCTGCCGCCCTTGGCAACGCCCGCATTATTTAAAGAAGCCAGGTTACTTAAAGAAGCCACGTCGCGGCGGCGGTTCCGGCTGCGGCTCCTCGGACGGCAGCGGCTCGGGACCCGGATCGTCCGGCGCATGCACCAGCGGAATCACGGCCTCGACCGGCGGCGGCACCGCGGCCTGGCGGCGGCGCTTCGGCTTGGCCTCTGGCGGCAGCTGTTCGGCAACCGCCGGCGGCGTCTCGTTGCGCTCCGGAACGGACGGCAATCGCAGCGCGTACGGCGGCGCTTCGGCCGGAGCGGGCGCCGGCTCGTCGCTCTCGATGACGGAGCTTGCATCGGCCATCTCGGCCAGCGGTACCTTCCACTGAAACGCATCGAGCCGCCCGCTCACCGGCGAAACCGGCATCCAGCGATCCGACACGAAGCCGTCCGCCGCCCAGGCGGGGTCGCGCGGCGCGTGCAGCGCGCGCGTCATCCATTCGCGTGAGCGGCCTTCGTCGCCGCTGTCGCGCTGTTCGATCTCGGCCATCAGTTCGGCGATGCGCTGCGTCGGCTCCTTCAGCAACGGACGCAACGCCAGCCGTGCCGCCGTGAAGTCCAGCGCGTCGACCGCGGCGCGCGCCACTGCCAGCGCGCTCTCGACGTGACCGGGCGCCTTCAGCGCCAGCGCCTGCACCCGCGCCAGCCGTTCGCGCGCGGAATCGCCCGGCCGCAGGTGCGCATAGGCCTCGGCCAGATCGGGATGCGGATTGGCCTTCCAGGCTGCCTCGATGATGCGGCTCGCCTTCTTGATCTCGCCGGTCTCTCCCAGAAAGCGCGCCGCGAGCTCGGCGGCAGGCACCAGCGCCGGCGCGAGCTTGGCGGCCTCGAGCGCCAGCGTGCGCGCGCGGTCGCGTTCGGTTTCCTCGATCGCCAGCGCGCGCGCCGTCAGCAGCACGGCGCGCAGACGGCGATACTCCGCCTTCTGGATCAGATTGTGTTTGCTGTTGCGATCGAGCGCCGCGAGCGCGCCGGCCCAGTCGCCAGCCGTGCAGCGAAACTCCAGCACAGCCTGCCCGGCCCAGGCCAGCGACGGCGCGGCAGTCGCGGCTTCCTCGGCGTAAGCCCGCGCGGCGGCCGCGTCCTCGCGGCGGCGCGCCTCGACGAACAGGCCGCGCAGGCCGAGCAGCTTGGTGTCCTCGCGCTCCGCCATGGCGCGGAACGAAAACTCGGCGGCCGCCCGGTCACCCGCGAGCTGCGCGCATTGCGCGTTGAGCAACAGCGCAAGCGGTTCGCCCGGCGCGATGCGCTCGGCCTCGCTGGCGTAGCGCCGCGCTGTGCGCACATCGCCGGCGCCAACCGCAACCAGGCCGCGGGAGATCGCCAGATAACCACGCACCCCGCGGCGCTGGCTGAGCACCATGGCGATCAGATCGGGCGAGCGCAGCACGGTGCGGATCAGCGACCACAGCGCCAGCGCAACCGCGATGACGATTGTGACCGCCACCACCAGCACCATCAGCGAGGTTTCGAGCCGATAGCCAAGCCACGTGATCGTGACGTCGCCCGGGCGATCGGCGATCCATGCTGCGCCGAGCGCCAGCACGGCGACGGCCGCCAGGAAGACAATCACGCGGGTCATCGTTGCACGCCTGATTTGAGCATGATCGTGTCCGACAACCGGTTCACCCGTTCCGGAATCATGCTCACATTGCGGGCTTGAGCGCGGCGATGGCGTCGCCCGCGAAACGCCGGCTCGCGGCGACGGCCTTATCGCGGGCTTCGGCCTTGGCGATCCAGGGCTGCGCCGGCGCGCGAACCGCCGCCGGAAGCTTGCCGAGCTCGGTCAGCGCGCCTGCCGTGTCGGCATGGGCGGCCCTCGCTTCAATCCGCGCCAACACCGCGACCGGGTCGTCGCCCGGCGGCTCATCGACCGGACGAATGCGCACCAGCCGCTCGGCATTGGCCTGCAAGCGATCGAGGAAATTGCCGTCGCGCTTAATGGTGCTGCCAGCCGCGCGCAGCATCGGCTGCAACAGCGCCGCAAGCTCCTGCGCCAACGCCGCGTGGCTCGGCACGCCCTCGGCGGCAAATGGCTCCAGCGGCGCGAGCGCATTGGCGTCGATGGCAAGCGGGCGAGCGGCGGCAAGCTCAGCCGCATAGGGATCGCCGCGCTCGACCGCGTTGCGCAGCGCCGACGCCGCCACCGCGAGCCGCAGCGCGCGATCGGTTCCGGCGCTGGCGTTCCGGGCATTGATCTGGACGTCGGCCAGCGCCGCGGTCGCGCTGTCGGCGCGGCTGCGCGCCTCGCGGGCAGCGACAGCGGCTTCGTCGGCACGAGCGGTTGCGTCACGCGCGGCGGCGGCGGCCGTCTCGATCTGCTTTGCCAGCGCAACCACCGTGTCGTTGAGCGACTTCACCGCATTTTCGTTGGCGGTGAGGTGGCTCAGCATGATGGGATCGGTCGCCGCGGGCCGTGGCGTCGCGACCGCGCTTTCTAGCCGCGCCATGCGCGCCGCAAGTTCGTCGATCGCTTTGGGATCGACGCCCGGCGCGGCGGCCGGCCGCGATGCCAGATCGCGCAGTTGCGTCTCGATTGTCGCAAGCCGCGGGCCCAGCGTGGCAACCGGATCGCGGCTGCTCGGCCACACCAGCCAGAGCACCGCCAACAATAACAACGTGCAGGCCGCACCCGCAGCACCGGCCCCGACCAGCGGCCACGGCAGTTCCTGCGGCAGCCAGGCCAAAAATGGTCGCTGCGGCTCGTCAGCTCGCGCTTCGGATTGCGGTGGATCGCGCCGCGGCGGTTCAGGCGGTTCGTAGGGCGGCGGCTCCGGCTGTGCCCGGAAGGTTTCGTGCAACGGCTCTTGTAACGGCTCTTGCGGCGGGGGCGGCGGCGTTGCGACGGGCTCGGATGCGACCTCGCTCGCCTTCAGTTCGATGAGCGGTGCGGGCCGCTGGCGGCGCGCGCCTGAGGTGCCCGACGGGGGACGTTTGCCCGGTGTTGCCATGGCGGCATTCTATTCGATTCTTCTAAGTTCGGGATGTGGCCAAAGCCAACAAGGCGGCCTCGTCCGGGCGCACCGCAACCTGAATTGTGGCAGCACCGGCCGCCCTGAGTGGCGCGGCGGCCCGTTCGGACAGGCAAAAATGCTTAGGCGCGAGCGCCGAATCGAGCAGAGTCCCGGCACATTCCAGGTAATTCTCCACGCTGCGGCGGGAGAAATGCAGCACGCCGTCGATGATCCCGCCCGTCAGCGCGGCTCGTACCGGCGGCGGAAAGTCCGCGATCCGGGCGGTGCGATAGACCACCACCGGGCGCACCGACACGCCGAAACCGCCCAGCTCGCCGACCAGATCGCGCGCCCGATCCTCCCCGGCGAGATAAAGCAGCGGCGCCGGTTGACCGACGAAGCGTGCCGCCACCATGCGGACCAGGTCCCGCCCATCGCCGTCGGCCGAGATGGTTTGCGCGAACCCCGCCTGGCGCGCCGCCTCGGCGCTGCTGCGCCCAACCGCAACCATCGGCAACGCCGCGATTTCGCCGAGCCGCGGGTGCGCCGCGACGGCGCGCGCGCCGTTGGCGCTGGTAATCAGGATCCCGGCCCACGGCCCGGCGCCGAGATCGACACCGGACAACGGCTCAATCCGCAACATCGGGGCAAGCAGGACTTCATGCCCCCCCGCCCGCAATTCGGCCGCGGTGCGTTCGTTGTCGGGCGCGGGCCGGGTGACAAGGAACAGCATGTCAGCGCGCGAAGAAATCGGGACTGGCGCGGGATTTGAGTTCGCGCCCGGCATCGTCGCCGAGCAGCGCCGCGTCACCGGCCGGACCGTCGCGCGTCGCCTCGAAGGCCTCGCTGCCATCGGGCTTCACGATCATGCCGCGGAAGCGCACCCGGCCGTTCTCGACCGTGGCGTGCCCGGCGATCGGCGTGCGGCACGAGCCGTCGAGCGCCGCCAGGAACGCACGCTCGGCTATGATCGCGGTGGCGGTATCGGGATCGTCGATCCGATTCAGCAGCGTGCGGGTCTTGTCGTCGGAGGCGCGGGTCTCGATGCAGATCGCGCCTTGCCCCACCGCCGGGAGAAAATCGTCGATCATGAGCACTTGCGTCGCGTGCTCGGTCAAGCCGAGCCGCTTCAATCCTGCCAACGCCAGCAAGGTGCCATCCGCGACGCCTTCGTCGAGCTTGCGGAGCCGCGTTTCCACGTTGCCGCGCAAGTCCACCACGCGCAGGTCGCGCCGCAATCGCCGCGCCAGCGCCTGACGCCGCGGCGACGATGTGCCGATGGTTGCGCCCTGCGGCAACCCAGCGAGCGTCTTCGCCTTGCGGCTGACGAACACGTCGCGCGGGTCTTCGCGGGTGAGGAATGCCGCCAGCATCAGGCCGTCCGGCAGCACGGTCGGCATGTCTTTGGCCGAATGTACCGCGAGGTCGATCATGCCGCTGAGCAGCGCCTCCTCGATCTCCTTGGTGAACAGGCCCTTGCCTCCGGCCTCGGCCAGCGGACGGTCCTGGATGCGGTCGCCGGTGGTGCGGATTGCGGCGATCTCGATGTGCTCCGGCTCGATCCGCAGCGCGCCGGCCAGCGCATCGCGCACCATACGGGCTTGAGCCAGCGCGAGCGGACTGCCGCGCGTGCCGAGCCGCAGGATTGCCGATCCGCCCGAGGGTTGCGACACTGATCCCCGCAATGTTAGGCCGTTGCCTTCACAGGCCTTAACCCGATGCTTGTACTCGGAATCGAGACGACATGCGACGAGACCGCCGCCGCGGTGGTCGAGCGCCATGACGACAAGCCGGGCAAGATCCTGTCCAACGTCGTGCTATCGCAGGTCAACGAGCACGCCGCTTTCGGCGGGGTGGTGCCGGAGATCGCCGCCCGCGCGCATGTGGAATCGCTCGACCGCGTCATCGCCAAGGCCATGAGCGACGCCGGCACGAATTTCGCCGCCCTCGACGGCGTGGCGGCGGCCGCCGGGCCGGGGCTGATCGGCGGCGTGATTGTCGGGCTGACCACCGCCAAGGCCATCGCGATGGTCAGCGCCAAGCCGATGATCGCGGTCAATCATCTGGAAGCGCACGCGCTGACCCCGCGGCTAACCGATGGCGTGCCGTTTCCCTATTGCCTGTTTCTCGCCTCCGGCGGGCACACCCAGATCGTGGCGGTGCGCAGCGTGGGCAATTACGTGCGGCTCGGCACCACCGTCGATGACGCCATCGGAGAGGCGTTCGATAAGACCGCGAAGCTTCTGGGTCTCGGCTATCCGGGCGGCCCGCAGGTCGAGAAAGAGGCCGCGCGCGGCAATCCGGTGCGCTTCATGCTGCCGCGGCCGATGCACGGCCGCTCCGAGCCCGATTTTTCGTTGTCTGGATTGAAAACGGCGCTGCGGCTCGAAGCCGAAAAGATCGCGCCGCTGAGCGATCAGGACGTCGCCGATCTTTGCGCGTCGTTCCAGCAGGCCGTGGTGGAAGTGGTGCTCGACCGGCTGCGCGCGGGCTTGCGCGTGTTCCGCGAACGCTTCGGTGCGCCGTCCGCGCTGGTCGCGGCGGGTGGCGTTGCCGCCAACCAGGCGATCCGCAAGGCGCTCCATCGTATCGGCTTCGAGGGTGGCACCGTGCTGGTGGTGCCGCCGCCCGCGCTCTGCACCGACAATGGCGCGATGATCGCATGGGCCGGCGCCGAGCGGCTGGCGGCGGGCCTGACCGATCCGCTCGACACCGCGCCGCGGGCGCGCTGGCCGCTCGATGAGGTGGCGGGACCGCAGCCCGCGCATTCCTATTTCGTCGCTCCGAAGGATTGAGGCGCATGATCCCGAAAAGTGGCAACCGGTTTTCGGAAAAGATCATGCGCAAGCAAGAAGCCGCGGCATGACATTCGACCGCATTGCGGTGCTCGGAGGCGGCGCCTGGGGAACCGCGCTGGCGATGACCTGCGCGCGGGCCGGACGCGCTGTGATGTTGTGGGAGCACGACGCGAAGAACGCCGAGCAGCTCGCGAACAAGCGCGAGAGCCTGTTCCTGCCCGGCGCGCGGATCGACGACAATATTGCGGTTGTCCGCGATCTCGCCGAGGCTGCCCGCGCCGAGGCGATCCTGCTGGTGGTGCCGGCGCAGGCGATGCGCACCGTCGTCAAAACGCTGGCGCCGCTGGTCGCCGCCCGCACGCCGCTGGTCGCCTGCGCCAAGGGCATCGAGCGCGGTACGCAAAAATTCATGTCCGACATCATCGCCGAATGCGCGCCGGCGGCGTTGCCGGCGATCCTGTCGGGGCCAAGCTTCGCCATCGATGTGGCGCGCGGCCTGCCGACCGCAGTGACGCTCGCGGTCGGCGACGAGACGATGGCGGCGGCGCTGGCGCAAGCACTCGGCTCGGCGGCGTTCCGGCCCTATCACTCGACCGATGTGCGCGGCGTCGAGATCGGCGGCGCGGCGAAGAACGTGCTGGCGATCGCAGCCGGCATCGTCGCCGGCCGCAAGCTCGGCGCCAGCGCGGCGGCGGCGCTGACCACGCGCGGCTTTGCCGAGCTGGTGCGGTTCGGCCGCGCCTATGGCGCCAAGCCAGAGACCATGATGGGCCTGTCCGGCTTGGGCGATCTGCTGCTGACGTGCTCGACGCCGCAGTCGCGCAATTTCTCGTTCGGCGTTGCGCTCGCCCAGGGCGAAAAGCCCAGCGAAAAGCTCGCCGAAGGCGCTTACACGGCGCCGGTGCTGCTGGAGATGGCGCGGGCGCAGAACGTGGACATGCCGATTTCGGCGGCGATTGCGGCCGTCCTCGCGCACGAGATGAACGTCGACCAAGCGATCGAGTCTTTGCTCACACGGCCGATCAGAGCGGAGTAATTTTTTCACCTCTCCCCGTTCTTACGGGGAGAGGTCGACCGAGCGTAGCGAGGTCGGGTGAGGGGCCAGCGCAGAATACGCCACTCGCCCCTCACCCGGCTCGGTCCTTCGGACCTCACCACCCTCTCCCCGCAAAAGCGGGGAGAGGGAAAGCAAGCGGGAGTAGCGCTATGGCTTACTGGCTGATGAAGACCGAACCGGAAGAGTTTTCCTGGGACGACCAGGTGAAGCGCGGCGCCAAGGGCGAGCCCTGGAGCGGCGTGCGCAACTTCGCGGCGCGGAAGCACCTGCAAGCCATGAAGAAGGGCGAGAAGTTTTTCTTCTATCACACCGGCGACGAGAAGCAGGTCGTCGGTATCGGCGAAATCATCAAGGAGGCATTCGCCGATCCGACCGCCGAGAAGGGCGAGCCCTGGGTGGCGGTGCAGACCGGCGCGGGCGAGTCGTTGCCCAAGCCGGTGACGCTCGCCGCCGTCAAGGCCGAGCCGAAGCTCAAAAACATGGCGCTGGTGAAATACGGGCGGCTCTCCGTTCAGCCGGTGACGGACGCGGAATGGAAGCTCGTGTGCAAGATGGGTGGGATGAAGGGATGATCTCGTCATTGCGAGCGAAGCGAAGCAATCCAGAGACCCGCACTCTGGATTGCTTCGTCGCCTTCGGCTCCTCGCAATGACGATTGCGGCCGCTAATCTTTCAGCACGCTCGCAACCGCATCGCAAAACACCCGCGCGCCGAGCACGATGTCCGCGTCCGAGGTGTCTTCGCTCCAGTGATGGCTGATGCCGCCGATGCTCGGCACGAACAGCATCGCGGCTGGAATAACCTGCGCCATCACCTGTGCATCGTGTCCGGCGCCGGACGGCATCCGGATCCCAAGACCCGGCGCGTGATGCGCCACGGCGGCTTCAATCGCTTGCTGGAAGCCCTCGTTCATCGCGGCCGGAACGCTGCGCCGCAGATTGGCAATCGTCAGCTCGCACGGCCCGGCGCGGTTCGTCTCCTCAACTAATTCGAACAGCGCCTTTTCCATCCGCTCCAGCACCGCCATGTCGGCGTCACGGAATTGCAGCACGGCCTCGGCGCGGCCCGGAATGATGCTCGGCTCGCCCGGCTCGAACCGCGCGCTGCCGAAGGTCCAAACCGTGCGCGCGGCTTTGATCTCGCCGAAGCGCCGGTCGATGGCCGCGAGCAGCCGCACCATGGTCATGCCGGCGTCGCGCCGCTCCCACATCATCGTGGTGCCGGCGTGGTTCTGCTGACCGATCGCGGTGATGCGATAGTTCCAGAGGCCGACCAGGCCGGTGACGACGCCGACCTTGAGATTGCCGGACTCCAGCGTGCGGCCCTGCTCGATGTGCGCCTCGAAATAGCCGACGTAGCGGCGCGGATCGATCTTCAGGCGCGGGCGGCCGGCGTAGCCCGCGTCTTTCAGCGCGTCGCGCATCGGCTTGCCGCTGGTGCGATCCTTCGCCTTGTCGATGTCGGCCTCGGCGATGTCACCGATGAATGAGCGGCTGCCGAAGAAGCTGCCGAAGTGACCCTCCTCGTCGCAAAACGCGACCACGTCGACGCCCGCGTCGCCGGTCGCCTTATCTTCGCGCAACGCCCGCGCGGCCTCGAGCGCGTAGATCACGCCGAGCGGGCCATCGAGCCAACCCGCATAATTCTGACTCTCGATATGGGAGCCGGCCAGCATCTTGCGGCCGCTCGCGCGGGTAAAGCCGATGACATTGCCGATGCCGTCGATCTGCGCGTCGAGGCCGGCCTCGGTCATGCGCTCGGTGAGCCACTGGCGCGAGGCGACGTCTTCCGGCGAAAACGTCGGCCGGTGCACGCCGGTCTTGTAGGTGCCGAACGTCCGCAGCTTGTAGAGGTCGCCCAGCAGGCGATCGGGATTGATAGACGGCACGGCGACCTCGTACGCACGCTACAGGATGCAAAAGTAAAGCAGGTTCCGCGCCGTTGTTGTACAGTGCCGGCGATCACCGGGGAGGCTTCCGATGCCGTTTTTGAGCGTCAATTTCTTGTCGATTTTCTTAGGTGCCGCCGCGGCCTGGGTGTTCGGCGCGATCTATTACACCGCGCTGAGTGCGTCTTGGCTGGCCGCGCAGGGCAAAAGCCTGGAGCAGTGCAAGGCGGAGCAGGCTGCCAAGCAGGGCTTCGCCAAATTCGCACCTTTCGTCATCGTGTTCGTGGCCGAAGTCGTCATCGCTTATGCGCTGTACGGCATCCTGGTCCATATGGGTGCGTTCACGCTACGCGCCGGCATCATCTCGGCTGCGCTCTGCTGGTTCGGTTTCGTGCTGACCACCAGCGGCGTCAACAACGTGTTCCAGGGACGCAAATTCATGCTGACGGTGATCGACGCCGGCGGCTGGCTCGGCGCGTTCCTCCTGATCGGCGCGATCGTCGGCTGGATGGGACGGTAGCGCTCTCTTTGAGCATGATCTTATCCGAAAACCGGTATCCACTTTTCGGGATCATGCTCTACTCCACCTTGATGCCGATCGAGCGGATCAGCTTGCCGTACTTTTCGTAGTCGCGCTTCATCCGCGCGGTGAGTTCCTGCGGCGTCGCCGAATAGGGCTCGCCCGATCCGGTGCTGGCCAATCGTGCAGCAAACTCCGGCTGTTTCAGCACGACAGCGATTTCCTTTTGCAGCCGCTCGATGATCGGCTGCGGCGTACCAGCCGGCACGAATACCGCGTGCCAGCTCAGCGCTTCATAACCCGGATACACTTCGCCGATGGTCGGCAGGTCGGGCGTCGCCGGATTGCGCACGGGGCCGGTCGAAGCAAGCCCGCGCAGCTTGCCGGAGCGGATGATCGGCACCACCGAACCGCCGCCGAACATCGCCGAGACCTCGCCACCGAGCAGCGCGATGGCGGCCGGGCCGCCGCCGCGATACGGCACGTGGGTGAGGTCGATATTGACGTGCTGCTTCAACATCTCCATGGCGAGATGATGCTGGCTGCCGTTGCCGATCGAGGCGTAGAACAGCGGCGGCTTGGTGCGGCGCGCGAGCTCAACGAATTCGGTCAGCGTATTCGCCGGCACCACCGGATTAACCGCCAGCACGATCTGGTTCGAGACGAGACTCGCGACCGGCACCAGGTCTTTGAACGGATCGAACGGCATCCGGCTGTAGACGTGCGGATTGCTGATGAAGACGTTTTCGGTGCCGTGCAGCAGCGTATAGCCGTCGGGCTCCGCCTTGGCGACGATATCGCTCGCCAGATTGCCGCCGGTGCCCGGCTTGTTCTCGATCACCACCGGCTGGCCCAATTGCACCGACAGGGCCTGCGCGTAGAGCCGCGCAATGATGTCGGCGGCGCCGCCAGGCGGGAAGCCAACCACCAGGCGGATCGGCCGGTTCGGATAGGACTGCGCTTGCGCTGTGGTTGCGACGCATAGCGCGGTCGCAAACGCCACAATGACTCCAATCAACCTTTTCATCGACCCGCCCTGCCCTCTGTTCTTCGATCAACCGCGCTAAAGCGCGTGGCCCTTCTTTCGCAGCTCCTCCCGCATACGCGATTGCAGCTCCTCGCCGATCCGCCGGCCGAACACCTGCCCCATCGCCATGCTCTGCTGCGCGATTACCGGCGTCCGCTCGATCATCTTCTGGCCGATCGGCTGCCGGTAGAACGCGGTCAACTCCTTGAGCTCATCGGCGGTGAACTGCCCGGCGTAGATGCCGGCCTGCAATTCGGCGAATTCGCCAATGCGCGCATTCATTGCCTCTAATAGCAAGGGCAACGTGGTGTCGAAGTCGCGCTCGACGCTGGGATCGTTGCGCGTGATCACGCCGCGCATGGTTTGCATGATGGCCGGCAGGAGAATCTTGAACTGATCGCCCATCCGCATGGTGGTAACCAGCTCGCGGGCCGCAGCCATGGTTTCGCCGGATGGCGTCTGGGCGCCAGCGGAACCGAGCGGCAGCAGGAGGACCGCGAGGGTGCAGGCAACCTTCAAACCCTGCTTCAGCATGACGCTCTCCAATGCTGGTTACAGCCGAAACAACATACTCCAAGGCCCTCGACCAAAGTGGGACAATTCACTGCCTTGTCGCCTGTTGGTTCACCGTCGCATAATGTGTTGACAGAAAACGGCGATCGCGCCCGTCGCGCGAAATCGCGGCCCGCGTGGAGAACAAGATGTCCGACAAAATCTACGACATTCCGGCCGAGTGGAAGCAGCGCGGCTTTATCGACGAAGCCAAGTACAAGGAGATGTACGCGCGCTCGATCGCCGACCCGAACGGGTTCTGGGCCGAGCAGGCCAAGCGCATCACCTGGACCCGGCCGTTCAGCAAGGTGAAGAACACCAATTACTCCGGCGACGTTTCGATCAAGTGGTTCGAGGACGGCACGCTCAACGCCGCCTACAACTGCATCGACCGCCATCTGGAAAAGCGCGCCAACCAGACTGCGATCATCTGGGAGGGCGACGACCCCAAGGACGACAAGAAGATCACCTATCAGGAGCTGCACGACGAGGTGTGCCGGATGGCCAACATCCTGCGCAACCGCAACGTCAAGAAGGGCGACCGCGTCACCATCTACATGCCGATGATCCCGGAGGCGGCTTACGCGATGCTCGCCTGCGCGCGGCTCGGCGCGGTGCATTCGGTGGTGTTCGGCGGCTTCTCACCCGACTCGCTCGCCGGCCGGATCGAGGACTGCAGCTCCAACGTCGTCATCACCGCCGACGAGGGCCTGCGCGGCGGCCGCAAGGTTCCGCTGAAAGCCAACACCGACGCCGCCATCGCCAAGGTTGGCGGCGTCGATCATGTCATCGTAGTGAAGCGGACCGGCGGCGCCGTCGAGATGAATCCGGTGCGCGACGTCTGGTATCACGAGGCCGCGGCCCAGGTGACGTCGGAGTGTCCGTGCGAGGAGATGAACGCGGAGGACCCGCTGTTCATTCTCTACACCTCAGGCTCGACCGGTAAACCCAAGGGCGTGCTGCACACCACCGGCGGTTACATGGTCTATACGTCGATCACGCATCAATACGTGTTCGACTACCACGACGGAGACATCTACTGGTGCACCGCCGACGTCGGCTGGGTCACCGGCCACAGCTACATTCTCTATGGCCCGCTCTCCAACGGCGCCACCACGCTAATGTTCGAGGGCGTGCCGAACTACCCGAGCATGTCGCGCTTCTGGGAGGTTTGCGACAAGCATCAGGTCAACACGTTCTACACGGCGCCGACCGCGATCCGTGCGCTGATGCAAGCGGGCGAAGCCCCGGTGAAGAAAACCTCGCGCGCGAGCCTGCGTCTGCTCGGCTCGGTCGGCGAGCCGATCAATCCAGAAGCTTGGGAGTGGTATCACCGCGTGGTCGGCGATGGCCGCTGCCCGATCGTGGACACGTGGTGGCAGACCGAAACCGGCGGCATTCTGATCACACCGCTGCCGGGCGCGACGCGGCTCAAGCCGGGCTCGGCAACGTTGCCGTTCTTCGGCTGCCAGCCGGTGATCGTCGATGCCGAGGGCAAGGTGCTGGAGGGCGCGACCTCGGGCAATCTTTGCATCGCCGACTCCTGGCCGGGCCAGATGCGCACGGTCTATGGCGACCACCAGCGCTTCATCGATACCTACTTCAAGACCTATCCGGGCAAGTACTTCACCGGCGACGGCTGCCGGCGCGACGGGGACGGCTATTACTGGATCACCGGCCGCGTCGACGATGTGATCAACGTCGCGGGCCATCGGCTCGGCACCGCCGAGGTCGAGAGCGCGCTGGTGGCGCATCCGAAATGCTCGGAAGCCGCTGTGGTCGGGTATCCGCACGACATCAAGGGCCAGGGCATCTATGCCTACGTCACACTGATGACGGGCGAGCAGCCGACCGAGGAATTGCGCAAGGAGTTGGTCGGCTGGGTGCGCAAGGAGATCGGCCCGATCGCCTCGCCCGACTTGATCCAGTTCGCGCCTGGTCTGCCGAAGACACGCTCCGGCAAGATCATGCGCCGCATCCTGCGCAAGATCGCCGAGGACGAATACGGCAATCTCGGCGACACCTCGACGCTCGCCGATCCGGGCGTGGTCAATGACCTGGTGGACAACCGGCAGAACCGCAAGGACGGCGCGCCCAAGCCGGCGTCATTGTCGGCGGCCGCGACGCCGCCCGCATCCGCGGCAGCGCTGCCGACGAACGATCTCGCGCCGCAGCCGAAGCCTGCAGCGCCTGCCGTCGCGAAGCCCCAGGAAAAGCGCGGGTTCTTCTCGCGGCTGTTCGGCGGCTGAGCGAAATCATTTTGGCATAAGCGTCGCCACACACGCCCTTCCCCTCTCCCGGAACGGGAGAGGGGAAAAGAACGCGCGGCGCGGACCGGACCAACAACGAATTAAACGAATATTTAGGTTAACGGCGCAGCATTGGCGCCGTGTATCGCGTACGGCCGTTGTCTACGGCCTTGTAAGTTTGTGGAGTGCGTCATGCGTGTTGCGCGCCGGTCCTTCACCGCGTCGCTTGCGGCTTTCGTCGTTTCCCCCCTCGCCAATCTGATCGCTTCGTCGCCGGCTTCGGCCCGCGAAGTCGTCACCTTCAACGATAACGTCTCGGCCGGCACCATCGTGGTGCGCACCGGCGAGCGGCGGCTTTATCTGGTGCTCGGCCGCGGCCAGGCGCTGCGCTATCCGGTCGGCGTCGGCCGTGCCGGCAAGCAATGGATGGGTACGTCGTACATCGACAGCAAGCGCGTCCGTCCGGACTGGGCGCCGCCGCCTGACGTCAAGCGCGACAATCCGCGCCTGCCGGACCTCATTCCCGGCGGCTCGCCGCGCAATCCGATGGGCGAGGCCGCGCTCACGCTCGCCGGCGGCGAATACGCCATTCACGGCACCAATCAGCCGAGTTCGGTCGGCGGCTTCGTGTCCTACGGCTGCATCCGGATGTACAACGCCGACATCATGGATCTCTTCGCGCGCGTCAGCGTCGGAACGCCGGTGGTCGTCACGCGCTAAGACGCCGGTTTTAAGAGCACCACGAGTCGCGCCGGCCGCCGCCGTAGCGGCGAACCAAGCCGGCATCGAGCAACGCCGCCGACACGTCGGCGGTCATGCGCGTGGACGCGGCCGCGACGACGCGGCCGCCGTATTTGTCCAGGGTGACTCGCGATACGCCGACGCCGCCCTGATCGAGCAGCCGCGCCAGCGCGTCGCGTGCGGCCTCCGCCTTACTGCGCTCCTCGGCACAGCGCGCCTTCAGTTCGGGCGCGTCGATGCCGCGCAGCCGCACACGCGTCGTGATGGCGAGGCCGGGCCACAAATTGACGCGCGCCTCGAACGTGTCACCGTCGAGCACGCGCAGCACGTCGCTCGGATAGGCGGCGCGTATCTCGGTGGTTGGGCTCGGCGGAGAAGCCGGTTCGGCGGACGCTAGCACCGGCGCGCTACCTCGGCTCGCAATCACCGGACCGACCGTCACGCCAAGACCCAGGCCCAGCAGAAACGTTGCGACAGCGAGCGCAGGCACAGTGCCGCTGCGCGATGCGGACAATAGTCTTAGTACAAGGAACATATTCCTGGTATAGGCTGAGTCGGCAGACCCGCGCAATCGTCAAACAAAGAATGAGTTATTGGATTGATATTGCTAGCGATTATCGCCGATCTCAGCTCTCAGAAATCCGAAGCCAAGCCCTTCTTTTCCCAATCGCCATAGCGGGTCGGCTCAGGACCGTTGCGCTCGGGCACTTCCTTCGGCCGTGCGGCCGCTTGGCGATCCGCCTCGGCGCGGCGCTCGGCGGCTTCCTTGAGCGCGCGCTCGGCCGCGGGCGCGAGCTGCCGTTTCGGCCCGGACGCATCGGACACAACGCCGCTTTTGTCGTTCGATGACGTCATGCCCTGTTAGATGCGCTCGGGCCGAGCGCCGTCAAGGCGGGAGCAGCCGTGCGGCGGCCGACCACTTATGGCATGGATGGCGGCAATGCCTCCCGAAACACCCGGTCTCGCCGCCCGCCGCATCGCCGCCGACATTGTCGACGGCGTCCTCCAGCGCAAGCGGCCGCTCGACGAGCAGCTCGAGGCTGGTCCGCTGAACACGCTGCCGGACCGCGACCGCGCGCTGGTGCGAATGCTGGTCGGCACGACCATGCGGCGGCTCGGCACGCTGCGCCACCTGCTCGCGGAGCAACTCAAACGCGGGCTGCCCAAGGAGGCCCCGCGGGTCGAAAGCGCGTTGCTAATCGGCGCGGCGCAGATCCTGTTTCTCGAAGTGCCCGATCACGCCGCCGTCGATCTTTCGGTGCGGCTGGTGCAGGCGGACCGCCCCGGCTTGCACTACGCCGGCCTCGTCAACGCGGTGCTGCGGCAGCTCACGCGCGAGGGCAAGCATCGCCTCGCCGCGCTCGACACCGTGCTGCTCGACACGCCGGAATGGCTGATGCAGCGTTGGATCGCGCACTATGGCGAAGCCACCGCGCGCGCCATCGCGGCCGCCAATGGGCGCGAGCCTGCGCTCGATCTCACCGTCAAAAGCGATCCGGACGATTGGGCAGCCCGCCTGCAAGGCAGGGTGCTGCCAACGGGCACCGTGCGCACCACAGCGCATGGCCCGGTCGCGCAGCTTGCGGGCTTCGGCGATGGTGCCTGGTGGGTGCAGGACGCCGCCGCGGCGTTGCCGGCGCGCCTGCTCGGCGACGTGCGAGGCAAGTCGGTCGCCGATCTCTGCGCCGCGCCGGGCGGCAAGACTGCGCAGCTTGCGCTTGCCGGTGCGCGCGTCACCGCGGTCGATCGCTCGAAGCCGCGGCTCGCGCGTCTGCGCGAAAATCTCACACGGCTTGGTCTGGAGGCCGAAGCCGTGGTGGCCGACGCGACGCTTTGGCAGGCGGGGCCGTTCGACGCCATCTTGGTGGACGCGCCGTGCTCCTCGACCGGCACCATTCGCCGCCATCCCGACATTCCCTGGCTCAAGTCCGAGGCCGATCTCGTAAAGCTCACCGCGCTGCAGACCCGGCTGCTCGACCATGCGGTGACGCTGCTCAAGCCCGGCGGCACCCTGGTCTATTGCACCTGTTCGTTGGAGCCTGAGGAGGGCGGCGAGGCGGTGACGGCCCTGCTGGCACGCCATCCGGACTTGCGCCGGGAGCCCATTCAGGCCGCCGAAGTGGGCGGCCTCGCTGAATTGATCACCCCCGAGGACGACCTGCGGACCCTGCCCTGCCAGCTGCCCGATTCGGACCTGCGGATGGCGGGGCTGGACGGCTTTTACGCCGCTCGAATCGTAAGAAAGTAAGGGTTTTCGGGCATTTGTGACGGTTGGCCCCCGTTTCACGCTTCGCTATACGTTGCGGCGGGTAAGGGCGGGGCCGCGGACCCCCCGCGCAGCAAAGAGGCGACACCTTTCATGGCCGGCCTGTCGATCGCGGAGCGGGCCAAGCTGTCGCTGCATCTGGTGCGCCGCGGCATGCGCAATGTCGCCGGCCGGCTGCGCGGCCATCCGCTGATCCGCTGGAGTATTTTCCCCGGCAAGCCTGACCGGCTGGTGATCGCGCCGCAGGACCTGCACACCGCCGACGGCTCGCGCGCGAGCGAAATCTACGCCGGCCGCTTTGCCTTCGCGGGCAAGATCGTGATCTGCGACGGCCGCTCGCCGTTCGACATTCAGCCGCCGTCCGACGAATGGGCGGCTGAGCTCTTGGGCTTCGGCTGGCTGCGCCACTTGCGCGCAGCTGAGTCGGGCATCACGCGCGCCAACGCGCGCGCGCTGGTGGAGGAATGGATCACGCTCCAAGGCGCGTTCCATCCCATCGCCTGGCGGCCTGAGATTTTGGCGCAACGCATCACCGCCTGGCTCAGCCAAGCGCCGCTGATCCTGCACGACGCCGACGATCAGTTCTATCGCCGCTTTCTGCGCAGCCTCGCACGTCAGGTTCGCTATCTGCGCCACACCGCACTCGAAGCGCCGGATGGCGTGCCGCGCATGCAGACGCTGGTGGCACTGACCTACGCGGCGCTGTGCATGGCGGGCCAGGTCCGGCACTTGCGCACCACGATCAAACGACTGATCGCCGAGGTCGAGCGCCAGATTCTGTCTGACGGCGGCCACATCAGCCGCAACCCGGGCGCGTTGATTGAAATCCTACTCGACCTGCTGCCATTGCGGCAGGCTTTCACGGCGCGAAACATTCCGCCGCCGGCCACGCTCAACAACGCCATCGACCGCATGATGCCGATGCTGCGCTTCTTCCGGCACGGTGACGGCAACTTCGCGCACTTCAACGGCATGGGCCCGACTGAGCCGGACCTCATCGCCACCATCCTGGCCCATGACGATGCGCGCGGCGCGCCGCTCGCGAACGCGCCTTACTCCGGCTATCAGCGCGCGGAAACGGGCGGCCTCGTCCTCCTGATGGATACCGGTACGCCGCCGCCGCTCACCATGAGCCAGGAGGCGCATGCCGGTTGCCTGTCGTTCGAGCTGTCGGCGGGACTGCAGCGCATCGTGGTGAACTGCGGCCTGCCGCGAACCAATCGGGAGACCTGGCGCCAGGTGGCGCGGGCCACGGCGGCGCATTCAACCGTGGTGTTCAACGACACTTCGTCGTGCCGTTTCCTCGAGACCGGATCGTTCAAGCGCCTGATCGGCACGCCGATCGTGAGCGGTCCCACCCATGTGCCGGTCTCGCGGGAAGACCAGGACGATGGCTCGATCGTGCGAGCGTCGCACGACGGCTTCGCCGAACGCTTCAACGTCGTACATCAGCGGGCATTGAAGCTGGCGAGCGACGGCTCGCGCCTCGACGGCGAGGACCTGTTCGTGTCGGCGGAGGGCGATCTGCTGGCGTCCGATAAGCCGGACGACTTCGCGATCCGTTTCCATTTGCACCCGCTGGTTCGCGCCAACAAGCTGACCGACGGCCGCGGCGTGATGCTGGTACTGCCGAGCCGCGACGTCTGGACCTTCACGGCGCATGAAGATCGCGCCGAGGTCGAGGAGAGCGTTTATCTCTCCGGACCGGATGGCCCGCGGCGGACGGTGCAGATCGTGGTCTATGGCCGCGCCCGCAAGGTGCCGCGGGTGCATTGGAGCTTTGTCTATGTGACGCCGGCCAGCAACGCCAAGGAGCGTGGCCCCGGCGAGGAGCCCGAGCTGCCGCTGTGACCAATCCATGATTATGTTTGTGCAATGACCGACCACCGCCGCGTCACCCGCGCTCTCATTTCGGTATCCGACAAGGCCGGCCTGCTCGAGTTCGCCAGCGGGCTGGCGGCCCATGGCATCGAGCTCATCTCGACCGGCGGCACTGCCAAGACTTTGAAGGACGCCGGGCTGAAGGTGATGGATGTGTCCGAGCTCACGGGCTTCCCGGAGATGATGGATGGCCGCGTGAAGACGCTACACCCCAAGGTGCATGGCGGACTGCTGGCGATCCGCGACAACAAGGAACACGCCGCCGCCATGCAGCAGCACGGCATCGGGCCGATCGACCTTCTGGTGGTCAATCTCTATCCGTTCGAAGCGACGGTCGCGAAGGGCGCAAAATACGACGATTGCATCGAGAATATCGACATCGGCGGGCCGGCAATGATTCGCGCCGCGGCCAAAAACCACGCCGATGTCGCCGTGGTGGTCGAGCCGGAGGACTACACCAAAATCTTAAGCGAGCTGTCGCAGTACGGCGGCGCGACCACACTGACGCTGCGCAAGAAGCTCGCCGCCAAAGCCTATGCACGCACCGCGAGCTACGACGCTGCGATCTCCAACTGGTTCGCCAACGAACTCGCCGATCCGGCGCCGACGTTCCGCGCCTTCGGCGGCAAACTCGCCGAGGCGTTGCGCTATGGCGAGAACCCGCATCAGAGCGCGGCGTTCTACCGCGCGCCCGACCAGCGCTACGGTGTCGCCACCGCGCGGCAGGTGCAGGGCAAACAGCTCTCTTACAACAACATCAACGACACCGACGCGGCCTACGAATGCGTCGCCGAGTTCAATCCGAAGCGCACGGCGGCGGTTGCCATCATCAAGCACGCCAATCCGTGCGGCGTCGCCGAAGGCGCGACGCTGACGGATGCCTACCGCAAGGCGCTGGTCTGCGATTCCACCTCGGCGTTCGGCGGCATTGTTGCGCTCAACCGCACACTCGATGCGGATACGGCCAGGGCCATCACCGAGATTTTCACCGAGGTGATCATCGCGCCGGACGCGACCGATGAAGCCATCGCCATCGTCGGCGCGAAAAAGAACCTGCGGCTGCTGCTCGCCGGCGGGTTGCCGGATCCTCGCGCCTCCGGCCTGACCGTGAAGTCAGTCGCCGGCGGGCTGCTGGTCCAATCGCGCGACAACGCCACGGTTGATGAGATGCAGCTCAAGACCGTGACCAAGCGTGAGCCGACCGCGGCCGAACTCGACGATCTGCGCTTCGCCTTCCGCGTCGCCAAGCACGTGAAGTCGAACACCATCGTCTATGCCAAGAATCGCGCCACCGTGGGCATCGGCGCAGGACAAATGAGCCGCATCGATGCGGCGCGGATCGCGGCACGCAAGGCCGAGGACGCCGCCAAGGAATTGAAGCTCGCGGTGCCGCTCACCAAGGGTTCGGTGGTCGCTTCGGACGCCTTCTTTCCGTTCGCCGATGGTCTGCTGGTCGCCATCGAAGCCGGCGCCACCGCGGTGATTCAGCCGGGCGGCTCGGTGAAAGACCCGGACGTCATCAAGGCCGCCGACGATCATGGTGTCGCCATGGTGTTCACCGGCACGCGGCACTTCCGGCATTAGCTGCGACTTAAAGCTCCTTCCAAAACAAGCCCGCCCCGGATTGCTCCGGGGCGGGGCCGACCTTGGAATTGGGCCTGCGCGCGGCAGGGTCGGATCGCCAACTCTAATCAGCCTGCGCTTTGCAACCGCATCACCTGCGGCCCTAGGGCGGGTGTCGGCACTTCTCCAGCGGGGCGCCGGTTGAGCTCGCGGGTCACGAGTTCCGGCTGGATGACGCTGGTGCGCTTCTCGTCAAAGATCAGGATGCCGAGCGTGACCGCATCGTCGTTGGAGACGAAGTTCATTTCGTCGGCCCTGGCGTGCAACATGATACGCAGCACATCCGGGTCGGCTTTGATGTCGCGGAGATATTCGGCAATGCCGTAGACCTCCGTCTGGGTCTTCTGCACCACGTATTTCAGATCATCCGCAGAGTATTTGCGGTCCGTGTCGAACTCACGGCTGAACGAGTGGAAGCCGAGCCGGCCGTTCGTGGCCTTGGTCCGCTTCGACTTGCCGGTCGCGTTGTCACGGCCGCCGAGGAAGGCGAGCGCGCAAGCGCTGGCGCACATGGTCTTGGCCGCGACCACGGTCTCGATCTTGGCCTCGTAGAAGAACCGGCCGAGCCGCAGGCCCTCGATGAGAACGCCGCCGGGCGAGTCGAGGTACACGACGGTGTTCGGCTTCTTGGGCAGGCTCGCGATATAGAGCTTCAACTCGTAGGTGTCGCCGTCGTCGATCTTACCCTTGGCGAGGATCGCGTTGACGTCCGCGCTGTTGGACGAATGCTTGGAAAATTCGAGGCCGTAGGCGGGCTGGGCAAGGGCTGCCAACATGGCACCACCGACTGCCGCGGCTAGGACACTTCGGGCGAACTTGATCGCCATGACACTTCTCGCTCCCATCGTGCCGGCAACTGATGTCGCCGGTTCCGCACATTGGTGTTGGCGAGGGGAGCCAAGGTTCAACCCGGCGGATGAAAGTTAAGAAAGGTTCCGGCGGAGCACCGGGCGGCGGAGCTCCTTCTAATATATTGATAAAGCTTGTGTTTTAGAAACGATCAGGCTCTTGCGAGGTCGCCCAGCAGGCTCGCCGCCACCGTAAGCTTGGACAAAGTGAGCCCGGTGCCGGCGATTTGATGGATTGCCGAGCGAATCCGTTCCACCTCGGCCCGGTGCGGCGCGACCCAGGCCTCAACCGCCGCGGCGCCGGACTGACCGGTCGCCACCATCGCGGCGGTCAGCCGCCGCTCGGCGTCGCCGATCGAATCGAAGGCCCGGTCGAGCGCCAGGCGATCGAAATAGTCCGCTGCGACGATGCCGCGCCCGGCGGCGACCACGCGGTCGAGCTGGAAGTAGGCTTCGGCGGCGAAATAGGTCGCAACGACGGTGGCGATCGGCTTGCCGGTGCGGTCGGCGACCAGCACTGCGTCGGGCGCGGCGGTGAGCTCGGGAATTTCGGCGATGCGGCGCGCGAGCGCCTCCGGCACGCCAGCCGACTTCAATTGCGTCGCCCGCGCCGTCCGCGCCGTTGCAGCCTCCGGCGGCAGTGTCGCGTCGAGCGCGCTGGCCACCGCGCCGATGCCCTGCCGGTAATGCTCGACAGTATCGGCCAGCCCTTTCGACAGATCGGCGTTGCGCAGGAACCAGACCAGTCGGTCGAGCAGAAGCTTCTGCACTTCCTCGTAGAGCGCGAGCTGAACCTTGCCAGGCACCTTGCCGTCGAGCGTATTGATCTCGTCGTTGAGCGCCGGCATGTCGTAACTGTCGCGCACCGCCGCAAACGCAGCCGCGATGCCGGCGGCGCCCGCGCCAGTCTGATCAGCGATGCGCACCACCAGCGAAGGCCCGCCGCGGTTGATCATGGAGTTGGCGAGCTGCGTCGCAATGATGTCGCGCCGCAGCCGGTGTTTCTCCAGCGCGTCGGGGAATTGCTCGGCCAGCGCCTTGGGAAAATAGCGGCCGAGCTCACGCCCGAGATAGGGATCGTCGGGCACGGCGGAATCGATCAGCTCCTGCTTGAGCGCGAGCTTGGCATAGGCCAGCAGCACCGACAGCTCCGGCCGCGTCAGCGGCTGCGAGCGCCGGAATCGCTCGGCGATCTCCATGTCGTCGGGCAAAAACTCTACCGCCCGGTCGAGCTCGCCGCGTTGCTCGAGCATCTGCATCAGCCGCTGCTGGAAGCCCAAATCCTCCAGCCCACGCCGCTCGGCGAGCGAGAGCGCCAGCGTTTGCAGATAATTGTTGCGCAGCACGAGGCCCGCCACCTCGTCGGTCATCTGGCCGAGCAGCGCGTTACGCGCCTTCACGGTCAGCCGTCCGTCGCGGACCGGCAGGCTGAGCGCGATCTTGATGTTGACCTCGATGTCGGACGTGTTCACGCCGGCCGAATTATCGATGGCATCGGTGTTGAGTTTCACGCCGCGCTGCGCCGCCTCGATTCGGCTGCGCTGGGTCATGCCGAGGTTGGCGCCCTCTCCCACCACCTTGCAGCGGAGCTGCCCGCCGGTCACGCGGATCGCATCGTTGGCGCGGTCGCCGGCCGCTTCGTCGGTCTCGGCCGAGGCCCGCACATAGGTGCCGATGCCGCCAAAGAACAACAGATCGACCTGCGCTTTCAGGATGGCGTTCATCACCTCCTGCGGGCTCGCCTTGTCCCGCGCAAAACCAAGCGCGGCCTGCGCTTCCTTCGACAGCGTCATTTCCTTGTGGGCGCGCGAGAACACACCACCGCCCTTGGAAATGAGCGTCTTGTCGTAGTCCTGCCAACTCGACCGCGGCAGCGCGAACAGCCGCGCCCGCTCGGCGAAACTCTTTTCCGGGTCGGGATCGGGATCGATGAAAATGTCGCGGTGATCGAACGCCGCCACGAGCTTAGTCGTTTTCTCGCGCAGCATCCCATTGCCGAACACATCGCCCGACATGTCGCCGACGCCGACCGTGGTGAATGGCGTGCGCGTGATATCGACGTCGAGCTCGCGGAAGTGGCGCTTCACCGCCTCCCAGGCGCCACGTGCCGTGATTGCCATTCCCTTGTGGTCGTAACCGGCTGAGCCGCCCGACGCGAAAGCATCGCCGAGCCAATAGCCGTGCTGCTCGGCAATTTCGTTGGCGATGTCGGAGAATGTCGCCGTGCCCTTGTCGGCGGCGACCACGAGATAAGGATCGTCGCCATCGTGGCGCACCACGTTCGTCGGCGGGATAACGCCTTTGTCGTGGTCGAGGTTGTCGGTGATGTCGAGCAGCGTCGAGATAAAAAGCCGGTAGGTCGCCGTGCCTTCGGCCTGCGCCACCTCGCGCGAAGCACCCGCGGGCAAAAGTTTCGGCACATAGCCGCCCTTCGAGCCGACCGGCACGATCACCGCGTTCTTAACCTGCTGCGCCTTCACGAGGCCGAGAATTTCCGTGCGGAAATCCTGTGGCCGGTCCGACCAGCGGATGCCACCGCGCGCCACCTTGCCGAAGCGCAGGTGGACGCCCTCGACGCGCGGCGAATAGACGAAAATTTCATAGAGCGGCCGCGGCAATGGCATGCCGTCGACCTTCCGGCTTTCGAACTTGATGGCGATCAGCGCCTTGGGATGGCCGCCTGAGTCGATCTGATAAAAGTTCGTGCGGATCGCCACCTGCACTGCGTTGACGAAATGCCGAATGATGCGATCCTCATCGAGACTATCGACCGCGGCAAGCGCAGTCTCGATCTCGGCGCGCAGCGCCGCCTCGCGTTTCGCGCGTTCCTCCATCGCAATGTCGTGACGCGGGTCGAACCGGATGTGGAACAGCTCGACAATCCTCCCCGCCAGCCCGGCGTGCTTGCGCAGCGTCGCCCACATGTAGTCTTGCGAATAGGGCACGCGGATCTGGCGGAGGAAGCGCGAGATGGTGCGGATCAGCGCCACGTCGCGCCAGCCAAGCCCGGCGGCCAGCACCAACGCGTTGTAGCCATCGCTCTCCGCCACACCGCACATCACCACCATGAAGGCGGTTTCAAGCGGATGCTTCATGGCGTCGAGATCGATCGCGCCACCGTCGGCGCGCTCCAGCATCATGTCGTGGAACCAGGCGCCCGGCTGGTCCGCCGCGCCGGCCATGACCTGATAGGTCTGCTCGTCGACCACCCGGAAGCCCATGTTCTCGAGCACCGGCACGCGCTCGGAGAGCGGGATCGGCCGCTGATGGCTCCAGACCTTCAGCCCGACGCTGCTCTTGTTGTCCCAGACCCGATGATAGAAATGCGCCGCGAGCGGCCGCTCCGCCGAAAGGTTTTCGACCACCTTGATGTCGGCGACCGCATCGAGCGGCGAATAGGCCTCGCGATAGCCGTCGGAGAACGCCTCGTTGTAGCGCTCGAACAAAGCGCGCGCCCGGGCGGGGTCGTGCGCCTTGGCAAGCGCGTCCCCAAGCTCGTCGGTCCACGTGCGCACGATCGCACTGACCGCTTCCTCCAAGGTCCCGCGATCCGGCTCTGGCGCCTCGCCCGCTTCACACCCGATGATGAAGTGGACGCGAGTCAACGGACCTTCGGGAAAGAATGGCCGGAACGCGCTGACGCGGCCGTTGTAGGTCTCGGCGAGATATTCGCCGATCAACTGCCGGGTGTTGGAGTCGAAACGTTCTCGTGGCACGAACACCAACACCGAGACGAAGCGGTCGAACCGGTCACGGTGCGCCAACACGCGGACGCGCGGCCGTTCGTCGAGCTGCATGATCGCCAGCGCGAACTGATAGAGCGTGTCGTCGTCGAGCTGGAACAGCTCGTCGCGCGGATAGGTCTCCAGCACGTTGACCAAAGCCTTGCCGGAGTGGCTGTCCGGATCGAAGCCGGCGCGCCGCAGCAGCGCCACAGCCTTGCGGCGCAGATAAGGAACGGACCCGGTCGAACGGGTGTAAACCGTCGAGGTGAAAAGGCCGATGATCCGGCGCTCGCCGATCAGGGCGCCGCCGGCGTCGAACCGCTTCACGCCGACATAGTCGAGATGGACACGGCGGTGCACCCGCGCGCGCATGTTGGCCTTGGTGATGATCAGCGTCTTCGGCTCGTCGAGGAATGCGCGAATCGCGGCCGTCATCGTCATCGTGCGGCCGGCGCGCTTGAGCACCATCGCATCGGGCTGGCGCAGCAGACCGAGCCCGGTGCCCGCCACCGGTACAATCTCGAGATCCTTGCCGAATACGTTGTCGCATGCGCCGAGCAGCGTGAAATTGTCGGCGGCGAGCCATTCCAGAAACTGCACAGCCTCGGCGATGTCATCGACCGGCAATGGCGGCGGGCTGGTCTTCAACTCCTTGATCACGTCGCCGACGCGGGCGCGCATCTGCGGCCAGTCCTGCACGCAGACGCGGACCTCGGCCAGCACCTCCTCCAGCGCGCGGACCACGTCGACGCGCTCCTTGGCGTCTTCGATGCGGCCGACGTGGATATGGATGAAGCTCTCGCGCGGACCGCCGTTGTGGCCACGCGCTTCGCTGGGCGGCGCTTTGAGTTTGCCCGCGGCGTCACGCTCCACGGCCAAAATGGGATGCACGACGAGCCGGACATCGAGGCCCCATGCCGCCACCTCGCCCATCACCGAGTCGAGCAGGAACGGCATATTGTCGTTGGCGATTTCGATCACCGAGATCGACTTGAGTCGCTCACCGGCCTCCGCCTCGGTTTGCTCGAAGCGGACCTTGGCGGCTCCGGGCTGGCGCGTGGCGAGGAACGCAAAGGCACTGCGGGCGAGCGCCGCCAATTCAGCGGGCGCGTAGCCGGCAAGATCCTCGGGCGCGGCGCGGCCGAACAGCAGCGCGGCAAAATCAGCTGGCGTGCCTGCGTCCTTCACAAGCTTGCCGGCCGCGTCGATCAGGGCGCGGGCGGCGCGTTCGTCCCCGTTTGCGAGGGGCCCAGCCATGCTGTGCGGCTCCTGGAATCAAAGCGTGCGAGTCTCCCTAATCCCTTCAACGCCGTCGAGGGGAAAAGTTCTCAACCGAACATTACAGTATAGTTAGTGAGAGAGCCGCCGCGCCGCCTCGGCGTAGCCGACCCGCTGCTCGACCGGGGCGGGAAAGCGCGCCGCCAACCCGAGCACCAGACGAATGTCGTCGTCGCGGCCCGCGCGCATGGCGCAATCGAGGAAAACCTGGCGCAGCACGTCATGCTGCGCGTGGCTGCCGCCAAGCCGCTGGGTGTCTGGCAGGATTGGCCGCATCAAATCGAGCGCCTTGACGTAGTCGCCGTGGCGGTGCGCCAGCACGGCCTGCGATACCGGCAGCGCGATCTCCCTGACGTCGGGCGCGGTGCTGGTTGTGCCGTCGCCAAAGGCCCGCATGCCATCCAGCATCCGGCGCGCGGCGTCGTCGCGGCCGGCGGCCGCCAGCGCCATCATCCAATGCGGCAACGTGAAGGCGGACAGGCAATCGCCGATGCGCTGCTCCGCCTTGTCGGCGATCTCGGTCCAACGTCCGGCGACATCAACGCCCTGCCGTTCGAGACGGAACAGCATCGAAGCCGCGTTCTGGATGTCGATGATATAATCGGGCTGCGATTGCGTCAGCGGCGAGCCGAGATTGCGGAATTGCCGGTCGTACAGCGCCAGCACCTCGTCGAACTCGCGTTGCTCGAAATGATAGAGCGCGCGGTGCCACCACAGATGATGCCGTAACTGGTTGCCCGGCTCCCAGTGGCGTTCAAGCCCGGACAGCCAGGCGATGCCGTCCCGCGAGCGGCCTTGCATCTCCATGACGTGGGCGACGCCGTGCGCAGCCCAAAGATCGGCCGGATCGATTTCGATGGCTTCGCGGCCGGCTGCCTCCGCGACGGCGTAGTCGCCGGTTTCCTCATGGGCAAAGCAACGGCAACCCTGCATCGGGCCATAACCGGGCAGCTCGCGGCTCCATTTCGGCGCGATACGCTCGACCGAAGCCAGCATGTCACGCACGCGGCCGGTCCAGAAATATTTGTAATGCGCAAAGCGGAACGCCAGCACGTCGGTCGGATGCGCCAGCAGGATTTCCTCCCAGACCGCCAGCGCACGGCGAAGGTCTCCCGCAGTCCAGGCATCGAGTGCATCGATGTGCATCTTTTCGCGCGTCGTCGCATTCGCTGAGAGGCGGCGTGCCGCTTTCGCCGCTTCGGCCGCGACCGGCACCGCCGCTTGCTTGTCGAGCAGCATGACAAAATAGCCCTTGAGGCATTGCGCGAAACCAAACTCGGGATCGGCCTTCAGCATGGCCGAGAGATGATCGCGCAGATCGACACGCGCCTTGAGATAGCTCTCGACGGTGCGCCCGAACGCCGCCGCGGCCTCCGCGGACGACGTGGAGATCGGCAGGCCATGGCTGTCATGCTGCATTATTCCACCTTGATGTTGTTCTTCTTGATGACGTCGCCCCAGCGCGCCTGCTCGGCGCGCACCCAATCGTCATAGCGCTTGGGCGCGCCGCCCATCGGCACGCCACCCTGGCGATTCAAGGCCTCGCGTACATCCGGCATTTTCAGGATCTTGTCGATCTCGGTGTTGAGCCGCTGCACCACCGCCGGTGGCATCCCCGCCGGACCGCTCAGCCCGAACCAGAGCGAGACATCGACGCCCTTGATGCCAAGCTCATCGAAGGTCGGCACTTCGGACAAAATAGAAAGCCGTGCGTTGCTCAACGTGCCGAGTGGCCGCAGCTTGCCAGCCTGGATCATCGCAAGCATCGAGGCCGCGCCGTCGAACATGATGTCGACACGGCCGCCCGCCACGTCGACCACCGCAGGTGCGCTGCCGCGATAGGGCACATGCAGCATCTTGGTGCCGGTGACGATCTGAAATAGCTCGCCGGACAGATGCGGTGCGCCGCCGTTGCCCGACGACGCAAAGGTGAGCTTGCCCGGATTGGCCTTGGCAAAAGCGATCAGCTCCGCGACCGATTTTTCCGGATGGCCGGAGTTCACCGTCATGACCAGCGGAAAATCCGCGAGAAAGATGACCGGCGTGAAATCCTTCAGCGTGTCATAGGGCGCGTTGGTGTTGATCAGCGGGCCGATGCCGTGGGTGGTGATCGAGCTGACCAGCAGCGTGTAGCCGTCCGGCGCGGCCTTGGCGACGTTGTTCGACGCGATGGTGCCGCTCGCGCCACCCTGATTGCTGATGATGACCGGCTGGCCCAAAACCTCGGATAGCTTCTGGCCGATGGTCCGTGCCACAAAATCCGAGGCGCCGCCCGGCGGCACCGGCACCACCAGCGTAATCGCCTGGCTCGGATAGGCGTCCTGTGCCCAGGCTGGGGCCGCAACCGCGAAAACGGCCAGCAGCAGGCAGCGAAAGATGGCTCTCATGCGCGTGGGTCCCTTGCACCGAAGCACAACATTCCCAAAAATCGCAGCCAACGACAACAACAGCCATGCGCGGAGCGGGGGCGCATTCCATGCCGATCAGACTGATGGAGAACTTCCGGGCGATCTTTTACGCGCCGTATTACGCCACGCACGCGCTCGGCTTCTACAAACGTGAGGGCCTCGACGTCGAACTGATGACCTCGGACGCGCCGGGCGACGCGGTGCCCAAACTGCTCGATGGCTCGGTCGACGTAACATGGGGCGGACCGATGCGGGTGATGCGGGCGCACGATCAGGACCGGCATTCGCCGCTCGTGAATTTCTGCGAGGTGGTTTCGCACGACCCATTCTTCCTGATCGGCCGCAAGGGTGAGCAGCCGTTTCGTCTCGCGGACCTTCACAACAAACGTTTTGCGTCGGTTTCGGAAGTGCCGACGCCCTGGATGTGCCTGCAGCAGGATTTGCGCGATGAAGGCATCGACCCTTCGACGCTGCCGCGCTTTTCCGACCGGGCGATGACGCGCAATTACCACGCGCTGCAAGCTGGCGACATCGACGTCATGCAGGCGTTCGAGCCGTTTGTTTCAATGGCGGAAAAGGACAAGGCCGGCGACATCCTCTATGCGGCCAGCACGCGCGGACCGACCGCCTACACGGCCTTCATCGCAACACGCGAGGCTTGTGCCAAATATCGCGACGAATTTGCCACCATGACTCGCGCCACCGCGAAGATGTTGGCATGGCTCTACGCCAACCCGGCCGAAAAGCTCGCCGAGGGTGTGGCGTCGTTCTTCCCCGATGTGCCGCTGGACATCCTTACCGCCTCGTTGCGGCGCTACAAAGATGCCGGGCTGTGGTCGCGCGAAACCAGGATGATCCCGCAAGGCTTCGCACGGCTCGGGCAAAGCCTGCATTCGGGTGGATTCATCGCCCGCCCGCCAAGCTATGATGAATGCGTCGAACCGACCCTGAACGGAATCTAGCCATGACCGACATGACCATCACCGCCATCCGCACCAGCATCCTGCGCGTGCCATGGCCCGAGACGCCCTGGCTCAAGGGCCACGCCTTCGGCGACGCGCGCAATCTGCTGGTGCTCGAAGTCGAGACCAAGGGCGGCATCGTCGGCATGGGCTATCTATTCTCGTTCCGGCCGGGCCTGCGCACCATCGTGGCGGCGCTGAACGAGACCATCATCCCGTTCGTGATCGGCAAGGATGCGACCGCGGTCGAAGGCATCTGGCACGAGACCTGGAAGCGCACCGTCACCTACAACCGCGGCGGTATCCTCACCATGGCGATGTCGGCGCTCGACATCGCGCTGTGGGACGCGATCGGCAAGCGCGCCAACCTGCCGCTGCACCGGCTGTGGGGCCACGTGCGCTCGCAGCTTCCGGTGTACGGCTCCGGCTGCTTCCGCGGTTCGGGCGGCGACGGCATGATCGCCAAGGCGCTTTATTACAAGTCGCTTGGCTACAAGGCGATCAAGATGCAGATGGCGCACACCACCAATCTGCGTGGCGACGTCGATAACGTGAAGCGGATGCGCGAGGCGCTCGGCCCCGACATCGACATCATGATCGACATCAACCAGGGCTGGACCTCTGACGTTGCGATCAACCAGGGCCGCAAGATCGTCGATTACGACATCTACTGGCTGGAAGAGCCGGTGCCGGCCGACGACTTCAAGGGCTACATGCGCGTCGCCGAGGCGCTCCCGATCCGCATCGTCGGCGGCGAGACGCATTTCACGCGGTTCGACCTGCGGCCGTTCTTCGAAAATCCGCGCTGCCCGATCCTGCAGCCCGATCCGATGCGCGGCGGCTACACCGACCTGCGCAAGAT
Source organism: Rhodoplanes serenus (assembly GCA_945893145.1). Classification (GTDB taxonomy): domain Bacteria; phylum Pseudomonadota; class Alphaproteobacteria; order Rhizobiales; family Xanthobacteraceae; genus Z2-YC6860. The sequence goes on along the minus strand of CAMDDZ010000003.1, from coordinate 85,466 downwards.
TTCGGTGCTGGCCGACACCTGGGGCCTGCAAATGGCGCCGCACCTGTTCCCCGAGCTGAACGTGCAGCTCCTGGCCTCGATCCCGAACGGGGCGTGGATTGAGGATATGGGCTTGTCGGAGGATCTCTGGGTCAATCCGGTGCCGGTGGTGAACGGCATGATCACCGCGCCGGAGCGGCCGGGGCACGGCCTCGCGTTCAAGCCGGAGATTTTGAAGGACTGCCGGGTAAAAGACTGAGCATGGGCGAAGTCGAGTAACCGATGACCGATCTCATCACCGAAGACATCACGGTACCGTCCGATCCGGGCATCGCGATTTACGTCCGCAACAAGCGCCCGGCGAATCTCGCAACGTTTTCGCCGGAGCGCACGCTGCTGTTCGTGCACGGCTCGACCTATCCGGCGCACACCGGCTTCGATATCCCGCTCGGCGGCCAGTCGTGGATGGAATACATCGCGTCGCGCGGCTACGACGTTTATTGCCTCGATGTGCGCGGCTACGGCAAATCCACGCGGCCGAAACAAATGAGCGAGCCCGCGGCGAACAATCCGCCGGTCGCGCGTACGCCTGACGCGGTGAAGGACATCACCGCGGTGCTCAACATGATCCTCAAGCGCCGCAACATCTCGCGGCTCAATCTGCTCGGCTGGTCGTGGGGCTGCACCCTAATGGCAACCACCGCGATCCAGAATCCGGACAAGACCGCACGGCTGATGCTCTACGCGCCGGGCTGGCTGCGCACCACGCCGTCGTTGCTCGCGCAAAATCTCGGTTCCGGACCGCTTGGCGCCTATCGCACCGTCACCCGCGAGCAGGCGAAGGCGCGTTGGCACAATGGTGTGCCCGACGACAAGAAGGCGGCGCAGATTCCGGCCGGCTGGTTCGAGCAATGGGCTGACGCCACCTGGGCGACCGATCCCGACGGCGCGAAACAGAATCCGCCGGTCGTGCGCGCACCCAATGGCACCGTGCAGGACACCCAGGAATACTGGTCATCCGGCAAGACCATGTACGATCCGGCAAAGATCACCGCGCCGACGCTCATTGTGGTCGGCGAATGGGACCGCGACACGCCACCCTATATGGCGCAGACGCTGTTTCCGCTGATGGTGAACTCGCCCGGCAAGCGCCTCGTGATGCTGGCCGAAGGCACGCACCACATGATGCTGGAGAAGAACCGGCTGGAGCTGTTCAGGGCCGTGCAGGCGTTCCTCGACGAGGGAGCCGCTACTCCTTGAACACCTCCTCACGCTTGCGCTTCACCGCCGGCAACACGAGGATCACCAGCAGCGCCACCGACATCGCGAGCAGCGTCGCGCTGATCGGACGCTCGACGAACACCGTGGCGTCGCCGCGCGACAGATACATGGCGCGGCGGAAGTTCTCTTCCATCAGCGGGCCGAGGATAAAGCCCAAGATGAACGGCGCGGGCTCGGCGCCGACCTTGACGAAGAACACGCCGAGCACGCCAAACAACAGCATCACCCAGACGTCGAACACGGTGTTGCCGGTCGAATAGGTGCCGATGCAACAGAACAGCACGATGGCGGGAAACATCAGCCGATAGGGCACGCGCAGCAGCGCCACCCACAGCCCGATCATCGGCAGGTTGAGCACGATCAGCATCAGGTTGCCGAGCCACATCGAGGCGATCACGCCCCAGAACAATTGCGGCTGCGCGGTCATCACCTGCGGCCCGGGCTGCACGCCCTGGATCATCATGGCGCCGACCATCAGCGCCATGATGGCATTGCCGGGAATGCCGAGCGTGAGCAGCGGAATGAAGCTGGTCTGCGCGCCGGCGTTGTTGGCGGCCTCCGGCGCGGCGACGCCCTCGATGGCGCCGCGGCCGAAACGCGACGGATCGCGCGCGGATTTCTTCTCCACCGCATAGGCTGCGAACGACGATAGCGCGGCGCCGCCGCCCGGCAGCACGCCGAGCACCGAGCCGATCGCGGTGCCGCGAATCATCGCGGGAATGCATTGGCGAATTTCCTCGCGCGACGGCCAGAGACTGCTCAGTTTGACAGACAGCAGGTTGCGGTCCTGCGGCTGGCCGAGCGCGATGGCAAGCTCGGCAAACCCGAACAAACCGATGGCGACCGGCACGAAACCGATGCCGTCGCCAAGCTCCGCGATATCCATGGTCATGCGCGGCGCGCCGGTGTTGACGTCGATGCCAACGAGGCCGAGCAGCAGCCCGACCAGCACCATCGCCACCGCCTTCTCGGGCGCGCCATGGGCCAGCACCACCGCGCCGGTCAGGCCGAGCACCATCAGGCTGAAGTATTCCGGCGCGTTGAACTTCAGCGCCAGCCAGGACATCGGCACGCTTGCGGTGGCAATCACCAGGGTCGAAACGGTGCCCGCGAAGAACGACGCGATGGCCGCAATCGCCAGCGCGGGGCCGGCACGGCCCTGCTTCGCCATCTGGTGGCCGTCGAGGCAGGTGACAATGGAGGAGGACTCGCCCGGCACGTTGACCAGGATCGCCGTGGTCGAGCCGCCGTATTGCGCGCCATAGAAGATGCCAGCCAGCATGATGAGCGACGAGGCCGGCGGCAGCGTGAAGGTGAACGGCAGCAGGATCGCGATGGTGGTGATCGGCGCGATGCCGGGCAGCACGCCGACCAGCGTGCCGATCAGCGCACCGATGAAGCAGAAGCCAAGATTGGCTGGCGTCAGCGCGACCGCAAATCCGGTGGCGAGATTGGCGATCAGGTCCACGACGGTTCCTCTCCGCCTACCACTGCGGTCGGACCGGGATCGGCAGGCCGAGCACCGTGACGAACAACAGCACTGAGAAGGCCGCGAGCGCGACGGCGAGCACCGCGTTCTCGTGCAGCCGCACGTCGTAGGAGGCGAAGCCCGCGCAGATCACCACCGTGAGGCTCGAGAGCGCGAGGCCCGCATAAGGCAGCATGGCGGCAAACAGCGCGACCGAAGCGCTGATCAGAATCAGCGGCCGCCACGCGATGTCCGGCAGCGCCGCGTGCCCGGCAAACATGGCGCGCAGGCCAAGCACCGCGCCGTAGATCATCACCACGATAGCAAGCCCGCGCGGCACATAGCCCGGCCCCATTGCGGCCGCGGTGCCCACCGTCAGCTCGCTCGCGAGCGCAAATGCGAATGCACCGATCGCAACCAGGAACGCGGCGAACGCGAGATCGGGGATGTTGATCTTCAAGGTCATCACGACCCTCTCTCGGCCTCATCCTGAGGAGCGCCCCATAAGCGCGTTCACGGGCGTCTTCAACTCGCTATGGGGCGCGTCTCGAAGGATGGGGCCGCCCTCGCCCTTCGAGACGGCCGCTTCGCGGCCTCCTCAGGGTGAGGGCGGAACAATGTCAGCAAACGCTAGCCATCAACCTGAATGCCTTCAGCTTTCACCACCGCGCCCCATTCAGCGATCGCCTTGGCGATCCAAGCGCCGAATTCATCCGGCGTGTCGGTGCGCACCTCACCACCCAGATCGACAATCTTTTTGGAGATTTCCGGAGTCATAAGAATCTTCTTGATCTCCATATTCAGCCGCGCCGCCATGGCGGGCGGCGTGCCTTTGCTGGCGAGGAAGCCCTGCCAAGAGCCGACTTCGACGATCGGCATGCCGAGCTCCTTGAAGGTCGGCAGGTTCGGCACGCCGGCCAAGCGCTTGTCGCCCGACACCGCAATGCCCTTGAGTTGGTTCTGCGTGACGAACGGCATGGTGGCGAGCGCGCCGTTGAGGATCACGTTGCTCTCATTCGACACCACGGCACGGATCGCGGGCGCGCCGCCGCGATACGGCACCATGCCCCACTTCAGCCCGTACTTCTTGGCAATCACGATCGCCAGCAGATGCTGGATCGAGCCGACGCCGCTGTTGGCAACATTGAGCTTGCCGGGATTGGCCTTGTCGTAGGCGATCAGCTCCGCCCAGGTGTTCACCGGCAGCGACGGATGCACCGCGAAACAATAGGGCGAGAACATCACCATGCCGACCGGCACCAGGTCCTTCTGCACGTCGAACGAGAGTTTCTTCACCAGGCTCGGCTGCGTCGCCAGCGTGCCGACGTCGGTGATCAGCAGCGTGTGGCCGTCACCCGGTTGCTTGGCCACATAGTCGGCGCCGATGTTGCCGGACGCGCTTGGCTTGTTCTCGACGATCACCGGCTGGCCGATCGCTTCCGACAGCTTCGGGCCAATGAGGCGCGCCAGAATGTCGGAGGTACCGCCCGGTCCGTAGGGCACGATCACGTGCATCTGCTTGGTGAAATTTTGGCTCCAGGCGGGCGCGCCCAGCGCAACCGTGGCGGTGCCTGCAGCAAGTCCGGTGAGCGCAGCGCGGCGCGTCAGCATGATGATCCTCCCTGGCGTTTCTTGTCTGATGACCGAACGGTATCACCCCATCACCGCTTCGGGTAGGCTCGCGCCATGATCCGGACCACCCGCCGCGCGTTCACGCTCGGTCTGCTGGCGGCAAGCGCTCTCAGTTCGGCGCGGGCGCAGCGCGGCTCGACCGCGGGCGACGTTCCACGCACCGTCCCGGTCACCGCGCAGAGCGGTATGGTGGTGGCGCAGGAGGCGCGCGCCGCTCGCATTGGCGCCGATATCCTGCAGCGGGGCGGCAATGCGATCGACGCGGCGGTCGCGGTCGGCTTTGCGATGGCGGTCACCTATCCGCGTGCCGGCAACATCGGCGGCGGTGGCTTCATGCTGCTCCATCTCGCCGGACAAAACCGACAGGTGGCGATCGACTATCGCGAAACCGCGCCGGCGGCGACCACGCCCGATGTCTTTCTCGATGCGCACGGCGACGCCGATCCGAAGAAGTCGCGCGATCATGGCCTCGCCATCGGTGTCCCGGGCACCGTGGCCGGCCTCGCGCACGCGCACACGAAATATGGCTCGGGCCATTTCACGCTCGCGCAATTGATCGAGCCCGCCATCGCGCTGGCGCGCAACGGCATTCCGGTCGAGGCCGACGTGGCCGATTCGCTGCCGCAGGCGACGCCGCGGCTCGCGCAATGGCCGGCGTCGGCGAAGATTTTCCTCAAAGCCGACGGCACGCCGCTCGCCGAGGGCGAAATGCTGGTGCAGCGCGATCTTGCGGCGTCGCTGGAGGCGATCGCACACAACGGTGCGCGCGGCTTCTACGAGGGCGCGACCGCGCAACGCATCGTCGCCGCGGTGCGCAAGGCCGGCGGACTGATGACCGCCGCCGACTTGAACAACTATCGGCCCATCGAGCGCGCGGCGGTGCGCGGCACTTATCGCGGCCACGAGATCGTTTCGATGCCGCCGCCCTCCTCCGGCGGCGTGCTGCTGATCGAGATGCTCAATGTGCTCGAAGGCTTCGCACTGCGCGCCGACGATCCCAACTCGCTGCATCTTTTGATCGAGACGATGAAGCGCGCCTATGCGGACCGCGCGCAATTCCTTGGCGATCCCGACTTCGTCACGATGCCCGTCGCGGGCCTTTTGTCGAAGCGCTACGCCGCGACACTCCGCGCCAGCATCGATCTGCAGCGCGCGCAGGCGCCGCGCGACATCGCGGCCGGCAATCCGTTTGCATTCGAAGGCGACAACACCACGCATTTTTCGGTCGTGGATCGCCTCGGCAATGCAGTCGCCAATACTTACACACTCAACCAGAGCTACGGCGTCGGCCTGATCGCGGACGGCACCGGCATCCTGCTCAACAACGAGCTCGACGACTTCGCGGCCAAACCAGGCGCGCCCAACATCTTCGGTCTCGTTGGCCTTGGCCAGGCGAACGCACCAGGACCGGGCAAGCGGCCGCTGTCGTCCATGACACCAACCATCGTGCTCAAGGACGGGCGCCCCTTGCTGGTGACCGGCGCGCCGGGCGGCAGCCGCATCATCACCGCGGTGCTGCAAGTGCTGATCAACATGATCGACCACCGCATGAGCGTCGCCGACGCGGTGACCGCGCCGCGCATTCACAATCAATGGCTGCCCGATGAGGTGATCGTGGAGCGCTCGCTCTCTGCCGCGATCGTGCAAGCTCTCGAAGCACGCGGCCACCGCATCATTGTTCGTTCGCCGGCCACCACGGTGAATTCGATTTTGATCACGCCCGCTGGCCTGATCGGCGCCGCCGATGCGCGCACCCGCGGCTCGCTCGCCGCCGGATACTGAACGCCAAAAATCTAAGCGGCAGCGCCACGGCATCATTTTCGCGGCACATCATTTCACATCAACGCACTGCACAATCCGGTTTGCAACCGGCGCGAGTCGAAAGTGCTCAAAATTGCACGGCAAAGGGGAACCTGTGCCTCACCAGCTACGTTGGTTACCAGACTCTTAATAGTCTACGGCCGCAACGGCCACGTGGGAGAGGCGACATGACAGCCAAAAAAGCCAAGTCAAATCAAACAGGTAAGGTTCTGGGCGCGGCGGTTGCCGCGCTTTGCTTGAGCACGGCCCTCAGCACACCGACGTTCGCCGGCCCGGTCGGCAAGGCCCTTGGAGTATCGATCGGTGGCACAACCCTCGGTGGAGTGACCAGCGGCGTCACCGGTTCCGTCGGCGGCATTACCAGTGGTGTCACCAGCGGCGTCACTGGCGGCATCACATCCGGTATCACGTCCAATCCGACGGGTACGCCTGGCAGCGGCTTCACCAGCAGCTTCACCGGCAACAGCTTCTTCTCCGGTGCCGCCAACTTCGGCAACCGGACCACGGCTCCCGTTACTGGCCGAACCAATCAGCAAATTCAGCGCAACACGAACGGCGTGAACCGCACGATCAACGCTCTGATTGCACCGACCGGCAAGGTCGTGAAGTACAAGAGCAACGTCGTGGTCGGGACCGTCGGTCACGCCAGCGTGCGGACGCAGGCAGCGCTCAAGCGATGGGCCAACAAGGCAGCGCCTGGCATCACCAATCCGCGCGTCGTCAACATCGGCGGGACCAAGGGCCTGACCGTCAAGGTCAATCCTGATCCGAGCGTAACCGTCACGCTCGGCAGTGCAACGAACCCAGCTCTCGCCGCCAGCACCACGACCGGCAACGGCACCGACACGCCGATCGTCTCCACCAACGCCAGCATCCTCAACGCACCTGGCGCCACGACCGGCGACAGCACGCCAAACAGCGGGCTCGCTTCCACCAACGTGAGCGCGCTGAACGCCACCGGCACCAACACCGGCAACGCGGCGAACAACAATGGCCTGGCTTCGACCAACGTCAGTGCGCTCAATGCGCCCGGCACAAACACCGGAAACAACAACACCGGTGACAATGGTCTGGCGTCGACCAACGCTAGCATCCTCAATGCCGCCAACACCGGGAACACCGGCCCCGGCGACACCGGCGTCGCCTCCACCAACGTCGGCGCGCTGAATGCGCCGTCCAGCCCGACCGGCAACGCGGCGAGCGGCACTCAAGCCACTTCGACCAACGTTGGCATCGGCAACCTCGCCAGCCCGACCGGTAACACCGGCCCGGGCAACAACGGCGTGGCCGCCGCCAATGTCGGCGTGCTGAATGCAGCGAGCCCCACCGGAACCACCGGCACTGGCGATCAGGTCGCTGGCGTCAACGCGGGCGTGCTGAACGCCGCGAGCCCGACCGGCACGACCGGCAGCGGCAATCAGCTGGTCGGCTCCAACACCGGCATCGCCAACCTTGGAAGCCCGACCGGCAACACCGGCCCGGGTGACAACGGCGTCGCAGCCGCCAATGCGGGCGTGCTGAACGTCGCAAGCCCCACCGGCAACACCGGACCCGGCGATCAGGCCGCTGCTGGCAATGTCGGCGTCGCCAATCTTGGCAGCCCGACCGGTAACACTGGCACTGCCGACCAGACCGCCGCGGCCAACGCGGGCGTGCTGAACACAGCAAGCCCCACCGGCAACACCGGCGCCGCCACCAATGACGGCCTCGCGGCCGCCAATGCGGGCGTGTTGAACACCACAAGCTCGACCGGCAACGCGGGTCCTGGCGACAACAACCTCGGCACCGCCAACGCGGGCGTCGCTAATCTTGGTAGCCCGACCGGTAACCCCGGCACTGGCGACCAGGTCGCGGGCGTCAACGCGGGCGTGCTGAACGCCGCCAGCCCGACTGGCACCACCGGCACGGGCGACGCGCTCGCCACCGGCAATGTCGGCGTCGCTAACCTCGGCAGCCCGACCGGCAACACCGGCACTGGCGATCAGGTCGCTGGCGTCAACGCGGGCGTGCTGAACACCGCAAGCCCAGTCGGTAACACTGGCGCCGGCAATCAGATCGTCGGCACCAATGCCGGCGTGCTGGACACCACAAGTCCGACCGGCACCACGGGCAGCGGTAACCAGCTCGCAGGCATCAATGCCAGCGTGCTCGACACCAACAGCCCGACCGGCAGCTCGACGAGCGGCACGACTGGAGTCGGCACCAACGCCAGCGTGCTGAACACCAACAGCCCGACCGGCGATACCGGCCCGGGCAGCCAGGTTGGCTCGACCAATGTTGCGGCCCTGAACAACGGCAGCCTCACTGGCGATCAGTCGACCGGCAATCAGCTCGGCTCGACCAACGTCGGCGCACTCAACACCGGCGCCAACACCGGCGATACCGGAACCGCGCCGATCAGCTCGACCAACGTCGGGGTCGGCAACATCACCGGCAACGACACCGGCAACACCGGAACCGGCACCACGGTTGGCTCGGTTGTTGTCAGCGTCCTCGGCGGCACGGAACCGCCTGGCGCGACCCTGCCGACACTGCCCGGCGTGACGCTGCCGACATTGCCGACGCTTCCCACGCTGCCGACGCTGCCTTCGGTCGGCGACGTGACAGGCGCCGTGAACAGCACCGTCACCAATCTGGGTGACACGCTGAACACCACGGTGACCAACCTCGGCGACACGCTCACCGAAATCCTCGGCAGCACCGGGGACACCATCGGCGACACGACCAACACGACCACGACGTCGACCACCAACAACACCACCATCATTGCTGGCGACAGCAGCGGCGGTGGCGGTGGCGGCATCGCGATCGGCGGGTTCAGCGGCACCTACAGCGATGGCGGCAACGATGCCTTCGCCGGGATGAGCGCCGCGGATCTCGACAAGCTCGCCAACCGCTGCATCCTGGTGCTCCGGAATCCGAAGCGCTACAGCAAGAAGATCGTGGATGTGTGCTGGCTGGCGGCACGCCGCATCCCGCGCATCGCGCAAGAGGTTGGCGTGGCGCAGCGGTAACGCGCCTAGCCCAACCGTCAACACAAGCGAAAACGGGGTCCTGCGGGACCCCGTTTTTTTGCCGTTCGGACAATCTCAGTAACGTAGGTCTGCTCAGCAGCGCAGGGCCGCTCAGTAGCGCAGGTTCGCCGAGAACAGATAGACGTTCTTGTAGTAGCCGTTGACGCCGAGCCCGCTCGAGTCGAAAGTCAGATAGCGGTAGTCGAAGCCGAGCGTCAGGTTCCTGTTGACGAAGTATTTGGCGGACGCCAGCGGGCTCCAGCTCCGATCGGTGCGGTTGGCGCCGAGATACTGATCCGACAGATAGGCGACACCACCACCAATCACGAAGTTCGGCGCCACCAGCACGTCGGCCCGCACCGCTGCCATGGTTTCGACGACGCTGACGCCGTCGCCAGGGACCTGACCGCCGCTGAGCGATGCTTCGCGCGCATCACGGCGGCCTTCGAACACCGCGGTCACGTTGTTCGCGACCAGCACCGCCAGGCTGCTGCCGAAGGTCCAGGTCGAGACCTTCTGGAACGACGCGCCGTTGTAGTTCTGCGCCATATAGCCGGCAAAGACTTCGCCTTTCAGACGCGAGCCGGCGCCCGGTTCGAACAGCATGCCGCCCACCACGCGGTAGCCGCGCGAGTCGAATGCATCGTCACGGAAGTCGCGCCGGTTGACGGAGACCTCGCCGAAGACGCTGGTCGACGGCGCAATCACATAGCCGACGCGCGCCGGAACGCGGACAATCGCACCGTTGCGATAGGCTTGGCTGATCGTAAGGCCGTTGAGCGTCGGATCCTGGAAATGGATCCAGGCACCGGCGGCGCCGAGCGAGGTCCACACTCGGTCGAAGCGTTTGTTGATCGCGCCCGCCGCCTCGAACTGGTCGTATGCCAATGGTCTGGCGAAGGACGTGTTGACGGAATCGCTGGTGCCGCGATCCTCATGAGCGTGGAGATAGGCGAGCCGGCCGACGAGTTGGGTGTTGGCGTCGGGCTGCGCGGTGCCGCCGATTTGGGCCGCGCCATTGAGCTGATCTTCGCTCTTGAACTGGCGATACCAGCGCTTCTCGATAAAGGCATCGGCGCCGACCTGGGCGTTGGCCCAGTTGTTCGAGCGCCAAGCGAGCTCCGGACGCACGATCGCCGCCCAATCGCCCACCCGGTTGGAACTGCGCGCAAACACGTTGTCGTCGTAGAACGTGGCGCCGGTAATCGACGGATACCAGATGACGTTGCCGGCGTTGATGCCAACCGGCTGCACCGGACCGCTGGTCACCGGCTGGTTCGCAGCCCGAAGCGTCGGCTGCGTGATGGTCGATTGCGGCGGTCGTGGATAAAGTGTGGACCAAACGTCAACGCCGACCGAACTCGGCCCGCTGGCCGGCTGCAATGTGGTTGTGGCGGTTTGTGCAAGCGCGGCATTCGCACTCAACACGGTGGCAAGAACAACTGACAACCCTACAACGCGATGCATGAACGGGCCCCTCTTTGCTTTTACGGTTGTTTTGGAACACGGCACGCAACACGACACCGCAACGTCTCGCTGCCTTGTCAGGCATCGATGACGTCACGATCAGCGAGCGCGCGTTCACACACAATTGTGGGAGCTGGGCAAAGCGGGGAATAACACCCTGACGAGCCGTAGAGGACATTCGCCGGTACGCCACACCGCCGTGGAACCGGTGGATCGTTTCTATGCTGCTTGATTCAAAAGTGAATTTGACGCGGAAATGTCAGGAAGCTTCGGTATGAGATGTGCATTGCTTATGGACGTGCTGTGATTCACTTGGGAAAACAATTTTGCATCCCCATTAATATCCACCACTGCGGCTTTTCCACCACACGTTGTCGGTTGCAGAGCACGCCATCCGCGCGGGCGCGCTGTGGAAGACGTGATGAGAGTGGAGAAAATTTTGAGCGGGGCACGCCCTGCTCTGGTGGTGCGGACGTGTTGTGTTGAAGACATGCGCGATCGCCGGGATGGTTCGGCGCCCGGACGCCGTCTCGTGTCGCCCTCGGAAAGATCGGAAGGGGATGAAGCGCCGAAAGGCGCCGGAGCCATAGGCCCCAAGCCGGACTGCGGTCCGGCACACGCTTGCGAGGCGTGTCTCCGCCCGGTGCGAACGGGCGCTCGCCTCTTAGCGCTTCATCGCGGCGATTTTTGGCGTCGGGACTCCTCTCCTCATGAGAGAAGCGAGCAACCCGAGCCTCCCGGGAGCGGAGTTACGAATCCCGCGCGCAGGCGCCACCCGAAGGGCCGAGACTCCAGACTATCCAAGTACCAAATGTCGAAGCATGTTTGTCCGAAGAAATAGTGGCATCCACGGTATCTGAAACGGAGACTTACCCTGATCTTGCGGAACGTTCCGAAATCCGGGGCACCAAAAAGCTGGATAAGTGGCTGTCGGCACGCTGAAGGATGTCGCTACCAAAGCTTCAAGGCGACCATATCCTAGGGCGAATTCTTGAGCGATCCGTTCAGCATTCCCGTTACCCTCCCGTTCAAATCTTCTTTGCAAAACGGACGTACCGACTTGTTCGAGGAACGTTCGTAGAGCGTCGGATATTGCGCCCTTTCCTGAAAAATCGGTGATTGGGCGTCCCCAGACAATGTGCCCCGGCGCTAGTTGAATTCCATGTTTGCGGGCAGTCTCTGCAAGTTTAGCTCGTCCATCTTCGTGCCCCACAGAGAATGCAGCCGCAATCGGACGCGATCGCAGAAGAGCTTTTTCACTTTCATCCAAGGCATCGATTATGTAGTTCCCTTGAGGCTTCTCAACAGAGCCGCCCATGTAAATGTCCAGTTGACGTGAGGACTGTGTGCCCGACGAAATGTTGTCGTCGATGAATGCAACGGAACCTCCGTTCTTAACCGCCGCCAAAGCTGCATTCAGACTTGCGTGCACGACCACGTTCTTCGGATCAACCGAGCCCCGAATGTGAGTCCTGATATATTGGCCACTGCTTGGCGTGAGAGGGACTAAATGCAGCGGTGTGGGAAGATTGAGTGTCGCTAGGCCATTTGCGACCAACTTTATGGTTGTATCTCGACCTAAGAACAGAAATCGATTCGGAGTTTGGAGTAGTGAGATCAACTCAGACCGAAGTCCTGGAGGAAACTGACTAACAAATGTCGCTACGTGAGGCGCGCCAACTTTCCATCCTTGTTCACCAGAAAATTCAGAAAATCGTTCTGCAATGCTTTCTATTTCTTTTGTAATCCGGTGTGGGAAAAGAGCAGGAATGGAGTCGAAGTATCCGCTTCGAATCAACGCTTTAGACATTGCGTCAACATCACCGATTCGAAGTTTACACCTGCGGGCTATGCGCTCGGCGTTTAGGCATGGACGAAACTGGGCTTCAATCTCGATCGAGGCATTGCGGAGTTTTGCCTCCTCAGCCGTGAAATCTCCTTCGATGATAACGCGGAAGTCTTCTCCGTAATTTCGATAAACAACGTTCTGGCAGGCTAAAAGGGCGATTTCTCGCCACTCATCCGGGACCAATAGGTAGCCAATTTGAGAAGATGTTTCCCCAGCATATAGGTAACTGAAATACCGATCTCCAAAGCGTTCAACGCGATCGCCACGGATCACGAGCGCCGGCGGTGGCGTTGAATCATGTGCCCGGGGATACGGTAGAAACCTCATCAACGGCGGAGCACGATCTTTTGGCAGCGAGATTCCAGGAGGACGATCGTTGGTGAGCTTCTCATGGATGATGGTTGCTTCTTGTTGGATGCTAGCCAGCAATGCGGCACCGCGAGGTCCGTCCAGGCGCGCGAGAATGGCGTCTGCAAATTCTTGCAGTCGCAATTCGTGTGCATCCTGGAGTGCGTTGCTTACAACATCGACCGGCGCTTCTGGCGCGTTCAGGTATTCTCGGGCAAAGCAAGCGGCGCGTTTGGGGAGCTGGCGCGCAAGCAACGACTGCGCTGTCCTGTTGATCGCCGGGTCGCCACAACGTTTGAGACTGGAAAGAACCACATCTTCCGGCTGCTGCCATAGTGTGAGAAAGTCGGCATACTGTGCAATTGCAAAATCTGTGCTCTTTGCAGCACGCAGTATCATATCGCCAAATGCTGCCTGGGCACCTCTGGTAAGCTGGTGATTATACACTCGCTCATAGAGCGATAGGCGGGCTGTCCCTAGTTCGCGAACCGCATCTGTGCCGGATTGTTCAATTACGAACAGCCTTAGGGGATGGCCTTCATTGAACCCAGCAAGTTTCAGATGTTCAAGTGAAGAAGGAGAACCTTCGTAGATGCCTGCTCGAACAAATACCCGCGCTACGTCGATTCCAATGCTAATGCCGCATGCGTGAGCATCACGTATCATGTAGTCAATCTTGTCCGCATCCACGGGACCTGAGAGAACTTCTGGTAATGCAAAGTCATTTGGTTCTATTCGGTCGCCCAGTACCAGCACTGCAATGTCGCACAGATCGGGAAATGGGTCGTCGTCAACTCGGCCAGGCAGGAGCTTATAGAACTCTTCGAAACGTTTTGAGGTAATAATTGCTATCGTCAGCAGTTCGGCAAGGGGTTTGGGCCTCCCGGTTTGTACGTCACCTTCGACCAATTCATATTTTAATCTGAAGCTGTCGCGAAATTGTCGTACTGACTGCTTACCAATTTTGAGTTCGTTGGAGTGTGCGGCAAACAGGCGCTCCGATACGTGCGAAAAAACTCCATGTCCCACATCATGAAGAAGAGCAGCATGGAGTACCAAAGTCTCCTGACGTGACTGTCTAGGATAGGCAGCGGGTGTTAAGTTGATTTGTTGATGCCCGTGTAGCCGCCCTTCAATGGCGAATGCTTCTTGGGTACGCCGAAAGCTGGCGAGTAATCGCTTTACGACTTGATACACTCCCAACGAGTGCTCCATCCTCGTGTGATGAGCGTTAGGATACGTTAGGAAGGTGAATCCCGTTTGCCGAACGTGGCGCATCCGCTGCAATAGAGGACAATCCAAGAGCCAGGCATCGCCGGGCTCCAGCTCGATCATTCCCCAAATGTGATCTTTGATCGCTTTGATGCGGCTGTAGTTGCGACGAGCCTGCCGTAAGCCAGCTAAGTAATTTTGATCGAAACCAATGGAGTCAAAAGCTTTCTCTAATTCTTCAGTCCAGATAGGATCAGCGCGGAGAACATTTGCCCAGCGAGCTACACGTTCTGCATAGGCGAACATCTTCTATCGAGCTCGGGTCACAGTCCTTTCATTAAACGCTTCACTGCCTCATCAACAATGGTTTGCCATTCATTTGGCAACCGGGCGAGGTAAGCCTTTGCATCGTGAGGAGGTAAACGGAGCTGCAAAAAATTATAACTTGGATTTGGCACCGACGCGCGGCCCGGCTGCTGCCTCCGAAGGCTTGACCAAAAGCCTTCAAACAATCCTGAATTGGGATCAGGCCGCAGTTCTTCCAATACTTCCAATATGCGAAATGCAAAATCGGAACGCCCGTTTTTTTCCGCTGTAAGCGCCGATTGGCGCAACAGGTCGACGATCTCTTTGAAGCCGTTCTCGACGCGCGGATGACCGATGGGTATCCGCGTCTTTCCCTTTGCTGCTACTCCAGCAAGAAGACTGGCCGTGAAGTCATCCACGGAGAATTCTTGAGAAGGCACATCTGAAATTTGAAGAGCAATCGCCATTGGCGTCCTCTGACGTGTTCATTGAACGGCATTTTGAAGGTCGACGCCAGTCCCAGAATCACGCTGCAAAGCTCGTACAACCGTATATAGTAAATTCTAGTCCGACTCAATCTGAGTCTTATATGAAGCAGATCACAGCACGCCTATCCCCCGAAAAGAGAGAACGTTTCGAAAGATACGCGGAAGGGCTTGGGCTCGCCGATTCCGAATTGGCGCGCATCCTCATTGTCAAATCGCTGCGAATGCCTGTGAAATTGCCCAAGAAACTTTCGGCGAAATCCGGTAGGGGAAAGCAAGTGGGCCGCAAACTGACTGCACATTTCCAGGACCAGCAGTTCGTGAAAAAGTTCGACCAATCCATTGCTGGCTTGGGACTTAGCCGGCAAGCGATTGCCAGGCTCATCTTCGAGCGTGAACTTGAAGAGAGATGGCTTGCGCGCGCGATGTCTTGGAATTATCGCGCCTGATAAGCGAACAGCAGGCGAACAAAGTCCCAAGATTTTCCCCGTATTCGGGTTGGGACTTCGTGTTTCGTTCTGCCGATTGTTGCCGAATGCGCTTTTCGCGCATCGACTAAATCCCTTTGTGAGAAAAGGAATTTTTGGAGCGGGCGAAGGGATTCGAACCCTCGACCCCGACCTTGGCAAGGTCGTGCTCTACCCCTGAGCTACACCCGCATCCTGGTGATGGCGGCAAGGCCGCCAAAAGTCCGTATGGGTGCGCTCGTATAGCCAATCCCGGGCGGGCATTGCAACCACAGCCCAAATCGTCGTTAAGACGCCATGCCCGCCACGCCCGAACAGCTGTTTACCTATCTCGATCACCTCGGAATTGCGTATTCGACCGTCAATCACACTGCGCTCTTTACGGTCGAGCAGTCGCAGGCGCTGCGCGGAACCATTCCGGGCGCTCACACCAAGAACCTGTTCCTCAAGGACAAGAAAGACGCCTTGTTCCTGGTGACGGCGCTGGAGGACGCCTCGATCGAGCTGAAGTCGCTGCACCGCCTGCTGGGCGCCAGCGGGCGCTTTTCCTTCGGCTCCGCAGATCTGATGCGCCAGACGCTCGGCGTCGAGCCCGGCGCGGTGACACCCTTTGGCGCGCTCAATGACAGCGGCGGCCTGGTGACCGTGGTGCTCGATGCGGCGCTGATGGAACACGCCACCATCAACGCGCATCCGCTGGTCAACACCATGACCACAGCGCTGGCCCGCGACGACCTGGTGAAGTTCCTCCGCGCCACCGGCCATGAGCCGCGGATCGAGCCAGTGGGCCAGGGTTCCCAAAAAGCCTAGACCCGATTGCAATTGTAGCGTTCCTAGCCATTTAATCGGGGAACACCGGGATATTCGTCCCGGCCGGGCGAGGCGAGAATCGCGTGACCATGTTGCAGAACGGCGGGGGAGCCCCAGCGGCCGCCCCCGAGGGTCTCATCAAGGAGACCACCACACAGGCTTTCGTCAAAGACGTTATCGAGGAATCGAAGCGCCAGCCGGTGCTGATCGACTTCTGGGCGCCGTGGTGCGGGCCCTGCAAGCAACTGACCCCGATCCTCGAAAAGGTGGTCAAAGCCGCCAAGGGCAAGGTCAAGCTCGTCAAAATGAACATCGACGACCATCCGGCCATCCCGGGCCAAATGGGCATCCAGTCGATCCCGGCGGTCATCGCCTTCGTCAACGGCCAGCCGGCCGACGGCTTCATGGGCGCGTTGCCGGAGGGCCAGGTCACGGCGTTCCTGGAGCGGCTGACCAAGGGCAAGATCGGCGGCGAGGAAAAGGATCTGCTCAAGGCCGCGGACGAGCAGCTCGCCAACAAGGATTACGAAACCGCGGCCGAGATGTACGCGCAGCTCCTGGAGCAGGACGCAGCCAACATCGCGGCGCTGGCCGGGCTCGCCCGCTGCCACGTCGGCAATGGCGCGATCGACGAGGCCAAGAAAACGCTCGCCCTGGTGCCGGAGGCCAAGCGCAACGACGCCGCGGTCGCGGCGGCGCGCGCGGCGATCGAGCTGGCGGAGCAGTCAAAATCCGTTGGGCCCATCAATGAGCTTGAGCAGAAGATCGCGGCCGATCCGAAGGATCATCAGGCGCGCTTCGATCTCGCCATTGCGCTCAACGCCGGCAGCAAGCGCGCAGAGGCGGTCGAGCATCTGATGGAAATCGTCAAGCGCGACCGCAAATGGAACGATGACGGCGCGCGCAAGCAGCTCGTGCAATTCTTCGACGCCTGGGGCCCGACCGACGAGGCGACTGTCGCGGGCCGCAAGCGTTTGTCGTCAGTGCTGTTTGCGTAATGCCTCGGCCGTCGCCGCCGAGATGAAACTCTGTCGGCCCCATCGTTGGGGACGCGATCCCATAGCGCGTCGAAGACGCGCGTAAACGCGCTTATGGATCGCTCCTCGGGATGAGGGCGGAGGAGAGGCCGATGCCGATGAACGTGGTCTATCGCGGATCCGCGGATCTGCCGGAAATTCTCCCGGTGTTTCCGCTGGCGGGCGCGCTGCTGCTGCCGCGCGGACAAATGCCGCTCAACATCTTCGAGCCGCGCTATCTGGCGATGATCGACGACTCGCTGCGCGACGGCCACCGGCTGATCGGCATGATCCAGCCTGATCCGGCGCATCCCGGTCCGGACGACAAGCCGCATCTGTTCAAGATCGGCTGCGTCGGCCGCATCACGCAGATCGCAGAGAGCGGCGACGGCCGCTATCTGCTCCAGCTGACCGGCATCGCACGGTTCCGCCTCGAGGAGGAGCTCAAGGTCGCGACCGCCTATCGGCAGTGCCGCGTCACCTATCAGCCGTTCACGGCCGATTTCATCGCGCGCAAGGGCGAAGACGAGGTGGATCGTAAGACGCTGCTCGAAGCGCTGACCGCGTTTCTGAAAGCCAACAATCTCAAGACCGATTGGGACGGCATCGAGAGCGCGCCGAATGAAGCTTTGGTCAACGCGCTCGCCATGATGTCGCCCTATGGCGCGGCCGAGAAGCAGGCGCTGCTGGAGGCGCCCGATCTCAAGACACGGGCCGAAATCCTGGTCGCGATGACCGAGATCGATCTCGCCAAGAACACCTCCGGCGGCGAGACGCCGCTGCAGTGACAGCGGTCGCGGCATTCCGTTTTTTTGAGCATGATCTTTTCCGAAAACCGGTATCCACTTTTCGGGATCATGCTCTAAAGTAAACGGCACTCGATCCGGAGCCTGCCGATGACCACAGCACCAACCGACCGCCCCGCCGGCGGCGTCGATCCGAAGCTCCTGGAAATCCTGGTCTGCCCATTGACCAAGGGCCCGCTCGAATACGATGCCGGGAAACAGGAACTGATCTCGCGCCAGGCCAGGCTCGCCTACCCGATCCGCGACGGCATTCCGATCATGCTGGCGGAAGAAGCGCGGCGGCTCGATTGACGTGCCGGGCGGACCAACGAGCGGCGGGCCTGGCGTGACGCGACGCGACGTGTTGCAAGGCGGTGGCGCCATCGCGGCCGTCACAATTCCGGGCACGGCGCGCGGCGCGCAGCCCGTCGGGCCGGTGATGGCGGCGCTCAGCGCCTACATGAGCGAGGCGCGCGATCGTGCGCTGCCCGGCGATGTGGTTGAGAAGACCAAGCACCACATCCTCGATACGTTCGCGGCGATGATTTCCGGCGCCGAGTTGCTGCCGGGCCAGACCGCGATCAAATTCGTGCGCGGCTATGGCGGCGACAAAATCGCGACCGTCGTTGGCTCCGATGTGCAGACCGGCCCGATCGAGGCGGCGCTTGCGAACGGCGTCATGGCGCATGCCGACGAGACAGACGATTCGCACGCGCCGTCGTTGTCGCATCCGGGTTGTGCGGTGGTGCCGGCGGCACTCGCAGTTGGCGAGAAGTTCGGCATCGGCGGCATGCATTTCCTGCGCGCGGTGGCGCTCGGCTACGACATCGGCCCACGCATGACCATGACGCTTGGCGTGCCCGCGCTGTCGCGAGAGCTGCACAAAAGCTCGCATAGCATCGCGGGCGCGTTTGGCGCGGCCGCAGCGGGCGGCTGCGCGGCGAGCCTCAATGTTCAGCAGATGCGCTGGCTGATCGACTACACGGCGCAGCAATCCTCGGGCATTGCGGCTTGGCAGCGCGACAGCGCGCACGTTGAGAAGGCGTTTGTGTTCGGCGGCATGCCGGCACGCAGCGGCGTGACCTCGGCCCTGCTGGTGAGCGCAGGCTGGAGCGGCATCGACGATATCCTGAGCGGCCCGGACAACTTCTTTCTTGCCAACCCGCCGCGGTCCAATCCCGAGCGGCTGATCGAAAAACTCGGCGAGCGCTACGAGATCATCCGCACCAACATCAAGAAATGGTCGGTCGGCTCGCCGATCCAGGCGCCGCTCGATGCGCTGGAAGCGTTGCTCAAGCGGCGCCCGTTCGGCGCCGACGATGTGCGTAAGGTGATCGTGCGGCTTGGCGTGCGTGAAGCCTCGGTGGTCAACAATCGCGAAATACCGGACATCTGCCTGCAGCACATGGTCGCCGTGATGTTGCTCGACAAGACGGTGTCGTTCCACGCCGCGCATGACGTCGCGCGCATGCAGGACGCCGCGACGCTGCGGGCGCGCGCCAAGGTGGAGCTTGTGCCCGACGAAGAGCTCGAGCGCGTGGTGCGCCAATCGATCGTCACGGTCGTGCTGGCGGATGGCACCGAGCTGCGCGAACACGTCAAGGCGGTGCGCGGCACCGCCGACAATCCGATGCCGCGCGACGAGGTGGTCGCAAAGTGCCGCGATCTGATCGCACCGGTGCTGGGCGCCACGACGGCGGCAAACCTGATCGAGCGGGTGCTCAAGATCGAGAGCACCACAAACATCCGGGATTTCCGGCCGCTGTTGCAGAAACACGGCTGAACCAACGAATTAGGGAGGAAACGATGCTGAAAATCTGGGGCCGCAACACCTCGTCCAACGTGCAGAAGGTGATCTGGGGGCTCGCCGAGATGAAGCTGCCGTTCGACCGCGTCGACGTCGGCGGCGCGTTCGGCAAGACCAAAGACCCGTTCTATCTGGCGATGAACCCCAACTCGCTGATTCCAACGCTGGAGGAAGAGGATGGCTTCACGCTGTGGGAATCGAATTCGATCCTGCGCTACATCGCCGCCAAGCATTCCAACCGCACGCTCGAACCAGCGGATCTGAAAACCCGGGCGCTGGCGTCGAAGTGGATGGATTGGCAGCTTTCTGTCATGGGACCGGCGATCACGCCGGTGTTCTGGGGGCTGATCCGCACGCCGCCCGAGAAGCGCGACTCCAACGCCATCGCAGCCGCCAAGGAGAAAACCGTCACCGCCGCCAAAATCATGGACGCACAGCTCGGCAAGACGCAGTTCATGGCCGGCGACGCCTTCTCCTACGGAGATATCCCGGTCGGCATCATGATCTACCGCTACATGCAGCTCATCCCGGAGCGGCCATCGACGCCAAACCTCGACCGCTGGTACGCGGCGATCTCATCGCGGCCGGCGTTCAAGGAGCAGATCGCGGTCGTACCGCTGACGTGAATGGCGTTGCGGCGCCGCATCGGGTGCGGCCCTGCCGCCCGCGCGACACGCGGGCGATCTTCCGGTTGCTGGACGCGACGTTCTATCCGATCAATGACCGGCTCGGCACGTCGAACTGGATGGACCGGGTCAACGTCTTCCAGCTGGTCTACAGCGACACACTTTGGGTGCTGGAACGCGACGGCGACGTGATCGGAATGGTCTGCGTGCAGACGGCAGCCGAGACCTTGCAGATTTTCCTGCTGGCCGTGCTGCCGCAATGGCAGCGTCACGGCTGCGGCCGCGCGCTGATCGACTTCGCCGAGACAGAAGCGCGCCACCGCAAGCTTCGCGAACTCAGCCTGCAAGTGCCGGTTCAGCTCACCGACGCGCAGGCTTTTTATCAGCGCCTCGGCTTCACCGAGGCCAAGCGCGAGCCCTATGCAGGGCTGACGCTGATCGTGATGACGCGAGCGGTAGCGGCGTCACGCGTGTAAGCAGGCGCTACAGCGCCTCGCCCCGCAAAAGCTTCGGCACCTCGCCGGTCAATCCCGCAGCCTCGCGAATGAACAAGCCTTTGAGCGCCGGCACGCGCTCGACCAGGCCTAAGCCCACATCGCGCGCGAGCCGCAGCACGTCGGACTGATTGGAGAACAGGCGATTGAGGCTGTCGGTCGCCACACCCATCGCCATGGTGTCGAACCGCCGCCAGCGCTGATAGCGGTCGAGCACCTGGGCCGAGCCGGGATCAAGCCCGAGCCGCGCCGCATCGACAATCGCCTCCGCCAGCGCCGCAACATCGCGCAAACCGAGATTAAGACCCTGTCCGGCGATCGGATGGATGACGTGCGCGGCGTCGCCGACCAGCGCAATCCGGTCGGCAACGAACGAGCGCGCCACCGACAGGCCGAGCGGATAAGCCAGTCGCGGACCGATAACTTCGATCTCGCCGAGCCGCAGGCCGAAGCGGCGCTCGAGCTCGGCGTGAAATTCCTTGTCCGGCAATGCTACGATGCGCGCGGCCTCGCGCGCTTCTTCGGTCCAGACCAGCGATGCGCGGCGGCCCTTCAGCGGCAGGATTGCGAACGGACCCGCGGGCAGAAAATGCTCCTCGGCCCGGCCGTTGTGGTCGCGCTCGTGCGCGACGGTGGTGACGATGGCGCTTTGTTCATAGGTCCAGCCAACGCTTTGAATGCCGGCGCGCTCGCGGATCGCCGAGCGCGCACCGTCAGCGGCCACCAGCAACCGCGCTGCGAACGAACCGCCGTCGGCAAGCCGCACCGTGACACGCTCGCCACCGGCCTCGAAATCGGACACCGCCACCTGCCGCAGCTCGACGCCTTCGGCCTTGGCCTTCTGGGTGAGCGCGTCGCTGAGCGGTCCGTTCTCCACCATGTGGGCGAATGGCTCGCCAGGTTCCACCTCACCCCCGAAGGTGAGGAACCTAGGCCGCATGGCGTCGTGGAGCTTTGAGTCGGTCACGACCATGTCGAGGATCGGCTGCGCGCCATCCGCCAGCGCATCCCACACGCCGATGGCCTCGAACAGCCGTCGCGCCGCGGCCGCAATGGCGGAGGCACGCAAATCGCCTGCATGGCTCTTGCCGAGCGCAGGATCGGCCACCGTGACCGCGAAGGAATCGCCCAGCCCCTGGCGCAGCGCGATGGCAAGCGCCAGCCCGGCAAAGCCGGCGCCGCCGATCAGGACATCCACGCGCTCGCTGGTCTGCTTTGTCTTCGTCATCGTGGGCGATTATACCACTCCCCATGTCCTCTGCCGTCGAAGACCTGCTTGCCACCCTCGACCTCGAGCGGCTCGAAGTGAACCTGTTTCGCGGGCGTTCGCCGCAGGTCGGCTGGCAGCGCGTGTTCGGCGGCCAAGTGATCGGCCAGGCGCTGGTGGCGGCCTGCCGGACGGTCGATGGCCGGCCGCCGCATTCCATGCACGCCTATTTCCTGCTGGCCGGCGATCCCAAGGTTCCGATCATCTATGAGGTCGATCGCATCCGCGACGGCAAAAGCTTCACCACACGGCGCGTCATCGCGATCCAACACGGCAACGCGATCTTCTCCATGTCGGTGTCGTTTCACGGCGACGAACCGGGGCTCGATCACCAGGCCAAGATGCCGACCGTGCCGAAGCCCGGCGAGCTGCCAAATGAAAGCGAGCTGCGCGAGCGGGTGCTGCCGCAGATGCCCGATCCGGTTCGGCGCTACTACGAACGCGAGCGCCCGATCGAGCTGCGGCCGGTCGAGTTCGGCCGCTATCTCGGCAAGACCTCGGAGGACAGCCGGTTCAACGTCTGGATCCGCGCCACCGGCAAGCTGCCGGACGATCCGGCCATCCATCGCTGCGTGCTGGCTTACGCCTCCGACATGACCCTGCTCGATACCGCGCTGGTACCGCACGGCCGCACGGTGTTCGAACGGTCGATCATGGGGGCGAGCCTCGATCACGCGCTCTGGTTTCACCGCCCGTTCCGCGCCGACGAATGGCTCCTTTATGCCCAGGACAGCCCCAACCTGCACGGCGCCCGCGGCTTCGCCCGCGGTCTGATTTTCGCGGCTGACGGCGCCCTGGTCGCCTCCGTCGCCCAAGAGGGTCTGCTGCGGGAGCGCCGGCCGGAGGCTTAAGGCCGCCTCGGATGCCTGCCGTAAAGGCGTTTGCCTGTGCGCGCGGCAATATTGGCGCTTATTTTTTGATCGTATTGCCGATAGCATAAGCAAATCGTCCGCTCCGCAAACCAAAGGGGCGGCTTTTCGTTGTCCATCGGGGCGCCGACAACACCAAGGATTTCCCGTCATGAAACTCATCATGGCCGTCATCAAACCGTTCAAGCTCGACGAGGTGCGGGACGCTCTCACTGCGATCGGCGTTCACGGCATGACCGTCACCGAGGTCAAAGGCTACGGCCGCCAGAAGGGCCACACCGAAATCTACCGCGGCGCCGAATACGCCGTGAACTTCCTCCCCAAGCTCAAGATCGAGGTCGCGGTCGCCGACGACCAGGAAGACAAGGTTTCGCAGGCCATCGTGACCGCCGCCAAAACCGGCCAGATCGGCGACGGCAAAATCTTCACCTACGACCTCGACCGCGCGATTCGCATCCGCACCGGCGAAACCGACAACGACGCGCTCTAAAAACGCACGCCATTCTAGGGGGACACCAATGATCAAATCTGCGTTCGCGCGCAGCGCGCCAACTGCTGTCATCACGGCAGCGATTGCGATGTTTGCCTCACCCGCATTTGCGCAAGCGGCCGCCGCGCCCGTCAAGATCGATGGCGCCGACACCGCGTGGATGATCTCCGCCTCCGGTCTCGTGTTGATGATGAGCGTGCCGGGGCTGGCGCTGTTTTATTGCGGCATGGTGCGCAAGAAAAACGTGCTCGCCACCATGGCGCAAACGCTGATCTCGGTCGCGCTCGGATCGATCCTCTGGATCGTCATCGGCTACAGCCTCGCCTTCACCGGCGAGGGCCCTGTGCTCGGCACATTCGATCGCATCCTGCTGCAAGGCATGGACCTGACCTCGATCAACCCAGCCGCCAAGAACATCCCGGAAGCGGTGTTCATGCTCTACCAGATGACGTTTGCGATCATCACGGTCGCACTCGTTGCCGGATCGGTTGCTGACCGCATGCGGTTCTCGGCATTCGTGTGGTTCGTCGCCTGCTGGCTGTTGCTGGTGTATGTGCCAATCGCGCACTGGGTTTGGGGCGGCGGTTTCCTGCAAGCTGCGGGCGTGCTCGATTTCGCGGGCGGCACTGTGGTGCATCTCAATGCCGGTATCGCTGGCCTCGTCGCCGCCTATGTGCTTGGCGCGCGCCGCGGTTACGGCAGCGACAATCTCGCGCCATACGATCTATCGCTGGCGGTGATCGGCACCGGCCTTCTCTGGGTCGGCTGGTTTGGCTTCAACGGCGGCTCGGCGCTGGGCGCCAACTCGCGCGCGGGCTTCGCCATCGTGGCGACGCATCTCGCCGCCTGCGCCGGCGTGATGACCTGGATGTTCCTGGAGTGGTGGGATCGCGGCAAGCCGTCCGTGCTCGGCATGATCTCAGGCGCAGTCGCGGGGCTCGGCACCATTACGCCAGCGTCCGGCTACGTCGAGCCGTGGCATGGCATCGTCATCGGCATCATCGCGGGCGGCGTCTGCTATTGGGCCTGCGTCAAGCTCAAGCAGAAGCTTGGCTACGACGACTCGCTCGACGTGTTCGGCGTGCACGGCATCGGCGGTGCGACCGGCACAATACTGGCCGGCGTGTTCGCGGTGGCCGCGATCGGGGGAACACCGGGCTTGTTCGAAAACAACGGCAAGCAGATGCTGATCCAACTCTATGGGGTCGCCGCAACGCTGATCTGGTCCGGCGTCGTCACCTTCGTGATCCTCAAGGTGATTGGGTTCTTCGTACCCCTGCGGGTGCGGGACGAGGACGAGCGCATGGGCCTCGATTTGGCGCTTCACGGCGAACAATTGCAGTAAGCAGCCATGCGTTTTAGGCCCGTCGGCAGGCGGGCCTAATATCGATTGCCTAAAAACTGGGCAGCCGTGGCTTATAGCCCAGTTGTCTGACCATTTCCGTTGCAATTGTGCGTGGCACCAACCCCGTGACCAGCCCCAACCCTAGGCACTGCCTGGGATTTCATTGACTTAACAAATGGTTACACGGCCCGCTGCGGGTTGGCACGTAGTTTGATTCTACTGCTGCGGCAATGCACGCGGGCATGAGCACGGGTGTGACTGTCAGTTGTTCAGCCCAGCCGTTTTGGCTGGGCCTTATCGGGGATCGAACCCATGAAAATCGTCATGGCCATCATCAAGCCGTTCAAGCTCGACGAGGTCCGCGACGCTCTCACTGCGGCGGGGGTGCACGGGCTCACCGTCACCGAGGTGAAGGGGTACGGACGTCAGAAGGGTCACACGGAAATCTATCGCGGCACCGAATACGCCGTGAACTTCCTGCCGAAGGTCAAGATCGAGGTCGCCGTCGCGGATGACCAAGAGGACAAGGTCGTGCAGGCCATCACCAATGCCGCCAAAACCGGCCAGATCGGCGACGGCAAAATCTTCGTCTACGACCTCGACCACGCCGTACGCATCCGCACCGGCGAAACCGACGCTGCGGCGCTGTAATCCGCGCAATCAAAACTCGCGAACAGGAGTTCGACCATGACGTCAAAGACACTTATTCGCGTGGGATTGGTTGGGGTTGCAGCCCTTGCCATTGCCGCGTACCTGAGCGACCCGTCGCTCGCTCAGACCGCTACACCGCCGGCACCACCAGCCGCTCCGGCCATCCCTGAGCCCACCGTCAACAAGGGCGACAACGCCTGGATGCTCACATCCACCGTTCTCGTTCTGCTGATGACCATCCCGGGCCTTGCGCTGTTCTACGCCGGCCTGGTCCGGCCGAAGAACACACTCTCGGTGCTCACCCACGTGTTCTACACGGTGTGCATCGTGACGCTGATCTGGGCGATCTACGGCTACAGCCTCACCTTCACGGGCGGCTCGACCCTGATCGGCGGCTTCGACAAGATTTTCATGAAGGGCATCACGGTCGACTCCAAGGCCGCGACATTCTCCGTCGGCGCCAACATCTCGGAGCTGGTCTACTTCTGCTTCCAGATGACATTCGCGGCGATCACGCCGGCCCTCATCGTCGGCGCCTTTGCCGAGCGCATGAAGTTCTCGGCGGTCGCGCTGTTCATCCCGCTCTGGGTCACGCTGATCTACTTCCCGATTGCCCACATGGTCTGGTATTGGGCCGGTCCGGACGCCATCGACGCAGCCGCCAAGGCGCTCGCCGCCGCGACTGACGAAGCTGCCAAGAAGGCCGCGCAGGCCAAGCTCGACGAGGTCCTGGGGGACGCCGGACAGGTGTTCATCTGGACCGCAATCGACTTTGCCGGCGGCACCGTCGTGCACATCAACGCGGGCATCGCCGGCCTCGTCGGCGCTCTGGTGGTCGGCAAGCGCACCGGCTTCGGCAAGGATCTGATGCCTCCGCATTCGCTGGTCATGACCATGATCGGCGCCTCGCTGCTGTGGGTCGGCTGGTTCGGCTTCAACGCCGGGTCCAACCTGGAAGCCAACGGCGGCGCCGCACTTGCCATGACCAACTCGTTCCTCGCCACTGCGGCAGCGGCGATGTCGTGGATGTTCGCGGAGTGGATCATCAAGGGTAGGCCCTCGCTGCTCGGCGCGCTGTCGGGTTGCGTGGCGGGTCTTGTCGCCGTCACTCCGGCGGCGGGCTACTCGGGCCCGATGGGCGCGATCGTGCTCGGCCTCATCGTCGGCGTGGTCTGCCTGTACTTCGTCACCACGATCAAGAACATGCTCGGATACGACGACGCTCTCGACGTGTTCGGCGTGCATTGCATCGGCGGCATCGTCGGCGCAATCGGCACCGGCATCCTGGTGAACCCGGCACTCGGTGGCACTGGCGTCATGGACTACGCCATCGGCAAGATTGGAGAGTACGACTTCTGGGCGCAGATTATCGCCCAGTGCAAGGCCGTGGCGACCACGCTGGTGTGGTCCGGCGTCGGCTCGTTCGTCATCTTCAAGGTGGTCGATCTCATCGTCGGCCTGCGCCCGTCCGTCGAGAAGGAGCGCGAGGGCCTCGATCTCACCGATCACGGCGAGCGCGCCTACAATATGTAACACCGGTTGCGGTTGGGGCGGACACCCGGCACCGCCCCGTCCGTTGGGAGGCCTCGGTCGCAAGACCGGGGCCTCTCTCTTTTTGTGGCGATAAATAGAGCGTAAGCGCCGCGCGGCCGCGATTGGTTAATCACCCCTTAACCTCAGCCCTCCTATGGTGTCTGGAGCGTCAGCGGCGGGCGTCACGCCGCTCGTAAGCCCGTTCGAGTCCATGACCGCCGCTTCAGCCCAGTCGCAGACAGCGCCAGCCAAGACCGAAGGCCGCTCACCATTTGTGCGGCTGCACGAGCTGTTGGCCGATATCAAACCGGGCAAGCCTGCGATCAATCTCTCGGTCGGCGAGCCACAACACCCGATTCCGCCGTTCGTCGGCCCGGTGCTCGCCACGCATCTCAACGACTTCGGCCGTTATCCCGCCAACAAGGGCACCGAATCATTCCGCCGCGCCGCCGCGACCTGGCTCGGACGGCGCTACAAGCTGGCGCGGCCGATCGATCCGGAAACAGAAGTCATCGTGCTCAATGGCACGCGCGAGGGCCTGTTTCTTGGCGCGATCGCGGCCAAGCGCTTCGTTGCGCGCCGCAACAGCAAGCTCGCGATCCTCATTCCCAATCCGTTTTACGCCGCTTACTCGGCTGGAGCCGCCGCAGCGGATTGTGAGCCGGTCTATCTGCCGACCACGCGCGAGACCGGATTCCTGCCCGACCTCGACGCCATCGCCGACGATCTGCTCGCACGCACGGTGGCGTTCTACATTGCGTCGCCGTCGAACCCGCAGGGCGCGGTCGCCGATCTTGCGTATCTGACACGGCTCGCGGCGCTGGCGCGCCGCTTCGGCTTTCTGGTGTTCGCCGACGAGTGCTATTGCGAGATTTATCTGAACGGCAAGGCGCCGCACGGAATGCTGGAAGCCGCCGCGCCCGATTTCGCCAACGTGCTGGTGTTTCACTCGCTGTCGAAGCGCTCCAACCTGCCGGGCCTGCGCGTTGGCTTCGCGGCTGGCGACCGGCACTTCCTCGCGCGCTACATCGAGCTGCGCAACATCGCAGCCCCGCAGGTGCCGGTGCCCGCACAGGAGGTCGCGGTCGCGGCCTACGGCGACGAAGCGCACGTCGATAAGAACCGCGAGCTCTATGTGGCGAAATTCGATCTCGCCGATCAGATCATCGGCGGACGCTACGGCTATGTCCGGCCGGCCGGCGGCTTCTTCCTTTGGCTCGATGTCAGCGCGCAAGGCGGCGACGAGACCGCGACCAAGGCGCTCTGGCGCGAAGGCGGCCTGCGCGTCATCCCCGGTCACTATCTCGCACGCGATGGCGCCGACGGCCACAATCCCGGCCTCGGCTACATCCGCGTCGCGCTCGTGCAAGACAAGGAAACCACCGCCGAGGCGCTGCATCGTCTCGTTGGAGTATTGGGCTGATCATGGCTTCGATTGAGCGAGGCATGGACGTTTCGTTCTGGTCGGAGGACGTGCGCAGCGCGTTGCGCCGCCGCGCGCGTGAAGCCGGCGGCGTGGCTCTGATTACCCTATCGGTCATGATGGCGGTCGCGCTTGCCACCTGGTCGGTGCAGGACCCGTCATTCAGCCACGCCACCGACGCACCGGTCCGCAATCTGCTCGGCGCACCGGGCGCCATCGGCGCCGATCTTGTGATGCAATTGTTCGGGCTGGCCTCGATCGTCCTGCTGTTGCCGGTCGCGGTCTGGGGCTGGCGCATCGCGATCCACCGCTCGTTCGACCGCGAACTGCTGCGGCTTGGGTTCTGGGTGCTTGCCACCGTGCTGGCGACCGGCTTTGTCTCGTGCCTGCCGAAGAGCCCGTCGTGGCCGCTGCCAACCGGGCTCGGCGGCGTCATCGGCGACGCGCTGTTGCGCGTCCTTTCGTTCGGGTTTGGCTCGGTCTCCGGAGTGATGGCGCTCATTGTCAGCGTGGTGCTCGGCGCAGCCGCGCTGGTATCGATCGTCATTGCGGCCGGCTTCGGCTTCCGCGATCAGTCGACGCCGACACTCGACGAACGCTGGGCGCGCAAGGCCGCAGGACCGATCGACGACGAGGAAGAGCGCGCCGCGATCTCGCTCGGTTGGCTCACCCACATCTTCTTCAGCCTCAAGGCGCGGCTGGCCCGGCTCGTGCTGCGCCGCGCCCCAGCGCGCAAGCCGGCGCGCCGCGCACCGTCGCCGAGAGTGACGGAGCGCGATCGCTTCGAGCCGCAGTTCGAACGGGTGACGCCACAGGCCGAAGCCGAGCCGGACGCAGACGAAGCGGACGAGCCCTCCGGCATCGCGATCCAGCGCTCCGACCGTGCCGAGCGCGCCAAGGCACCGCCCAAGCGTGCGACCCGGCGTTCGGCCAACGGCTATCAGCTTCCATCGGTCATGTTGCTCACGATGGCGAAGGCGTCCGAGAAATTTGCGCCAACCCAAGAGTCGATCCAGGAAACTGCCGTCGCGCTCGAAAGCGTGTTGCAAGACTTTGGCGTGCGCGGCGAGATCATCAATGCGCGCCCTGGCCCGGTGGTGACGTTGTACGAACTCGAGCCCGCGCCCGGCATCAAATCGTCGCGCGTCATCGGATTGGCCGATGACATCGCGCGCTCGATGAGCGCACTCTCCGCCCGCGTTGCCGTGGTGTCCGGCCGCAACGCCATCGGCATCGAATTGCCCAACGACAAGCGCGAGAAGGTTTACTTGCGCGAATTGCTCGATACCGACGATTACAGCAACGCAGCAAAGTTGCCGCTGTGTCTCGGCAAAACTATAGGCGGCGAATCCGTGATCGTCGATTTGGCGCGCATGCCGCATTTGCTGATCGCCGGCACCACGGGCTCGGGCAAGTCGGTCGCGATCAACACCATGATCCTGAGCCTGGTCTATCGGCTACGGCCCGATCAGTGCCGGCTCATCATGGTCGATCCCAAGATGCTCGAATTGTCCGTCTATGACGGCATCCCGCATTTGCTCACGCCCGTCGTGACCGACCCGCGCAAGGCGGTGGTCGCGCTCAAGTGGGCGGTGCGCGAGATGGAAGAGCGCTACAAGAAGATGTCGAAGCTCGGCGTGCGCAACATCGACGGCTACAACACGCGGCTCGCCGAAGCCAAAGCCAAGGGCGAGATGCTCTCCCGCACGGTGCATACCGGCTACGACAAGGAAACCGGCGAAGCGATCTACGAGAAGGAGGAGCTCGAGCTCGAAACGCTGCCCTATATCGTGGTGATCGTGGACGAAATGGCCGACCTAATGATGGTCGCGGGCAAGGACATCGAGGGTGCGGTGCAGCGCTTGGCGCAGATGGCGCGCGCGGCTGGTCTGCACGTCATCCTGGCGACGCAGCGACCTTCGGTCGATGTCATCACCGGCACCATCAAGGCGAATTTTCCGACCCGCATCTCGTTCCAGGTCACGTCAAAGATCGACAGCCGCACCATCTTGGGCGAGCAAGGCGCCGAGCAGCTCCTCGGCCAGGGCGACATGCTCTATATGGCCGGCGGTGGCCGCATCAGCCGCGTGCACGGACCCTTCGTGTCGGACGAGGAGGTCGAGCAGGTCGTCCGCCACCTGAAATCGCAAGGCACCCCGCAGTACCTCGAAGCCGTCACGGCGGCCGACAACGAGGACGAGGACGGCAATCCGATCTTCGACGCCACCAGCATGGGCGCAACCGGCGATGCCACCGACCTCTATCAACAGGCGGTGCAGATCGTCGAGCGCGACAAGAAGGCCTCGACCAGCTACATCCAACGCCGGCTGCAAATCGGCTACAACCGCGCCGCCTCGATCATGGAGCGGATGGAGCAAGAAGGCATCGTCGGCCAGGCCAACCACGCCGGCAAGCGCGAGATTCTGGTTGGCCAGGAAGAACACGAGCGGTATTGAGAAGCGTGTCGATCGGCACTAATCCGGCAGCGAATCGCATCAGTCGCGAAATCGCCACAGCCGGTCGTCAGTAGTTTCCCTCCCAGGACAGGCGGAGCAGGATATGAGAGGCCCGACAGCGGTTTTTGCGGCTTTGCTTGGGAGCCTCGCGCTGATAACGACCGCGGTGGCGCAAAACGTTCCGCTCCCGGTTCCTGCGCCGCCGCAACGGAACCAGCCGCGCCCGCCCGTTCCGCTCACTCCCGGCGCACAGCAGCAGCCTGCCTCCCAAATCCCGTCGATCTTAAAGCCGCCGGCGCTGTTCGCGAAACCGGGCGAAACCACCGCCTTCGACGCCCAGCAACGCGCGATGGTCGATCGCGTCAGCGCCTACCTTTCGGGCGTCCGCGTTCTCACCGGCGAATTCGTCCAGGTCGGCCCGGACGGCACCAAGACGAACGGCGACTTCTACTTGCAGAAGCCCGGCAAGATCCGGTTCGACTACAACCCGCCGAGCCCCATCGAGCTGATCGCCGACGGGTCGTCGGTGGTGGTGCGCGACCGCAAGCTCGCGACCCAGGATCTCTATCCGCTATCGCAGACACCGCTGCGTTTCCTGCTTGCGGACCGGATCGACCTGTTGCGCGATACCGAGGTGGTCGGCATCTACAGTGACGATGTGTTCGTCACCGTGGTGATCGAGGAGCGTCAGATCATCGGCGGCACCCATCGCCTAATGCTGATGTTCAGCGCGAAGGACTACCAGCTCAAGCAATGGACCGTGACCGATCCGCAGGGTTACGACACCACGGTCGCGATCTACAATCTCGATACCCGCAAGCAGCCGGACCCAAACTTGTTCCGGATCGACTACACCCGCAACATTCAGTAGCGGACAAAGTCCCGCCGGCCTTGGCCGGCGTATTCTCTCGCTTATATTGACCGTCATCGCCCGCGAAAGCGGGCGATCCAGTATTCACAGCAACGCGGTGGCTGCTGGGTGCCTGTTTTCGCGGGCATAACACCGGCGTTGCTGCGCGAACATCATGCAATTCAAAATCACCACCTGGAACATCAATTCGGTGCGGCTGCGCATCGATCTGGTGGCGAAGTTCATCAAGGCGGTGCGGCCGGATGTGCTGTGCCTTCAGGAAATCAAATGCATTGACGATGCCTTCCCGCTGAAACGGTTCAAACGGCTCGGCTACGAGCACATAGCGCTGAACGGACAGAAGGGCTATCACGGCGTCGCGGTCATCGCGCGACAGCCGTTCGACACCAAGACCGTGAAGGGCTATTGCGGCAAGACCGATTCACGTCACGTTGGCGTCACCTTCGGCGAGAAGGCCGGCCTGCGCGATCCGCTCACCATCCATAACTATTATGTGCCCGCGGGCGGCGACGAGCCAGATCCCAAGATCAACCCGAAATTCGCGCACAAGCTTTCGTTCCTTGATGAGCTGCGTGAGTGCCCGCACATGCTGCCGGCGCGCAACACACGCTCGATTGTGGTCGGCGACCTCAACGTCGCGCCGCTCGAATGTGATGTCTGGAACCACAAGGCGCTGCTCAAGGTCGTCTCCCACACGCCGATCGAATGCGAAAAGCTCACCGCGGCGCAAAAGGCCGGTAACTGGATCGACGTGGCGCGCACATTTGTTCGCGAGCCCGAAAAGCTGTTCACTTGGTGGAGCTATCGCTCGCCCGACTGGGCCATCGCCGACAAGGGCCGGCGGCTCGACCACATCTGGGTCTCGCAGGCGCTCGGCGACCGGCTGTCGAATATCAAAGTCGCCAAGGACGCGCGCGGCTGGACACAGCCCTCTGACCACGTGCCGGTGACCGCGACGCTGGAGGTGTAGGCTGGTGTTGCGCTGTGGAAACACAGCGCAGACCGCTCAGCCCGGCGCTTCGCTCGTGTCGAGCAGGGCGCGCACGTTGCGGATCTCGCGCATCGACTCGTTGGCGCGCGCGGCGAGCTGATCGCGCAGCTTCACCGCCGCGTCCGGATAGCCTTCAAGCATCTTCATAAACAGACTGCGCGAGACGCGGATCACGGTCGCTGGCTCACGCGCTGTGGCGGTGGCCGGCCGCGTCGTCTCGGCAATCAGCGCGACCTCGCCCAACAACGTGCCAGGCCCCGCGACCAGTTCGGCCGAGCCCTCGCCGGCCTTCACGGTGAACGTACCTTCCTGGATCACATAGCCGCAGTCGGTCTTGTCGCCCGCCTTGAACAAGACCTCGCCGTCGTGCACGTAGCGCGTCTCCGCGCCGATCGCGAGAATGCGCAGCGCGGTGCGCCCGAGCAGCCGTAGCGTCGGCACCCGCTCGAAGAAGGCGATGTCGTCTTCGATACTCACTTACTTGGCGCCTTGACCGATCATGCGCGCATTCACGGAACGAGCTTGTAGCCGCCGGCGTCCGTAACGAGGATCGCCGGGTTTGCGGCGTCCTTCTCGACCTTCTGCCGCAGCCGGTAAACGTGCGTTTCAAGCGTGTGCGTGGTGACGCCGGAATTATAGCCCCAGACTTCCTGCAACAAGGTTTCGCGCGACACCGGCTTCTGCCCGGCGCGATAAAGGTAGCGCAGGATCGCGGTCTCCTTTTCGGTGAGCCGCACCTTGTTGCCCTTGGGACTGACCAGAAGCTTCGAGCTCGGCCGGAACGTGTAGGGGCCGATGTTGAACACCGCGTCCTCGCTCGCCTCATGCTGGCGAAGCTGCGCACGAATGCGCGCCAGCAGCACGGCGAAGCGGAACGGCTTGGTGACATAGTCGTTGGCGCCCGATTCGAGCCCCAGGATGGTGTCGGAATCAGTGTCGTGGCCGGTCAGCATGATGATCGGCGCCTTGAAGCCGTTCTTGCGCAGGATGCGAACGGCCTCGCGGCCGTCGATATCAGGCAGGCCGACATCCATGATGACCAGATCGACTTGTCCGGCCTTGGCGGCCGCCACGCCCTTGGTGCCGTTCTCGGCCGCAATCGGCTCGAATTCGTCATGCAACGTCAGCTGCTCGACCAGCGCGGTCCGCAGTTCCGTATCGTCCTCGACAATCAGGATTTTTCGGCTATTGGGCATTGATCCCGGTGGCCCCCCGCCGACAATGAACGGCGGCTTTGCGGGGAAGTAGAGCATTCAGGGATAAAAGAGCAAGCATCTTGCAAATCATGCGAAAAACGACGTTTGGCGCCCTGTTTGTGCGCCGAAAACCGGGTAACGGTAGCCGCGGCTGGCTGATCGCCGGGCCGCTCGCCCTGCCGGTCGCGCTGGGGCGCTCCGGCATCAAGGCCAACAAGCGGGAGGGCGACGGTGGCACCCCGCGTGGGACATTCCGGTTGCGGCGGCTGTGGTGGCGCCAGGACCTCACGCCCCGGCCCCGCACGCTCCTCCCGGTACGGCCGATCCGGCGTGACGACGGCTGGTGCGAGGACCCACGTGACCGCGCCTACAACCAGCCTGTCAAAGTGCCAAAGGGGAGTTCCGACGACCGGCTTTGGCGTGCGGATCGCCTTTACGACTTCATCATCGAGATCGACCACAACACGCGGCCCCGTGTCGCAGGGCGCGGCAGCGCCGTGTTCGTTCATGTGGCGCGTCCGGGATTTTCGCCGACGGCGGGATGCGTAGCGCTCAAAGCGCCAGCACTGCGGCGGCTGATCGAGCGTGTCGGAAAGCGAACCCGCCTTGTCGTCGGCTGACGTGCTTAACAACCGATTACGCGCATCACCAATTCGCCGCAGCCTTTAACAGAATTTTCCGGCCTCATCGCCTAGAGTCCGCACCGTTGCCGGCGTGCGCGATCACACTTGTGGGGGCTTGATGAGTATCTTTACCCGCGGCCAAGCGGCCGCGCCTGCTGCCGCGCCAGCTTCGGCAGCGCCTGCACCCGCACCCCCGCCAGCACCCGCACCGGCGCTTGCGCCGAAGCCTGCGCCCGCTTCTGCTGTCGCCGCACCCGCAGCTGCGCCACGGCCGGCGCCGGCCGCCCCAGCTGCTCCAGCCGCTGCTGCCGCAACTGCAGCGCCTGCCGCTAGCAACCGCGCCATCATCGGCCGCGTGCTTGCGGTGAGCGGCGCGCAGGTAACCGTTGGCTTGAGCCTCACGGTTACGCCGGGCGACGGCGGACGCTCGACCGTCGGCAAATTTCTCGGCGTGGTGAGCAACGGCGCCATCATCGTCGGCATGATCACGGAAATCTCCGAGCGGCCGTTGCGCGAGCAAGAGCCTAGCTGCCGCAGCACGGCGCGACTCGACCTCGTGGGCGAGATCAAAGCCTCGAAGACCGGCGCGGCGCGCTTCCAGCGCGGCGTCACCGAATATCCGTTGATCGGCGAAGCCGCCATCATGATGACCGACCGCGAGCTGAAGCTGATTTACGGCGTCGGCGAAAGCCGGTTCGCCCATGTCGGCATGTTGCAGCAGGACGCGACGATTCCCGCCAACATCGACATCGAGCAGCTGGTCAGCAAACACTTCGCCGTCCTTGGCACCACCGGCGTTGGCAAGTCGAACGGCGTCGCCATCGTGCTGCAGCGCATTTTGGACGAGCGGCCGGACCTGCGGATTTTCCTGATCGATCCGCATAACGAATACGGCCGCTGCTTTGGCGACAAGGCGCAAGTGCTGACGCCGCGCAATTTGCGTTTGCCGTTCTGGCTGTTCAATTTTGAGGAAACGATCGACGCTTTCTTCAGCGGCCGGGCCGACGTCGACGAAGAAATCGAAATCCTCTCGGAGGTCATCCCGCTCGCGAAGGCCGTCTATCTGAAATACACCAACCAGAACGACCGGTCCTCGCTCGCCAAGAAGAAAGACATCCGCAATCCTGGCTATGGCGTCGATACGCCGGTGCCCTATCGCATCGAGGATCTGATCACATTGATCGACGAGCGCATGGGCAAGCTCGAAAACCGGTCCTCGCGCATGGTCTATCACAAGCTGATCCAGCGCATTCAGACCTTCCGAAATCATCCGCGCTACGGCTTCATGTTCGAGAACGCCACGGTCGGCGGCGACACCATGGCCGAAGTGGTGAGCCACCTGTTCCGGATGCCGACGAACGGCAAGCCGATGACCATCATGCAGCTCGCTGGCTTCCCGGCCGAAGTGGTCGACTCGGTGGTGTCGGTGCTCTCGCGCATGGCATTCGACTTCGGGCTGTGGAGCGACGGCGCGATGCCACTGCTGTTCGTCTGCGAGGAGGCCCACCGCTACGCGCCGGCCGATTCCAAGACCGGCTTTGGCCCGACGCGCCGGTCGCTGTCACGCATCGCCAAGGAGGGCCGCAAGTATGGCGTGTTCCTCGGCCTGGTGACACAACGGCCGGCCGAGATCGACTCCACCATCATCTCCCAATGCAGCACGCTGTTCGTCATGCGGCTGTCGAACGATCGCGACCAGGCGCTGATCCGCTCGGCGGTGTCGGACGCTGGTGTGAGCCTGCTGACGTTCATTCCGTCGCTCGGCACCGGCGAGGTGTTCGCCTTTGGCGCTGGCGTCACGCTGCCAACGCGCATGAAGTTCCGCGAGCTGCCGCCAGAGCTGCGGCCGATGAGCGAAGCGGGCGGCAGCACGCGAGCGGCGGCCGGACAGGTGCCGGACCGCGATCTGGTCGGTTCGGTCATCGAGCGCTGGCGCGCCGCCACCATGAGTCAGAAGGCGACGCTGGACGACGACGGAATGGGCCTCGACGGGTGGGCCGAATCTCCGCCGCTTCTGCCGGGACAGGCCACGGCAAACGAGCCGCAACGGCCAAGCGTCGAGCCGCCGCGCACAGGTGGCTTGCTGCGCCGGCCGCTCAGCTAGCCTGAGCGGAGGCGTGGTTAGCGGGGGTGCGCCTTCATGCAACGTGCGAGCGCGGCTTTGTAGCAGGCCTGCCGGCTGACGCCGTTGGCCATCGGGCAGCTTCTTTCCGCGTAGGCGTGGCAACCACCGGTTTGCGCCCCGGCGTCCGAGGTTGGCATCAGCACAATGACAAAAATCGCGAATGCAGCGATGCGAAGCATGACAGGCCCCTGTTTTAATGACGCCAATTTCAAAAACGTAACAACGTTCGATTCCAAGTCAACCGAGCGTTGAACCGGTCAGCGGCGTGTCGATTTACACAGCGGTTCGCGAGCCGAAGATGGCGCTGCCGACGCGCACGTGGGTCGCCCCGAACGCAATTGCGATCGGATAATCGGCGCTCATGCCCATGGAGAGCAGCTTGAGGCTGTTGCGCGCCGCGATCTTGCCGGTGAGCGCAAAGTGCGGCGCGGGCGCCTCGTCGGCCGGCGGAATGCACATCAGACCATCGATGGCGAGGCCATAGGCTTCGCGGCACCGCGAGATGAAAGCGTCGGCATCCTGTGGCAGCACGCCAGCCTTCTGCGGCTCGCCACCGGTGTTGATCTCGACGAACAGTCGCAGACGCTTGCCCTGCTTGCCGAGCTCCTTCGCCAGCGCCTCGCACAGGCTCGGCCGGTCCACCGAGTGGATGGCATCGAACAGCGCCACCGCCTCCTTCGCCTTATTGGATTGCAGCGGCCCGATCATGTGCAGCTCGATGCCGGAATGTTTGCCGGTCAGCGCTGGCCACTTGGCTTTGGCCTCCTGCACGCGGTTCTCGCCGAAGACCCGCTGCCCAGCAGCGATCACCGGTTCGATCGCGTCCGCCGCAAATGTCTTCGACACAGCCACCAGCGTGACGCTCGTTGGATCGCGACCCGCATCGCGGCACGCGCGCGCGACTTCGTCGCGAACCTGAGCGAGACCCGATGCCGGAACAGATGTGTTCATCCGATGGAATGCTTTGCCAGCCGAACGCCGTAACGTTCGCGCTAGTCTAGCCGAACATCTTGCAGTTCGGGCACTTCCAATCGAAGCTCGGCGGGCGCGTCGGATGCGCCTTGTTGTCCGCCGGCGCAAAGGTGTGAAACACCTTGCATTCGGCCTCGAACGCTTCCTGCGGGTTGGTGCAATATTGAAACATGAATGCCGAGTACGCATTCATCTCCGCCTGCTGCTTCAGCCGCACATTGAGGTTGGCCTCCGCGCGTCCGACAAACGAAACGCGGAAGATGCCACCAGTGCGCTTGTGTCCAAGCACATAGGCGCCGGGCAGGCGCTCGGTCACCACGCGATCGATGGTGGCGGCTTCGAGCAAATACGAGCCTTGCAGGGCTTGTGACATTCCCGTCAATCTACAGTGTTTTTCCGGTGAAAACAGTGCGTGGCACTGGGATGCCAACAGCGCCGTGGAGGCGACCGTCCGGTCGCGCACACACAGTGGTAGAGCCCGAAAGTTAAGCGGAGCTTACCTCGAACACACACCGAACCATCCCCCCGATCGCGTAGCGAAGCGAACGCCAGCACACTCGAATCAAAGCGCGCAATCGCGGCAGCCCTGTGTCGTGACATCGGCGCGCGCATAGCTGCTGCCCGCAAATTCGCCGCAAGCCTCGCGGCGAAATCGCAACACGAATCGATGAGCCAACATGTCAAATTTGACACTGCTGCGTATTGTCTTCGCCGTACTCCTGGCGCTGCCGTTTGGCGTCGCGGCCGCAAACGCCGAGCGCGTCATGCTGGTTTGCGCCGATCCGTCATCGCAGCCGATACAGCTTGAGATCGCTTCCGATGGCGCGGCCGTGGTGGTGCGCAATCGCGCCGCGGCCACCACCGATTACTTTCCGTTGATCAGCAGTGCGCCGGCGATGGCCGATGTGCTGGCCGAGAGCTCCGAAGGCAGGGCTACCGATGTCACCGGGAAATCAGCGACGACGCTGGTTCAGGATGAAGCGTGAGGCGAACCTGAGAATCCTCCGCTTCCCTAAGGCTTCTCTTAAGAATTTGATTAAACACGTTATTTCCACTTCATCCCCGAACTTATCCACAGGCCACACCTTCCCGGCCGCCTCGTCAGCCTTCGCGCCTATGGTTGAGGCGGGTGCTGTTGGGGTCTTCCGTGAACTCTTTCCGCGCGATTGCGTCGCTGCTCATGCTGTGCGCCGCGGGTTTGGCGCAGGCACAGCAGCGCGTACCGCCAGGCATCTATTTCCGCGATGCTTGTGAAGCCGGCGAGCGGCTGACCATCGCGGCGGTCGGCGATCTACTGTTTCACTTCAATCTGCAGCAGCAGGCGTTGAGCAAGGGCGCGACCTTCGCGCAGCTTTGGGATCCGGTCGCGCATGTCTTCAAGCGCGCCGACATCGTCTATGGCAATCTCGAAGGACCGACGGCGCGCAATGTCACCGGCTACGGCCGCGAGCTAAAACTTCCCGCGCAGAAGACCGAACGTTTCTACGACCGCCGCTTCTACTCCGGCGGCGAGCAAGACGTCCTCATCTTCAACTATCATCCATCGGTCGTGGCCGACCTCAAGGCCGGCGGCTTCCACGTCGTCTCCACTGCAAACAACCATTCCGCAGATCGCGGCCCGCTCGGCATCGACCGCACCATCGACGAGCTTGAGGCCAATGAGCTCGCCTTCACGGGCACGCGCCGGCGCGGCGAAACCGTGCAGAAGCGGCCGTGGAGCACGATCACGCGCGCCAAGGGCTTCAGCGTCGCCTGGCTGGCCTGCACCTACGCGCTCAACGGCATGGCCGATCCGCACATGCAGGTGCTGGAATGTTTCGGGTCGCGCGGGGAGACGCGCCCTGAGGTGCTCGACGAAATCCGCCGCCTCGCCGCCATGCCGGACATCGACGCCATCATGTTTACGCCGCACTGGGGCATCGAATACGCCCAGCAGCCTTCGGCGCAGCAGCGGCGACTCGCCCACGAGGCGATCGACGCCGGCGCCAGCGCGGTGCTGGGCGCACACCCCCACGTGCTGCAACCGTGGGAGCATTACACCGCCGCCGATGGCCGCGAGGCCCTGATCGTCTATTCGAGCGGCAATTTCGTCTCGAGCCAGATCCGCACCGAAACGCGCACCGGGCTGATTTCGCTGATTGAGCTCACGCGCGCGCCAGACCGCAAGGTGCGCCTCACCGCGGCTGGCTATGTGCCGACCTGGGTCAGCTTCGTGAACCCGTGGCGCGTGGTCGAGAACACCGGCAAGGACAGCGCCGAAGGCCTGCGCCTGACCATGCGGTTGCTACCGCCTGGGAACCGCGTGCTCTCCAGCGCGATGGCAGATTTGCCGAAAGCCTGCGGCGTGGCAGCAGCGCAGGCCAGCGCGCAGACCCCGGCGGCCGATACGACGGGCGCGATCACGCCTGCTGCGCCGGTGCGCGTGGCACCGAAGCCCAAGGCGAAGGACCGGCCACCGAGTGTGCCGGCGGTTGGGTTTAATACGAGAGAGGTTTGGTAGAGCGGGATAGCTGCGTTACTCCCGCATCAGCTATCGGCAACGGATGAACGCCGCGATGGCGTAGCCGTCCGGTGCGGAGCTCGTAGACAGCCCCACATAGTACCAGCGGCGGCCCTGGTTATCGAACTTGTCGTTGTTGTCGTACACCTGGATCAGAGCTCCATTGCGCGCGGTGGCAACCACCTGTCCGTTCGGCGCCGTGCGGATGTTGAGCGGAGTCCCGGTCGGGTCGGCGACGCGGCAATCGCTCGCGGCGGCCTGTGCGGTGAGCGCGAACAGTGCGGCACCGATGGCAGCGAGGGTCTTAATCATTTCGTTGGGCTCCGGTTGGGCGGGACTGGGCTGCGCAAAGAGCGCGGTGGCACGATCATCGCTAATCCCTTCGACGCCACAAGGGCTGGCCGCGCCGCAACTAAAACCCCTTCCCCAGCCCGCCTCCCGCCTCTAAAACAGCCCGGCAAATGGCCGCAGAACCCCAAAAATCCGACCGCTACAACGCCCGCGAAGCCGAGACCCGTTGGCAGAAGACCTGGGACCAGCAGGGCATCTTCGCCACCGCGAACGCCGACCCGCGCCCGAAATACTACGTGCTCGAGATGTTTCCCTATCCGTCGGGGCGCATCCACATGGGCCACGTGCGCAACTACACGATGGGCGATGTGGTCGCGCGCTACAAGCGCGCCAAGGGCTTCAACGTGCTGCATCCGATGGGCTGGGACGCCTTCGGCATGCCTGCCGAGAATGCGGCGATGGAGCGCAAGGTCCATCCCAAAGAATGGACCTACGCCAACATCGCGGCGATGAAGAAGCAGCTCCAATCGATGGGGCTGTCGCTTGACTGGGCACGCGAGGTCGCGACCTGCGATCCGGCTTATTACAAGCACCAGCAGAAGATGTTCCTCGACTTCCTCAAAGTGGGGTTGGTCGAGCGCAAGCAATCAAAGGTGAACTGGGACCCGGTCGATAACACCGTGCTGGCCAACGAGCAGGTGATCGACGGCCGCGGCTGGCGCTCCGGCGCGCTGGTCGAGCAGCGCGAGTTGACGCAGTGGTTCTTCAAGATCAGCGACTACTCGGAGGATTTGCTCAACGCGCTCGACCGGCTCGACCGCTGGCCGGAAAAAGTGCGGCTGATGCAGAAGAACTGGATCGGGCGGAGCGAAGGCCTGCATGTGCGCTTCGCGCTCGATCCTGCCACCACGCCGGGCGGCGAGAGCGAGCTTGAGGTTTTCACCACGCGGCCGGACACCTTGTTCGGCGCGAAGTTCATGGCGATCGCGCCGGATCATCCGCTCGCGCAAGCGGCGGCGGCGAAAAATCCTGCGCTCGCCGAATTCATCGCCGAGTGCAAGCGCCGCGGCACCGCACAAGCCGAGATCGACACCGCCGAGAAGATGGGCTTCGACACCGGCATCAAGGCGATGCACCCATTCGACGCCGGCTGGATGCTGCCGGTCTATGTGGCGAATTTCATCCTGATGGAATACGGCACCGGCGCGATCTTCGGCTGTCCGGCGCACGACCAGCGCGACCTGGATTTCGTCAACAAATACGGCCTCGGCAATGTGCCGGTGGTGTGCCCGCCCGGGCAGGACGCCAAGAGCTTCGTCATCACCGACACCGCCTATGACGGCGACGGCACAATGATCAACTCGCGCTTCCTCGACGGCATGACCATCGAGCAGGCGAAGGACGAAGTGGCGAAGCGGCTGGAAACGCAGACGCGCGGCAACCGGCCGGTGGCGCAACGCCAGGTGAATTTCCGGCTGCGTGACTGGGGCATCTCGCGACAGCGCTATTGGGGCTGCCCGATCCCGATCATTCATTGCGAGGCGTGCGGCGTGGTGGGCGTGCCGGAGAAGGATCTGCCGGTGCAGCTGCCGGAGGACGTCACCTTCGACCGACCAGGCAATCCGCTCGACCGCCATGCGACTTGGAAGAGCGTCACCTGTCCGCAATGCGGGAAAGCCGCTCGGCGCGAAACCGACACGATGGACACGTTCGTCGATTCATCGTGGTACTTCGCGCGCTTCACCGATCCGTGGATCAAGGACAAGCCGACCGACCGCGCAATGGTCGACGACTGGCTGCCGGTCGATCAATACATCGGCGGCATCGAGCACGCGATCCTGCACCTACTCTACTCGCGGTTCTTCACCCGCGCGATGAAGAAGACCGGCCACGTCGGCATGGACGAGCCGTTCGAAGGCCTGTTCACCCAAGGCATGGTGGTGCACGAGACCTATCAGAAGCAGAACGGCGAATGGGTGACGCCGGCCGAAGTGAAACTCGAAGGCGCTGAAGGCGGCGCACGTACCGCGACGCTCGCCACCACCGGCGAGCCGATCAAGATCGGCGGCATCGAGAAGATGTCGAAGTCGAAGAAGAACACCATCGACCCCGACGAGATCATGGCGAGCTACGGCGCCGATGTGGCGCGCTGGTTCATGTTGTCGGACTCACCGCCCGAGCGCGACGTGGAGTGGACGGAGCGCGGGGTACAAGGTTCATGGCGCTTCACCAACCGCATCTGGCGGCTGGTCAGCGAGATGGCAGAGATCGC
Source organism: Rhodoplanes serenus (assembly GCA_945893145.1). Taxonomy (GTDB): domain Bacteria; phylum Pseudomonadota; class Alphaproteobacteria; order Rhizobiales; family Xanthobacteraceae; genus Z2-YC6860. The sequence continues at coordinate 42,724 of CAMDDZ010000003.1, read as the reverse complement.
CAAGGCCGCCCCCGCCGACCGGCCGGCCGAATTCGGCACCGCCGCGCTTGCGGTCCGCAAAGCCGCGCATGGCGCGCTCGCAAAGGTGTCGGACGCGGTCGAAAAGCTGCACTTCAACGTCTGCGTCGCCCACATCTACGAGTTCGCCAACACACTCGGCTCCGCGATCGCCAAGCCCGAAACCGGCGCTGACTTCACACCTGACTTTTCTTGGGCGATGAAAGAGGCGGCCGGCATCCTGGTGCGGCTGTTCAACCCGATGATGCCGCACCTCGCCGAGGAGTGCTGGGCGGCGCTGGGCTATAAGACCCTGGCCGCCAGCGAGCCCTGGCCGGCGCTCGAAGCCGCCCTGCTGGTCGAGGACACGGACACCCTGCCGGTCCAGATCAACGGCAAAAAGCGAGCAGAAGTAACGGTTTCCCGCACTGCCACAAACGCCGAAATAGAGACTGCCGTGTTAACGAATGATGCTGTAAAACGGGCACTCGAGGGGAAACGCCCGAAAAAGGTCATCGTCGTTCCGCACAGGATCGTGAATGTGGTGGTTTGAGCCCCGTCCGATCGTTCGCCGTGTTGGCCGCCTCGCGCTGGCGCTGACCGCGGCGGGATTCGTCGCCGGCTGCTTCCAGCCGCTTTATGGCGACCGCACCGTCACCGGCGGCCCGGGCATCAAAGAACGCCTGGCCGCGGTTGATGTCACCCAGATCAAGGCGCCGAACGGCACTTCGATCGCACGCCTCGCAGTTGAGCTCCGCAACGATCTGATCTTCGACCTCACCGGCGGCAGCGGCGGATTGGGCTCAACGCACCGGCTCAACATTCTGCTGTCGTCGACCCAACAGCAGGTCATTGTGGACGTCACCACTGCCCGGCCGAACGTGCAGCAGTACGGCATCAATGCCACCTATACGCTGGTCGAGATTGCGACCGGCAAACAAGTGGTCTCCGGCCAGACCTTTGCCCGCGTCTCGTTCGACAATCCCGGCCAGCAGCAGCGCTTCTCCAACGCGCGCGGACTTCGCGACGCCGAGAACCGCGCCGCCAAGGTCATTTCAGAAAACATCCGCTCGCGCCTGGCGTCGTATTTCGTCGCCGGGACGTAGGCTCAATCCTCTAACGGCCTCATGGTGAGGAGCATCGCGAAGCGATGCGTCTCGAACCATGTGGCCGCCCCATCCTTCGAGACGCGCGCTTGCGCGCGCTCCTCAGGATGAGGCGGAATGAGGTAGAGTGCCTCCATGGTCGCCCTCAAAGCCCAAGACGTCGATGCCTTCATCGCCCGCCCCGATCCGGCGCGGCCGATTGTGCTGGTGTTCGGGCCCGACGCCGGCCTGGTGCGCGAGCGCGCGGAGAAAATCGTCCGCGCCTCGGTCGATGATCTGCGCGATCCCTTCGCGCTGGCGCGGCTCGAAGGTGACGATCTCGCTTCCGAACCATCACGCCTGCTGGAGGAAGCGCATCAAGTGCCGCTGTTCGGCGGCAAGCGCGCCGTGCTGGTGAAAGCCGGCAGCCGCAATTTCGCGGCCGCAATCGAAGCGCTGCTGGAATCGCCGCCCACCGAATGCCGCGTCGTGATCGAGGCCGGCGATCTGCGCCGCACCGCGCCGCTGCGGACCCTGTGCGAGAAAAGCAAGGCCGCCGCCGCAATCGCATGTTACGTCGACAACGAGCGCGACTTGGGGCGCCTGGTCGATGAGGAGATGCGGGACGCGAAACTCACGATCGCGCCTGAAGCACGCTCGTCGCTCGTCGCACTCATCGGCGGCGACCGGCGCGCCTCGCGCAGCGAGATCCGCAAGCTCGCGCTCTACGCGCACGGCAAGGGTCGTGTCGAAATCGACGATGTGCTTGCGGTCGTCGCCGACGCGTCGGCGCTCGCGCTCGATGCGGTGGTGGACGCGGCTTTCGCGGGGCGCACCGGCGATACCGAGACGCAGTTCGGCAAGGCGCTGGCCGCCGGTACGTCCTCTGGCACGATCATGTACGCGGCGCTGCGGCACGTCACTCAGCTTCACAAGGCGCGGCTCACGATCGATGCTGGCGACAGCTCGGAGGCTGCGCTTCGCAGCTTTATTCCGCCGATCCACTTCCGCCGCCAGCAAATGGTGCAGGCCGCGTTGTCGGCGTGGACGACACCGCGGCTCGCCCGCGCCATGGAGCAACTCGCCGAAGCCTCGCTCAACATCCGCCAGATGCGGGCGCCGATCGATGGACTGGCCGACCCCATGGCGCAGCGCGCGCTGCTGTCGATCGCGACCGCCGCACGGCGGAAAGAGCGATAGGGCCGCTTTCGCTTTCGTTTGCAGATGCTCTAGGCTCCCGGCAGTCCAGGGAGGCCTTCATGATCGTACAAACTTTACGCGCACTCATCCTGATCGCGCTGGCGGTCGGCGCCAATACAGCGCAGGCCCAGTCCTACCCAACCAAGACCATCAAGCTCGTGGTGCCGTTCGGTCCGGGCGGACCGACCGATGTGTCGGCCCGGCTCGTTTCGCAGATGGTGCAATCGCTCGGCCAAAATGTCGTGATTGAAAACCGGCCGGGCGCCGGCGGAGCCACTGGGACCAAATCGGTCGCCACTTCCGATCCCGACGGCTACACGCTGCTGATCGGCACCAGTGCCACGCTTGGTGTCGTCCCCGCCCTGGTGAAGAATCCCGGCTACGACCCTATCAAAAGCTTCGCAGCGATCGCGAAGGTTTCGGACAGCACGACCATTCTAGTTGTGCATCCAAGCTTCCCGGCGAACTCGGTGCAGGAGCTGATCGCCTACGCCAAGGCCAACCCCGGCAAACTGAGCTACGCCTCCGCTGGCGCCGGCAATCAGACGCAACTTGCGGCCGAGCTTCTGCTGGCGCGTGCGGGCATCAAAGCGGTGCACGTGCCTTACAAGAGCGGCGCCGAGATGGTGACCGCGGTCCTGAGCGAGCAGGTGCAGATGACGTTTCCCGACGTCTCGATCCTGCTGCCGTTGCTGGCCGAAAAGCGGCTCAAGGCGCTGGCGGTCACCAGCGCCGCGCGCCATCCGCTATTGCCTAACGTGCCGACCATGACGGAGAGCGGGATTGCCGATTACGTCACAACGTTCTGGACCGGCGTAATCGCACCGGCCGGCACGCCAGCCGCCATCGTTGATGCGCTCCACAGCGCCATCAGCAGCGGACTGAAATCGCCACAGGTGCAGGAGACCTTCGCGCGCGTGGGCGCAGTGCCGGCGCCAGACTCGCCGCAGGATTTCGCGAGCTTCATCGAAGCCGAGACTCAGAAGTGGCGCGCCATTGCCAAGACGGCGGGGCTAACGGCGGAGTGACCTAATTCCCGCGCTCAAGCCGTCGGATCACATCGTCAAGCTGATCCAGCGTGCGATAGCGCACGCGCAGCACGCCGCCCTTGCCGCGATGATCGATGCTGACCGACAATCCAAGTGTGTCGGACAACCGCTTCTCCAGCGCCTTGGTGTCGGCGTCCTTCATGACGCGCGCCCGAGCCTTGGCTTTCTGACTCGCAGGCGCTGCTTGCGTGAGCGCCTCGACCTGACGGACGTTCAGACCCTTCTCGACAATTTCACGCGCGGCGAATTCCGGATCCGGCTGATTGATCAGCGCGCGCGCGTGACCCGCCGTGAGCTTGCCTGAGTTGATGTAGGCCTTCACGGCATCCGGCAGTTTGAGCAGCCGCAGTGTGTTGGCGACATGGCTTCGGCTCTTGCCGACGACCTTGGCGATATCATCGTGCGAGTGATTGAACTCCGCAGCGAGCACTTGATAGCCGGTCGCTTCCTCCAGCGGATTGAGATCAGTGCGCTGCACGTTTTCGATGATCGCAAGCTCCAACGCCTCGCCATCGCTGACATCGAGCACGACGATCGGAACGTCGTGCAGGCCTGCGCGCTGCGCAGCGCGCCAGCGCCGCTCGCCGGCGATGATCTCGTAACTGTCGGTGCCACGTGCGCGCACCACGATGGGCTGGATGATGCCGCGCTCGCGGATTGAATCCGCGAGCTCAGCGAGCTCCGCATCGGAGAACAGCTTGCGCGGGTTGCGCGGATTGGCGCGAATGAATTCGATCGGCACCTTGCGCTGCGCCCGCGTGGTGCTGCGCTCGGCCGCGTGCGTCTCCTGGTCGACATCGCCGATCAGTGCCGCGAGACCACGGCCGAGTCGGGAGCGCGCTGCGTCGTCCGCCATGTCAGCCTCCTTCACGGTACGATCCGCAAAAAACAAAATCGATTGTTCGATCAGACATGCTCAACGGAAAATGCTTCAACTGGCGCGCTGCTCCTTCAGCTCCTTTTCGCGCTGGATAATTTCCGTCGCGAGCCGAAGGTACGCTTCGCTGCCGACGCACTTCAGATCATAGACCAGCACCGGCTTGCCGTAAGACGGCGCCTCGGAGACGCGCACATTGCGCGGGATGATCGTGTCGTAAACTTTCTTGCCCATGAACTCGCGCACGTTGGCGACGACTTCGTTGGAGAGATTGTTGCGCGCGTCGAACATCGTCAGCACGACGCCGTGAATGGTCAGCTCGGGATTGAGCGTCGTCCTCACCTGCTCGACCGTCTGCAACAATTGCGACAGACCTTCGAGCGCGAAAAATTCGCATTGCAGCGGGACCAGGATCGCATTCGCGGCCGCCATCGCATTGACGGTGAGCAGATTGAGCGACGGCGGACAATCGACCAGCACATAGGTGAAGTCGTTGTTGCCGACGAACTTGCCGGCGTTCAGCGGCGTGACTGCGGTGCGCAAACGAAATGCGCGATCGCGCGCCTGGCCGATTTCAAGCTCGAGGCCGGAGAGATCCATGGTCGACGGCGCGATCGAAAGCCGCGGCACGGCCGTCGCAACAATCGCGTCGCGCAGCGGCGCGTCGCCGGTCAGCACGTCGTAGGTCGAGACGCGGCGGTTGCGCCGATCAATGCCGAGCCCGGTCGATGCGTTGCCCTGCGGATCGAGATCGACGATCAGCACGCGCTCGCCGATCGCCGCGAGCGCGGTACCGAGATTGATCGCCGTCGTGGTTTTGCCGACGCCGCCCTTCTGGGTGGCGATCGCGAGCGTGCGCGGCGGCTTCGCCGGCTCGGCGCGCGAGGCAAGGTTGATGACTTGCGCTTCAGTGCCGCTCGACGGGGCGACGGCGGGATCGGACATGACGGGATCGGACATGGGCAGATCCGGACTTCCTGGGTTAAGCGAAACTCACCGCTTTACTCACCGCTTGGGGTTGCGCCGCTCCAAGCCGCGGACGATCACAACGCGGCTTTGCGCGTTGGTCTTGCTGGGCACGAGCGAGGACTCATACTTCCAACATTTAGTAGCTTCGGTCAATTCAGACGCTACATCTTGGCCCTTCGGGAACAGCCCGAGCGCACCCTTCTTCAGCAGCGACTCGGCAAGACCGAGGAGACTTGTAAGCGGGGCCAGGGCGCGGGCTGTCACCACATCGGCCTGGCCACCGAACTTCTTCACGAAATCCTCGATTCGCACAGCATGGATTTCCGCCGGGGCGCCAATGTGGCGCGCAGCCTCGCGTAGGAAGGTGGCCTTTTTCCCGGTGCTTTCAACGAGATGGACGACGGCATCGGGCGGTAGCGCACAGGCGATAATAAGTCCGGGAAAACCAGCTCCAGAGCCAAAGTCGATCCAGGTCTTGGCCTGCGGAGCGAGCGGCAGAAGCTGCAGCGAATCGGCGATGTGGCGGGTCCAGACAATCGGCAGCGTGGATGCCGCAATCAGATTGCTCCTCGGCTGCCATTCGCGCAGAACCTCGACAAACCGATCAAGTTTCTCGGCGATTTCACGTGAAACAGGGGTGAGCTCAAGCGCCCGGGCGCGGTCTGTCGCGAGGGCGCTTTCGAGGTTCTCGGCCATCAGGCGGCCGGGCGGCCCCTGCCCTTGCGGCGGACATGGGCTACGAGCAGCGTGAGCGCGGCGGGCGTCATGCCGTCGAGCTGACCGGCTTGGCCGATGGTGCGCGGGCGGGCGGTTATGAGCTTCTGGCGGGCTTCGTTCGAGAGCCCGGGCAATGCTGCGTAGTCGATGCTATCCGGCAGCTCGAAGCTTTCATCGCGCCGGTAAGACGCGACATCGGATGCCTGGCGATCGAGGTAGACCGCATATTTGGCATCGATTTCGATTTGCTCGGCGATCTTGCCATCGAAGCGCGTGAGCTCCGGCCAAATCCGCGCCGCGTCGGCGAAGCCGAGATTGGGATAGGACATCAATTCGAAAGCCGTGCGGCGCTGGCCATCGCGATTGAGCGCCAAGCCGTGGCGCTGCGCTTCGTTCGGTGTGATCGAAAGCGAATCCGCCAATGCACGCGCTTCATCAAGTGCAGCCATCTTGGCCTGGAATTGCTGTTGGCGTTGCGGACCGACGCATCCGATCGCGATTCCCTTGGCGGTCAGCCTTTGGTCCGCGTTGTCAGCGCGCAGTGTGAGCCGATATTCGGCGCGCGATGTGAACATCCGGTACGGCTCAGTGACGCCGCGCGTGACGAGATCGTCGATCATCACACCGAGATAGCCTTCGGCGCGATCGAAGATGATTTCAGCGCCCTCGCCGGCGCGCGCCGCCGCGTTCAAGCCGGCGACCAGGCCTTGCGCGGCGGCCTCTTCATAGCCAGTGGTGCCGTTGATTTGCCCTGCGAGAAATAGCCCGCGAACCCGCTTGGCTTCTAGGGTCTGGCGGAGTTCACGCGGGTCCACATGGTCGTATTCGATGGCATATCCGGGCCGCGTAATACGCACGCGTTCAAGCCCTGGAATGGTCGCGACCAGCGCGAGCTGCACATCCTCCGGCAGCGAGGTCGAAATCCCGTTCGGATAAACCGTAGGATCGTCGAGCCCTTCGGGCTCGAGAAAAATCTGATGCCCGTCGCGCTCGCCAAAGCGCACGATCTTGTCCTCGATCGACGGGCAATAACGCGGCCCGCGGCTCGTGATCTGACCGGAATACATCGGCGAGCGATGCACGTTGGCGCGGATGATGTCGTGGGTCCGCTCGTTGGTGCGCGTGATGCCGCATTGGATCTGCGGGTTTTCGATACGCGCGGTCAGTGTCGAGAACGGCTCGGGCGGATCGTCGCCCGGCTGCATTTGGAGGCTTGCCCAGTCGATGGTGCGGCCATCAAGGCGCGGCGGCGTGCCGGTTTTCAGCCGCGCGAGTTGGAGCCCGATCCGCTCAAGCGTGAGCGAGAGTCCCATGGCTGACGCTTCACCGGCCCGGCCAGCAGGTGTCTGCTTCTCACCGATATGGATGAGGCCGCGCAGGAACGTGCCGGTGGTCAGCACCACGGCGCCGCAATTGAATTGGCGTCCGTCGGCCAGCTGGATGCCGGTCAGCCGGTTTTCGGAGATCAGGAGATCGTCGGCTTCGCCTTCAATGATGGTGAGATTTTCGATCTCATGGATCGCCCGCTGCATCGCAGCCGCATAAAGCTTGCGATCCGCCTGGGCACGCGGCCCCCGCACCGCCGGGCCCTTTCGGCGATTCAAGACGCGGAATTGGATGCCGCCTTGATCGGCGACCCCGCCCATCAGGCCGTCCAGAGCATCAATTTCCCGCACCAGATGACCCTTGCCGAGCCCGCCGATCGCCGGATTGCAGGACATGGCACCGATGGTGGCAACGCGATGCGTCACCAGCGCGGTTTTCGCGCCCATACGCGCGGCCGCGGCCGCGGCCTCACAGCCGGCATGGCCGCCGCCGATGACGATGACGTCGAATCGCGCACTCATAATGGAGCCTTTGCAGGCGTTCTAACGGACTTGCCCCATTCGGTCAAAATCAGGCGTTTCACGTGAAACAGCAGGCCAAGGGCAGGGGTATTTCACGTGAAACGACCTCGAAGACTGCCTGCCGCGTGAGGCATATCAGGGGCGTATCGAAGCCAAATCGCGATGCTATTTACCGATACAGAAATCCCGGAAGATCGCATCGAGGATATCCTCGACATCGACCCGGCCCGTGAGTCGGCCGAGGCTCCGGGCGGCAAGCCGCAGTTCCTCGGCCAGGATATCCTCCCGGCCGCCGGGACCTTCAGCCAGCGCGCGGTCGAGAGCCTTCTGGGCAGCCTCCAGGGCCTTGCGGTGGCGTTCGCGCGTGACAAGCGCCGGTTCACCGCCGAAAGTGGAGCCAACGTGGTGGTTGAGCGAATTGAAAAAACGGTTCATTCCTTCGCCAGTGATGGCCGAAAGAATAAAAGAAATATTTGATGTTTCGGGTTCATGTTCATTTATAATAAATGAACCTTTATCCATTGTATCGAGCTTGTTGCCGACGACCCATACTGTCCGTCCGTGCTGGGAAGGGGCTGGACCCGCTGGTCCTGTCGCCGCGGCCAGCCTCGCCTCAATCTCCCGCGCCTCGGCTGCCTTAGCGACCGCAGCCGGGTCCGCCGACAGGTCCACCACCCACAGCACCAGGTCTGCCTCACCCGCACGCGCACGTGCCCGGCGGACGCCCTCCTGCTCGATCGGATCGTCGCTGTCGCGGATGCCGGCGGTGTCGAGCAGCGTCACCGGATAGCCGCCGAGGTCGAGGTGCACCTCGATCACATCGCGGGTTGTACCGGGCGTCGGCGAAACGATCGCCGCCTCCCGTCGCGCGATGGCATTCAGCAGCGTCGACTTTCCGGCGTTGGGCGGGCCCGCAATCGCGATCACCAGCCCGTCGCGCAATCGCTCGCCACGCGCTGCGCCCGCCAGCGCTTCCGCGATCTCATCGCGCAAGCCCTGCGCGATCTTCAGCGCCGGTGCGACCAACTCCTCCGGCACATCGGCTTCGTCGGAAAAATCGATCCGCGCTTCGACCAGCGCCAGCGCTTCGATCAACCGCTTGCGCCAAGTCTCGGCGCGATCACCAAGCAAGCCCTTCATATGGCGATAGGCTTGGCGGCGCTGCGCCTCAGTCTCGGCGCCGACCAGATCGGCGAGGCCTTCGACCGCGGTGAGATCGAGCCGGCCGTTCTCGAACGCGCGGCGTGTGAATTCGCCCGGCTCCGCCAACCGCAAACCCTCAAGCTTGCCGAGCGCTGCCAGCGCGGCTGCTATCACCGCGCGGCCGCCGTGCAATTGCAGCTCGGCTGTGTCTTCGCCGGTTTCGCTGTTGGGCCCTGGAAACCAGAGCGCCAGCGCTTCGTCGATGATCTCGCGGCTCGCCGGATCGCGCACGCGCGCGAGCACGGCCTTGCGCGGCTCAGGCACGCGACCCATCAGTTTTTCGAGCGCCACGCCCGCGTGCGGCCCGGAGATGCGCACCACAGCGATAGCCGCGGGTGGCCGGCCGGAGGAAAGAGCGAAGATGGTGTCGCCGTGCGAGGCCATTTTCGCACTTTGTCACTGCGGCCTGCGTCGCGGCAATCTGCCAACGCAAAAAGCCCGGCACGGTGGCCGGGCTTCAGCACGTTCGCCGAACAAGCTGCCGCGCGAGCGGCAACCTGATAGCGCTTAGCGGTGTTACTTCACCTTGAGATTTTCGGCCGACTCTTTGCCGCGGTTCGCCACGACTTCAAAGTCCACCTTTTGACCCTCGTTGAGGGTGCTGAGGCCAGCGCGCTCGACCGCCGAGATATGAACGAACACATCCTTGCCGCCGCCTTGAGGCTGGATAAAACCGTAACCCTTGGTCGGGTTGAACCACTTCACTGTGCCTGTAGCCACACTCACTCTCCGAGATAGAGGTCCTGCCTGCATACGAGTGTCGGACTGACAGCTCGACGAGGTTCCACTTTCATAATCCAAACTAGGCGGAGGGTCCATGCCCCCCAATAACGAATTTGTCGTGATCGGCCATTGGCCGAGCGCACTCAACCAGGAGGCGAACACCAGGCCGGCGGACCCCGGCCGTGCCTTAATGGTTAACAACCGGTTAAAGTCGCCCTCATGACCCTATCCAGCACCCCCTCTGCCGAAAATCGCCTCGCCCACGAGACCTCGCCCTACCTCCTCCAGCACAAGAACAACCCGGTGGCTTGGTGGCCCTGGGGGACCGAGGCTCTGGCCGAGGCTAAGCGCACCAACCGGCCAATCCTGCTGTCGGTCGGCTACGCCGCTTGCCACTGGTGCCACGTCATGGCGCACGAGAGCTTCGAGGACGCCGCGACCGCAGCGGTGATGAACGAGCTGTTCGTCAACATCAAAGTCGATCGCGAGGAGCGGCCCGATATCGACCAAATCTACATGGCGGCGCTGCACGCGCTCGACGAGCGCGGCGGCTGGCCGCTGACGATGTTTCTGACGCCCGCCGGCGAGCCGGTGTGGGGCGGCACTTATTTTCCGCCGTCTGCGCGCTACGGCAAGCCGGCGTTCGTCGATGTGCTGCGCGAGATATCGCGCATCTTCCGCGACGAGGCCGACAAGGTCGCGCAGAACAAAGACCTGCTGATGGCGCGGCTCTCCGAGCGCGCGCAGCCAGCAGGGCGGGTGACGATCGGCGCGCGACAGCTCGACCAGCTCGCGACCCAGATCGGCGGCGCAATCGATCCGGTACATGGTGGCCTGCGCGGCGCGCCGAAATTTCCGAACGCCGCAATGTATGAGCTGATGTGGCGCGCCGGAATGCGAACCGGCGACACGCGCTTCTTCACCGCCATCGAGCACACCCTCGAGCGCATTTGCGAGGGCGGCATCTACGACCATCTCGGTGGCGGCTTCTCGCGTTACTCAGTCGATGAGCGCTGGCTGGTGCCGCACTTCGAGAAGATGCTCTACGACAACGCGCAACTTCTGGAGCTGCTCGCGCTGGCGCATCAGCACAGCGGTAATCCGCTGTTCCGCCAGCGCGCGCAGGAAACCGTGATGTGGCTCGCGCGCGAGATGACCACCGCGGAGGGTGCGTTCTCGGCCTCGCTCGACGCCGACAGCGAAGGCGAGGAGGGCAAGTTCTACGTCTGGTCGAAGGCCGAGATTGACGCCGTGCTTGGCCTGGATGGCGGCGCCTATTTCGCGCAGCATTACGACGTCACCGCCGAAGGCAATTTCGAGGGCCACAACATCCTCAACCGGCTGGCGCGCACGCCGCGTAGCGCGGTCGACGAGATGCAGCTCACGATCCTGCGCGACAACCTCCTGATGGTGCGGGCGCATCGCGTCCGGCCCGGCCTCGACGACAAGGTGCTGGCCGACTGGAACGGGCTGATGATCGCTGCGCTGACGAACGCCGGCTCGCTGCTCGGCGAGCCGAACTGGATCGCGATGGCGCAGCATGCGTTCGACTTCATCGCGAGCACCATGACGAAAGGCGACCGCCTCGGTCACTCATGGCGCGCCGGCCGGCTGCTCTATCCGGGGCTTGCCTCCGACTTCGCCAACATGATCCGCGCGGCGCTGGCGCTGTACGAGGCGACCGGCGAGCCGACCTATCTCGATCGCGCACTGGCCTGGCAGCAAACATTCGATACGCACTACGCCAATACTGCGACCGGCGGATATTTTTTCACCGCCGACGATGCCGAGGGTCTGGTGGTTCGGCCGGGATCGAGCAGCGATGACGCCACGCCCAATCCCAATGCGATCGAAGCGGGCAATCTGGTACGGCTCGCCACGCTGACCGGCGATGCAAAATGGCGCGAGAAAGTGGACCGGCTGTTTGAGGGCGTGCTGGCGGGAGTAGGGGACAATTTATTCTCGCACGCCGCTTTGCTGAACGCACTCGACTCGCGGCTCAATGCGGCGGAGATCGTCGTGACCGGCCGCGACCACGCGCGCTTTGCCGACGCCGCCCTCAAGCTTCCGTTTCTCAACCGTATCGTGTTGCGCGCGGCCTCGGCCGACGCCTTGCCGGCCTCGCACCCGGCGCAGGCCAAGATTGCCGCGGGCGCCGAGAGCGCGGCGTTCGTGTGTGTGGGCGAGAGATGCTCGTTGCCGGTGACGGACGCGGCGAAGATCGCGGACGCGGTAGCGTCAATGCGAGGCTAAGGCCACAACACGCCAATCCACGCCTGTACGAACCGGCGCGATTCGGCTGCGGAATCCGGGTCGCGCTTGGTCGTCATGCGAACCTTGAAGAACTTGGCCTTGACCGACGTAAGGCAAAGGTAGCTGTCCACGTCGGATTTCCAGCCATTATGACGATAGCGGAACGTCGAGCATACGAAGCGCGTACGCCCAGCGCTGTCATCGACGGCGAAGTTGCCGGACGCCGTCACATTGGAATAGTTGCCGCGCCGTTCGAGTTCGTAGATATCGCCACTGGCTTGCTTGAGTTGCCGCTCCATCACGTCGGACATCGGATCGGCCGGAATGTCGCGCATGCCGAGATCGTAAATGTAGACGTCGATACGCCAGTCCGGCCGCAGGAACTCGACCGAATAGCCAAGCCCCGGATTATCCCGCTCGTAATCGTGCGGCGGCTCATGCGGCAAGCCGGCGACGCGATCGGGGATCGCCACGCCGAACAATGTGCGCGATTGCGCGAACGACGGCGACGCCGGTATGGCAAGCGCCACAACAAGCAGCGCCGCACACCAACACATCGCGAGATCAAGCAGCCGTTTCACGCCACTACCCCGGGCGCTTCGATTCGGTGCCACGGCGATCGCCGCGTCAGGTGTTCATTGATTCAAAGAACTCGGAGTTGCTCTTGGTGCTGCGCAACTTGTCAAGCAGGAAATCGATGGCATCCATCGTGCCCATTGGATTGAGGATACGGCGGAGCACGTACATCTTCTTGAGCTGATCGGGCGGAGTCAGCAGCTCTTCCTTGCGGGTGCCGGAGCGCGTGATGTCCATAGCCGGGAAGGTGCGCTTGTCGGCAACCTTGCGGTCCAGGATGAGCTCCGAATTGCCGGTACCCTTGAACTCCTCGAAGATCACTTCGTCCATTCGGCTGCCGGTGTCGATCAGCGCGGTCGCAATAATGGTAAGCGATCCGCCTTCCTCGATGTTACGAGCGGCGCCGAAGAAGCGCTTCGGCCGCTGCAGCGCATTGGCATCGACGCCGCCGGTCAGCACCTTGCCGGAAGAGGGCACGACCGTGTTGTAGGCACGGCCAAGACGGGTGATCGAGTCGAGCAGGATCACGACGTCGCGGCCATGCTCCACCAGACGCTTGGCCTTTTCGATCACCATTTCGGCGACCTGCACGTGGCGCGAGGCCGGCTCGTCGAAGGTTGAGGACACCACCTCGCCCTTCACCGAGCGCTGCATGTCGGTGACTTCCTCCGGCCGCTCATCGATCAGCAGCACGATCAGATAGCACTCGGGGTGATTGGCGGTGATCGAGTGCGCGATGTTTTGCAGCAGTACCGTCTTGCCGGTGCGCGGCGGCGACACGATTAGCGCGCGCTGGCCCTTGCCGATGGGAGCCACGATGTCGATGACGCGCGCGGATAAGTCCTTCTTGCTCGCATCCTCGTGCTCCATCTTGAGCCGCTCGTCGGGATACAGCGGCGTCAAGTTATCGAAGTTGATTTTGTGGCGCGCCTTGTCGGGATCCTCGAAGTTGATCGAGTTGACCTTGAGCAGCGCGAAATAGCGCTCGCCATCCTTGGGGCTGCGGATATGGCCATCGAGGGTGTCGCCGGTGCGAAGCCCGAAGCGCCGGATCTGCGAGGGCGAGACGTAAATGTCGTCCGGGCCGGGCAGGTAGTTTGCTTCCGGCGAGCGCAGGAAGCCGAAGCCGTCGGAGAGTACCTCGACGACGCCTTCACCGATGATATCGACTTCTTTTTGCGCGAGCTGCTTGAGGATCGCGAACATCAGCTCCTGCTTGCGCATGGTGCTGGCGTTCTCGATTTCTTGTTCTTCGGCAAACGCCAGCAGCTCGGGCGGCGTCTTGGACTTCAGGTCTTGCAGTTTCATTTCCCGCATGCGGGTCGTCCTATGGGAGAGGTGGCGGCGTCTGAAAAACAACGGACGCGTGCCGAGGGGAGGGATCTGAGGGCGTAGGTCTTGTTAGGCCAAGGTCTTGAGTTGAGTTTTAGGCCTTGGCCCGATGCGACGGCCGGTCCGGATACAGCTGACCGGGACTCGAAAGCATCCGCCTACGTTCGGAGGGATGATGGAAAGATACGAAAGAACAGACGTTTACGCAAGGGGAGAGCATCCCGCAGCCGCCCGCCCGCGCCGCGTTCAGAACGGCTTGACCACCGCGAGGATAACGATCGCGACCAGCAGCACCGTCACTACCTCATTGATAATACGGTAGAATTTCTGAGATTTTCGGTTTTTATCGGCGGCGAAGTCTTTGACGTAGCGGCTGAACATGCCGTGCAGGCCGGTCATCGCAAACACCAGGACGAACTTTACCTGAAGCCAATGCGCCGCGTGCAAATTGCCCTTCCAGGCCAGCCACAAGCCGAGCAGCCAGGTCACGATCATCGCCGGAGTAATGATGAACCGCAGCAGGCGGCGTTCCATCACCTTGAAGGTCTCGGACTGGATCGAGCCGGCGTCTGCTGCGCAGTGATAGACGAACAACCGCGGCAGATAGAGCATCCCCGCCATCCAGGCGATGACAGCGATCATGTGGAAGGCGAGCAGCCATTGGTACATCGCTCAGAACTCTCCGTCGCCGCGCGTCATTCGTCCCCGCGGCAGGATGGCGTCTGCCTACTAGTTAGAATCGGACCACTTGCCGTGGAGACTACTTCTTCAACATTTGGATTCTGGCACGCGCGAGCGCGGCAAAATCACAACTGGGGAAGCGTGCGAGGTGATCCTCGTAAACCGAGACCGTTCTGATGTCCTCAGCGCTTTTCCAATGCGCTTCGGCGCGAGCACAATCGCCCGCCGGCGCTGCGGTCACGGCGGGCGGCGTTACGGGCACCACCGGCGGTACGACGGGTGGCACGACCGCAGCCAATTTTATCCCGCGCCGTGCGAATTGAGCGTCGATATCGGCCTCGAGCGCTTTCGCCGCCGCGATGTCGGCATTGCCTCCGGCGGTATCGCCTTTTCTCAGCTTGGCGAGACCGCGGCCGTAGAGCCCGTCGGCAGACTTAGCATCGAGATCGTTGGCGACGTCATAGTCCGCAAGAGCATCGTCATATTTTCCAGCAAGGAAATTCGCATCAGCACGATTGCGCCGTGCCAGCCAGTATTTCGGATCGAGCCTGACGGCCTCGCTGCAATCCGCGATGGCGCGGACATAATCTCCCTTGGCCCGATAGTCGTCGCAGCGGTTGTTGAAGGCGAACGTGTACTTCGGATCAATCCGGATCGCCTCGGTGTAGTCCGCGATGGCACGATCGAGATTGCCTTTGGCACTCCAGGCAACGCCGCGGTTGTTGAAGGCGCGGGCGTATTTCGGATCGAGCCGGATAGCTTCGTTGTAGTCCTCGATGGCGCCATCGGTGTCACCGTTGGCGCGCTTGGCGATGCCGCGGTTGTTAAAGGCTGCCTGCATTTTCGGATTGAGCTTGAGCGCTTCGGTATAGTCTGCGATGGCCTTGCCGAGCTGTTCTTTGGCGCGCCATTCGATGCCGCGATTGTAGTAGGCGGTCGCCCGGCTGCTCGCGCTCTCGGTGCGATCCTCAATGATGCGCGTGCAGCCCGCGATGGCGACGTCGCCGCTCTCCTTGTCGCAATCGTCATGTGCCTTCTGGCTCGCGCTAAAGGCGGGTTGCGCGAGCAGGCTCAACAGAACGGCGATCGATGCCAAAATCTTGTACTGCACGGTTATTCCTCCATGCGTTTTCTGAGCAAGCGTTTTCCGAGTCGCGAGCTTAACGGGTGAATGTGGCAGAGTCAGCCGGGCACGAGGCCTATCCGCGCACGCGCTTGAGCATTTGCTCCACATGCGCAATCGGCGTTGGCGGCAGAATGCCATGGCCAAGGTTAAAGATGAACGGCCCGCCCGCTAGCGCCGCCACAATTGCATCAACGCTGCGGTCGAGCGCATCGCCGCCGGCAAGCAGCGCCAGCGGATCGAGATTGCCTTGAACGGGTTTGCGCTTCTGGATGGCATCGCGCGCGAAGGCGAGATCAACCATCCAATCAAGGCCAATGGCATCGACGCCAACGGTTTCCAGATAGCGCATCATGTTGCTGCCAGCGCCCCGGGGAAATCCGATGATTTTCACGCTTGGCATGCGTTCGCGCAGCGCCGTAACGATTTTCTGGGTTGGCATGATGCACCAGCGCGCAAACTCGTCCGGTGGCAGCACGCCCGCCCAGGTGTCGAAGATCTGCACCGCGTCCACGCCAGCCTCGAGCTGGTTGGCGAGATATTCAACCGAAGCGTCAGTCAAAACATCGAGCAGCCGGGCAAATGTCGCCGGGTGACGGTAGGCAAACAACCGCGCGGGCGCCTGATCGGGGGTGCCATGACCCGCGATCATATAGGTCGCGACCGTCCACGGTCCGCCACAGAAGCCTAGGAATGTCACGCTTTTTGGCAGCGCAGACTTCACGAGCCGTATGGTCTCGTAAATCGGCGCAAGCACCGCTGGATCAGCTCTCGGTGTCAGCGCCGCGATAGCGGAAGGTTCATTCAAGGGCTCAAGCTGCGGACCTTCGCCAGCCGTAAAGCGCACACTTCGCCCAAGCGCGTGCGGAATCACCAAAATGTCTGAAAACAAGATCGCACCGTCGAAGCCAAATCTTCGGATCGGTTGCAACGTCACTTCAGCGGCAAGCTTTGGCGTGAAACAAAGATCGAGAACACTGCCGGCGGTTTTTCGGACTGCCTGATATTCGGGCAGATAACGGCCCGCTTGGCGCATCAGCCAGACTGGCGGCACGGCTTGCCGTTTACCGTTCAGCACGTCGAGCAGAGGTTTATGCACGGGCGGTTCGGTCACGACGCCTCTAAGCTCTTAGATTCTAGAATCTTGGTTTGTTGTAGTTAGACGCTGAATTGGACTCACGACTCGGAACTCACATGAGCGGCTGCTTCCGTCCTCCCATCCCCAGAGTGTAAGCGCTCTCCTGTGGATACCTTTGGATAGCGGTTTTAGATGCATTTTCAATACGTAATGGCGGGATAAAGAATCTGAGACTGGACCTCAATTGTTTTGCCGGGTTGTTGTCAGTGTCGGGGTAACTTCTCTCCCGTCGGGGCGACGTGGGGATGCATTCAGGCGACGATGTGGCGGACGCTTGCGCGCGGCCCCAAGGCGTGGCCTCCTCCCAGCTGATCCACAGGTCATACAGCGCATTAGATGCCTCATCGCACCGGCAGCTATTTCCATCTTCACCTCGTCTCTGACGCAACCGGTGAGACGCTGCTGATGGTCGCGCGCGCGGCAGCTGCGCAATACACCAGTAGTGCGCCAGTCGAACACATGCATCCGCTGGTGCGAACATCGAAACAGCTCGAGCGTGTGTTGAGTGAGATCGAAGACGCGCCCGGCATTGTGCTCTATACGTTGCTCGATCGCGTGCTCGCCGATCGGTTGGAGGAGAGATGCAGGGCGCTCAGCTTGCCTTATCTCTCGATCCTTGGCCCGGTGCTCAACCTGTTTCAGGCCTATCTCGGCGGCGAGAACAAGCCGCGCATCGGTGCTCAGCACACACTCAACGCTGAATATTTCAAGCGTATCGATGCGCTCAACTACACCATGCTGCATGACGACGGGCAGCACACCGACGATCTGGAGCAGGCCGAAGTGGTGCTGGTTGGGATTTCGCGTACATCAAAGACACCGACTTCGATCTATCTCGCCAACCGTGGCGTCAAGACCGCCAACGTACCGCTGGTGCCCGGTGTGCCGGTGCCGCCGCAGCTTGGAACATTAGCTCACCCGCTGGTGGTCGGATTGACCGCGAGCCCCGAGCGCATTGTGCAGATTCGGCAGAACCGGCTGCTGGGGCTGCGCGCCGAGCACGACGCTGACCAATACGTTGATCGCCTGGCCGTCACGGAGGAAATTGCGTTCTCGCGCAAGCTCTGCGGCAAACACAACTGGCCCATCATCGACGTAACACGACGCTCGATCGAAGAAACTGCTGCGGCCGTGTTGGCGCTGCTCGCCGAGCGCCGGCGGCAGCCGGTGGCCTGACATGCCGCTCTGGCTCGCCGACAAGCCCCTGGTGCTTGCCTCCAAAAGCGCAGGCCGCCGGGCATTGCTGCAAGCCGCGGGGGTGCCGGTTGAGATCATGCCGGCTGATATCGACGAGCGCGGCATCGAAAACCGCGCGGCGCTGTCGGACCCGAGCGAGGTCGCGGCCCTGCTGGCGCGCGAAAAGGCCCGTGCCGTTGCGACTGCGATGCCGGGGCGCCTCGTGCTTGGTGCCGATCAGACGCTGGCGTTGGATACCCGCCGGTTCTCTAAGCCCAAGGATCGTGCGGCGGCGGCGGATCAACTGCGTGTTTTGCGCGGCAACACACACGCGTTGCACTCTGCCATTGCGGTCGCGAGCGGCAGCGCCGTGTTGTTCGAGCACGTCGATGTGGCGCGGCTCACCATGCGGCCGTTTTCGGAGGACTTTCTGCAATTCTATCTCGATACGGCCGGCGATGCAGTGACATCGAGCGTCGGCGCCTATCAGCTCGAAGGCATCGGCATTCAGCTGTTCGATCGCATCGACGGCGACTACCGGACCATCCTTGGCCTGCCACTACTGCCATTGTTGCAGTGGCTGCGTCAGCACGGCGTGCTGGTGGCGTAGCCCATGTTCGTCATCGGACTGACTGGCTCGATCGCGATGGGCAAGAGCACGACGGCGCGAATGTTCGCCGAGGCAGGCGTGCCGGTTTATGACGCCGATGCGGCCGTGCACCGGCTCTACGAGAACGAGGCTGCGACCGCGATCGAGACGACGTTTCCAGGCACTACGCGCGACGGCAAAGTCGATCGCTCAGCATTGCGCGAGCGTGTGACGGGCGATCCGCCCGCGCTGCGCATGCTGGAGAACATCGTCCATCCTCTGGTGGGTGCGGCGCGCGAAAAGTTCCTGAAAGAGGCCGCGGCCGCTGGTGCCAGGGTAGCGGTGCTCGATGTGCCTTTGTTATTCGAGACCGGAGGGGACACCCGCGTCGATGCGGTGGTGGTGGTGTCAGCGCCGGTTGAGGTGCAGCGCGCCCGAGCGGTCGAACGCGGCCTGAGCCCGGGCGAGTTCGAAGCTCTGCTCGCGCGCCAGATGCCTGATGCGGAGAAACGCCGCCGCGCCGATTTCGTGGTGGATACGTCGCGAGGACTGGAGCCTGCACGACAGCAGGTGCAGGCAATCCTCAAGGCAGTGACTAATATGCCGAAGCGGCGGGGCTGATTCGGACGGACGGAAGATGCGCGAGATCGTATTCGATACCGAAACCACGGGCCTCGACCCCAAGGACGGGCACCGGTTGGTTGAGATCGGCTGCATCGAGCTCCTCAACCGCATTCCAAGCGGCGCCGTCTTCCACCGCTACATCAATCCCGAACGCGACATTCCGGCTGAGGCTTTCGCGATCCACGGCATCAGCTTCGAGAAGGTGAAGAGCGAAAAGGTGTTCGCGGCCATTGCCGACGAGCTGATCGAATTCCTCGGCGATGCGCCGTTGGTCGCGCACAACGCGATGTTCGATCTCAGCTTCCTCAACGCCGAGCTTGTGCGTGTCGGCAAGGTGATCGTGAACCGGGACCGCTTGGTCGATACGCTGATGCTGGCGCGCCGTAAGCATCCGGGCGGCTCGAACCGGCTCGACGACCTTTGCACGCGCTACAAGATCGACAATTCGCGCCGCACCAAGCACGGCGCGCTGCTCGACGCCGAACTGCTGGCCGAGGTTTATCTGGAGTTGATTGGTGCCCGCCAGGCGATGTTGGGCCTGGCTGAGACGGCCGCAACTGCGGCGACGCGCGGTCCGCGCGCTGCGGTCCGCCCTCGGCCGGAACCGCTGCCATCACGTCTGACCGAGGAAGAACGCCTGGCCCATCAAGCGTTTATCGCAACGTTAGATGCCGAATCAGTGTGGGCGCAGTACCGCCCGGGCAAGGAATAAGCGCTGGTCGGTCCGGAACCGAACCAAAGCCCTGGCGTTAGCTCAAGTTGTTCTCCAGCGGAGATGGGCGCCATGGACCGGATTCCTCACGAGACTTCCGATCAGCTTTCGCGCGCGTTGGGCGAGGCGGTTGTCAGGATGTGGGGCAACTTGCCCCAAGACGTGCAGCAAGAGATTTTCGAGGGGGCAATCAGCTTCCGGGGCGAGGCGACGCGGCCGCAGCTCGCCCTGTTCCTGCATGGGAAGCATCCGCGCACGTCGGCCTCGATGATCGCCCGGGCCATACTGGAGCCCGACAGCCTCGGCGGCTAGCTAACGGCCAGCGTCTCAGAGCTTCTCAATTAGTGTCCTACGTCCGCCCTGCGGGTCGGTGCGCAAGCCAGTATTACGGACTGTGCTCCGCGCGGTGCCGCTACGACAGCGACATCTGCGGGGGCGGGGCTTGGCCTGCCTGCTGCTGTTGCTGGTAAAGCGCGACGAAATCGACCGGATCGAGCAGTAGCGGCGGGAAACCGCCGGAGCGAACCGCGCTCGCGATCAGCTCGCGGGCGAACGGAAACAGCAGCCTCGGGCACTCGATCATGATCAGCGGATGCAGCTGGTCCTGGGGCACGTTTTGGATGCGGAACAGGCCGGCGTAGATCAGCTCGAAGCTGAACATCACGTTGCTGTCCACCTCGGCCCGGCCCTCGAGCTTGAGCTCGACCTCGTAGTCGGTTTCGTTCTGCGGCGTGGCGTTGACGTTGATCCGCACGCTGATTTGCGGCTGTGCGGAAGGTGCGAGCGACCGCGGTGCATTCGGGTTCTCGAACGAGAAATCCTTGACGTACTGCGCCATCACACCGAGCTGCGGGCCGGTCGCTTGCGGCGGGGCATCCGTCGGCGGCATTCCGGCCGGGCCACCTGCTGGTCCGCCGTTGGTGGTGAATGACATGAATGATCCTCCGGACTAAATACGCGTGGTGCGTGCGCCGCCTTGGCCGGCGGTTGGCTAACATGCCGGTCCGGGCGCGACAAGAACGCCCACATTCTCAGCACCTGCGGGGGTTTGCGCGTCCCCGCCATGTCCCATCATGCCCTATGTGGGCTGCCGTCGGCATAAATACGGCGATTTCCGGGATAGTCCGCACCGGAACGGCAACAATCGTCCGCTTACCATGGCGTATTCCAGCCGCGGGCGAGGTTGGCGTTGTGGCGCGGATCGTTTAATGTTGGTTTGAGGCGACGAGCCGGTGCCCATGCATCGGCGCCTCTGGATGGCTGAAGTCGCGTACTTACATGAAGGCGGTGGAACCGGTCTTCCGCGCCGCTGATTGATGTCGCGGACGTCCTTTTCCCTCGCCCAGCCGCCCCGGGAGCATGCGAAACGTGTTCGATATCTACACCATCATTTTTCTGGCGCTGGCGGTTTTCATTTTCCTGAGGCTGCGCAGCGTGCTCGGCCAGCGCACCGGGCGAGAGCGGCCGCCTTACGATCCTTATTCGGCGCGGGACGCGGTGCGCCCGGCGCCCGGCGACAAGGTCGTGGTGCTGCCCGGCCGCACCCCCGATGCATCGCAGAAAGCCGCTGAACCGGTCGAGCCAGTCGATCGCTGGAAGGGTGTGGCGGAATCCGGCTCGGTGCTGGCAGGCGGACTTGACGCCATCGCACATACGGATCCGAACTTCGACGCCAAGTCGTTCCTTGGCGGTGCCCGCGCGGCCTATGAGATGATCGTCTCGGCCTATGCGGCCGGTGACCGCCGGCAGCTTCGCGGTCTGTTGGAACGCGAGGTCTATGACGGCTTCGAGAGCGCAATCGTTGAGCGCGAGTCGCGCGGCGAAACCGTGGAGACGCGCTTCGTCTCCATCGACCGCGCCGACATCATCGGCGCTGAACTGCGCGGCAGCTCGGCGCAAGTCACCGTGCGTTTCGTTTCGCAACTGATCTCGGTCACACACGACCGCTCCGGCGCCGTCACCGACGGCGCGCCGGACAAGGTGACGGAAGTCACCGACGTCTGGACGTTCTCGCGCGACATCAGCTCGCGCGACCCCAACTGGAAATTGGTCTCCACCGAAGCCGGGCACTGATGGCAGGCAGGCGGCGCTGTTGGCATCGCGTGACTTTGCTCGCGGGCGCCGCGCTCTTCTCGCTCGTCCTCTCTTCGGTGGCGCTGGCCGGGGAGACGTCGCTGATCAAGTTCCCCAACAGCCGGCTTGAGCCGGTCGCCTGGACGAGCCTCGAAGGCTGGGCCGACGACGATCATCTCGCCGCTTTCAACACGTTCATGGTGAGCTGCAAGGCGATCCTGCAGGGTGTCGAGCCGGTGCGGGCGGCGCGGCCCGTCTATGGCGCGCTGCGCGAGGTTTGCAAGCGTGCGTCTGCGGCCAAGCTGAGCGACGCCAAGGAGGCGCGCGAGTTTTTCGAGCAGAACTTCCGCCCGGTCCGCATCTCGCCACTCGCCGATCCGAACGGTTTTGTGACTGGCTATTATGAGCCGGTGGTGGATGGCTCGCTCCAGCCCACCGAAGAATTTGCCGAGCCGATGTACCGCAGGCCCGACAACCTGCTCTCGAATGGGCGCATGATGCTTCCCGGCAGCACTGCGATCATTCGCGGCCGGTACAAGCGTATCAACCGGGCGAGATACGCGCGGTTTTACGACCGTGACGCGATTGAAAAGGGCGCGCTCGCCGGCCGCAATCTGGAAATCTGTTATCTGAAGGATCCCATCGACGCGTTCTTCATCCAGATTCAGGGCTCGGCGCGGGTGCGGCTCAGCGACGGCAAGATGCTGCGGCTGAGTTACGCCGGGCAGAACGGTCATCCCTATGCGGCGGTCGGACGATTTCTGATCGAGCGACAGATCGTGCCGAAGGAAGAGATGTCGATGGACCGCATCCGGCAATGGATGACGGCAAATCCGGTCGAGGCGGTGAAGCTGCGCAATCTGAACAGATCCTATGTGTTCTTCCGGGAGACGCCACTCGCCAACAACGAGGAGGCCATCGGTGCCCAGGGCGTATCGCTGACGCCGGGGCGCTCGATCGCGGTCGATCGCAATCAGCACGTCTATGGCACGCCGTTCTTTATCCAGGCCGAGCTGCCGATCGAGAGCGAGCAGCCGACCACCAAGTTCCGCCGCCTGATGGTGGCGCAGGACACCGGTGGTGCCATCGTCGGCGTGGCACGCGCTGACATTTATTTCGGCGCCGGCGACGAGGCCGGCCGGATCTCCGGCCGGCTGAAGAATCCGGCACGCTTCGTCATGCTTTTTCCGAACGAAATCGATCCCGTCGTTGCCAGCGCTGATGCGCCGTTGCCGACGCCACGGCCGGCTGACGTGCCCGCAGCGACTGCAGTACAGCCGGAGGCCAAACCCGCGGCTGTGGCACCGGCCAAGCCAGTGTTTGTGGCCAGGAAGCCCGTGTACAGGGCAGCGTATCGACGCAGATACTGAAATGAGCCGGCGGCGGCTGAGCGACGACGAACGCACTCTCTGGAAGGGCGTGACGCGCTCGATCAAGCCGCTGCGGATGTTGGCTGTCGATGAACCAGAACCGGCAGCGCCACAAATCGCCAAAGCGCCTGCCAAACTGTCGGCACAATCTCGCACTGTCGTCGTGTTGCCAGTGCCGCAGCCGGTGAAGCCCGCGTCGCCGCCAGCGCTTGCGCCGCTCGGCCGCAAACTGAAGAAGCGGGTGGCGCGCGGCAGCCACGTGATCGACGGCCGTCTCGATCTGCACGGTTTCACGCAGTCCGAAGCGCATCATGCGTTGCTCGGATTCCTTCGCCGTTGTCAGGCAGATGGCGCGTCCATCGTGCTCGTCATCACCGGCAAGGGCCTGCGCGGCGGCGCGGCCGACAGCGAGCGCGGCGTATTGAAACGTCAGGTACCGATGTGGCTGCGCCTGCCAGAGTTCCGAAGCTTCATCGTCGGCTTTGAAAGCGCGGGCGTTGGCCACGGCGGCGAGGGCGCGCTGTATGTCAGGCTGCGCCGCGGCCGCGGCGAATAAATTAAATCACGCCGGGAATCCACCGCTTCACCCGCGAACAATAGGCGGCGTAGTCAGGCCCGAAGTGCGCGGCGAGTCGTTGCTCGTCGCTCAGCACGCGGCGGTGGAACCAGATCGCCCGCAACACCAGCAGGACTAACGCGAACAGCGACCAGAACGTGATCGCGAGCCCCAACATGAAAATAAGGTGGCCGAGGTACATCGGGTTGCGCGTGTAGCGATAGGGACCGGTATCGACAATGTGGTCCGGGTGCAGCCCCATGCCCCAGTCGCCGCCGGCGCGCGGAAAGCGGTAGTTGCCGACAAAGCGGTATTGCAGATAACTCCACGCCAGCAACGCACATCCCCACGGCACAATGACGAGCGTGCCGCCGCGCAACGCAAGCTCGAAGGCGACGACGACGAGTGGGCAGAGCACAAAGGTCTGCCCCGGCGTCTGCAGCACCCATCGTCCGATCTTCCGTATGCTCTGCACAGCGAGTGTCTCCTGATCCTCTCAACACTAACCAATCCCAACGGACGGAGCGTCAAAGTTCCACCTAGACCAGACGCGGGCGGCGCGCCAATGTGCGGCTCTGGGGTCTAAGGGGTTCGGGTGGCGAAGCGTTATCAGGTTGTGGTCGTGGGCGGAGGTCCCGTAGGCGTTGCGCTTGCGGTCGATCTCGGATTGCGCGGCGTCTCGTGCCTGCTGGTCGAGAGCCGGGTCGGGCTGCCGCGCATCCCGAAGGGGCAAAATCTCACCCAGCGCACGCTCGAGCATTTCCAGTTTTGGGGCATCGTCAATGAGCTCCGCGCCGCGCGGCTGATGCCCGTGGGCTCTCCGATCGGCGAAGTCACGGCCTATGGCAGCCTGTCGAGCGAGTTCTGGCTTGCGCCGCCCGGCCGTGAGGTGGTGCGCGAATTCTACTCGCAAGCCAACGACCGCATGCCGCAGTACCGGATGGAAGCCGTGTTGCGCAAAAAGATGGAAACGCTGCCATCGGTCGAGGCGCGTTTCGGCTGGTCCGCCACCAGGGTCGAACAGGATGCGCAGAGCGCGCGCGTCACCATCTCGCAGGATGGTGCGAGTCCCGAGACGATCGAGGCGGACTACGTGGTCGGTTGCGACGGCCCGCGCTCGCTGGTCCGCGAGCAGGTCGGCATCGAGCGCGGCGGCACCGATTTCGATCAGGTCATGATGCTCGTGGTGTTTCGTTCCCGCGAGCTGCACGAAGGGCTCAAGCGTTTTCCGGAGCGCTCGACCTATCGCGTGATGCGGCCGGAGCTGAACGGCTACTGGGAGTTCTTCGGCCGCATCGATGTGGGCGAGGGCTTTTTCTTTCATGCGCCGGTGCCGGCGAACGTCACCAAGGACAATTTCGATTTCCACGCCGTGGTCGAGCGCGTCGCGGGTTTCAAGTTCAAGGCCGAGTACGATCATGTCGGCTTCTGGGATCTGCGCGTCGCGGTGGCGGAACAATATCAGGTCGGCCGCGTGTTCATCGCCGGCGACGCAGCGCACAGCCATCCGCCCTACGGCGGCTTCGGCCTCAACAACGGCCTGGAAGACGCGACCAACCTGGGCTGGAAGCTCGCCGCCCGGCTGCAGGGCTGGGGCGGCGACGCGCTGCTGCACTCCTACAGCGACGAACGCCGGCCGATCTTTAAGGAGGTCGCCGAGAATTTCATCGCCAAGCGGATCGAGCGTGAGGGCAAGCTGCTCAACACGGTGACGCCGGAGCAGGATCGCCCCGCGTTCGAGCGCATGTGGTACGAGTTTGGCACCGACGTGGGCTGGCGCGTTAGCGGCTACGAGCCGCACTATGAGGGGTCCGCCGTAGTGTTCGGCCCACCGAATGGTGTGTCGAGCGCGCACGGCGATCACGTCGTGAAGGCGCGGGCCGGCCATCACCTCACGCCGCGTCCGCTGTCGTCCGGCAAGGACGTTTACGACGAACTCGGTCCGGGCTTCACGCTGCTGGCGTTCGGTGCTAGCGACGGAGCGGTGCGGGCATTCGAGCAGGCGGCTCAATCGGCCGGCATCCCGCTTAAGACGGTGCGCGACACATACGCGGACAAGCGCGCGGCTTATGAGGCGTGCCTGATCCTGGTCCGGCCGGACCAGTACGTGGTGTGGACCGGTGACGATGCACCCGCCGACCCCGCGGCGATCCTGCGCAAGGTAACGGGCCGTGAGTGAGGAGACACGTATGAACAAAGTGACGCAGCCCAACGGCACCACTGTCGATAAGGATGAGATCGCCGCCTGGAACGCGCTCGCCGCGACCTGGTGGAACCCGAACAGCGAGACGCGCTGGATCCATCGCTACAATCCGCTACGCGTCGGCTACATCCGCGACGCAGCGTGCCGGCGTTTCCAGCGCAATCCTGCGCAGACGAAGCCGCTCGACGGTCTGCGTATCCTCGATATCGGTTGCGGCGCGGGCATCCTGTGCGAGGGCCTTGCGCCGCTCGGCGCCACGGTGACCGGCATCGATCCGGCGCAGATCGCGATCGACGCGGGTAAGCTGCATGCCCGCGAGAGTGGCGCGGATGTCGATTACCGCTGCGCCACCGCCGAAGAGCTCGGCAAGGCCGGCGAGAAGTACGACGTGGTCTGCACTATGGAGGTGGTCGAGCACGTGGCCGACCGCGACCTGTTCCTCAAGCAATGCGCCGATCTGGTGAAGCCCGGCGGATTGCTAGTGCTCTCCACCATCAACCGCACCGCCAAGAGCATGGCGTTCGCCATTGTGCTTGGCGAATACGTGTTGCAGCTGCTGGCCATCGGAACGCATCAATGGGCGCGGTTCGTCAAACCGGCCGAGGTCGGCGCCGTGATGGAGCGCAACGGCATGCGCATCAAGCACATCAGCGGTGTGACGATGAACGTCTTCGCTCGTGCGATGCAGTTCACCCGCAGCACCGGCGTGAACTACATCCTGACGGCGGAGCGGCCGGCCTAAGCATCGCTATTTCGGCAGGTAATCCCGCCCGCAGGCCGCAATCAGATCTTCGATCGTTGCAAACACGCGCGCACCGGCGGCTTCGAGCCGTGCCTGCTTCGACGTGAAGGTGCCGACATCGCCGAAGGTGAGCGCGCCGGCGTGACCCATGGCGACGCCTTCCTTGGCGCCACGCCCGGCAACCAGCGCATAGACCGGCTTGGGATTTTTCGCTTTTGCGAGCGCGTCGGCGAAATCCTCCTCCTCGCTGCCGCCAACCTCGCCAATCAGCACGATTCCGCGCGTGCGTTCGTCTTTGAGGAACAGGTCGAGCAGATCGGGAAAGCGCACGCCCTTCACCGGATCGCCGCCGACGCCAACCCAGATGCTCTGGCCGAGGCCCATCGTGGCGAGGCGATAGCCGGTCTCGTAAGACAGTGTACCGCTCTTTGACATCATGCCGAGCGGCCCTGGGCGCAGCGATACGTTGGGGAGAAAGCCGAGTTTCATCTCGCCCGGAATGGCGAGACCGGGCGTCGAGGCGCCGACCCATGTGGCGCCGGCATCACGAACCAGGCGGCCGGCGCGCAGCGCGTCGTGTACCGGCACGCCTTCGGCGACCGTCACCATGAGCTTGATGCCCGCGCCTAACGCGTCCTCGATTGCGGCGAGCACGCCGTTCGGCGTCACCATCACGACTGAGACTTGCGCGCCGGTGGCTGCCACCGCGGCGCGGCAATCGGCAAACACCGGCAGGCCTTCGACACTGGTGCCGGCTGCGCGCGCAGACACACCGGCGACGATGTTGGTGCCGTAGTCCTTCATGCGCCGCACGTGAGCGCTGCCGGCGCGGCCGGTAGCGCCTTGCACGATGACAGGCGTGTGGCGCGAGAGCTGGCCGATCACGGGCGCGCTCCGCGCAGGATCGCATCGACGCGGTTCAGTGCCGCGGGCAGCGCTTCTTCGACAGCGATGTCAGGCCGTTTCTCGGCGAAGATGGTGCGCGCGTTGTCGAAGCCGTTGCCGACGATGCGCGCCACGATGGGCGCTTTCATTGCAGGCGTGCGTTCAAGCGCGATGCAAAGCAGATTGGCAAACTCGGCGAGGTCGGTGATGCCGGCGAATATATTGACCAGCAAAACTTTGACGTTCGGCCGCGCGCCGATCCAGCCGAGCACTTTCACGATTCGGGTCGGATCGCCGCGCAGCAGGCCGGTGCGGATGTCACAGAAGTTCAAAGGTTTTCCGCCGCGCGCCGTCATTTCGTCGATCAGCATCATGGAAAGGCCAGCGCCGGTGGTGAGCAAGCCGATCTCGCCGTCGGGATCGACCTCGACGTAGTCGAAACCGTCATGCAGCTTGCGGATGGCGTCGGGGTAGACTGCGGGACGCGCCTCGATCAGCGCGGCAAGCTCGGGCTGTCTGTGTACGGCGTCGAGATCGATCACGATCTTGGCGTCACCGGCAACACAGCCATTGGCGCCGACGAAGAGCGGATTGATCTCGGCCAGCATCAGTTCGCGCTGCATGAACAAGCGCGCGAGTTTCTCGCCGGTATCGATCAACGTGCTTTGGCGAGCGGGCGGCTCGCTCGCCGCAAGCTTACGGATTGCGCTGGCGATTTCGCTTTCATTGGGGACACAGAGCCGGTTGTTGGCTGCTGACGGCTTGTTCTGCTCGACATCGACCCCGCCTTCGCGCAGCAGCGTGACCCGCACGCCATATTGTGCGGGATCGATCATCAGCGAGAGATAATATTCGTCCGAATTGGCGACGGCGCTTTCGATCAGGCAGGCTTGGATCTGGTGGCCCTTGATCGTTGCGCCGATCAACCGCTTCAGCGCCGTGTTGACGTCGGCTTCGGTCTCGCAGCGAACCACGCCTCCCGCCTTGCCGCGGCCGCCCACCGGCACTTGAGCTTTGACGATCCACGGGCCGGGAATCTTGAGCTTGGGCGCTAACTCGGCGGCCACGACCCCATGCGGTGTGGCAATGCCAGCCGCTTGCAGCAGCGCCTTGCCGTCGGCTTCGATCAGCAGCATTCGCTATTCGCCGATCGCATCAAGGTCATCGTTCAGGCCGATGATGCCATCGCCGCGTGCATGATCGCTGATGATCTTCTTCCCGATCAGATCGCGCAATGTTTCCGACGCACCACCGCCCAGCGAGCCATAGCGCGCCCCGCGATAAAGCCGCGACACCAGGTATTCGTCGGTAAAGCCGTAGCCGCCGTGAAGCTGCACCGCCTCGCTGGTGACGCGGATCGACATTTCGTTGCAAAATACTTTCGCGGTGGCGGCCAAAAATGGATCGGGAAACGGATCAGCGGTGGCGCAGGCGCGATAGAGCAAACCGCGTCCCGCCTCGATGTCCTTGTACATGTCGGCGAGCTTCCAGCGCACGCCCTGCTGATCCGACAGCGGCTTGCCGAACAACGCCCGCTCGCGCACGTAAGCCACGGTTTCGTCGAACGCGCCTTCGGCAAGGCCCAGAGAAATGCTCGGGTTGAGGCAGCGCTGGGTGTTGAACGCAGTGAGCAGCTTGCGGAAGCCGTCCTCACGGATGACGAGATTTTCCAGCGGCAGTTCACAATCGTTGAACTGCACCTCGTGCAGGTTCTCGCCACCCATCGTGTGGTAGTTGGCGGTCACCGCAAAGCCCTTGGTGTCCGACTCGACCAGGATGCAGCCGATGCCTTCCCGCCCCGGTTTGCCGTCGATGCGGGTGAACACCACCAGCATTTTGGCTTCGGCCGCGCGGCTGATCAGCGTCTTGGTGCCGTTGAGGATCACCCGGTCGCCTTTGACGACGGCGTTGGTGCGGTAGTTGGCGACGTCGGTGCCGGCGTGCGGCTCGGTCATGCAGATCGCGAGCATATAATCGCCGGTGCAGACCTGGGGCAGGATACGGCGCTTGATGGCCTCCGGTGCGTAGGTCGCGATCACGCGCGTCTGCACGCCGGCCTCGCCCAGCACCGCCATGGCGGTGACGTAATCGACCTTGGCGATCTCCTCGAGGATCAAGGCGCTATCGAACACCGGTAGCCCGAGCCCGCCGTAGTCCTCCGGCACCGACATGCCGAGCACGCCAAGCTTGGCGAGCTTGCGGATGTTCTCCCAGGGGAACGTGCCGTCCATGTACTTGATCGCGTCGTTGCGAAACTCGCCTTGGGCAAGCGCGCGAACGCTGGCAACCATCTGCCGCTGCTGCGATGTGATCTCGAAGGTCATGCAGCGCCATGCTAGCGTCGGCCCGAGCCCGCGCAAGGACCGGATCGATGAAGCCGAACCGCATGAAAGAGAAGTTCAAGGCGGGTCAGCCGGCGTTGGGCTGTTCGGTGATGTTTCCGTCGGCGCCAATCGTCGAAATGCTGGGTCACGCGGGGTTCGACTGGGTTCTGCTCGATTGCGAGCACGGCTCGCTGTCGCTCGCCGATGTCGAAGTGATGGCGATGGCAGCCGATGCGGTGGGCATCACCGCCATCGCCCGGCCGCGCACCAACTCCAATGCCGATATCCAGAGCGCGATGGATCGTGGCGTCGCAGGCGTACAGGTGCCACACGTCAACACCGCGGAGGATGCGCGCCGTGCCGTGTCCGCGGTGAAATTCGGCCCCGGCGCGGGACGGGGACTCGCGGCGGGGACGCGTCCCGACCAATGGGGCCTCGGTGCCAAGATGCCGGACTTCACTGCCGCCGCCAACGCGCATTCGCTGGTCTGCGTGCAGCTCGAGCACGAGGCCGCGATCTGCAACGTGGACGAGATTCTGAAGGTCGATGGCGTCGATGTGTTTTTCATTGGCCCGTCTGACCTCTCGCAGTCGATGGGCCATCCGGGCAATCCGAATGAGCCGACGGTCGCTAAGGCGATTGCGGATACGCGGGCAAAGATTGTCGCGGCGGGAAAAATCCCCGGCATGCCGGCAACCACGGAGGACGTTGCGAGTCTGGTCGGCTCGGGTGTTCGTTATATCTACACCCATCTGCCGCGGCTGCTCGGCGCGGGATCGGCGGCCTTTCTCAAGGCGGGGAGAGGTTAGCCGGTCACTCCGCCGCCTGCGCCATGACGTGCTGGCGGACTTTCGGCATTACCTCATGGGCGAGGAGCTTCATGCCCTCGCGCTCCCAGGCGTCGTTCGGGCCGCTGAAATCGACGCCAATCTGGAGCAGCGTCCCGAACGGCCCGACGCGTTCGCGGTAGGCGATCAGCTTGTCCACCACGGTGCGCGGCGAGCCGTGGATCAGGCATTCGTCCATGATCGCGTCCGATGTGCATTGCTCGTCGGTCATTTCCGGCCGTGGCTTGATCATGAACAGTCGTTTGCCGAGCAGCAGCGCCTCGCGCATGTAGGAGAAGTAGTGGTGGTTGGCGCCCTTTTCGCTGTACGCGCGATCGCGGGCCTCGCTATCGGTCGGCGCCACCACGACGTTGCGCGAGACGCGCCAGTTGTCGCCGTTCACAGGCTTGCCGGCGGTGCGGCAGGCCTCCGCATAGGCATTCCACTGTGAGGCAATCGACCATGCCGGCGCAGTGGGACCAGAGATGATGCCCCAGCCGCGTTGCGCCGCGATCCGCGCGGTCGGGGAATCCGGGCTGCCGATCGAGACATGCACCGGCGGGTGTGGCTTTTGAAACGGCTTCGGCATGCCGCCGAAGCCAAGCTCGGGCACGATCACCTTCTTGATCTGGATTTTCCAGAATTCGCCTTGCAGATCGTAGGGCGGATCCTGCGTCCATATTTTCAGGATCAGGTCGATCGATTCCAGGAACTTGCGCTGGCGCGACGGACCGTCGAACAGGTCGAATAGCTCGAAGTCTGGCGCGAGACCGCCGGAGCCGACGCCGAACATGAAGCGCCCGCCGCTCATATGATCGAACTGCGCGGCCTCGGCCGCCACAATCGCGGGATGATGGTTCGGCAGATTGATGACCGCAGTGCCGAGCGCGATGTTTTTGGTTTGTGGCACCAGGCCGGCCAGGAACATCAGCGGCGAGGGGAACGGCTCGGTGGTGGCCGAAAAGTGCTCGCCCATCCAGAGCTCGTCGAAGCCGAGCTGGTCGGCCAGAATCGCCTTGGCGGTGTCCTCGGCCAGCGTCTCGTGCATCGGCCGGCCCGGCGGATGCACCGGCATCATGAACATCCCGAGACGCATGCCTTGCCTTCCTTTTCCGGTTCAGGGCTTCCCTTTGCGGTCGCCCGCATTCTAGCTTGGCGGCGGCCGGACAGTCACCAAAGGAAACATTATGACGAAGGACGAGCTTGTCGGGGTCTATCGTTCGCTCGGCGAAGACACGATCGGTGCCGACGGCAAGGCGGTCGCCGATACCTCGCGAACCGCGCAGATCATGTACAGCCCGGACGGCTACATGTCGGTGGTCAGCATGCCGAACGGCCGCAAGCTCACGGCGAAAGCCTCCGGCGGCCCGGACCTCAATGCGGCGACGCCGGAAGAGCGGGCCGATGCTGCCAAGGGCATGGTCTGCTACGCCGGGCGCTATGAATTGAAGGACAACGTCCTGCACCATCACGTCGAGATGGCGCTCAATCCGAATGCGGTCGGGCAGACCATCATCCGCCGTGCGGAGCTGAAGGGCGGCGACCTTACGCTGTCGTCGGTGCCTGCCGCGGACGGCAGCCACCGCCGTATCCGATGGCGCAAGGTGGGGCCGAAGTAGCGCTCCGCGCGCGTCCTGCGATCACTCCGCCGCGTGCGCCATCGTGTGCTGGCGGAATTTCGGCATCACCTCGTGGGCGAGGAGCCGCATCGACTCGCGTTCCCAGTCCTGGTTCTTGCCGGCCCAATCGAGCCCGGTCATCAGCAGGCCGCCGAACGGACCGACGGCGTCGCGGAACGCAATGAGCTTGTCGAGCATGGTTTTGGGCGAGCCGTGCAGCACGCATTCGGCGGTGATTGCTTCGACCGTGGCTTCGGCGTCGGGCATGTCGGCCTTGGGCTTGAGGATGATGAGCAGGCCGACGCTGTTCAGGACTTCGCGCATGTAGGTGTAGAAATAATTGTTCGCCGCGGCGGCGCCGAACACGCGGTCCTGCGCCTCGCTGTCGGACGATGCCACCATCACGTTGCGCGCCACGCGCCAATTGTCGCCGCGCGCCGCAATGCCGAGCGCGCGGCAGGTATCGCGATAGACGGTCCAGTGCGACGCGACCGAATAGGTCGGGATGATGTTAGCAGAGATCATGCCCCAGCCCTTCTGCGCCGCGGTCTTGGCCGAGGACGAGCTTGGACTCGCAAGCGAAATGAACACCGGCGGCCGCGGCTGCTGGTAAGGCTTCGGCATGAAGCCGACGCCAAGCTTGGCGTTGATGCCATCCTTGATGGCGATGCTCCAGAATTCGCCCTTGAGGTCGTAGGGCGGGTCTTGCGTCCAGATGCGCTCGATCATGTCCATCGCCTCGACCACCATGCGATTGCGCGCGGCGTGATCGGGGTTCTTGAATAGCTCGAAGTCGGAGATCAGCCCGCCCGGGCCGATGCCGAGCATGAAGCGGCCCCTGCTCATATGGTCGAACTGCGCGCACTCGGCGGCGACGATCGCCGGATGATGGTTGGGGATGTTGATGACCGCGGTGCCGAACGAGATGTTTTTGGTGCGGTTCACGAGGCCCGCAAAAAACATCAACGGCGAAGGGATCGGCTCGGTGGTGGCGGAGAAGTGCTCGCCGAGCCACAGTTCGTCGAAGCCGAGCTGATCCGCCAGTAGCGACTTCTCGGTGTCCTCGTCGAGCGTGCCCCAGAACGTGCGGTCCGGCGGGTGCACCGGCATCATGAACAGTCCGAGACGCATGATCTTTCCCTGTCGCCGTACCGTCAGGCGGACATGCCGCCGGCTTTGATCTCCACCAGGATGGTATGCATCTTGCCGTTTTGCTCCAGATTGAACAGCTCGTGCGGGCCACCGCTCGCCTTGCGATAGACCACGTTGCCGATCACGTCGACGATCTCGCGCTCGCGCCCGTCCTCCCAGCGCATCAGCGCTTTGCCCTCGCTGATCGGCACGACCACATACGGATGCTGGTGCTCGTGCAGCGGCTGATGGCCGTTCGGCGGTAGCTCGACGCTCCACACCCGGACGTATTCGTTCTCGAACAGCATCTTGGTGCCGATCGGTCCGAGCGGCTTACCGGATTTGGAGACTTGCTCTGCCATGGGTTCGCTCCGCGTCATTCCGAGGCGCCGCCACAAGCGTGTTTACGCGCGTATGGGCGCGCCCCGGAATGACGGAGGATAGGTCAGCATACGGGCCGCAGGGAAGCCGTCATAAAATAAACCGGCTCAAGTCCGCGTTCTTCGCCAGATCGCCGACGTGCTTCGTCACGTAATCGGCGTCGATCTTCACGGTCTCACCAGAGCGGTCGGTGGCGGAGAATGAAATCTCGTCGAGCACGCGCTCCATCACGGTCTGCAGGCGGCGCGCCCCGATGTTCTCGATCGCCGAGTTGACCGATACGGCCACGTCGGCGATGGCATCGATGGCGTCGTCGGTAAAATCCAGTGTGACGCCTTCGGTTGCCATCAGCGCGATGTATTGCTTGATCAGCGCCGCCTCGGTCTCGGTCAGGATCTTGCGGAAGTCATCGCGGGTGAGCGCCTTCAGCTCGACGCGGATCGGCAACCGGCCTTGCAGCTCGGGCAATAGGTCGGACGGCTTGGAGATATGGAACGCGCCCGAAGCAATGAACAGAATGTGGTCGGTCTTCACCGGCCCGTGCTTGGTCGAAACCGTGGTGCCTTCGATCAACGGCAGGAGGTCGCGCTGCACGCCCTCGCGCGACACATCGGCGCCGCGCTGGCCATCGCGGCCGGCGATCTTGTCGATTTCGTCGAGGAATACGATGCCGTTCTGTTCGACAGCTTTGATCGATTCCAGCACGAGCTGCTCCTGATCGAGCAGCTTGTCGGATTCCTCGGCCACGAGGATTTCATGCGACTCCAGGACTGTGACGCGGCGGGTCTTGGTGCGGCCGCCGCCGAGCTTGCCGAAGATGTCGCCGATCGAAATCGCGCCCATCTGCGCGCCCGGCATGCCCGGGATTTCGAACATCGGCAAGCCGCCACCGCCGGCCTGTACCTCGATCTCGATTTCCTTGTCGTTGAGCTCGCCGGCGCGCAGCTTTTTGCGGAACGCGTCCTTGGTGGGTGCAGTGGCGTTGGCGCCGACCAGCGCATCGACGACGCGCGATTCGGCTGCGAGCTCGGCGCGCGCCTTGACGTCCTTCCGTTTCCTTTCGCGGGTGAGCCCGATGGCGATCTCGACCAGATCGCGCACGATCTGTTCGACGTCGCGGCCGACGTAACCGACTTCGGTGAATTTGGTGGCCTCGACCTTGAGAAATGGCGCGCCGGCGAGTCGGGCCAGCCGCCGCGAGATCTCGGTCTTGCCGACTCCGGTCGGGCCGATCATCAAAATGTTTTTCGGCAGCACTTCCTCGCGTAGCTTGTCGTCGAGCTGCAGGCGCCGCCAACGGTTGCGCAACGCGATCGCGACTGCGCGTTTGGCATCGTGCTGGCCGATGATATAGCGGTCGAGCTCGGAAACGATTTCGCGGGGGGAGAAGTCGGTCATGGGCTGGAATCGGTTCCTGATCGCTCAGTGCAGCGGCGCCGCCTGCTGCCATACCTTGATGGCATCAAGCGGATAGATAAGCATTACGACGTTGAGCAACAGGTTGTCGCGGATCAGGTAGATCAGCGAGCCCTCGATCAGCACACCAAGCGTGATCGTGCCCCAGACCGGCAAGCTTCGCGCCAGCAGGAAGCCCATCATCATCGCGGCGTTGTCAGAAAGCGAGTTGACGATGCTGTCGCCATAATAGTCCAGCGCAACGGTGCCGGTGCGGTAGCGGTCGATGACGAAATTGGTGTTTTCGATCACCTCCCAGGCCCCTTCGATCAGAACCGCCAGGGCAAGTCGCGCCACAATGGGCGCACGCGGCAGCACGAACCAGGCGAAGAGATAAAGCCAGAAGCCGTGCAATACGTGAGTGAACGAATACCAGTCGAAAACCTGCTGCGAATTCTCCGCGCTATGCACCACACCATGCCAGAGCTTGATGGAGCCGCAGGCGCACATCGGCACACGGCCCATGGCCAGGAGCCCAAGAGCTTGAAGCCCCAGGATTGCCGCGATGATGAAGACCCAACCGTTCCGTGGCATCGCGCCAAATGGGCCGGTATCCGCAACGCCTGTCATGGGTTGCGCACCATCAGAAGCGACGGGCCGTCGGGCGTGTCCGCCATACCGTTGCGGAGGAAGCCGGCTTTTCGTAGGCGCGGACCGCGCGAATGTTTGTGGGATCGGGATCGGTAACGACACGCGGCGTGCCGGCGGCCAGCAAATTATCGGCGAACTCGCGGATCAGTGCCGAGCCGTGGCCTCTTTCGATCATGTCCGGCTCGCCAATGAACAGGTCGATGCCGCGCGTGCCGCCCGGCTGGTCGCCGAAACTGATGTTCCAGTCGGTGAGGCGGTAGCATTGCAGATAGCCCAGCGGTTTCCTGGCGGTGGTGACGATGAACTGATCCATGGCGGGTTCGGCAAGGTCGCCGCTCACCAGACCGAACTGCTCATCCGGATCGCCCCACCATTGCGCCACGTGAGGCGCCATAAGCCAACGCTTGATCAGCGGCAGGTCGTCGGCGGTCATGGGACGAAACGCGTACATGCGGCCCAGATCATCACGCCTTCGATGCCTCGGCGGCCAAGGCGTGGGTCACCGGCGGCAAACGGTTGGTCAGGGCAGGCGGCAGCATCGAGAGGAAGACACGCCGCAAGGGCTGCCAGCCAACGCCGAGCGCGACCACGAGTGCGCCGAGCGCCAGCAGCGTGGCAAAGAACACGACCGACTTGTCCGTGCCCTGCTGGCCGAACGTGCCCGTGATGGCGTAGCCGATGACGATGCCGAGATAGGTAAGTGCCGAGACGAGCAGTGCGCGACGGTCGGTGATGATGGCGATGACGGCCAGCACCGCGATAATGAGCGCAATCGCGATGGCGAGTTCCGTGGTGAGGTTCGCTGTGTTGATGGGCTGCGGTCCACGCAGCCAGACCAGCTGAATCAGCGAATGCACGATTATCGGGGCGGCGAGCAGATGGAGCCAGAACGCGCAGTCGGCCCGGCGTGTCAGACGCTCGCGATCGGAGGCGTCGAACGCCATCGCGGCGGCGAACACGGCGATGCCACAGGCGAGCAGCACGAATGGCTCGAACGCCTTGGCGGATCCGGGCCAGTAAAGGTGCGTCGTGGCAATCACGGCCGACACCAAGCCGCCCGCGACCAACAGCAACGCGAACGGTAGCCGGAAGCGAACGTAGAACAGCAGGGCAAAGACAGCGCCGGCAAGCGCATAAGCGGTCATCACCATCGGCACTGTCACGTTGGGATGCGGCGCCAATGCCCCTGTCCGTACGCTGGTAAACCACTCACGCAACATGTCGGTCCCTATCGAATCTGGTGCCGACACGCCGAACCATAAATCGATCGGGCTCGCCAGCAGTGCGAACACGACGAAGAAGCAGACGAGCAGAATGCCAGGCAGCACCAGCCGCATGCGGGCGACCAGCAATTCGGACAGCGCCCAGATAATTACTGCGGAGATCAGGCTGTAGAGCGGAACCGCAAAGGTGAAAAAGATCAATCCGCCGCCGAACAGCGCAACACCGATCGCGAAAAAGAAATCATTGAAGCTGCGCATGAACTGGAAGCGCTCTTCGTGACCGATCGCAACGGCGCGCTCTCGTGCGCGCTTCTCCGCAAACACGCGCAACGTCGCCGCTTGCTCGGATGTGACGATGCCATCGGCAACAGCGGCCTCAAGGTCGGTCTCGTGCAGCATCAGAGCTTCTCGATGGTGACGTTGCGGTTGGTGTACACGCAAATGTCGGCGGCGATATCGAGTGATTTCCTCACGATGTCCTCGGCGCCGAGCAGCCCATCCATCAGGGCGCGTGCGGCGGACAGCGCGTAGTTACCGCCGGAGCCGATGCCCATCACGCCGGCCTCGGGCTCCAACACGTCTCCGGTGCCGGTCAGCACCAGTGACACTTCCTTGTCGGCGACGATCATCATGGCTTCCAGCCGGCGCAGATAACGGTCGGTGCGCCAATCCTTTGCCAGCTCGACCGCGGCTCGCGTGAGCTGGCCGGGATATTGCTCAAGCTTGGCTTCGAGCCTCTCGAATAGCGTGAATGCATCCGCGGTGGCGCCCGCAAAGCCTCCGATGACGTCGCCCTTGCCGAGCCGGCGCACCTTCTTGGCGTTCGACTTGACGATGGTCTGGCCAATCGACACTTGGCCGTCACCGCCAATCACAACCGAGCCGCTTTTGCGGACGGTCAGGATCGTGGTGCCGTGCCAGACCTCGGATTGGGACTGCTGCATACGCGAAAACCCCGTGCGGGAGGGATGTATGGGGTGGTTCATTGTATTGCAAACGTGTCCCCGCCATAGGTGGCGAAAGCGCAGAACCCCTGTTAAAAGGGCGCCCTTCAAGGCGAAAAGGCACTTCAGATGGCCAGCGGCCGTAAGACCGTTTCAAAAAGCGCCGTTCGCGTGTCCGCCAAAGGCCGCCGCGCGTCGATCAAGCGCACCACCAAGGAAACCGACATCGAGGTCGCGGTCGATCTCGACGGCAAGGGCGCGTCGAACATTGCGACCGGCATCGGCTTCTTCGATCACATGCTCGATCTTTTGGCCCGGCACTCGCGCATCGACATCACCGTGAAGGCCAAGGGCGACCTGCACATCGATCATCACCACACCACCGAGGACGTCGGCATTGCGCTTGGCCAGGCGGTGAAGAAAGCGCTCGGCGACATGAAGGGCATTACGCGCTACGCCAATGTGCACATGCCGATGGATGAGGCACTCACGCGCGTGGCGATTGACGTGTCGGGCCGGCCGTTCCTGGTGTTCAAGGCGGCGTTCGGCCGCGACAAGGTCGGCGCCTTCGACACTGAACTGGTGCAGGAGTGGTTTCAGGCGTTCGCCATGAACGCCGGCGTCACGTTGCACGTTGAATGTCTCTATGGGTCGAACGATCATCACATTGCGGAGTCGTGCTTCAAGGGTCTGGCACGGGCGTTGCGTGCAGCCTTTACCATCGACCCACGCGCCGCCGGCGAGGTGCCTTCCACCAAGGGCACGCTCGGCAACTAAGTGAGGCTCGGAGAACGGACATGACGGTCTACACGGTGCATGAACCGCCGGTGCGCTCGGAAGACGTCGAGGTCGAAACGGATCGTTTCGTGTTGGTGCGCGATGGCTTCTACATGTGGGCGTTCCTGCTGGCGCCGCTGTGGCTGTTACGGCATCGGCTCTGGCTCGCGCTTGCCGGTTACGTCGCGCTGACCGCGGCGCTGCTAACCGCCTTTTGGCTCTTCGGCGCGTCGAACTTTGTGAAGTTCGCGGTCGGCATCCTGCTTTCGCTGTTGATCGGTTTGGAAGCGGCGTCACTGCGGCGCTGGACGCTCGGCCGGCGCAAGTGGAAGAATCTCGGCGTCGTGGTGGCGGCCGATCTCGAATCCGCGGAGCGGCGCTTCTTCGATCAATGGGTGGCGCGCACCGGCCGTTCTTCGCGCGCCGGATTGCCGCCGGCCGGCAACGTGCCGCCGGTGCCGGTGCCGGTACCGATGCGCATGCCGGCGTCCGATGACGTCATCGGACTGTTCCCCGAACCTGAACCGCGCCCAAGATCTTAAAGCTGTCATGAGCGTCGCCATCGTCGATTACGGCTCCGGCAACCTGCACTCCGCCGCCAAGGCGTTCGAGCGCGCGGCGCGCGAATCCGGCCACAGCGAACCCATCGTGGTGACGTGCGATCCCGACGAAGTGCGCCGGGCCGAACGTGTGGTGCTGCCGGGTGTCGGCGCATTCGCAGACTGCCGCCGCGGCTTGAATGCCGTGCCCGGCATGGTCGATGCGCTGGAAGAAACGGTGCGCCGCAAGGGCCGCCCGTTCCTCGGCATCTGTGTCGGCATGCAGCTCATGGCCGAGCGTGGCCGCGAATATGAGGTGACCGAAGGCCTCGGCTGGATCGCTGGCGAGGTGGACAAGATCGCGCCATCCGACGCGGCGCTGAAGATTCCGCACATGGGGTGGAACACGCTGTCGGCGTGCCACAAGCACAAGCTGCTCGAGGGCATCCCGCTCGGGCCGGATGGCCTGCACGCCTATTTTGTGCACTCCTATGAGCTGAGGCCCACGGAAGCCTCCGATCTCGTGGCGCAGGCCGACTACGGCGGGCCGGTCACCGCCATGGTGGCGCGCGACAGCTTCGCCGGCACCCAATTCCACCCTGAAAAGAGCCAGCGCCTGGGCCTTGCGCTCATCGCCAACTTTCTCAAATGGAAGCCGTGAACCTCGGTTGGCGGCCGAGAGACTAAGCTAGGCCATTGGCCGACTATCGAGTGAGACTGCTGTGATTCTGTTTCCTGCCATCGATCTCAAGGACGGCCTCGCCGTGCGCCTGCAGCAAGGTGATATGGCGCGTGCCACCGTGTTCAGCCGCGATCCGGCGGCGCAGGCGCATGCGTTCGAAACACAAGGCTTTCGCCATCTGCACGTCGTCGATCTCGACGGCGCGTTTGCCGGCAAGCCTATGAATGTCGCCGCGGTCGAGCGCATCCTCGAGAGCGTCGGCCTGTGCGTGCAGCTCGGCGGCGGCATCCGCGACATGAAGACGGTTGAAGGTTGGCTCGAGAAGGGCGTCAACCGCGTCATCATCGGCACGGCGGCGGTCCGCGAGCCGGCGCTGGTGAAAGAGGCTGCAAAGAAATTTCCCAAGCGCATTGCGGTCGGGCTCGACGCGCGCGATGGCAAGGTCGCGGTCGAGGGCTGGGCAGAGACTTCGGAACTTACCGTACTCGATATCGCCAAACGATTCGAGGACGCTGGTGTTGCCGCCATTATCTACACCGACGTGGCGCGCGACGGGATGCTGCAAGGCATCAACTGGGATGCGACCATTGCGCTGGCCGACGCGATCTCGATCCCGGTGATCGCTTCAGGCGGGCTTGCCTCGATCGAAGATGTGAAACGATTAACCGAGCCGCGCGCCAAAAAACTCGAAGGGGCAATTGCGGGCCGCGCGCTTTACGATGGCCGCCTCGATGCAGCGCAAGCGCTGAAGTTGCTGCGGGCTGCACGGAACTGAATTTATTTCCGCGCTGGAATGTCAAACGACATAGCGCGACAACTTGCCATTAAGATTCCTGCACGCGTTTACCTCCGCTTATCTCTCATCACTCATCGTTCATGCCGCGATGCCGGCGCGTATCGTCACGCGGGCGGCTGGAACTTGCCTGCAGCAGTAGCGGAAGGAGTCGAACGTGCGAGAGTTCGCTACGCGCTTTCTGAAGGACACGTCCGGCGCAACGTCGATCGAATACGCCATGATCGCGGCCGGCATCGGCGTCGTGATCGCGGCCGTGGTGTCGAAGCTGGGTTCCCAGGTGAAGACGCCCTTCACCACACTCCAGAACAAAATCAACTAGCGCGACGTGGCATAGCGATGCGGCCAGAACGGCCGGTTTTGCTGGCTATTCGCGCGATGTGACGCGCTGTTTCGTTGCGGCCGAAATCTGCTCTGGCACCAACGGCGTGTCGTGTGCCGCGCCCGCAGCCCCGTCTGCAATCGATGGCGCTTCGTTTGGCCGCACGAGATAGAGCACGGAGTTTTCGGCGATCCCGGCTTTGCGGAATGTCTCGCGGCCGAAGTAGTCGACGCCAAGCTGCTCGACCATGAATCCGGCGCCGGTCAATCGCTTGATGAAGTCGCGCTTGCCGTATTGCCGGAGGTGGTCGCCCATGCCGAAAAACTTCCAACGTCCCTCGTTGCTGGTGATCGTCGGATCCTCGTGGGTCTGATCGACGCCAACGACGAGAGGGACCAGCAGGAGGCCGATGCCGTTGGGCTTTAGGATCCGATGCAGCTCACGCATCGCCTTCTGGTCGTCGGGAACGTGTTCGAGGATGTGCGAGCAGATGAACACATCGACCGATTGATCCGGGTAGTGGATGTTGGTCAGATCGACGCGATCCTGAACGTCGTTGCGGTAGAGATCTGCGCTGCGATACTCGATGGCGGGATAGCGCGCGATCTTTCGGCTCAGCGGATACGCTGGAGCGAAATCGATCAGACGAATCGCATGGCCTGTCCCAAAGGCATGTTCTGTCCCGAAGGACGACCATACCCGATCGAGATAGAGCGCCATCAGCCGCTCGCGATCGGTCGCATCGCATTTGGGACAGGAAAAGGCCGGAAGATTGAAAGTCTCCATCTCGGCGTTGCGATGGACATAGCCGTACTTCTCGATGTCGCGGCCGTAGGACTTCCACATCGGCTTGAATGCGCGGAGGCCGACGCGGCACACCGGGCAGCGATATTCGGAGCCAAGATGGCGCGGCAGCTTGACGGCGCGCCGGAGCGCCTTGTTGTATCGTCGGAAGATGATGTAGGGGACGCTGTTCTTGATTGCTGCGAACATGAAGTCCTTTTCACCCGCTACGCCACTCGGGTGAGCTCGTATATACACGCAAGGAATCAGCGGCGGCATATTGGATGATCTGCGACAATGTTCAAGGTTCGTGTCATTCCCTGCCTCGACGTCAAGGACGGCCGAGTCGTCAAGGGCGTTAACTTTGTTAACCTCCGTGACGCCGGCGATCCGGTGGAGGCCGCCATCGCCTATGACGCGGCCGGCGCTGACGAGCTGTGTTTCCTCGATATCACCGCCAGCAATGAGAACCGCGACACCATCTTCGATGTGGTGACGCGGACCGCGGAGGCCTGCTTCATGCCGCTGACGGTCGGCGGCGGTGTGCGCACTGTCGATGACATCCGCAAGCTGCTAACCTGTGGCGCCGACAAGGTCTCGATCAACACCGCTGCGGTCAGCCGCCGTGCCTTT
>CAMDDZ010000002.1 GCA_945893145.1 Rhodoplanes serenus | reverse complement strand
GGGACGCCATAAGAGCCCTGATTGACGGTGGTCCCCGTCTTGGCGGCGAACGGTTGGAGTACGAGCTTGCTGAATGCGGCCTGCGAAACTCCACCGTAGCCATCGTAGCGAATTGTTTGGGCCGCGGAGGCAAGGCGAGCCAGGGAGGTCATTCCCGAGCCGACAATTCCTGCGCCCAGGGCCATGCGCCCGATCTGGCCGAGAAAATTCCTCCGATCGAGATCGCCGTTGCCAAATCGTTCGAGCAGCCGCTCATATCGGTGATGACTGTCCATCGCGCGCCCCTTCACGGCTGAACGTCCTTCGTTCCTTCCGCCGACGCGTAGATTGGTATCAATCGCAGGTCATGACAAGGCTCGGGCCGCGTCGGTTCGGGCTCCTGCGAATTGTGGGGGCCTTTGGAAAATGCTCTAACCACAATCTGCTTGGCGATGCCGAAGACGTAGAGGAGAATCCATCGTGGCGAACAAGGACTTGAGGGACTGGATCGACGGGGTCAAGGCCGCCGGCGAACTGAAGGTCATCAAGGGCGCGGAACCCAAGGAAGAGATCGGCGGTATCGTCGACATCTACATGCGTAAGATGGGCAACCCGGCCGTGATGTTCGAGGACGTCCCGGGTTACCCCAAGGGCCACCGCGTGCTCGCCAACATTCTCACCTCGGTGCCGCGCATCAACATTGCGCTGGGCCTACCGCCGGAAACGACCGAGATGGAGCTGACCCAGTGGTGGCGCCATTATTTCAAGAATGCACCGTCGCACCCGACCAAGGCGGTCAACGGTGGCCCGCTGCTCGACAACGTGTTCGAGGGCCAAGACGTCAACATCGAGAAAATCCCGACGCCCATTTGGCACGAGCATGATGGCGGGCCGTTCATTGGCACCGCCTGCCTGGTGGTGATGAAGGACCCGGATTCCGGTTGGGTGAATTACGGCACTTATCGGGTGCAGTCGCACGAGCCGAACGTGGCGAGCGTGATGATGTCGCCCGGCAAGCATGGCCTGATCATCATGCGCAAGTACCACGAGCGCGGCCAACCATGTCCGGTGGCTGTGATCGCCGGCATGCATCCGGCGCTGGTCATGCTGGGCGGCATCGAGATCGCTTACGGCAAAAATGAGCTGGAGGCCGCGGGCGGCATCCTTGGTGAGCCGGTCGAGGTCATCAACATGCCGAAGACCGGCCTGCCGGTGCCCGCCAATTCCGAGATCGCGTTCGAGGGCTTCATTCATCCGGATGACAAAATTAAGGAAGGGCCGCTCGGCGAGTGGACCGGCTATTACGCCAGCGGCAGCGACGTGGAGCCTGCGATCCGGATCGACACTCTGATGTATCGCAACAACCCGATCCTGGTTGGCGCGATCCCGGCGGTGCCGCCAAATGACAACACGTTCTATTTCGGCGCCTACCGCTGTGGGGCGGTGTGGAATCAGCTCGAAGCAGCC
The DNA here is from genome assembly GCA_945893145.1 of Rhodoplanes serenus. Classification (GTDB taxonomy): domain Bacteria; phylum Pseudomonadota; class Alphaproteobacteria; order Rhizobiales; family Xanthobacteraceae; genus Z2-YC6860. The sequence goes on along the minus strand of CAMDDZ010000002.1, from coordinate 135,202 downwards.
GGCATTCCCGGCGTGCAGGGCGTGTGGACGCACGAATCCGGCGGCAGCCGCTTCATGCTGGTAATCTCGATCAAGACGCTCTACGGCGGGCATTCCAAGCAGGCCGCGATGGTGGCGGCGCACTGTCATGCTGGCGCCTACAACAACCGCTGGACCATCGTGGTGGACGATGACATCGACCCGACCAATTTCAACGACGTGGTCTGGGCGATGTGCACGCGTTGCGATCCGCGCGACCAGGTCGACATCATCCACGGCGGCTGGAGCTCGGCGCTCGACCCGATGTGCTACGACACGGAGAATGACCGGCGCAATTCGCGCGTCGTGATCGACGCCTGTATCCCGTTCCGCCGCAAGAAGACGTTTCCGAAAATTGCCCGATCGAGCAAGGCGCTCGACGACCGGATGCGGGCGAAATTTGCGAAGGATCTGCCGAAAGGATTTTAACCGCGAAACGCTCGGGCGATTCAGCCACCACCGAAGTGGGTTTCCTGGCGCCGCGTCGCCCAGCTGGTGAAGCGGCCTTCGAGCAGGGCAAAGATCATGTAGGTCGCAATTCCCATTCCGGCGATCACGAACACACCCGCGAACATCAGCGGCACCCGGAACTGCGACGCAGCCTGCAGCATTAAATATCCGATGCCATCGTTCGACGCGATGGTTTCCGAAATCACAGAGCCGACGAAGGCGAGCGTAATGGCGACCTTCAGGGCTGCAAAGAAATAGGGCATCGTTCGCGGCAGGCCGACCTTGCGCAGGATGTCGAGCTTCGACGCACCGAGCGAGCGCAGCACATCCTCCAACTCGGGCTCGACTGTGGCGAGCCCCGTCGCGACATTCACCGCGATCGGGAAGAACGACAGCATGAAGGCTGTGGTGATCGCCGGCGGCTGTCCGATGCCCATCCACAGCACCAGGATCGGCACGATGGCAGCCTTCGGCACTGAGTTGATGCCGACCAGCAGCGGATAGAGACCGGCGTAGGCCAGCCGCGATGAGCCAATCACTATGCCGAGCAACACGCCGACTACGATGCCGATGCCGAACCCCGTCAGCGTGTTCACCAGTGTGAACAGCGCATGGGCCATGATGGCCTCACGATATTCCAGGAACGCCGCAACAATCGCCGTCGGTGCCGGTAGTATGAACGGACGAATCTGAAAAACCATCACCACGGCCTGCCAAAACAGCAGCAGCCCGAAAATGACGATCCAGGGCATGGCGAGTTCGAGACGCCGCCGGCCGCGTGTCATGATGCCGTGACCTTGGCTGGAGCCGCCATGGCTTGAGCAGCTATGCCGCGCCCTTCGTTGCGAGCCTGCGCGATCTCACGGCGGATCTCCTGCAGAATCGCGACAAACTCTGGCTCGTAGGTCATGTCCAAGGTGCGCGGCCTCGGCAGGTTGATGCGATGGGTGGCGAGGATCCGGCCCGGCCGCGCACTCATCACGAAAATCACATCGGCCAGATAGGCCGCCTCGCGCAGGTCGTGCGTCACCAACGTGCAGGTGAACTTCTTTTCGAGCCACAGGTCCTGCAACACCGCCCACAGCTCCTCGCGGGTGAAGGCATCGAGCGCCGCAAACGGCTCGTCCAGCATCAGCAGCGCGGGATTGTGAATCAGCGCGCGGCACAGGCTGGCGCGCTGCTGCATGCCGCCCGACAACATCCAGGGTTGCTTCTGCTCGAAGCCGCCGAGGCCAACCGCGGCTAGCAGCTTCTGCGCCAAGGCGGCGTATTCTTCCTTGTGGAAGGGCAGGCGGCTGCGATGCGGCTGCACGATCTCGAACGGCAACATCGTGTTCGACAACGTGTTGCGCCAGGGAAGCAGCGTCGGGTTCTGGAACGCCATGCCGACGATCTTGAGTGGACCGTTGACCGTATGCCCCGCCACCCGAATGGTGCCCGACGTCGGCGGCAAAAGGCCGGTGACAAGCTTCATCAGCGAGGACTTGCCGCAGCCCGACGGGCCGACCACGGCGGCGAACTCGCCGACCTTGATCCCGAGATCGACGCGCTCAATGGCGAGGGTGCCATCGATGTCCCCGTAACGCAGGGATACGCCGTCCATCTCCACAAAGCTGTTCACGCCCACCTCGATCGCAACGCCGTTCCCCGATCCCGCACCTTCAGGCGAACTTGCGGTCCGCGATCGGCGGCAGGAACTGGCCGTCGTAGATTTGATCGAGCGTCGGCGCCTGCGCGAGGTTGAAGCCCTCCTTGAGCACGTTGATGCCGCTGGTCACGCGTGCGGTGTCGATGTGCCCAAGCCCGTTCTGCTTCACCGCAGGTGTCAGGATCAGCTTGTCGTAGACCCAGCTCATGCGAGCGAGTTCGGTGTCCTGCTTGAGCAGACGGTCGCGCTTCATCACGGCGGCGATCGCGGCGGGCCGATCCTTGTTGCCGGCGACCCAGGCTCGCGCGGTGGCGGCAGCGACCCGGCGCACCAGATCGGGGCTCTTCTGCAGCACTTCGGGATTGACGATCAGCGAGTTGCCCGGGAAATCGAAGCCGAAGTCGGAGAAGTAGAGGAGATTGATGTCCTCGAGCTTCGCGCCCGCTTCGATGAGATTGAAGATGGTGGTATAGTCGAACCCGACCACACCATCGACGTCACCCTTCATCAGCATGGTGTCGCGCAGCTTGACGTCGACGGTGACGCGATTGACCGCGGCGAGATCGACCTTGGCGCGGGACAGCAGCGCCGGCAGGATGCGCGAGCCGGCATCCGCGGAGCCGACGGCGATCTTTTTGCCGACCATTTCCTGCAGCGTCTTGATCGGCTTGTTCTTGAAACTGATCACCACCGCCGGAAAGCGGTCGAACACCACCATGACGATCTTCGGCGCGGCGGCAGGATTGCGCGAGGCGAACTCAACGGCGGTGCTGGCGTCGGCGGTGCCAAACGGATGCGAGCCGGTCGCCACGCGATTCACCGACTCACCGGAGCCGGATGAGCCTTCGGGGGTGATGTCGAGTCCAAGGCTGCGATAGATGCCGTTCTCCGCACCTAGGAACATCGGTGCGTTGCCACCGTAGTTGCGGAATTCCAGGCTGAACTTGATCGCATCGACCGCCTGCGCACGCGCCACGTAAGGCGCAGTCAGCAGTCCGACGGTCAGCCCCGCACCGCTCTTGATCAGGTTACGCCGTGTGAACGTGCCCATAGCCATGTCCAGCTCTCCTTGCGAGGGTCTCGCCATGCAATTTGCCATGCAATCCGCGGACCATAACGCAAATGCCGGGGTCCCGAGGTAGGCTATCGGGTCGCAGTGCCGATCTCCCGTCCCGCCGCGACTATAGCATCGACGATGCCGGCGTAGCCGGTACAGCGGCAGATCTGGCCGCTGAGTTCATGACGAATGGTCTGGGCATCAGGCTCGCGATAACGTTGCAAGATATCCCGGCCCATGATGAGCATCCCAGGCGTGCAAAAACCGCATTGCAAGGCGTGGCTCTCATGGAAGTGACGGCGCAGCACCTCCATCACGGGATCGGCGCGCAGCCCTTCGAGGGTCTGAATGGAGCGGCCGTCACACATGACGGCCAGCTGAAGACAAGAGCGAGCCGCCTGTCCGTCCAGCACCACCGTACAGGCGCCGCAGGCGCCGTGCTCGCAGCCGAGGTGTGTGGCGGTCAATCCGCAACGGTCCCGCAGAAAATCGGCGAGTGTCTGCCGGGGCTCAACCGTGTGTGCCGCTTGCGTGCCGTTGAGATGGAGGGTGATCTCGGTCATTGCGCCCGCCAATCGCGTATGGCGCGCAGGATCGTCGCTGTGTGCAACCGCTGCTGATAGGCATCCGCGTCCGGGACATGAACCGCCAGATCGCGGGCGATCGCTTGGCGCAGCGCCTCGTCGGTGGCGGTACCGCGCTGGAGATGCTGGGCGGTTTCTGGACAAGCCTGAGCGCGTGCGGCGGCCGCTGCAAGCACGACAGACACCGGTGCGCTTCGCCCAGGCGTCACAACGAACGCAATCGAGCTTGCGAATGCGCCACTCTTGCGCACCACCTTGGCAAAGCCCCAGCGCAGCGAGGCGCCGGGACGCGGCAGTTCAAAGCCGAGGATAATTTCGCCGGCTGCGAGCGAGGTCGAATAGGAACCCTGGACAAAATCCGAAACCAGCTCGCTGCGCGCTCCACTCGGCCCTGCGATCCGCACGCTGGCGCCGAGCGCCATCAGGCAGCCGGGCCAGTCCGCCGCCGGATCGGCGAGCGCGACGCTGCCGCCGATGGTGCCGTGATTGCGCACGGCGCGATAGGAGATCTGGCCGGCGACCCGCCGCAGCAACCCGCCGAATAGGTCAGGCACCTTGCCGTCCTCGATGGCCGCGTGCGTGGTGAGCGCGCCGATCTGCAGGCCGCTCGGCGTTTCCGTCACGGCTCGCAGCTCGTCGAGCCGGCTGATGTCGACCAAGAGATCGATGAACGCGACCCGCAGATTGAGCATCGGCAGTAGCGATTGGCCGCCGGCGATGGCAGCCGTTGTCATGCCGTTCCGTCCGAGTGCGGCGCTTGCTTCTGCCACCGAGGCTGGGCGCAGATATTCGAACGGCGCGGCCTTCATGCGGCAGCGCCCTTGGCGCGGCGCGCGCGATCAACCGCCTCGGACACCCGGCGTGGCGTCAGCGGCGTCTCGTTGAAGCTTGCGCCAATCGAACGGAAGGCGTCTGCCACCGCATTGGCGATGACCGCCGGCGGCGCGATCGCGCCACCTTCGCCCAGGCCTTTGACGCCGTATTCGGTGGCAAGCGCAGGCGTCACCAGATGTCCGATCCGCACCTTTGGAATCTCAGGCGCGCACGGCACCATGTAATCCGCAAAAGATGTTGCCAGCGGTTGTCCAGCCTCGTCGTAAGGAATTTCCTCGTACAGCGCGGTGCCGATCCCCTGCGCGATGCCGCCCTGAACTTGGCCGTCGACGATCATCGGATTGATCATCGTGCCGCAGTCCTCGGCCACAACGTAGTCAAGAATTTCGACCACGCCGGTGTCCGGTTCGACCGCGACGACCACGGCATGCGTGCCATAGGAAAACACGCCGCCGGTTTCGGTCGGCTCATACGTGGCCGTCACGTCCAGCAGCGGGTCCATGCCAGCCGGCAGATGCTCCTGACGCACATTGGCCGCATAGGCGATCTCGGCAAAGCTGATCTTGCCGGACGGCCCATGCACCGCGCCGCCTTCGACTCGGGTGTTGGCGACGTCGGCCTGCAGCAGATGCGCGCCAATGCGCCGAATTTTTGCGATCAGGCCGCGGCTCGACTTGGCCACCGCGCCGCCGGCAAACACGATCGAGCGCGACGCAAACGTGCCGAAGCCAAAGGGCGTCGTCGCCGTGTCGCCGTAGCGGATGGAGATGCGCGCCGGATCGATTGTCAACTCGTGGGCGGCGATCTGCGCCAGCGTCGTCTCGTGGCCTTGGCCATGATTCTGGGTTCCGACATGAAAAATGACGGAGCCATCGGGCAGCATGCGCCCCGATGCCGACTCGTAGCCCGGCACCACGCGCGACTTTCGCTTCACCCATTCGACCTGCCCGTGGCCGCTTTGCTCGGTATAGAACGCAAAGCCGATACCGATTGCGCGGCCATTCGGCTCGCCGGCTATTTGCCGTTTGCGAATGGCGGGCAGGCCCACCATGTCGTGCGCCATATCGAGCGACGCAACATAGTCGCCAGTGTCCAGCCGCATGCCGGCCGCTGTGCTGTAGGGAAGCTCCGCAGCGGTGACGATGTTCTGCCGCCGCAGGTCGAACGGCTCGCGGCCAAGCTCGCGCGCCACTTCGTCGACCAGACGCTCGATTGCAAAACACGCGCCTGGCCGCGCGACGCCGCGATAGGGGCCCATTGGCGCCTTGTTGGTCGCAACCGTGAATGTGTTGAGCTTCAAGTGTTTGATGCGATACGGACCGGTGAGATTGCGCGACGCCATGCTGGCTTCCATGAAGGAGCCGGTGGGCCACAGCGAGTAGGCGCCGGCATCGATGTGGACGTCGCCCTCGACGCCCAGCAGCGTGCCATCCCGGTCGGCCGAAATGATGAGGTCGTAAGCGTGATCGCGTGCGTGGACCGAGGCGAGCAGATGCTCGCGGCGATCTTCGATCCACCGAACCGGATGTCCGACTTTCATGGCGATGGCCGCGACTGCGATGTCTTCGGGCATCAGGCGGTTCTTGCCGCCGAAGCCGCCGCCGACATCGGGCGCGATGACGCGGATTTGGTTCTCGGGCAGGCCCAGCGCCTTGGACAGGCCGAGCCGTTTCACATGGCCGCCCTGCGTCGACAGGTAGATCACGAGTTCGTTGAGGCGGTGGTCCCAATAGGCGAGGGAACCGCGGCATTCGAGCGAGACAGTGGCTTGCCGGTTCATCCGCAATTGCCGTCGCAGCCGGATCGGCGCGGCAGCCAGCGATGCCGGGTTGCCTTCGTTCACCGTACTGGTGATGAACGCGTTGTCCGGCCACGAGTCGAACACGCGCGGGCTGCCCGGACGCATGGCGGCGACGCAATCGACGACGGCCGGCAATTCCTCGAGCTCAACGGACACACGATCGGCCAAGTCCTCGGCTTCGGCCCGGGTCGGCGCCATGCAGGCTGCGATGGTCTGGCCCACATACCGCACGCGTCCGTCGGAGAGCGCCGGATAGGGCCCGTGACGGTGCGCGGCGAGCTCCGGCCCGGCTTCGAGGATGTTGAGCGGGCCAATGTCGGCCAGCGTGAAAACACGCCCGGCGGCATCCGGCGGTTTGACGATCTGCCGCACCCGCGCATGCGCCCTCTGGCTGCGCACGAAGGCGATGTCCTGCAAGCCCGGCATCCGGATATCGGCAATGAACGCGCCGTGGCCGTACAGATGCCGCGCATCCTCCTTACGCAACAGGCGCGCACCGATCCAACTGTCAGACGCCGCATGACCGGCCATGATCAGTCGATGCTCATGTTTTTGGTGGCGCCAATTGGAGTAAGATTGGCGCGCGGCATGCGGCACCAACGGAGAAGCCGCAGCAGCGTACTGCTTTCCATTTCGGCTGTGAAGCATCGCCGGTTTGGCTCGCGCATCCCGCGCGTGCGGCCGCACCGGTCCGGATGCTCGGCTTATTGGATGTGGATGCCTGCTGCCTTGATGACGGTTTGCCATTTCGCCAGATCGCGTTCGATGAGCGTGCGCAAGGCGTCCGGCGTGCCGGCTTTGACATCGAGGCCCTGTACCAGCAACGTCTTTTTCGCCTCGTCGCCGTTCAGGACCTCGACGACCGCCCGGTTCAACCGATCGACGATGGCCTGCGGTGTGGCGGATGGCGCCACGATGCCCATCCAGAGCACGGCCTCGTAGCCAGGAATACCGGACTCGGCGATGGTCGGCAGTTCGCGCATTGCGTCGGTTCGTTTGCTGCCGGTCACCGCGAGACCCCGCAACTGGCCGGTCTTGAGAAACGGCAGCGTTGGGGCAATCGTAGCGAACTGCATGTCCAGCCGGCCTGTGATCAAGTCGGTCGTGGATTGCACCGAGCTTTTGTACGGGACGTGAGTCATCTGCACCTTGGCCGCATTTGCAAACATCACGCCCGCCAAATGCGCGAGGCTTGCAGGGCCCGCCGACCCGTAATTGAGGGTGTCGGGCTTTGCTTTCGCCAGCGCGATGAACTCCGCCACGCTTTTCGCCTCCAGCGTAGGGGAGACCACCATGACGTAAGGCGCGCTGCCGATCAGCACGACCGGGGTAAAATCCTTGATCGGATGATAGGACAAGTTGGCCGTCAGATTGGGCGCGAGCGTATGTGTGCTCGTCGTCGCGATGCCGAACGTGTAGCCGTCCGGAGCAGCACGCGCGACCAGATCGGCGCCAATGTTGCCGCTGGCGCCGGCCCGATTGTCGATCACGAATTGCTGTCCAAGCTTCGGCCCCAGCATTTGCGTCACGAGACGCGCAATCACGTCGGTGCTGCTGCCGGCCGGAAATGGTACGACCAGGCGGATCGGCTTGCTGGGCCAGGGCGCTTCGCTGACCGCTTGTGCGGCCGCGCTTGTGGCGCCGAAGGCGGTTGCGAGGAGTACCAGGGCTGTGCGGGTCAACATCAGGTCTCTCCTTCGAATTCCGCTCGCGCTCACATCAGCCGTTGCGTGATGAGAGCGGCATAGACCTTGGCTGCGTCACGCGTGCGGTCAACAGACGCCATATCGAGGTCGGTGTGCGCGTATTTGTCTTCGCCCGGGCCGTAGGTGCAGGCCTCGATGCCGATGTGATTGAGATAGCCCTGATCGAAGGCGTTCGATTGATAGATCATCTGCGGCGCGGTCCCAAGTGCCGATTGCGAGGCGCGACAAAGTGCACGCACGACATCCGAGGACTCGGCAACCAGGGACGGATACATGAACGCGCCCTTCACGAACTCCACGCGCCAGGGCTTTCCGCTCGCCGGATCGGCCACGCCGTCGACGGTTTTGGCAAGCGCCGCGAGCGCCGCCACGGCGGCATCCGGATCTTCGCCGGGTAACAACCGGCGGTCGAAGGTGATTTCGCAGCGGTCTTGGATGGTATGCGTCGAATCAGGAAAACTGCGGATGTGATTGACTGCAAGCGTTGCGGCGCCAAGGTCCGGATGAGATGGGGGCAGCTGTAGTCCGCCCGTCACAGCCCGGATCACCTCAAACGCGCCAGTGATGGCATTGCAACCCGTCGCGGGCCGGCTGCTGTGCGCAGGACTGCCGTGGACCGTCGCGGTCAAGTCCACGCGTCCCCGGTTACCGAGACTGATCCGATTGCCGGTGCCGTTGAGAATGGCGATCTCGGCACGGGCGCCGGTCGCTTCGAGGATGCTGCGGATCGCGTCGTGCCGCCCGGTTTCGCCGGAGACGCAGCACAGGAAAACGAGCTGACCCTTCAGCGGCGCGGCGCAGGCCATAACCGAACGCATGGCGAGCAGGATCGCGGCGAGCGGTGCTTTCTGTTCGCTGACGCCCTTGCTGAGCACCACTTCGCCCGGAAGCCCATAGGCTGCGCCGTCGCGCACCTCTCCGCCATACGGGTTGGGCATGGTCGCGGGCGGCTGATTCATCGCATTGGTCACCAGCATGATCGAGCGGCCGCTCTGGTTCGCGCCACAGGTTGCCAGCAGATTGCCCATGCTGTCGCGCTTGATCTCGGTGATGCCCATGTCGCGCAGGCGGGGCTCGACAGCGGTGTCGATGAATTCGCGCAACTTGGGCTCCGCCTCCATCAACTCGGTCAGCGGGCTCGGCACGCGCGCGAGTTCGACCAGCAGCGACCTGGCTTGGTCCGTCGCGATCAGCGCTGTGAGGGCTTTGAGTTGATCGTCTTGGTCTGACATCGGAGCTCTCAGCCGCCTTAATCCCGCGGCCGCGCGGCCGGCAGCCGGATGCCAAGACCCTGCTCCTTGGCCCGGGAGTAGAGATAGTGCGCCAGCGCAATGTCGTGCTCCACCAGTCCGGTGGTGTGAATGAGAATTCGCTCTTCCGGGCTCGTTCGTCCGGGCTTCGTGCCCGCGACGACTTCCGAGATTTCGGCGTGCAGTTGCGTACGGCTGAACTGACCGTTTTGGACCATTGAGCTGAACATCGGCATCAGCATGTTCATGTCCCAACTGTCGACCACCACCTTGTCCATGCGGGCCCAGCCCGCGGGGTCAAGCTCCCGCCGCGCAAGCGAGATGAAGGTCGAGCCGGGCTTGAGCCATTCTTCGCGGGTCATCACATCGGACGAGGTGGTGCCGCCGACCACGAGGTCCGAGCCCCGAACGACCTCCTCGATGGTGTCGCAGAGCTGCACCTTGATGCCGAGCTCCGAAGACCATTTCTTGGCGAAGGCCTGGCGTGTGTCCTTGCGGCGCGACGTGCAGCGGATCTCTTCGAAACGATAAAGCTTGTTGAGGCAACGCAGCGCATTGGTACCCATGGCGCCCACGCCAACCAGGCCCAGCACGCGCGCTTGCGCAGGCCCCAGCCACTTGCAGGCCAGTGTCGCGGCGGCCGTGCTGCGAATGCCGTAGGTCCAATGTTCATCGACGATCCCGAGCCCATGGCCGGTGTGGGGATCGGACAGGAACACATAGCGGGCGCATTCCAGGTAGCCGACCGTGTTGCGCGTGCCATCGTTGAAATAATTGTAGAGGCGCACGCCGGTGGTGGGGATTTCCTTCAACAGCGCAGACTTGACGTGCCAGTGGTTGTTGAACCCCTCCGCAACGTCAAGTTTGAAACTCGGCGGCTTGGAGTGAACGATCGTGCCGCGCGCCAGCATCTGGTACACGTCTTCGCAGATGCGCATCGCGTCTTCGATGCCCAGTAGATCGAGCGTGTCCTGATAAGGCACGAACAACAGGTCGGGATGACTCATTGAATTGCCTTTGCGTCAATCGACCGGGGTGAAGTCGAACTGCTGGCCGGCTGGCGCATAGATTTCAAGGATTTCGAAGACCCCCTCGGACAGATTGCTCAAGGAATGCGGCATCCCGGCCGGGATGTAGATGACCTGGTCGGCTCGGATGGTGTGGGTCTCGCCGCCGGCGATCAACACGCCTTCGCCGCGCCGCACCAGATAGACGTTGTCCGACTGCGAATGGCGGTGCATCCGGCCGCGCGGTCCGCCGGGAGCCAGCCGGTTGAGATGCACGTCGATTTTCTCGGTTCCAAGTTTCGAATTGATCATCCGGATGGTTTCGCCGCGGCCATTTTCCATGGGCACGGTTGCGGCCGTATTCAGATCGAAAATCTTCAGCACCGATATCCCAGTCGGCCGCGCGGTTTGGAGTGTCGTGTTGGCCGGGGCTCCGCGGCGAAATCCCGATCGACCAGAATGGTAGGCATTTCCCGACGGGTTTGAAATCCGGATTTGCCCTACGTCGCGCACAAGACGCCGCGGCTTGCCGCGATCAGGCGGAGGGACTGGAAGCGGCGACAAGCTTGGCCTGAATCAGCCCGCGGTCGACCTTGCCGGCCCCGTTGAGCGGCAGCGCATCGACAATATCGATGAAGCGAGGATGCGAATAGGCGGGGCCCTTTTCGAGACAGAACGTCTTCAAATCTTCGGCCGTGATCGTTGCGCCCGCGCGCACCATCACCATGGCGGCCGGCGCAAAACCCTTCACCTGATGAGGCACTGGCGCCACCACCGCATTGACGACGTCTGGGTGCGCGAACAGGAGGTTCTCGACCTCCTTGGGATAGACGTTTTCCCCGCCGCAGCTGAACATGTCGTCGACGCGGCTGCGGAAATAGAAAAAGCCCTCGCGGTCTTTGTAGAAGAGATCCCCGGTCCGCAGCCAGCCATCGTGCAGCTTGGCTTTGGTGATTTCCGGCTCATTGAAATAGCCGGAGCAGACATAGGGACAGCGAACAGCCAGCTCGCCCTCGTCGTCGGTTTCGTTGCCTTGAGTGTCGAGAAGTTTGAGCTCGATTTCCGGGGCCTGCGCACCGGGACTGCCGCGCGGCACCGGGCGGCCATCGATCGGTGGCCGCAACGGACTGCCGCCCTCGGTCAATCCGTAGCTTTCCTCGACCTTGATGTGAGGAAGCGCGCGCTTGACCAGATCGAGAAGCTCGGGCGTGACCACCGCGGAGCCGATCGTCATGCTGCGCAGATTGCTGAGATCGAGGGTTTTCAGATAGTCGCGATGCTGCAGAAACATTGTGAAGACCGCAGCCACGCCGCGTGAGTAGGTGCATTTGTATCGCGCCAAGGCATCGAGATAAGCACGCGGCTCGTAGCCGGGCATCAGTACGAACGAGCCGCCGGCGTAGAGCATCGGCTTCACGGTGCCGCGCAAGGCGTTCTTGTGGAACAGCGGCAGCGCGATCAGACCGCGCCCATTCTCATCGGCCGGCCAATAGCGCTGATTGTAGGCGACGTACCACAGCATGCCGTGATGCGTCATCATTGCGCCTTTGGGGCGGCCGGTTGATCCGGAGGTGTACGGCTGAAATGCCTGGGCGTTGTCTGCGATCGGCGGTGGCGGCACGGACGGCGCCGGCACCGCCATTTCCTGCTCGTAAGAAAGCAAGCCCTGCTGGTTTTGATCGAGCAGCATGCGGTTGCGGATCGCAATGCGGGACGCGATCGAGAGCGCCTCTCGATTGCAGCTGGGGTCGAAAATCCCGAATGTGCAACTCGCGTCCTTGATCAACTGTTCAAGCGTATGAGCCGCAAGACGGGTGTTGAGCAGCAGCGGGATCGCACCGGCGCGCATGGCCCCAAAGAAAAACTCGATGAACTCCACCCGATTTCCGATCAGCATCGCGACACGATCCCCGGGCCGCACGCCAAGCCGCGCCAGCATGCTTGCCACGGCGTTCATGCGCTGATCGAGCTGCTGGTAGGTGGATTGGCGCTCACGCCCGCCGAACAGATCGATGATCGCCACCTTGTGCGGCAGCCGCCGCACCGACTCGTCGAAGAAAAAACCAAGATTGCGGCGGCGATTGTCGTCTGTGTTCATGGGCTGGTCCGTATCCGCAGTCGCCGCCGAATGTATTGGAGCGCGTGTTCTGGCGCCAGCGCGGCGCAAACGCTTTCGGGCACGCGGCACCGTTGCCTAGTCGCGCCGCACCGCCAAGCCTGACAGAGTCTCATCCCAGGCGGTCAACGCCTGCCACGTCAGCGCACCGGCGACTCTCAACGCATGATCGAGTTCCTCTGGGCGCACCTTGTCGCGGGTGTCGGCCGCGGTCAGCAACAGACGGAGATTGCTGTCGGGTGCGTTGAAGCCTGTGATCAGGCGCAGCGCCGGGATGCCGTGCGCCGCAAAATTGGCGTGGTCTGAGTTGGCCATCAGTGGCAAGTGGGTCGTGATCGGTAAATCGGCGCGACTGGCGGTGTCCTTGACCCAGGCATCGAGACGTTCGAAGCCAGACGTCAGTGCGGTTAGTCCGGCGGCGCCGCCGACAGAATCGAGATTGATATTGATGACCATCGATCGCCGCGCCGCCTCGTTCATTCGTTCGAGCCAGATGCGCGATCCGACCAGACCCCATTCCTCGGCGCTGAACAGGCAAATGCGCAAGCCGCGCGGACATTGGGCGACTCGCGGCGCGAGCAGGCGCGCAAGCCCGAGTGCGACCGCAACCCCGGTTGCGTTGTCGATCGCGCTTTCGCCATGCGGATGGCCGTCGATATGCGCGCTGACCACGACCCAATTCGGCCCGTTCCCCGGCACATCGGCAATCGACATACGCGTCTGCGCCGGATGATCGTCGGCATCGATGACCATGCGGGCGCTTGGCAGCGTGCAATCCGGCGACCGGCGGAGCGCTTCCGCGGTTTCGACACCGATGCCGAGCGCCGGGATGCCGGCACCCCCGTTGCGCCCGCTTGACCCCGATACGGGACCGACGCCGGGCTCAGGATGCGCGATCAGAAATCCGGCCGCGCCCGCCTGCTGCGCCAGGCCGAGCTTGACGCGGCGGTGCAGATGCCCGGCCGCGAACGGATATTCGTGGCGGACCATGACGATCCGGCCGCGGATCATGTCTGCGTGCCGCTCGAAATCCTCGTGCCGGCCCAAGCCGAGATCGATGACTTCCGCGACGATGCCCTTGGCCGATGTGGTGCCCAGGAGTGGCGTGCATGGGAACGAAACGCCCGTCGCCGCATGGGTGAGTTGCGCGGTGCGGCAGCCCCAGCCGGGATACTCCACAGGCTCGGCGCGGACCGTTGCGCCGGGCACGGCCCTGAGCCGCTGGCGAACGAAATCAAGCGCCGCAGCCTCGCTGGCCGAGCCGGCGAGGCGGCCGCCGAGATCGCATAGCGCCTGGAAGTCCGCCCACATCTGCGGATCGCTGGGACTTGCCGGCGGAGACTGCGGAAGTCCTGCCGATGCGGCGGCCGTCACGGGACGCTGATCCCAACCGACTTGACGATATCGGCCCAGCGCGCCGTGTCGTTCTCGATCAGAGCTCGAAATTCCGCCGGCGAGGCATGAGACGCCGTGACGCCCAGCGGCGCGAGACGCGCCGCAAATTCGGGCGAGTCGAGAATGGCTTTGAGCTCCCGCGTCAGCCGTGCGGCGATCTCGGGCGCGAGGCCAGCCGGAGCGAGCACGCCCCACCAATGCTCGACGACAAGATCGATGCCGCCTTCCTTGAAGGTCGGAATATTCGCGCGATCCGCCGGCCGCGTCGCGCTGGCAATCGCCAGCGTGCGGACGCGGTCGAGAACGGAACTTGCGGTCGCGAGCGTGGTGAAGCCCGACTGCACGTGACCGGCGACCAAATCGTTCATCGCTGGGCCAGCGCCGCGAAATGGCACATGCACGAGCTTGATGCCGGCCTTCGCCTGTAAAAGCTCCGCCGTGAGGTGGGTGGCGCTGCCGATTCCGCCCGACGCAATGGTGATTTTGTCCGGGGCGGCTTTCGCTAACGCGACGAAGTCCTGGGCGGACTCGGCCTTCACCGCCGGATTGACGAAGAAAAACATCGAAGCGGTGCCGATCAAACCGATCGGCGTGAAGTCGCGCACCGGATGATATTGCACGCCCTTCTGGATCGCCGGCACAATGGTGTGCGGCATGTCAGCAAGCAGCAAAGTGTAGCCATCCGGCGCGGCTTTGGCGGCGATCTCGGTGCCGATCCGGCTGCCGGCGCCGGCGCGGTTGTCGATCACGATCGGCTGGCCCAGCGACTTCGACAGCCGCTCGCCGAGCAAGCGGCCGAGCACGTCCGAACTGCCGCCGGCCGCGTAGGGCACGATGACGGTGATGGGACGGTCGGGGTAGGGTTCGGCCGCCAACGCAGAGCTGGTGAGGCTGGCGAAGGCCATGAGGGTGGCGAGAGCAAGCCTAGCCGGCATTTCGATTTTCCTTTGCGCGCAGGATCGGTACCCGGACACAAATTTGATCCTAGGTGTCGGCCCTCGGTCAATCCAACGGCGTGACCTCTTGATCCTCTAGCGCCGCCGCATCACGGCAGTCTCGAGCCACGAGATCGCGAGATACATCAGCGACGAGACCACCGCCAGAATGGTGATCCCGCACATCACGATGTTCATTTTGAAGATCTGGCTGCCATACTGAATGAGGTAACCGAGGCCTAGATTCGCGGACTGGAATTCGCCAACCACGACACCCACGAGCGACAGACCTGCGTTCACCTTGAGCGCCGCGATCAGCGTCGGAACACTGCCCGGCAGCACCACCTTGGTGAGGATTTGACCTTTGCTGGCGCCGAAGGTCTGGGCCAGCTTCACCTTGTTCGGGTCGGTGCCCTGGAAGCCGCTGTAGATCATCAGGATCGTGACAAAGAGCGAGATCGCGAGCGACATGCCGTAGACCGACATCGTGGCGCCGAGCCAGAGATAGAAGATCGGAACAAAGGCGGTCTTCGGCATCGCATTGGCCACGACCAGATACGGGTCGAGCACTTTGTAAAGACCATCCCACCACCAGAGCGCCGCGGCAATCGCGGTGCCGAAAACCATTGCGGCGGTGAATCCAATTACCGTGGCCAACACCGTGGCCCAGGTGTGGGCCAGGATGTTCACCTGCTGCGGACTATCCTTCAGCAGCTCAAGGAATGTCGGCCATAGCGCCGATGGGTAGCTGGTGAAGAGCGGATTGATCACATGAGCCTTGGGCAGCACCTCCCAGAGCACGAGAAAGATCACCAGCACGGCAAGCTGCGCGGCGCGGACCGCAAGATGGCCGCGCCGCTCGCGCCGAAGCCATTCGCGATATTGCGGACTGGGCCCCGTCTCGGTCCTGATGTCAGCCTTCGACATGAACTTCGAGCTCCCGCCACAGGGTGTTGAAGTAGCCGTTGAATTCTGGCGCGTTCCGCGCCGCGAACGGTGCGGGGCGGCTGCCGTTGGCGGTCGCGAAGCGGATCGCATGATCCGACTTCACCCGGCCTGGACGCCGCGACAGCACAACCACCCGCTCGGCCATGCTGACCGCCTCGCCAATGTCGTGCGTGACCAAAATCGCGGTCTTGCGTTCGCGCCGTAAAATTTCGGCCACCTCGTCGGCGAGCGCGATCCGGGTCTGCGAATCGAGCGCGGAGAATGGCTCGTCGAGCAGCACGACGTCGGGATCGGTGCAGAGCGTTCGCGCCAGCGCAACACGCTGGCGCATTCCGCCTGAGAGTTGCCGGGGAAGATGGTGGAGGAATTGGCCCAATCCGTACCGGGTGAGGAGCTGGGTCGCGCGCTCGCGCGCTTTGCGAATATCCGCGCCCTGGATTTCCGCTCCCAACACGGCGTTGTCGAGGATGGTCCGCCACTCGAACAGATAATCCTGCTGCAGCATGTAGCCGACCTTGCGGCTCGGACCAGCGACCGGTTTGCCGTCAACCAGCACGCTGCCTTCGGTCGGCTTGAGGATTCCTGAGATCAGCGACAGCAGCGTGCTCTTGCCGCAGCCGCTTTGTCCGATGATGGCGACGAATTCGCCCGGCGCGATCGCAATCGAAATATCTTTGAGCGCCTCGGTTTCACCCTCGGTGCCGAAATAGCGCAGGTTGACGCCGAGCAGTTCGACCTTCGGAGGGACGGCGGCCCCGCCGGTCGCCGGCGCCGACACGGATCACTTCGCCTTGCTGGCAAACTCGGTGAGCACCAAATCTTCGAACTTCACGCGTTTGTTCTGTTCTAGCACGTTGCCCTGAACCAGAATGTCCTGGAACTTATCGATGGCCTTGGCATCGATCATCGGCGTGTCCTTCCAGATGTTCAGCTTGCGATAGCGCTCGGCCGCGGCGACCAGCGCCTTCGGGTTCACGCCTGGAAAGAACGGTTCGAGCGTCTTTGCGATTTCCTCGGTCGGTGCAGTCGCGGTCCATTTCTGCGCCCGGTAGATCGCGTTGGTCCAGGTCTGGATCACCTGCGGATTTTCGCGGATGTACTTATCGGTCGCCATGAACGTGGTGTAGTCGGCGGGCCCGACGGTCTGGCCGATCGACGCGAGGATATGGGCCTTGCCGTCCATCTCGAGCTGCGAGGCATCCGGCTCGATGAAGATGGCGTATTGATTCTGGCCCGCCAGCCACGAGCCCACGCGTGCCGGGATCGCGACGTTGTTCGCAAGCTTGACGTCCTTGAGAGGGTCGATGCCGTTCTGGCGCAGGGCCGCTTCGAGAAAAAGGAGCGGCGTGCTGCCGGGCCGGAAGCCGAGGATCTCCTTGCCCTTCAGCGCCTGCCAATCGAACTTGTCGGCCTTGTCGCGGCCCACCAGCATGAAGCCGTCGGTGGCCGTTAGCCCGCAGAAGATCGGGATCTTGGTCGGCGAGTCGCTGTTCTTCACGTAGACGGCCGTCTCCGGCCCGATCAGCGCGATGTCGGCACTATTGGACAACAGCGCTGCGACCGACTTGTCGCCGCCCTGCGCAGTCGTCATCGAGACGTCGAGGCCGGCCTCGGTGAAGTAGCCCTTCGCGATCGCCACATAGGCCGGTGCGTAAAGGATCGAGCGCACCACCTCGTTGTAACGGATCTTCACCGGCGGCTTAGCTTGTGCAAACGCGCCCTTCGGCGATGCGACAGCAAGTGAGCCTGCGGCCGCGAGGCCTTGCAGGGTGCGACGACGATTGAGCATGGCGATCCTCACCTGAGCAATGAAAACGGGAACGATGCGAATTTTCGCCGGCAGATAAAGCTAACACCTGGCAGGCGACGTGACCACGGGGATCGCGGCTGGTGCGCGCTATCGCACCGGCTGAATGCCAAGCGCCTTGGCGGTGGCGGCAATGCTTTGGCGCTGTGCTTCGACCGCCGCCGCGAAGACGTCGGGGCCGCCCGGGTCGATCTGTTGGCCGGTCGCTGCGATCCTTGCACCGACAGCTGGGTCGGCGGCGATCGCCTGCACGTCATTTGCAATCCGCTCCGCCGTGCCGGCCGGCAGGTTCTTCGGCCCGAACAATCCGATCAGCCCGTCGAGCGCGAGCGAGGGATAACCGGCCTCGATCGCGGTCGGAAGATCGGGAACCATCGACGCCCGCTTGAGCGCCGTGGTCACCAACAGCTTGACCTTGCCGGCCTCAACCTGGGACTTCACGACCGCGATCCCCGACACGATCACCTGGACGCGGTTTTCGCTCAGGTCCGCCAGCGCCTTGGTGATGTCGCTGTACGGAATTTTGGTCATGGTGATGCCGGTGGCCTTCAGGAAGTAGTCGAAGGTGATCTCGGTGGTGCCGGGCGTCGGGGCGAGGTTGAGCTTGCCCGGTTCCTTCCGCGCCAGTGCCACCAGTTCCGACAAGGTGTTGATATTGAGAACGGTTGGTACCGCGACCGCAATGATTGTGCTCGACACCCGCGCAATCGGAACGAGTTCGCCAGGATCATAAGGCAGCTTGGCATACTGCACCGGATGGGCCGTGAAGGTGCCGGACGCCGCGAACAGCAGCGTGTGGTTGTCGTGCGCGTTGATGAATGCGTTGATGGCGTTGATGCCATCGGCGCCCGGGCGATTTTCGATGACCACCGGCTGGCCCCAGCGCTTGGAGAGCTGATCGCCGAACACGCGTGCGGCGATGTCTTGCGCGCTTCCCGGGCCAAGGCCGACGATGAATTTGACCGGCCGTTGTGGCCAAGTCTCGGCCTGCGACGCGCTCGAAACGACTGACGCCGCGATGCATACGCTGACGGCGGCCAGTACGGATTTCAATGAGGGCATGGGAATCTCGCGAAGAGGAGTCCGGCAACGACAAGTATAGGTGCGAGTCTCCGACGGTCAACGCATCTGCATCGAGCAATGCGATATTGCATGTTGTTTCGACGCCTACCGCATGGTCCAATGATTGCAATGACGGTGGAGCATTAACGATGCCTTTGGTTGGAGCGGTCGCTGCGCCGCATTCGCACCTGCAGTTGTTCACGCGGCCGGCGGAAAACGAGCAGTACAAAAAGGATGTGCAGAAAGGCCGCAACGCGATGCTCGCGCTACGCGATCAGGTCGAGCGCGCCAATGCCGACACGATCCTCGTCATCCACGACGATCATTTCGTGAATTTCGACTTCCGGTGCTACCCGCCGTTCGCGCTCTTCGTCGGTCAGGAAGCCAAGGGCAGTGGCGTCACCGATCCCGACACGATCGAACAGATCACCGGTGCGACCTACCGGAAGTATGAGGGCAAGCAGTCGTTTCAGTCGGCGCCCAGCGGTATCCCGCAGCACATGGCCAATTGGGATAACCAGAAGCCTTACGTCTACAAGGTCAACACTGATCTGAGCGTGCGGATGCTCAAGGGATTGTTGGAACGGGATTTCGATATCCCGTTCACCTCCGACGGCACGATGGACGGCGAGGAGGTGTTGACGACCAACTTTCTCAATCCCAAGGCCGACAAGAAGGTGATGCTGCTGTTCACCAACGGCTACGTTCCGCCGCTGCCGTGGCCGAGGCGCAGCTACAAGCTTGGCCAGGCGATCAGGGAAATCCTCGACGAAGTCGACGACCGGGTGCTGGTGCTGGCTACCGGCGGCATGTCGCACTATCCGGGCACGCCGCTGTACGGTCATGTCGATGAGGAGTTCGACAAGAAGGTGCTGGCGATCCTGGCGAGCGGGAAGGGCAGCGATCTCGCGAAGTTCACCCCCGACGAGCTGATGAATTCCGGCAACGGCGAACTCGTCAACTGGGTCATCACGGCCGGCATCTGCGGCGACGTAAAGTGCAACGTGCTCGATTACATCCGGCTGTGGCACATCGGTCTCGGCTATCTCTATTGGGAGCTTTGAAAATGCCGACGACCGAAGAAGTCTTACGTCCGTTCGCGGGCGAGATGCGGCATCTGACGAGTGCGCTGAACGTCATCGCGAGCGACATGATCCGCGACCGGACGCTGGCCAAGAAGCTCGACGACGATCCCGATTACTTCCGCAAGAACTACACGGTGACCGAGGACGAGCTTGCGGCGATGCGCGAACGGAATCTGATCCAGCTCTATGAGCTTGGGCTGCATCCGTTTCTGCTCGTCCGGTTCGCCGGCATGATGGGAATTCTGGAATATTGGCAGTCGCTCGGTGCGCCAGGCCGGGGCGGCGGCTGGCCGCGCAACGTCTAGGCCGGTCGGCCAACTCGCGCCCCCTCCGGCGTGATCTTCAGCGTGAGGCGCAAGAAATGAGTGACAGCACGAAACCTCGGATCGCCTATTTCGCCGGTTCGAACGCCACGATTCATTCCATTCCGCCGCTGATCACGAGCAACAAGGCGCGCGCGAAGTACGGTCTCGCGCCGTTGCGCAACCCGGACCAGACCCCGGCGCGGTTCGATGTCTTGCGGGCCCAGCGGCTGGCGCGACCCGCGGTCGTCTATGTCGAGCAGTTCAGTGCGCACCCGCTCGAGGCCGATGCTGCAGAACTTTATGGTCCGCCGGACGGATTCCTCGACGCGCAGGGGAATTTCCGTAAAGAGCGCCAAGGTCCCTCTGACAAGCCAGTGTACGAAGTCGAGTTGCGGCCGGACGACGGCCTTTATCCGTTGCCGTACATGGCGCGTCAGGCCGACGGGCGCGCGTGGGATGCCGACGGTGCCGAGGAGATCGCGCCGGCGAGTCAGACGCGGCAGCCTTTCTTTCCGGACGGTTCGAGGCCGGTCGAGGAGATCGATCGGCTCAGCGTCGGCGAGCAGGGCACCGGCAATCTCATTTCTGCCTATGCCGAGGTCGATTTCTTCCGCGTCTTGCCGGCGTCCGGATACAAGAAGGGCTTGCCGGCCGATCGGCGCACCGACGTTGGGACGGGCGACATTCCGCCAGAAACGCTCGGCAAAGACTTTTTTCCATACCGCCCGCCGCACCTTGGCCAGCATCCGTCGCGCCCCGGATTGGCGCGGATCACCAACACGGTGCAGGCCGCGTTGGCGAGCGGCAAGTATGCGGGTGCGATCTGGACGCAAGGCAGTCCTCGCGTCGAAGAGACACTCTATTGGCTGAATCTTTTGCTCGACACGACGCTGCCGCTTTGCGGCAACTCGGCGCAGCGTGCGCACGGCATGATCAGCAACGACGGGCCGAAGAACCTTGTCGACTCGGTCGACTTCATTACGTCGCGGATTTGGGCGGATGAGAGCGGCAAAAATCGTGTCGGTCTTGTGCTGATCCAGGAACAGCAGATTTTCGCGGCGCGTGAGGTGCAGAAGGGCGATGCCCGGCCCGGCGGCTATGTGGCGACCGGCGGCCACGGCGGAATCCTGGGCGGCATCGGCTTCGGCGGGCCGCCGGTCATCAACTATCTGCCGGCGACGAGGCACACTTATCGCTCCGAGGTCAACGTCTCGCGCCTGCCGGCGCAGGTCATGGGCGTGCGCCGCGGAGACGGCGAGACGCGGCCGGTGCAGGTCGCGGTCCCGATCAAGGGCCGAAGCGGCGAGCTTTTGGACTCGGCGATCCCGAAGGTCTCGATCATCAAGGACGGCAATTACGTTACGGATGATTTTGACAGCGGCATCGACACTCAGGTCGACGTGCTGGCTCTGATCGACGCGATGCTGCGCCGTGCGCCGCTCGCGGGCTTCGTGCTGGAAGGGCTCTCGCCCTATGGCACGCCGACGTCGCGGCCTCGCCATCAAGTCCTGCTGCGCGCGGTTTGCAGCGGCATGCCGGTCGTTCGCGTCGGGCGCGGCAACAACGAGGGCTTCGCGATGCCGGTCGATCTGTTCATCGGCGGCCGCAATCTCACCTCGACCAAGGCGCGGTTGCTGCTGATGGCTTGCCTGATGCGGTTCGGCGGTCTGCCGCCGGCGGCTAATCCGGACCAGCCGACCAAACAGGAGCTCGACGCGATCCGCGCCAAGCTTGCTGAATATCAAGCCGTGTTCGACACGCACTGAGCGGGTGGCACCCGATGGCAACCTGGACCATAGGCTCCGTTACGGTCACTCGCGTCGAGGAGCAGCTCGGCATCACGCATGTGCCTTGCGAGAAATACTTCCGCGGCTTTGAGCGTGACGTGCTGGAGCGCCATCTGCATTGGCTCGCGCCGGACCACTACAGCCCGCAGCACGATCGCGTCATCACCAGCGTGCACTCCTGGCTGATCCGCGCCGGCGATCTGACGATCCTGCTCGACACTTGCGGCGGCAACCACAAGGAGCGGCCGTGGACGCCGCGCTTCCATCAGCTCGACACGCCATTTCTGCAGCGTCTGCGCGCCGCCGGCGCAGCACCGGAAGACATCGACCTGGTGCTTTGCACGCATCTTCACGCCGACCACGTCGGCTGGAACACCATGCTGCGCGACGGCCGCTGGGTGCCGACGTTTCCGAATGCCAAATATCTGTTCTCCCGAACCGACGACGCCTATTGGGACGTGCGGAAAAATCCGGCGATGGCCAACGATCCGCGCCACATGGCCTACGAGGACAGCGTTCTGCCGGTCGTTCAATCGGGTCAGGCGGTGTTGGTCGACGACGGTTACAACGTGACCAATCAGCTTTCGATTGAAGCCGCGCCAGGTCATTCGCCCGGACATGTCGTGGTGAGGCTCGCGGAGCAGGGCAGGCGTGCCGTCTTTTGCGGCGACGTCATCCATCACGCCCTGCAGGTGTATGCACCGCACTGGAATCACATGGCGGACGAGCGGCCCGCCGACGCCGCGGTGTCGCGCCGCCGGCTGCTTGAGTCATGCGCCGAGCAGGGATCGCTCCTGTTCCCCATCCATTTCGGTGCCCCCCACGTCGCGGCGATCGAGCATGCCACCGGCGGCTTCGCGGTAAAGTTTGTGCCCGGAGTGCCCTGAGACGCGCCGACGCATGCCGAACCTATCGGCTTGCCGCGGCCAAAACGGCGCGGATAAAGTCGAGCTCACGCCGGAGGACAAGATGATGCGCCGGGTATCCATTGCGCTTGCGATCGTTGCCGCGTGGGGCTTGTGCTCCGCGGCTGACGCGCAAACTTATCCGTCGAAGCCGATCAGGATCATGGTGTCGTCGGCCGCCGGCGGTCCGCTCGACATCGTTGGGCGCACGGTTGCGGAGAAGCTGAGCCAGAACCTGAAGCAGCCCGTGGTGGTCGAGGCGCGATCGGGTGCGGGCGGCAATCTCGCGGCCGACGTCGTCAGCAAGTCCGCGCCGGATGGTTACACGCTGCTCCTGACTTTGAGTTCGACGCTGACCGTCAATCCGCACCTTTACAAGGATCTGACGTTTCGCCTGAAGCCGATCACCGTCATCAACTACAGCACCCAGACGTTGTTCGTGCATCCGTCCTTGCCGGTGAACAACGTCGCCGAGTTCGTCGCCTGGGCGAAGAAAGAAGGCCCCATCACCTACGCCCATGGAGGGGCCGGCACGTCATCCCATCTGGCCATGGAATACTTCCGCTTGCTGGCTGGATTCGAAACGGTGCCGGTGCCGTACCGCGGTGCTTCGGCAATGGTCGCGGATTTTCTCGCGGGCCAGTTCAAGGTTTCGTTCGGGTCGACGTCGGGTCTGCTGCCACAGGCGGGAGCCGGCCGACTCCGGGCGCTGGCGGTTTCGACCGCGCAGCGTTCGCCGCTTGTCCCCGATGTGCCGACCATCGCGGAATCCGGCTATCCGGAGTACAACGTCACCACGGACTTTATCCTCATGGCGCCTGATGGGACGCCGGATGAGATCGTTTCGCTGCTTGAACGCGAGGTCCGTCAGGTGCTCATGGCGCCGGAAATCCGCGACGGCTTCCGCAAGCAGGATATTTGGGTCGTCGGGTCGACGTCCGCCGAGGCCGCGGCCCGCATCAAGGCCGGCTACGAGCTCTGGGGCAACGTCGTCAAACGCAGCGGCATGAAGTCTGAATAGACGAGGCGACGAATCACACGCGTGCGGCCTTGAGGCGATCGACCCAGTCTTTGCCGGCCAGCCATGGCTCGAGGCTGGATGCAGACGGCTCGTGATGTTCGAGCACTTCGACCGCGCGCCACGCCAGGCAGAGATTGCAGGACATCACGGGTGCGCCAGCCCAGCCGATCGTCTCGGCTATCGGCCACAGCGTCGGCATCCCGGTGCCAAGCATCAGGATCGCGTCGAACCGCCCGCCTTCCAACGTGCGGAGCGCACGCGATGCGACGGAGCCATCGAGGCTGTAGATGGGGTGAAAGCCGCTTTCTGGGTTGAACGCATTGGCGATCTCGATCACCTCAAAACCATGGCTTTGCCAGTAAGCAACGCTGGCCCGATTGAGATCGTCGGGGTAGGGCGACACCAAGCCGAGCCGATGGGCCCGCAGGGCCATCAAAGCGTCAACCACCGCGAGCGCGGCGGTGATGAATGGATGGCCGTCGCGCGCCGCGATCTCCGCCACCACAGTGGCCTCGCGCTCGCGTCCCGCCAGATAGGACGCGCCGGTGCAGGCGGCCGCGGCCACGCCAATTGGCGCATTGGCGAACTGCCGAAGCGATACGGCGTAGTTGTCGAAGTAGTCGACCAGCCGTGCCGACATCGAACTTTTGTCGCTCATCAGGCGCGCATTGATCATCGCGACGCCGGGCGGCCATAGCAGATTGAATTCCGGCTCGACCGTGGTGTTGGCTTGCGGTGTCAGCATGCCGACCAGGCCGCGCGGCGCGTATTCGAGCGACATGCAATCCTCGTTACTCGGGTGCCCTGGCGCCCGAATCCCGTACCACCGGCCCGAGCCGCGCGATGTCGCGGGTGACCATGGCGCCGAGATCCTGCGGCGTGCCGGGAATGACGAACACGACCTGAGGCAGCATCTTGTCTTTGATCTCGGCGCTGTTCAGCGCGTTGACGAAGGCGGCGTTCAGCTTGGCGACGATGGGAGAGGGCGTGCCGGCCGGTGCGAACAGGCCGAACCATTGTTGCATTTGCACGTCCGGATAGCCCGCTTCGACCATGGTCGGCACATCGGGGATGCGCGGATGACGCTCCGTGTTGGCGATTGCCAGCATGCGAAGCCGGCCGGCCTCAACGTGGCCGCCCATCGACACATAGGAGGAAAATAGCATGTCCATACGGGCCGCGACCGTATCGGTCACCGCCGGTGCAATGCCGCGATACGGCACGTGCACAAGCTTGATGGCGGCGTGCTTGGCCAAGAGCTCGCCGAGCAGGTGCCCGCCGGTGCCGATGCCTTGCGAGCCGTACGACAGTCCCTCCGGCCGGGACTTGGCGAGCGCAACCAGCTCGGCCACCGATTTCGCCGGGCTCGCGGCGGGAACGACCAGAATGTTGTTGAACGAAATCAGCGCCGTGATTGGCTGGAAGTCTTTGACCGGATCGAATTTCAGGTCGGCATAGAGCGACGGATTGATGGCGTGGGTGCCGGTGTGCCCCATCATCAACAAATAGCCATCCGGAGTTGCGTTCTTGATAGCGATCGCTGCCACATTGCCGGCCGCGCCGGACCGATTCTCGATGATGATGGGCTGCTTGAGACTTTCGGAAGCCTTCTGCGACACCAGCCGCATCACAATGTCGGAGCTTCCGCCCGGCGGGAACGGCACAATGATCGTGATGGGACGCGATGGATAATCTTCGGCGCGCGCCAAGCCGGAACTCGCCACAACGGCAAGGCCCCACAGCGCAAGGACCAGCGCAGTTCGCCTTCGCATCATCTCAGCTGCCTTTCGCTTCGCTCATGCGACATCATATCGTCATTCCGTCGCGGCGGCGCGGCGCAAGCCGTCGATCATCGACGACTTCAAGAGATAGGCTTTGAGTTTGCCGGCGTCTGCCGCGGTGCGCTGCAACTCCTCGAGCATGGCGCGCCGGCGCGCCGGGTCGCGCTCCTGCATGCGGCTGCGATTGCGGTGCGCCTGTTGGATGATTTCTTCCTCGGCGATCGGACGGCGCTGGCGCTCGTAACGATCGAGAATGCGGTCGTCGGCGTCGTCCTGAAGCACCGCAATGAGTTTTTCGCAGAGACCGAAAGCATCGTGGATGCCGCCGTTCATGCCCATGCCACCCGAGGGACTATTGAGGTGTGCGGCATCGCCGGCCAGGAACACGCGGCCTTTGCGATAGGCCGCAGCCAGACGGCGGTGGATTCGGTAGGGCCGCGTTTCCAGCACCTCGATCCGCCCGGCATCGGGCACGATATCGTGCAGCAAGGCCTGCTGCGCCTCGTCCTCCAGGGCCTGCTCGGTGGTCTGGCCCTCGCGGGCGTAGAGGCTCACGCGCCAGACGCCGGGCAGCCGAAGCAGGCTGAAGGTGCCGTCAGGTTTCCAGCAATAGGACACGTTGGACAGGCCTTCGAGCTTGTCGTGGAAGGGAAACAGCGTTGTCGCGAGGATTGTGGTCTCGGGATAGACGTCGCCCGACATTTCAATATCGAGCGCGCGCCGCACTGCGCTGCGCGCGCCATCTGCGCCAATCAAATAACTTCCAACAAACTGCCGTTCGCCGGACGGCGACAACGCGCGGACTGTCACGTGATCGGCGTTCTGCTCGACGCTGGTGACCGCCGTCGAAAACGACAGGGTGACGCTTGGAAGCATCCTG
The DNA here is from genome assembly GCA_945893145.1 of Rhodoplanes serenus. GTDB lineage: Bacteria > Pseudomonadota > Alphaproteobacteria > Rhizobiales > Xanthobacteraceae > Z2-YC6860. The sequence continues at coordinate 108,820 of CAMDDZ010000002.1, read as the reverse complement.
ATCGCGTCGAGCACAAATTGAGCGTATTTCGACTGCTCGCACTGCAAGCGATACGGATGATCGGTTTCTCCCTTGAGAACCGAGAGATCAAACACCGCACGTTCGCCGGAGGGATGCAGCCGCACCTGCCAGTTCGGGCAAATCAGTCCGGCGTCGAGCATGCGCGCCGTGATGCCGTACGGCGCCAGCATGTCGAGCGTCGGAGGATGAAACGTCGAGGCACGCAGCTCTTGTGAAATCGACGGCTCGGCCTCGAGGACCGTGACGGGTATTCCCTTGCTGCCGAGCAGAAGCGCTGCCGTGAGCCCGACCGGACCCGCGCCCGCGATCACGACCTCGGCGCGCTCGTTCATGCGCCGGATCGCGGAATAGCCCACGGCCGCGCGGCGCGATCCTCTGCCTTGAATGCCGCGATGCGGTCGCGATAGCTTTCCGTCAGCGCGATATCGTCCCAGCCGTTGAGCAGCCGCATCCGGCGCACCGGATCTATTGTGAATTGATATGTGCCGTTGCCGCACACGATGGTCTGCTCTTCCAGATCGACGGTGACTGGTAGATTGGGCGTCCGGCTTAGGGCACCCATGATCTCGGCTGCCTCTTCGTCGGCCACGATCGCGGTCACGAGCCCGTTTTGCACCGCGTTGCCGGAAAAAATATCGCCATACGACGGCGCGATCACGACCCGGACGCCGTAGTCGTAGAGCGCATAGACCGCGGCCTCGCGCGAGGAGCCACAACCGAAGTTGCGCGCCCCGACCACGATCTTGGCGTTGCGCCACTCAGGCTTGTTGATCGGAAAATCCGGCTTCTCGTTGCCTTCGGCGTCGAAACGCAGGTCCTGGAACAAAACCTTGCCGATGCCCTGCGCGCGCGTCCATTTCAGATAGCGCGCGGGCAAAATCTGATCGGTGTTCAGATTGGCCTGATTGATCGGACACGCCACGCCGGTGATCTTGGTGAACTTATCCATGGGGCTAGACCTTCCTGCCGGCGAGCAGGGGCCGCACATCGGCGAGATGGCCCGCCACCGCGGCGGCCGCGACCATGGCAGGCGACATCAAGTGCGTGCGCGCGCCCGGTCCCTGGCGGCCGCGGAAATTCCGATTGGTGGTCGACGCGCAACGCTCGCCCGGCGCCACCAGATCGCCGTTGATGCCGACACACATCGAGCAGCCGGATTCACCCCATTCGAGTCCGGCGTCGCGGAAAATCCGGTCGAGGCCTTCTTGCTCCGCCTGTTGCTTGATCAAAGTCGAGCCGGCTGACACCAGGCCCGGCACCTTGCTGGTGCGGCCAGCCAGCACGGCTGCGGCCGCGCGCAAATCCTCGATACGCGAATTGGTGCAGGAGCCAATGAATACGCGATCGACCGCAATGTCAGTGAGCTTTTTGCCAGGGGCGATGCCCATGTATTCGAGCGCGCCGCGCAGATACTTCGCGCGATCCTCGTTTGCCTCACGCGCCGGATCCGGCACGCTGGCATCGATCGGCAGCGCATCCTCAGGACTGGTGCCCCAGGTGACGATCGGCGCGATGGCGTTCGCATCGAGCGTCACATCTTGGTCGAACTGTGCGCCGCTGTCTGTTGTGAGCTTCGACCAGACCTCGACGGCCTTGTCGAACTCAGTGCCGTTCGGCACATAAGGCCGGCCTTTCAGATAGGCAAACGTGGTCTGGTCGGGCGCCACCATGCCGCACCGCGCGCCGGCCTCGATCGACATGTTGCAGAGCGTGAGCCGCCCTTCGATCGATAGCGCCTGGATCGCCGAGCCCGCGAACTCGACGGCGCAGCCGGTCGCACCATCCGCACCGATGTAGGCGATGATGGCGAGCACGATGTCTTTGCCCGAAATTCCCGGCGCAGCCTTGCCGTCGACCGTGACGCGCAGGCGTTTGGGCTTCTTCTGCCAGATCGTCTGTGTCATCAGCACATGCGCCACTTCGGACGCACCGATGCCGAACGCGTAAGCGCCGAGCGCGCCGTGGGTCGACGTGTGGCTGTCGCCGCAAACGATCAGCAGGCCTGGCAGCGTCAGTCCCTGCTCGGGACCCACCACATGCACGATGCCCTGGCGCGGATCGTCGAGCCCAAACAGCTTCACACCGTGCTGGGCGGTGTTCTCCTCGACCTGCCGCACCATGCGGGCCAGTTCGGGATTGGCGATGTTCTGGCGCGAGCCGCGCGTCGGCACGTAGTGGTCGGCCACGCCGAAGGTCAGACCGGGCTCCGCGACCTTGACGCCACGTGCTGCGAGCTTGCCGAAGGCGTGAAAAGACCCCTCGTGCACGTAGTGGCGGTCCACCCACAGGAGAGAATTCCCGTCCTCGCGGCGCAGGATCTCGTGGGCTGACCACAGCTTATCGATGATGGTTTGCGGCTGGTTCATGACTGGACGCGACACCGACGATGGCAAACGCGAGGATAATATAGAAGCCTGGCTGCACCAATGTTACTGTCGCCCAGCACCCAGGGAGGAAATCCATGTCTCGCTCGACCGTCACCCGCCGCCACTTTCTGCAAACCTCGGCCCTGGGCGCCGCCGCGGCCGCAGGTGTGCTGCACGCGCCGGCTGTGCTTCGCGCACAAGGCTCGGCGGTGAAGATCGGCGTGCTGCACCCGGTTTCGGGCGCGCTGTCGTACTCCGGCCAGCAGGGCCGCATCGGCGCCCAGATGGCGATCGACGAGATCAACGCTGCCGGCGGCATCAAGTCGTTGAAGGGCGCCAAGATCGAAGCGGTGCTTGGCGACGCGCAATCGACGCCGGACGGCGGCAACGCTGAGGTCGAGAAGATGAACGCAGCCGGTGTCGCGGCTGTGGTCGGCGGCTACGCCAGCGCGATCTGCCTGTCGGCGAGCCAGACCGCCGCGCGCTACGATCTGCCCTACGTGGTCGATGTCGGCGTGGTGGACAGCATCGTGACCCGCGGCCTGAAGAACACCTTCCGCTTCGGCCCTGGCTTCGGCATCATCGCCAAGACCGCGCTCGACAATCTTGTCACCATCAACGAGGCGGCCGGCAAGGCCGCGAAGACGGTGATGATCGTCCACGAAGACTCGGCGTTCGGCTCCGGCCTCGCCAAGCTCCTGAACGCGCAACTGCCGGAACGCGGTTTCCAGGTGCTGGAGACCATCCCGCATCCGACGCCGACGCGCGACTTCAATAACGTGGTGCTGAAGATCAAGGCGCAGAATCCGGATATCGTCATTCCGGCGAACTACTACAACGAGTACGTTCTGCTCGCGCGCACCATGCAGCAGCAGCGCGTGCAGCCGAAAGGCATCTATTCGGTGCTCGGCGGCGCGGCGTCGTCCTACAAGTTCGTCAAGGAATTCCCGGAAGCCGCCCAATACATCATGGACTGCAATCACTGGTTTGACCCAAAGAACCAAAAAGCGCTGGAGCTGAAAAAGAAGATCGAAGCCAAGGGCGACTTCTACACTTATGAAGTCTACATGAACTATTCATGCGTGCTGCTGCTCTCCGATGCGTTGGAGCGGGCTGCGAGTGCGGATCGCGCGAAGATCATCGCCGCGCTGGAAAGCTCCACATTCGCCGGCCATGTGATGCCGTACGGCCCAACCAAGTTCGTCAACGGCCAGAACCAGGGCGCGGCTCCGGTGAATACGCAGGTGCTGAACAAGGACATTGAGGTGATCTTCCCGGCTGCCTTTGCGTCGGCGAAGGCGGTGTTCCCGATGCCCAAGGCTTGACGGGGTCGCGCCGCAAGCGCGCGGCGGCGCTTCGCCATGTTGTCACCGGTCATCTTGTTTCCGGCGGTGTTGAACGGATTGATGACCGGCGCCGTTTATGCGCTGGTTGCGCTTGGGCTCACGCTGATCTATGGCGTTCTGCACATCATCAACTTCGCGCACGGCGCGTTGTTGACCGCGGCGATGTTCGCGGCGTTCTTCGCCCATAAACTCCTGGGACTCGATCCTTATGTCGCGGCCGTCTTGCTGACGCCGCTGTTCTTTGTCCTGGGTTATGGCTTGCAGCGCTTCGTCATTGGACCGGCGGCGCATGGCGAGGACCGTAACATCCTGCTGGTCACGCTCGGCCTTGCGGTTGTGATCGAAAACGCGCTGCTCTACGCGTTTCGCGCCGACACCCGCACGATCAATCTGCCATATGCCTTCAACGTCGTTGAGATCGGCCCGGCATTCCTTGCGGTGCCGCGCGTCGTCGCCTTCGTGGTGGTGATTTTTGTCGCGCTGGCGCTATGGCTGATCTTGCGGCTCACCGACACCGGCAAGGCGATCCGCGCCGTCGCCAAGGAGAAACTCGGCGCCGAGCTGTCCGGCATCGATGTTGCGCACATCTACGCCGTGACCTTTGGCCTGGGCACGGCGTGTCTCGCGATCGCGGCCTGCCTGCTGATCTCGACCTATTACGTCAATCCGCAAGCCGGCAATGCGTTCGTGCTGATCGCCTTCACGATTGTGGTGCTGGGCGGCATGGGCTCCGTCGCGGGCGCCTTGATCGGCGGCCTGTTCGTCGGCGTGGTGGAGAGCCTGTCAGGCCTCTGGCTCGGTGAATCGCTCGGCCAGATCGGCATTTTCGTGATGTTTATCCTGGTGCTGCTGTTCCGTCCGAGCGGCTTGTTCGGGGAACGGGCATGAAGGGACTTGCGCCGATCCTGTTCGCTATCGTCGCCCTCGCAATGGTGCCTTTGATCACGTCGTCGAATGTCGTCATCAACTTTCTGGTGATGGCGCTTTTGATCGCGCTCGTGGGCCAGGGCTGGAATCTGCTTGGCGGCTATGGCGGGCAATATTCGTTCGGACACGCGGCGTTCTTCGGTACCGGCGCCTATGTCACAGCGATCCTGCAAATGCGCTACGGCATCAACGCCTGGGTGGGCTTCGTCATCGGCATTGCGGCGGGTGCGCTCGTCGGCGCCGTCATCGGCCTCTTGATCTTCCGCGCCGGGCTGAAAGGCTCCTACTTCGCGCTGGTCACGCTCGCTTTTGCCGAGGTGTTGCGCATCGTCGCGAGCGTCGCGCCGATCACCGGCGCAGGCGTCGGCACGCTGCTCAAGCTCGACCTGCGGCCGGAGGCATTTCAATTCCAAAGCCGTGCGCTGTTCTATTGGATTATTCTCGCGATGGTCGGCCTGTCGCTCGTCCTCACGAGGCTCATCGAGGGCAGCCGCTTTGGCGCCTATTTGGTCGCGGTGCGCGAGAACGAGGACGCTGCCAGCGCGCTCGGCGTCGACGCCACCATGGTGAAGCTCTGCGCCATGACGATCTCGGCCGCGATGACCGCGGCGGGCGGTTGTTTCTACGCGCAGTATTTCCTGTTCCTCGACGCCGGCATTGCTTATGGGCCCTGGATTTCAATCGAAGCTTTGCTCGCGCCAATCATCGGCGGCGTCGGTACGGTGTTCGGGCCGCTGCTCGGTGCGCTGGTGGTCAAGACGCTCGGCGAGGTCACCAAGCTGATGACCGGCGATGCGCCGGGGCTCGATCTCGTCATTTACGGCGGTGTGCTCATCCTGGTGGTGGCGTTCGCGCCACGCGGCATCGCCGGCTTGTTTGCCGATCTGCGTCAGCGCTTCGGTTTCTCCAAGATCGGCGGGGAGGGCAGTCGTGGCTGAGCTGCTCCGCGTCGAAAATGTCTCGAAGCGCTTCGGCGGCTTGCTGGCCGTGGACCGCGCGTCGTTTGTCGCCGAAACCGGCCGCATCACGGCGCTGATCGGACCGAACGGCGCCGGCAAGACCACGCTGTTCTCGATCATCACCGGCTTTCAGCCGCCGAGTGAAGGCCATATCCGCTATGACGGCGTCGACATCACGGGAGAACCGCCACACCGGCTCGCTCGGCGCGGCATCGCGCGCACCTTCCAGATCGTGCAGCCATTCGCGGGTCTCACGGTTCGCGAGAACATCGCAGTCGGGGCGCATCTTGGCAGGCCAAACCGAGTAGCCGCCCTGGCGGCGGCTGGCGATGTCGCGCGTGAAGTTGGCCTCGGCGAACTCCTTGACCGCTCCGCCGCGGCACTGACCGTTGCGGGGCGAAAGCGCCTTGAACTCGCCCGCGCGCTGGCGATCGAACCAAAGCTCCTGTTGCTCGACGAGGTGCTGGCCGGGCTCAATCCGTCCGAGATTCGTGACATGGTGCCGGTGATCCGGGCGATCTGTGATCGCGGCATCACCATCGTCATGATCGAACACGTCATGCAGGCGGTGATGAGCCTTGCGGAGCACGTGTTTGTCCTGTCGGAAGGCCGCATCATCGCGCAGGGCTCGCCGCAGGCGATTGCGAGCGACCCGAAGGTTGTCGAAGCCTATCTGGGTCACGGCGCGGCGAGCCGAATGGCAGGGGTGGCTCATGCCTGAGCCCTTGCTCGCGATCAGCGGCCTGCACGCCGGCTATGGCGAAACCGAAATCCTGCGCGGCGTCGGCCTCACGGTTGCGCCGGGCGAGATTGTCGCGGTGCTGGGCTCGAACGGCGCCGGCAAATCGACACTCAACCGCACCATTTCTGGCGTCATGCGCGCCGTTCGCGGCACGATCCGCTTCGCCGAAGACGCGATCGAACGCGAGCGGCCGAGCGCGATCGTCGCGCGCGGCCTCATCCATGTGCCGGAAGGCCGCCGGATCTTTCCCAACATGACGGTGCGCGAAAATCTCGATCTCGGCGCCTACCGCCGCGGCCGCGCGCGGCGCAGCGACAACATGAGCAAGGCGTTCGCGATCTTTCCGCGGCTGGCTGAGCGGCAGGGCCAGCGCGCCGGTACGCTCTCGGGCGGCGAGCAGCAGATGCTGGCCATCGGCCGTGGACTGATGGCCGAGCCGCGGCTCCTGATCCTCGACGAGCCCTCGCTCGGCCTCTCGCCGCTCCTGGTCGAGGAGCTGTTCGCACTCATCAAGAGTATCAACGCCGACGGCATCGCTCTCCTGCTGGTCGAGCAGAACGTGGTGCAAAGCCTTGAGGTCGCGGCGCGCGCCTATATCCTCGACAATGGCCGGTTCGTGCTAGAGGGAAGCGCGGCCGATATCCGCAACGATCCGACCCTCAAGCGCACCTATCTCGGAATGTGACCATGGCTGACGCGGAAACCTTGCGCTCTCGCCTTGCCCGCAAGCCGATCGTGGTGGCGCCCGGCGTCTATGATCCGCTCACGGCGCTGATCGCGACCCAGGCCGGATTCGCGACGCTTTATGTTTCGGGTGCGGCCATCGCCTACACGCGGCTGGGCCGGCCCGATATCGGTCTGGTCAGCATGACCGAGGTGGTGGACACGCTGGCGCTGATCCGTGACCGCGTCGACGCGCAACTGATCGTCGATGCCGACACCGGCTACGGCAATGCGCTCAACGTGGTGCGCACGGTGCGCGAGTTCGAGCGCGCTGGCGCCAACGCGATTCAGCTCGAGGATCAGGATTTCCCCAAGCGTTGCGGCCATCTCGATGGCAAGACGCTGATCCCGGCCGCCGAGATGTGCGGCAAGCTTCGCGCCGCGGTCGATTCCAGACATTCTCGCGAGACGCTGATCATGGCGCGCACCGATGCGGTCGCGGTCGAAGGCTTTGATCGCGCGGTCGAGCGCGCGGCGCTCTATCGCGAGGCCGGCGCCGACATGCTGTTCATCGAGGCGCCGCGAACGCGTGACGATCTCGCCCGCATCGCTTCGACATTTGGCAAGGGCCTGCCGCTGCTGGCCAACATGGTCGAGGGCGGCAAGACTCCGACCCTGCCAGCCGCCGAGCTTGAGGCGATGGGCTTTGCGATCGTCATTTTCCCCGGCGCGATCGTACGGGCGCTTAGCCACATGGCGGGCGAGTTCTACGCCTCCCTCGCGGCGCACGGATCGAATGAGCCGTTCCGCAACCGGCTGCTGGATTTCAACGGCATCAACGAGCTGGTCGGCACGCCGGAGATGATCGCGCTCGGCCAGCGTTACGAGACAGACCGGTGAAATCGCTCGATCCGGTCACGCTCGCGGTGCTCAACGGCCGCCTCGTCCAAATCGCCGACGAGATGGACGCAACCCTCTATCGGTCGGCCTTCAACCCCATCATCGCCGAGGCGCATGACGCTTGCCACGGCCTCTATCATGCTGAAACCGGCGCGACGCTGGTGCAGGGCACGTCGGGGCTGCCGATCTTCGTCGGCGCTATGGCGTTCGCCGTGAAGGCGGTGATCGACAAGGTGAAGCGAGACGGCGATCTTGTTGCCGGCGACACCTATCTCTTTAACGATCCCTATGACGGCGGCACGCATCTCAACGATGTCCGCCTGGTCCGCCCGTTGATGCGCGGCGGCAAGGTGTTCGCCTGGCTGGCCTCGGTCGGACACTGGCTCGATGTCGGCGGCAATGTGCCGGGAAATTTCAACGCCAAGGCGACCGAAAGTTTCCAGGAAGGCTTTCGCATCCCGCCGGTAAAGCTCATTCGCGGCGGCGTGCTGCAACAGGACATCGTCGATATCCTCGCCGCCAACACGCGTGTGCCGCAATCGAACTGGGGCGACCTCAACGGCCAGCTCAACGCGCTCGATCTCGGCGAGCGCCGCCTGCGCGCGTTGTTGGACGACTATGGCGACGACACGATTTCCGCGGCGCTCGCGATATTGTCCGCGCGCGCCGAGGCGCTGATGCGCGCCAACATCGCGGCGCTGCCAGACGGCACCTATTCCTACGACGATTTCCTCGATAACGATGGCGTAACCGACAAGCCGCTCCGCATCGCGCTCGATCTGACCATTGCGGGCGATCGGATGACGCTCGACTTCTCGCGCTCCGCGCCGCCCTGCGACGGACCGCTCAACATCGCACGCTCGACCACGGTCGCGTGCTGCTATGTCGCGCTCAAGCACCTGTTCGTCGATGTGCCCGCCAACGCGGGCTGTCTGGCGCCGATCGAGTTTGTGATACCCGACTCCACGCTGCTCGCCGTATCGGCGCCGCGACCGGTGGGTGGCTACACCGAAACCATCCTGCGCGTCATTGACGTGATCTTCGGCGCCTTTGCCAAGGCCGCGCCCGAACGCGCCCAGGGCAGTCCGTTTGCTACCATCAATGCGTTGTCGCTCGCCGGCTGGCGCGAGCATGGCCGCCGCTGGGTGATGTTCTGTTTCTTCGGCGGCGGGCTTGGCGGCAATCCCGAGAGCGATGGGTTGAACCACAGCAACAATCCGATCTCGACCGCGACCATCCCGCCAGTCGAAATTCTGGAAGCGCTTTATCCCGTCATGTTCACGCAATGGGCGCTCCGGCCGGATTCGGGCGGCCCCGGCCGCCACCGCGGCGGCCTTGGCGCTGTCTACGAGATCGAGGCGCTGGCCGACGGCGGCGCCGAGGTGTTCCTGCTGGGCGAGCGCGGCAAATATCCGCCGTTCGGGGTCAACGGCGGCAAGGCCGCGGCGCTCAATCGCTTCGTCTATGAGACGGATAGCGGGGAGGCGACGCCTCCGCTCACGACCAAAGTTACCGATATCAAGATCCGCCGTGGCCAGAAGGTGCGATTGGAGACGCCGGGTGGCGGCGGTTTCGGCGATCCGGCCACGCGCGATCCGGCGCGGGTCGAGCGCGACGTGCGGTTCGGCTATGTCTCCCGCGAAGCGGCCCGCCGCGACTACCACGTCGTGCTGCGCGATGACGGTTCGCTCGACGCTGACGCCACCGCAAAAGCGCGCGCCGCGATATGAGCGGGCGCGGTGTCATCGTCGGTGTCGATGTCGGCGGCACTTTTACGGACCTGTTTGCATTCGACTCGGAAAAGCGACAGTTCCGCACCGCCAAAGTGCCGTCACGTCGCGGCGACGAAGCCCAGGGCTTTCTGAACGGGCTCAGCGCGCTCGGCGGCGCCGCCACGATCGACTCCATCGTGCATGGCACGACCGTCGGCACCAACACGTTGCTCGAACGGCGCGGCCCGAAGATCGGCGTGATCACCACGCGAGGCTTTCGCGATACGCTTGAAATGCGTCGCCGCGACCGCCGCCACACCTGGGGACTGTGGGGCGATTTCACCCCCATCGCCGACCGCGACCTGCGCCTGGAGGTGAATGAGCGGACGCTTGCCGATGGCAGCATCCGCATCGCGGTCGATGCTGCGGAAATCCACGTGGCCGCGAGGTCGCTGCTCGCCAAAGGCGCACAGAGCGTGGCGATTACCTTCATCAACGCCTACGCCAATCCCGAGAATGAGCGCCGCGCGCTCGCCGCGTTACGCGCCGTATGGCCGAACGAATTCGTCACCGCCTCGCACGAGGTGCTCTCCGAGATCCGGGAGTTCGAGCGCTCCTCGACGGCGGCGATCAACGCCTATCTTCAGCCTGTCGTGGCGTCCTACCTCGGCAAGCTCGATGCGGCGCTGAAGATGCAGAGCTTTCCTGGCCAGCTCCACATTGTGCAGTCGAACGGCGGCATCATGTCGACCGCGACGGCGCGGCGGCTGCCGGTGCGCACGGCGCTATCGGGACCAGCGGCCGGCGTGGTCGCCGGTGCGGCGCTCGGCAAGGCCGCGGGCTTCGACAATCTCATCACTTGCGATCTCGGCGGCACCTCATTTGATGTCTCGGTGATTGCCGGCGGTAAGATCGCGGTCGCGACGCAGACCACCGTCGACTTCGGCTTGGTGATCCGCACACCGATGATCGAGATCATCACCATTGGGGCAGGTGGCGGCTCGATCGCGTCGGTCGATCGCGGCGGGCTCCTTCAGGTCGGCCCGGAAAGTGCTGGCTCCGTGCCGGGGCCCGCTTGTTACGGCGCGGGCAACACGAGGCCGACGCTGACCGACGCCCAGGTGGTGCTCGGCCGCATCAATGCGGCGCGCCCGCTCGGCGGCGAGTTGAAGTCGCTCGACGTCGAAGCCGCCAAGAGCGCCATCGCGACCCATGTCGGCAAACCGCTCGGCCTCGATACGGATGCCGCCGCAGCCGCGATCGTGCGCGTTGCCGAGGCGCGCATGGCGGGCGCCATTCGCCTGGTGTCGGTCGAGCGCGGCCATGATCCAGCTCGATTCGTCGCCATGCCGTTCGGCGGCGGCGGCGCGCTCCACGCGGGTGCGCTGATCCGCGAAATTGGCCTCAAATGTGCGGTGGTGCCGCGCTTCCCCGGCATTACCTCGGCGCTCGGCTGCGTGTTGGCCGACTTGCGTCACGACATCGTGCAGACGCTCAATCTGATGCTCGACGGCTTGGACGCACCGATCCTTGAACGGCGGATGCGCGAGACTGGCGAGGCGGCGAGCGCGGTCATCAGTGCCGCGGAAATTCCGGTCGAGCGCACCGATGTGCTGTTCGAGCTCGACATGCATTATCTCGGGCAGACGCACACCGTTGCGGTGCCGCTGCCGGTCATGCCGCAAGGCCAGAGCCTCGGCGTCACCGAGGCCATGGTGCGTGGCGCCTTCGAAGCCGCATATCTGGCTTCGTTCAGCCGATTGCTTCTCGGCCTGCCGGTGCGGATCGTGTCGCTGCGCGTCGCGGCGATCGGCCGCCGGCCAGCGTTCGATTTCTCAGGCTTTGCGCCCAATGCCGCCGCGTCGCTCGACAAGGCCCGGCTCGGCACGCGCCCGGTGTGGTTCGAGGGCGGCCGGCGCGACACCGGCATCTGGGCACGGCTGGAGCTTCCCGCGGGAGCGCGCATTGAAGGCCCGGCGATCCTCGAGCAGCCCGATGCGACCACGGTGATCGAACCGGGCCTGTTGGGCCGGGTCGATGCACTCGGCAATCTGATCGTGGAGCCCGCGCGATGACGTCCAGCAACAGCGCATTGATCCTCGGCGATCTGCAAAACGATTTCCTGCATCGCGACGGCGCTTATGGCCGCGCCGGCCAGACCGATCCGGCGATTGCGGCGCTGCCCGGCAAACTCGCGCCGCTGGTCCGCACCGCCCGCGAAAATGGTGTTCTGATCGCCGCCACCCTGTTCACGCTGGTGCCTGGCCGCGGTGGCGAGCCGATCATCTCGCCGCACCTGAAGTCACTGCGGCCGTTCCTCCGGAAGGGCGACTTCGCGCCCGGCTCCTGGGGTCAGCAGCTTGTCGATGAATTGGCGCCGGCGGACGTGGCGGTGGAGAAGATCGCCTATTCGGCGTTCCACGCCTCGCGGCTCGAATGGGTGCTGCGCAAATGCGGTGTGGAGCGGCTCTATTTCACCGGCATTGTGACCAACGGCGGCGTCGCCTCCACGGTGCGCGACGCCCACGTGCGCGAATTCGATTGCACATTGATCGAGGACGGCTGTGCGGCCTTCTCCGATGAGGTGCATCGCGCCGCGATCGAAGGCCTGCGGCCGGTGGCGAAAATCATGTCAATCGCCGCCACGATCGAGTCGTGGAGCGCATCTCGATAGCGGTGTGTGACGTTAGCGCGTGCCATACATGCGATCGCCGACATCGCCGATTCCCGGCACGATGTAACCCCGCTCGTCGATGTCGTCGTCGATGGCGGCGGTCCAGATGTGAACATCGGGATGATGCGCTCTTACCTTGTCGACCGCCCGGCGGGTTACCAGCAAGCAGACAATCCGGACGTTTTTGGCCGCGTGTTCTTTGAGACGGTCGATGGCGGCGACCGCGGAATTGCCGGTGGCGAGCATCGGGTGCAGCACCAGAGTGAGACGATCCGCCATGTCGTCCGGCGCCTTGAAGAAGTATTCGACCGCAACGAGCGTGCGCGGATCGCGATAGAGGCCGACGTGCGCGACGCGCGCCGAAGGAAGCAGATTGCGCATGCCATCCAGGAAGCCGTTGCCAGCGCGGCCGACCGGCGCAAGCACGAGTTTTTTTCCGGACAGGATCGGCGATTTCATCTTGGCGAGCGGCGTCTCGACCTCGATCATTTCGAGTGGCAGGTCGCGCGTCACCTCATAGCAGAGCAGCGTGCCGATCTCGTTGAACAGCTCGCGAAAGACTTTGGTCGAGCTCGTCTTGTCGCGCAGCAGCGTAAGCTTGTGCTGGACAAGGGGATGATTGACGACCGTGACACCGTCCATGGCAAAACCTTTAGTGGCTAGAACACCGTTCCATCGCTGACGATCGTGAGCGGCGGGCGCCCATCGGGTCTCTTTTGTTTGGCAATCGCACGCCCGGCCGCCCAGGTGCCGCCCTCAAGTACGCTGCCAAGTGGCATCGAGCCGGGCGGCATGCCAAGCCTTTCGATCACGAGGGGTGCGATGCGATCGAGCAGCGCGACCGTCAGCGCACGCCATTCGACGATCGGTTCGCCATCGACCGGCCACGGGCGGCTGATGGTGTCCGGGTCGTGCGGGACGACAACGCCAGAGTCGATGAACAAGCCGCCATTGCGATATTCGGCGAGCCCGGTCAGGCCGTCGATATCGGTGACCGTCACGCCGGCGTCGCGGAGCGGCTCGATCAGCGAATAGGCCAGCCATTGCGACAGCTTGTGCAGCGGAACCAAGCCGTTGGTTTCGTCCGTGCGGCGAATGGACCGATGCCGCCAGGTGTCGCCGAGCGGCACATCATTCAGCGTCAGCCTGCCGGTCCAGATCGAGCCAAGGTGAATAAGCAACGCCTCCAGAATAGCGGCGGCCGGTGTTGTTTTCTGTTTTGCGAGTACGTCGAACAGGCCGCCCGGCCGTGCGGCGTCGCGCTGGGCAAATACATTCGGTTGATCGAGCAGGGCGCGGCCAAGCCGGGCCAACAGAGCGGCGCGGCCGTCAAGAGTCGGAAGTGGATTGTCCGAATTCGCTCCGAAGCCGCGCGCCAGATGCTGGCCGGTGAGCGACACCAGCCGCGCTGCATCGACACGCAACGGGTCAGTTGGGTCCGATGAGAACAGCCCGCTTTCGAACATCCGCAGGCTTGCCAATGCCAAGCCCTCTGAGCGGCCGGCGACTGTCCCGGTCGCCGTGTCGCGATATTTCCAGCGTTCGCCAGCTCCGGCGTCGAGCAGCACGGAGACAATCGCAAGATCGAACGCTGCGCGTGCCTTTGCGGCGGCGTCTTTCCAAGGTTTGCGGCCTGCCAGTTCCAGCCACGCGTCGTGGCTGCCAAATCTGAAATGCCGCCAGCGCGAATGCAGCGGCACCTTCAAATCCGGATAATTGGTCTTGATGATGCTCGCCACGAAATCCGCCGTGGCGGGAAGGCGCGTCAGGTCGATGTGAAAATGCGGCAACGCATCGGCAAGCCCGAACCCCAGCATCTCGTGCGCGCGCTGCCGGACCGCAGCGGCCGAAAGCAGCGCGAGGGCCGCTGATGACGTGGTGTCGGCTTGCGGCGCGGTTGGCAAAGGCTAGAACTCGTCAAGCTTGCGGCCGACAACGTTCTTGAGATCAGTTTTGCTTTGCTCGCGATCCGGCACGTAGTAGCCGGCGGCTTTCTTGGCTTCGAGCTCAACCTGGGCGTCGGGTGGCACGAGTTCGGCCAGGATTGGTACGCGCTCGACGATTTCGATGCCGGATTCGATAATCGCGTCGTATTTCAAATTCGACATCGAGACGAAGCGGTCGATGCGCGTAATGCCAAGCCAGTGCAGCACGTCAGGCATGAGCTGCTGGAAGCGCGCGTCCTGAACGCCGGCGACGCATTCGGTGCGCTCGAAATAGGTCGCCGCCTGATCGCCGCCCTCCTGCCGCTTGCGTGCGTTGTAAACCAGGAACTTGGTGACCTCGCCAAGCGCGCGGCCTTCCTTCCTGTTGTAGACGATGAGGCCGGCGCCGCCGCGTTGCGCTTCTTTCACGCATTCGGCTATGCCGTGGACGAGATACGGCCGGCACGTGCAAATGTCGGAGCCGAATACATCGGAGCCGTTGCACTCGTCGTGCACGCGGCAGGTCAGCGTGCGTTTGCGATCGGATATCGCCGCCGGATCGCCAAAAATGTAGAGCGTGATCCCGCCGATCGGCGGCAGGAACACCGACAGATCCGGCCGCGTGACCAGTTCGGGATAGATGCCACCGGTTTGCTCGAACAACGTGCGGCGCAGTTTGTCTTCACCGATCTGGAAACGGCTCGCGATGCCAGGCAGGAACCACACCGGATCGACCGCAGCTTTGGTCACCGCGATATCGCCGCTCGCTCTGACGATCTCGCCGTCGGTCGTGATCCATTTCTGATCGCGCGCCTGGAACTCAGGGATGGTCAATCTTGCCTTGGTGATGGCGATGGTCGGCCGGATATCAAGTCCTTCGGCGACCTCGCCCGGGAAGTCGAGCGTGACTCGATGGCCCCATGGATCGAGCGACACGATGCGGTTTGGCTCGGACCATTGCGGGAACGGCCCCATATCGACCGCAGGTGTCGTGTTGGTCAGGTCCGGCCGGATCAGCGGGTTGAGCGCCCCGGATGAAACCGCCAGCGCGCGGTAGAGCGAATAAGAGCCGCCATAGGCGCCGATCGCGTTGCGGTCAGACGGGGACGTGACAGGACCAATGACCGGCCCGCGCTCGCGCGCAGTCGCGGCCCCCCATTTGATTGGATAGCGCGCCGCGCTGTAGCGGTTCGGATGGGAGGTCAGCCGGATGTGGCCGTCGGTATTCGTGGACACGCAGGTTGCCCCACAAAGCAAAAAGCCCCCGCCGCGGACGGATAGGGTGCTTCAAAGGAGTATAATAATCGCTGCGCGCATTTACTCAAGGGCTCAAGGCCGGCCGTGATATTGTTGATTTGTCACGATAAAGTGCCGTTTGCGAGCAAACGCATGGCTGGCTCGCCTGTGCTCGCCGGAAGCAAATCAAAATGACCAGTGCTGCTCAGGCCACTCGCGTTTTGATCCGCGGTGGCCTTGTTTACGACCACGATGGCGATGTCCATCAGCCCGCGCGGGCCGACATTTTGATCGTCGGCGATCGCATCGAACGCATCGGCGCAAACCTGCCGCCGGACGGCGCGCAAATCGTCGAGGCGGCGGGCAAGCTCGTGGCGCCGGGCTTCGTCAACGCGCACTACCATTCACACGACGTGATGGCGAAGGGCCTGTTCGAGGAAATGCCCTTCGACATCTGGACGCTGCATTCCAACCCCGCCAACTACGGCCCTCGCTCACAGGAAGAGGTGCGCCTTCGTACGCTGATCGGCGCCGCCGAGTCGCTGCGCAACGGCATCACCACGATCCAGGATTTTCTCACCCTGGTGCCGCAGGACGAGGCGACACTCGATACGGTGCTCGCCGCCTACGAGGAGGCCGGCATCCGCGTCGTGTTCGCGGTGGCGGCACGCGACCGTGCAGCGCTCGACATCGCACCGTTCATGCTGGCGAGCCTGCCTGAAGCGGTGCGGAAACGGATCGCAGGCTCCGACCGCAAGGCCAGCGACGAGCTCGATTTCGTCGCCCGGCAGATCAAGCGGCGGGGAATACATCCAACCCCGCGGCAAACCTGGGCGTTGGCGCCGTCCGCGCCGCAGCGCTGCTCGCCGGAACTGCTCGAAGGCATCGCGGCGCTGTCGCGTCAGCATGGGCTCCCGGTTTTCACCCATGTTTACGAGACGCGCATTCAGGCGGCCGCCGCGCGCAAACAAGGGGTCGACCCTTCGCTGCTCGACGTGCTGGCGCGCGCCGGGTTGATGAACGAGCGGCTCAACATCGTGCATGGCGTTTGGCTGACCCAGAGTGACATCGCACAGATTGTGGAGGCGGGCGCTCGCGTCGTGCACAATCCGATCAGCAACCTCAAGCTCAAGAGCGGCGTTGCGCCGATTCTGGATCTGAATCGCGCCGGCGTCGAAATCGCGCTCGGCTGTGACAATTACAGCTGCGCCGAGACGCAGAACATTTTCATCGCCATGCGGATGCTGTGTCTGCTGCCGGCGGTGACCAATCCCGAGCCCGGCCCGATCACGGCAGCCTATGCGCTGAAGGCTGCGACGATTTCGGGCGCCCGCGCGGTCGGCCTCGGCGACCAGATCGGCGCGCTGAAGCCCGGCATGGTGGCCGATCTGATGATCTTGAAGCTCGACGATCCGGCCTTCGTGCCGTTCAACAGCGCCGCTCGGCAACTGGTGTTTTCCGAGAGCGGGCGCGCGGTCGAGACCGTGCTGGTCGGCGGACGCATCGTGGTTCGCGATGGTAAGCTCACCACCATCGACGAAGCCGCGCTTCGTGCCGAGGCCGACACGATCGCGCCGGTATTCCGCCGCGACGCCAAGGCGCTGGCGGCACGCAACGCCGATCTCACGGCGCCGCTGTTGGACGCCAACCGCGAAGCCTGGAAGGTCCCGCTCGACATCGAACGCTACATCGGCCGCCGCAAGGATTAGCGGTCGGAACGGGCGGTTAGTCGATCGTAATGCCGCTGGCCTTGATCATCGCGCGCCATGTCTCGACCTCGGCTCCGACGAAGGTCTTGAGATATGCGGGCGTCCGCAGCTTGGGCGCGATCGGCGTGACGCCAGCCCGCCGCAGGCTTTCGACGATCGCCGGATTATCGAGCGTCTTGTTGGTCGCCTCATAGAGCTTCTGCACGATCGGCTCCGGCGTGCCCTTGGGGAAGAACGACGCCGTCCAGAAATAGGAGTCGACGCCCGGAAGCCCGAGCTCCTTGGCGGTCGGCAGCCCCGGAAACAGCGCCGAGCGTTCGTTGGTGAGGAGCGCCATCGCTTTGGCGTTGCCGCCTTCGAGCGGCACCATCGCGGCCGCGCCCAACGCACAGAAATAGTCGATGCGGCCGCCGATCAGGTCCTGCATGGCAAGCCCAGAGCCGCGATAGGGCACGTGCGTCGGATTGATGCCAATTGCCGCATTCAGCCGCGCGCAGGAGAAGTGCGAGCCGGAGCCGACGCCCGAGGAGCCGAACTGCATCTTGTCGTGGTTCGCCTTGGTGTAGGCGATGAACTCTTGCAGGTTGTTGACCGGCAGGCTCTTGCGCGTGATCAGAACGATCGGCTGGTCGGTGACGAGGCCGGCGGGCTCGAAATCCGTGACGCTGTTGTAGAGCGGCGCCTTGTGCATCGTCGGCACGATGGCGATCGAATCGACACTGGCAAACACGAACTGGTAGCCGTCGGATGCCGCCTTGGCGACCCGCGCGGTGCCCGTCATGCCACCGGCGCCAGAGACATTCTCGATGATGACCTGCTGCCCCACTGCCTCGGAAAGAGCCACCGCAATGACACGCCCTGCCGTGTCCGACGCGCTGCCGGCGGCGAACGGAACCACCATCGTGACAGCCCGATTTGGCCACGTCTGTGCCGTGGCTGGAGCAACCGCGCCGGTTGCTACCGTCAACGTGACGGCCAACACAGCGGCGGAGAGAAGAGAAACGTTGTGAGAGATGTTGCTTCGTTTGATCATGGCTGCCTTCCGCAGGCGATGTGGGTTTAACCCAAGCTATCGCGATCGACCGGTCCGAACACAGGACCATTGTGCGATGGACTACCGTGCAATTCCAATGCCAGCCCCCGCGATCTACACACCAATCGCACGGCGGAGTCTGCCGAGAGCCTCGGCGCGGACACGAAGCCCGCAGGCGTGCCGACCGTCAGCCGCTACACTTGATGGCTCAACAGGAGCTACGGCTTCGCCAAGCCATTCGTAGCCACCAAATGATCGGGCTTTGCCCAACGCTTCAGCGGGGTGCCGGTGGCAAACGCCTGCAGTTCGCGGCGCCATATCTTGCGCAACAGAACAATGCCGACATCCGAGCGGCCGAGATATTCGTTTTCGCGGTCCGGGATCGCGCCCTGAGCGGTCAAGACCACATCGTCCTGCAGCCGCACCACATCGGGCACTTTGTGCCGAAGTTCATCGAGCGTCGCTTTGCCTGACAGCACGAGTTCGGCGAGTTCCATGGTCGACGCGGGCGCGCCGGCGAGCTTTTCGGCGCGCTGGCGCCGGAACTGCGATGCCGCTTCGCCGGTAATGTGGACGAGATTGATGTTGAAGCTGACATAGTTCTTGTCGTCGACCGGCACGCGCCATGAAATGAATTCGCGCCACGATGTCTCTTTGGGATCGAGCGAAGGCAGCCGAAGCAGCTGAATGTTTGGCATGCCGAACAGGTTGAGCCGCAGTCCGCCGCCCTCGGTGGTCCGCCTGAGCTTGATCGTGATGCCGAAATCGCTCTCTTCCGGCACAATGTTGCGGGGATCGATCGCCGCATTGACGTTGATGCGCGAGCCCTGATGGGCGAAGGCGACATGATAGGGGTCGCAGGCGTTGTCGAGATCGCTGAAATAATTGCAGGCGCGAACGAAGGTCTCGGCCTCCAGCACGCCTTCAGCCTCGAGCTCCGGATAGCGCGGCAGCTCCGGCGCCTCGCCGCCACCCAGATAGGCGAAAATCAGTCCCAGATATTCTCGGGTCGGATAGCTGGCGATGCGGACATCTTTGGCGAAGGATTCGGCTTCGGCCGGTTGCTCGACGCACTGCCCCGAGCTGTCATACTTCCAGCCGTGATAGAAGCAACGAATGCAGTCATCCTCGACCCAGCCAACCGAGAGCTGCGTGCGGCGATGCAGACAGCGCGGCCCAACGACATGCGGCACCCCGGTCTGGCCCCGATAGATCGTGAAGTCTTCGCTCATGACCCGCAGCGGAAACGCGCGGCCTGCCGGAAGGTCCGCCGCCCGGAACACCGGCTGCCAGAACGACCGCATGTAGCGGCCCGCGAGTGTGCCGGGACCGGTATGGACGAAATCCATCTCCTTGGCCCGTGCGGCGGCTCGATCGAGGACGACCATGGTCACACTCCGGTCCTGGCGACGAGCTGGCTCGGTCTCGTCCATTGTGTCAGCGGACGCCCTTCCGCCAGAGCCTTCAACTCGCGCTGCCAAATCGCGCGAGTCAACATCACCGACTTGTCGGCGGGCCCGAGACAATCCTGTTCGCGATCCGGGATAGCGCCTTGCGCGGTCAGAACGACGTCATCCTGAAAGAACACCAGATCGGGGGTTTGGTCCTGCAAGTCCTTGATCCGGGCGCCCGCCCGCACCGCGGCGGACAGCTTGGTGATCAGATCGGAATGGTCAACCGGCGGTGCGTTGCGCCGCCGGTATGACTCCGCCGCCTCGCCAGTGACATGCGCGAGATCGGACATGAAACTGCGATAGTGCTCGTCATCGATCGGCACGCGCCACGCCACGCGATCGCGCCAGCCGCTCGCCGCATCTTTTGGATAGACCTTGAAGTAGGAGACGTTGGGCATCAGGCGGTGCTGCACCTGAGTCGAATTTCCGCGCTTGCCGGTCAGCACGAAGCCGTAGGGCGTTTCCTCGCAATCGACCTCTGGAATGCCGACCAGGCCGGCGTCGGCCTCGGGCGATTCGCGGTGCACGAACGCGATGTGGGCCAAGTCCAAATCCATGTGATTGAAGAAATTGCAATCGCGCCGGAACGTCTCGACCTCAAGCACGCCTTCGGCTTCGAGCTCGGGAAAGCGCCGCAGTTCCGGCGGCGCGCCTTCGCCCAGATAGGCGAAGATGAGACCGAGATATTCACGGGTGGGGTAGCTCGGCACCCGCACATTGTCGGCAAAGCCCGCGTCCTCGCCGGGCTGCTCGACGCATTGGCCAGCGCCGTCATACTTCCAGCCGTGATAAAGGCAACGGATGGAGTCGCCTTCGACCCAGCCGACCGAGAGCTGGGTGCGGCGATGGGCGCAGCGCGGGCCGACCACGTGCGGAGTTCCGGTTTCGCCGCGGTAAAGCGTGAAATCCTCGCTCATGACGCGGATCGGAAACGCGCGTCCTGCGGGAAGGTCTTGGCTGCGCCACACCGGATGCCAAAACGTTCGCATGTAGCGTCCGGCGAGAGTGCCGGGTCCGGTGTGAACGTAGTCGAGTGTCGCGTGCATTTCGTCGCCTGATTTGGGATCGGTTTCTTATTCGGCGGGTATGCCGCTCAAGGATTTCGCGGGCTGAACGCCGGAGGCTCGCCATGCAGAGAGCAGCGCATCGGACGGCGCCACATAGTTGATGGTGTTGCGCATTAAGAACAACGCGGCCTCGTGCAGGTCTGCCCGCCACGATGCAACGCAGTCCTCGACCACGACCACGTAGTAGTTCAACGCGACGGCTGCGTAAGCGGTGTTGATCACGCAGCCATGCGTGGCGGTTCCGGTGCAGACGATGGTCCGGATGTCGCGGCTCCGCAACACCGTATCCAATGTCGTTCCGGTCAGCGCGCTGAGCCGGTGCTTTCGGATGACGGGATCGCCGGCGAGTGGCGCAAGCTCATCGACGAATCGGTGGCCCAGGCTACCATCGATCGTGACCTCCGTGTTGATCCCAAGCTTGCGCCGGCGCACGAGATCGGCAGGCGCATCGCTCATACCGCCGGGAAGCACGGTGTTCTGTACGTAAATAACGGTCACGCCGGACGCGCGCGCGGCATCGAGCACGCGGCGGATGTTCGGGATCATGGCCTTGCGAGCGGCATCCTTGCAGAAGTCGTTCTGGACATCGATGACAAGCAAGGCTGTATGCGCAGGAGCGACAGTTGCGGCCAAATCGTCAAATAATTCCATGCCCGGCTCTCGGTCCCGCCTGCTTGTATCAGCGTAGGTATTCTAACGTAGCCACCCCGGTGGATCGCGCGCGGCTCTTGAGCTGGCGCGTCACTTTTACGCAGCAATCGATACAGTGCGATTGTCCTGAATTCAAAGACGGTTTTGTTCTCGATACGATAAGCAGGGCTTATTATTGCGGGTGCTAAAAGTTTCTGCTCGCTCCAACGTCCGGCTTATGCGCAAGATCGCGATGGTTTGCGAGTTTCCCTGAGCGCTTAACGAGGCACCCATGAGCACAATTCCATCGATCAGCCGGCGCCGGGTGGTCAACATGTTGCTTGCAACGGGAGCCGCCGGGGCGGCATCGGTCGCGAGTGGCGGTCGCCTCCTTGCGCAGTCTTGGCCGGAGCGGCCGATTCGGGTGATTTCGCCGATCAGCGCGGGCAGCGCGGCTGACGTCATCGCGCGGACCGTCATGGAACAGGTTTCGGCGCAACTCGGCCAGCCGATCGTGATTGAAAACCGGCCGGGCGCCGACGGCACCATCGGATCCGCGGCCGTCGCGCGTGCCGAACCCGACGGCTACACCCTTTTGTCGCATAGCGCGGCCCAGACCGTCGTTGCCACGACCCGCCCCGGCCTTTCCTACGACACCTACCGCGACTTTGCCCGCATCACGCCGACCGCCAAAATCCCGAGCGTGCTGGTGATCGGTGCTTCGAAAAACATCAATTCGGTGGCCGAGCTGATCGCTGCGGCCAAATCGGGGCCGATCAACTTTGCGTCCCCGGGGGCATTCACCCATCTGAATACGGCGCGCTTTCTGCGAAGCGCCGGGATCGAGGCGCAGCGCATCCCATTCAAGGGTGCGCCCGAAGCCTTGACCGAGGTGACCGCCGGCCGCGTCGACTTCTATTTCTCGCCGGTGTTCGTCGCATTGGCGCTGATCACGTCCGGGAAGGTGGTCGCACTCGCGGTGACGGGTGCGAAACGCACGCCGCTCTTGCCGAACGTGCCAACCTTTGCCGAGGTCGGCTTTGCCAAGGCCGACGACAATTTCTGGATCGGGTTGTTTGCGCCCGCGCAAACGCCACGCACCATCATCAATCGTCTCCACGACGAAACGGTGAAAGCCGTGCATATGCCGGCTGTCACGGAAAAGTTCGCGAGGTTTGGCGCGGAGCCGATGAGCGCGAGTCCAGAAGAGTTCGACCAACTCGTTCGAGACCAGATTGCCGAAAACGCAGTGCTGATTAAGGCCGCGGGCGTCGTCGGCGACTAGACTCTGATCCGGTTCAATTGAACCGGATCAGAGTCTAGCTTTCTTGTTTGAGCATGATCTTTCCCGAAAACCGGTTTCCACTTTTCGGGATCATGCTCTAAGGCACCATCGGCGACTGGCTGAAGCGATCCCGCAAGAAGCCGACGAAGGCGCGCGCTGCAGGATTGGCGTCGACGTTCGGCCGCGTCACCATGGTGATGGCGATGCGCTGAGGCGGGTCGATCGGAACCACCGCCACCTCTGGCCCCGGGGACGTCAAATAGGATTTTGGGCCGATCGACACGCCGACCCCGGCCGCAACGAGCGACCGCACCAGAATGATATTCTGGCTTTGCACCGCGGGACGCGGCGTGAAACCGGCGCTGCGCGCCAGCGCGTTCAGCGCGACGCGCATGGTCGATCCGGTTTTATAAATAACGAACGGCTCATCGCGCAATTCCGAGAAGGCCAAGCGCTCGCGCGTGGCGAAACGATGCGTCGCCGGCAATGCGGCCACGATGTCGTCATGACCGACCACCGTGAAGTTGAGGTCCGTGTCAGCCATGTCTTCTACGATATTCAAGAGTGCGACGTCGATTGTCCCGGCACGCAAGGCTTCAAGACTGTCGCTGACGGTGCTGTTGTCGAGGGAGAGCTCTACGCCGGGATGCATTTTGACGAACTCTGCAACGCAATCGGCAAGCTGGGTTCGGCCAAAGAAGAAGAACACCATG
Source organism: Rhodoplanes serenus (assembly GCA_945893145.1). Classification (GTDB taxonomy): domain Bacteria; phylum Pseudomonadota; class Alphaproteobacteria; order Rhizobiales; family Xanthobacteraceae; genus Z2-YC6860. The sequence goes on along the minus strand of CAMDDZ010000002.1, from coordinate 85,458 downwards.
GTGCCGATATTGACCCTGCCTCGCAGGAGTTCGGCGTGCTCCAGCATGTTGCGCTGCAAGGAGTCCAATGCAGCGAGAATCTGTTCGGCGCGCTCGACAAAAAGCCGCCCGGCATCTGTCAGCAGCATGCGCCGCCGGCTGCGGTCGAACAGCGTGATGCGCATCCGCTTCTCGATCAGCGAAATGGCCTGCGAGAGGGCGGGCTGGGCGACGCCAAGCTGCTCCGCGGCGTGTGTGAAATTCAGAGTGCGTGCGACCGCTACAACGTAACGGAGGTGGCGTACGTCCGTTTCCTCACTCCTGGGCCGCACCGATATTCCTTTTCTGTGATGGTGCGCGTGTGGACCGCTCACCGAGAGCATAGACTGTCCGGGGCTTTGCCGGGCGTGACCCTGCGGTTTGACGTTCTTTGTCTATTCGCAGTATTCAGTTGGGCGTTTCAGCAATGCTTTCGGCCGCCGCCTTATTCTCCTGATCGAATTCTCCTGATCGGCGCATTTTTGATCTCCGATCATATGCCAATCTTATGGCAGCCATAAGGGGCCACATTACCATTCACTCAGCCCGCCAAAGAAAATTGGATATCCTCTTCATGATTTTGACTCTTCTGTTTTATTGACGCGTATGACCTTTATCGTGAGTGCGACGGCGAGCGGTTGTTTTCGGCGCCGTCAAACTCGGAAGTTTTGAGCAGCGATCATCCTCGCATCGCTGGACCGGCATTCGCCAAACCTGAGTGATGGCACAAGCATGAGTACGAAGAAGGGACACCCCACCGACAGGCATGTGGGCGCGCGCGTACGCATGCGCCGCATGATGCTCGGAATGAGTCAGACAAAACTCGGGGACGCTCTTGGGCTGACATTCCAGCAGGTTCAAAAATACGAAAAGGGTGCGAACCGCATTGGCTCAAGCCGTTTGCAGCAAATCTCCAATATCTTGGAAGTGCCTATATCGTTTTTCTTCGAGGGCGGCCCGAGCCAAGGTCACGACGGACGTTCGGCTTCGCCCATGCCGGATTACATCGACGACTTTCTCGCGAGCACCGATGGTTTGACGCTGACCAAGGCGTTTAGCCAGATCAAGGATACCAAGCTGCGCCGGCGGATCGTGGATTTGGTAGAGCAGATCGCCGGGGCTTGAGGGCCGCGCCGGCACCTTCCGCGGTGAGCCGCTCATCGACGACCGCATTGTCAGCGAAACAGCCCGGCGGCCAACCTTTCGACAGGCTCTGCCGCAATGCGGGCGTAAACGACTGGAACCACTGGCGGCAGGTTAATCTGCGCCGGTAGCCAATTTTTAACCATAAAAGCCCAGTTTGAATCGTGCCGAGCCAGCGCTTTTGACGCGGCAATCGTTTGCCTGACCGCGGCGATCGTTGCCGGTGCGCCCAGCGTTTTTGTGTCGTTTGCAATCGGAGCCGAGATGCGCCTGTTTTCCCTGCGCATGACGTTGGCGATGCCAGCGCTGGCGCTCTGCCTGTCGGGGGCATCGTTCGTCGACGGCGCATTGCTGCAAGCGAGCGCGCAAGCCAAGAAGTCATCTCATCGCGTCTTGCGCGAAGGCATGTTCGGCCTGACGCGGCTCGATTTCGCAACGGTCGTGATGCTGGGCGACAGTCTTACCGAGGGTGCGCTGTGGTCCGAGATCACCGGCTGCGCCTTCGTCGTCAATCGCGGAATTGGCGGAGACAAGGCGGACGGCATTTCGAAGCGCCTGGATGAAGTCACCAAGCTCAAGCCTACGGCCGTGTTCTTGATGGTCGGGGTGAATGACATCGCCTCCGACGTTCCGGTTGAGAAGATCGTCGATCGGGTTCGCCAGACGATCCGGCGGCTCACAAAGGCAGGCTCTCAGGTTTACCTGACGCTGGTGCTGCCCGTGGCGGAGAGCTTCACGCGCAAGCTCAATCCAAAAATCAACGAGCTCAACGCCGCCTACACCGTGCTCGCGTTGCAGACCAAAGTAACCGTGATCGATTTCCGCGCCGACATGCGGACCGAGGAGGGCTTTCTGCGCGATGAACTGAGCGTCGATGGCCTGCACCTCGCGCCCGACGGCTATCGCATCTGGCGCGACGCCGTCATGCCACTCGTCGCCAAACACTGTTCACAAGATCCGCGGACGAAGTCCGCCAGTGCGGCTGTGCCGGCGGTAGCCCGATGATTAGGGTCCGGCTCGGCGCCGCACTCGCCACAGCGTGCGCATTATGGCTTCCGGCGTCTGACGAGGCGAACGCCGCGCGCAAGCGCCCTTCAGCGGCGGCCTCGGAATCGATGGCTTCGGTGGTGGCGCCGGCGCTCGATCCGGCATTGCGCGGGCCTGCACTCGATCCAACGTGGCCGAAGCACGTTTATGTCATTACCGACTCGGTGATGCTTGGCGCCAAGCCGAATTTCCTGCGCGGTATGGCGGGTTGGCAAATCACCTTCGCGGGCCGGCCGGCGCTCATGATCCGCAAGGCACTCGACGATGTGCGCCAGCAACGATCGGTCGGTCCGGTCGCCGTGGTGGCTCTCGGCTATAATTCGATCTGGCAGAAAAATCGCCAAGGCTTCCAGCGCTGGGCGGACAAGTTCGACAAGGACGTCGAAGATATGCTGGCCGCGCTCAAGGAACGCGGCGCGCGCAAGATCGTCTGGGTGACGTTGCGCGAATTGACGCCCGACCTGATCCCCGGCAAAGGCGTCAGCCTGTCGCAATATCACAAGTACGCTTGGTATTTTCCCTACGTCAACGAGCGGCTCAAAGCGATCAAGGCGCGCCATCCCGAGATGGCGCTCGCCGATTGGGCGACAGCCGCGCGGCAGGCGGGCGTGACTTACGATGCCATTCATCTGAATTCCCACGGCTCGGAGCTGATGGTCAGCGTCGTGAAGGCGGCCATCGGTATCGATATGCCGTCGGCCCATCGCGTCGTCATCGAGCAACCGCGGCCGCGCTTTGCTGAGGTGCAAAACCAAGCGCAACCAACTGTGCCGGTGCCAGCGCCGCCGCAGACCGAGGCTCCGGTCCCAGCCGAGCCGCAAACCCCAGCCACACCTGAGGTCCAAGCCGACGTTCCAAGAAAGAAGCCAACCTATCGCATGCGCCGCGTCGGCATGTTTGCCCTGAGCAAGCTCGAGTCCGCATCGGTCGTGATGCTGGGCGACAGCCTGACCGAGCGCGCCCAATGGGCCGAGATCACCGGCTGCCGCTTTCTGGCCAATCGCGGCATCGGCGGCGATCAGTCCGGTGGCGTGCTGCGGCGGCTCGACGACGTGACCAAGCTGAAGCCCGCGGCGGTTTTCCTGATGATCGGTATCAACGACATTGCCTCGAGCGTGCCGACCGAAAAGATCGCTGACAATGTGCGCCAGACCATCGAACAGCTCTCGGCGGCGGGCGCACACGTCTATCTCGCGCTGGCGCTGCCGGTGACCCATCGTTACGCACGCAAGTACAACGCCAAAGTGGCCGATCTCAACGCCACCTATAAGACGCTCGCCGCGCCGGGGCGTGTTTCATTGATCGACCTCGGGTCCAGGATGCAGACCGATGCGGGCGATCTTCGCGACGAAATGGCGGTTGATGGCATTCATCTGACCACCAAGGGCTATCGGGTGTGGCGCGACGCCATTGCGCCGTTGGTCCTCAAGCACTGCTCTGCGCCGCAGGCTCCCGGCGCGCAGGCGAGGCCGGCCAGGCCGGACCGGTCCGCGCTCGACGACGCACCCACCAGCACCGTCGCGCGCCGCGTCCCGTAACGCCTTTCCGCTTCGAACGACCCAACGCGCCGTCGACATTGTGGCGGTGCACCCTTGGTGGCGGCGATCGCCGAATTCGCCTGTGGATAACCCTGGCCCAAACGGTTCCGGGCTTTTGAAAAATATGCGGTTTTGCAGCTGAGCCGACTGATGCGTATTTGACAAGCCAAAGTGCGCACGGCTTCCTCAAATACAGCCGGTTTTGGGGACTGGGGAGGCTTGGCGTATGTGGCGTGGCATGGATCGGCCAGCCCGGCTCGATGCGCCGGGCCGGCCCTGGCTCACCCGTGTGGCTGCTCTTTTTGCTGCCGCCGGATTGGCATTCCTCACGCATGGCGCGGCGGCGACTGAACCGCAAAAGTTCGCCGCCGCGGTCACGGCGGTTGCGCCGACGGCCAACTCCGCGCTGGCCGGGGTCGCACTCGATCCGGCCTGGCCCAAGCACGTCTTTGTCATTGCCGATTCCGTCATGCTCGGCGCCAAGCCGAACCTGATCAAACGGCTCTCGGATTGGCAGGTGACGTTTGCGGCCCGGCCCGCGCTGATGATCAGCAAGGCGGTCGAGGAGCTGCGCCAGCAGAGCGGGCCGCTCGGATCGGTCGCGGTGGTGGCGCTGGGCTACAATTCGCTGTGGCAGAAAAACCGGCAGAACTTCCAGCGCTGGTCGGACAATTTCGACAAGTCCGTTGAGGACATGTTGGCCGTGCTCAAGGCGCGCGGCGTCCGCAAGGTGGTTTGGGTGCTGTTGCGCGAGCTGACGCCGGAGTTGGTACCGAGCAACGGCGTTGCGACGATGCAGTTCGAGAAATACGCCTGGTATTTTCCCTACGCCAACGAGCGCTTGCGCGCGATCAAGGCGCGCCATCCGGAAATGGCGCTCGCCGACTGGACCACGGCCGCGCGCCAGGCTGGCGTCACCTACGATGCTATACACGTCAACACCCGCGGCGCCGAGTTGATGGTGGAGGTCGTAAGGCGGCGATCGGCATCGATGCTCCGCCGTCCGCCACGCCGAGCCCCTTCACGCTTGCGGCTGCCGAGCCAACGCGTGCGCCGCAGACGGTTCCGCTCCCGCCAGCCAAGCCGGTCGTCTTGGTCAAGCTGCAAACCGCGGTAGCGCCAGCCACGACGACGCCAAGTCTAACGACACCAAGTCCCGCGACACCAAGCACGATGACGCCAAGTCTGACGCAACCAAGTCTGACGCAAACAAGTCTGACGCAAACAAGCGCGGCGGCATCAAGCAATGACAATTCGTCCGACGTTCCGCTTGATCCGGCCTGGCCGAAGCAGCTCTTTGTCGTTGCTGACTCGGTGATGCTTGGCGCCAAGCTCTATCTCTTCAAAGGTTTGGCGGACTGGAAGGTGACGTTCTACGGCAAGGTGTCGCTTGTGATTCCCACGGCGGTGGGTGAATTGCGGCAGCAGCGCGCGCCGCTCGGTCCGGTCGCGGTGGTCGCCCTCGGCTACAACTCGAATTGGCAGAGGAACCGGCTGAACTACCAGCATTGGGCGGACCAGTTCGACCGGGATGTCGAGAACATGCTGGCCGTGCTCAAGGCCCGCGGCGTGCGCAAGGTGGTGTGGGTTTTGCTGCGCGAAATGAATCCGGGCCTACCGGCCGCGGAACAGCATCACTATGCCTGGTACTTCCCCTATGTGAACGAGCGCTTGCGGGTCGCCAAGGTGCGTCATCCGGAACTCACGCTCGCCGACTGGACCACGGCCGCCCGCGGAAGGGGCCTTACCGCCGATGGAATTCATTTAACGGCGACCGGCGGCGCGCTGATGGTCGAAGTCGTGAAGACCGCCATCGGCATCGATGTCCGTCCGGCTGCTCCAGCCCAGGTCACTGCTCCGGCCAATGTTACGGTCGCGAGCGCTTCCCCGCAGCCCCTCGATCGTGAGCCACCGATTGTGCCGGCCGTGCGCGCCCAGCCGATGCAAAAGGCGTCGCCCAAGCCAGCCGCTCAGGTCGCGTCCGTACCGGCGCTGTCCGGTTCGCCTGCCGACGCGAAGTCGTCACGCCAGCCGAGCTACGCGTTCCGCGATTGCCCGGCATGTCCCGAGATGGTTGTCGTGCCGGCCGCATCATTCCTGATGGGGTCGTCCACAACCGAGACGGATCGCAACGACAATGAAGGTCCACAGCGGCAGGTGACGATTGCGCGGCCGTTCGCGATCGGGAAGTTCGAAGTGACGTTCGCCGAATGGCAGGCGTGCGTGGCCGGCGGCGGTTGTCAGAGCAATCCGAACCCAGATGACGAGGGCTGGGGCAAGGATCGGCAGCCGGTCGTCAATGTGTCCTGGGACGACGCCATGGAATATGTGGCGTGGCTGTCGAAGACCACGGGCAAGACCTATCGCCTGTTGACCGAAGCCGAATGGGAGTATGCGGCCCGCGCCGGGACGACATCACGGTTCGCGATCGGCAATACGATCAGCTCCGCGCAGGCGAACTTCCAGACCAACTTCAATGAGGACGGTAGCAGCCGCGTCGGCGAGTACCGCGAACAAGCCGTGAAGGTGGGTTCGTTTGCGGCCAATGCCTGGGGTCTGCACGACATGCACGGCAACGTGCGGGAGTGGGTGCAGGACAACTGGCACGACGATTATTCGGGCGTCACGACCGATGGCTCGTCTGGCCCTGGCGGCGACACCTCAGCGCGCGTGCTGCGCGGCGGTTCTTGGTACAGTCTCAGCCCCGACGTCCGCTCGGCCAGCCGCCACCGCGATCTGCCCGATTATCGCAGCGGCGATGTCGGCTTCCGGGTCGCCCGCTCGCTGTGATCCGGCGCGCCTGAAATCAACCTAATCTGAAATTCAACCAAGTCTAGGTCTGATGCCGCAACAGCACGCTTGGCTCGAGGCCGGTGGCTGGCGGAACCTGGGTGAGCTTGAACGGCTGGAAGTGACTGAGCATCGCAAGCGCATTCTGGTCGATGAACTCGACGCGATGACCATCGATTGTGATCAGGCCATCGGCCCGCAATTTCGTCAGCATGCGGTTCAGGTGAGGAACGCTCAATCCCAGCGCGTCGCTCATCAGTTCTTGTGAGAACGGCAGGTCGAAGCCGGATTCCGTCGCACGCCCGACCATCGCAAGCCGTGAATGGACATCGAGCAGGAAACGCGCCACCCGCTCGATCGATGTGCGGCGCCCCATGTCGACAACCCGCTCGGCGTACGACGCGGCCTCCTGCACCGCAATCCAGCACAGCGCCAGGCTGAACTTCGGCCGCCGGTGGCACAGCGCGACGAAATCGTCGAGCGAACAAACTTGCAACTTCATGTCGGTGATCGCGGTGACCGAAAAGGTCGCGCGATCGAGGAAGCTTGACGGCACGCCGACGACATCGCCGGGCACCAGCACGTTGACGACCTGTCGCTTTCCGTTGCGCAGCAACTTGTAGCGCGCCGCAAAGCCTTCCTTGATGAAGCTCAACTTACGGTATTGATAACCGTCGATGACGAGGTCGCGCCGCTTCTTGACCGCATGATCGTTCTCGATCACGGCGCGCAGGCTGTGCAGGTCGGCGGAGCCGAGGTCGACGTGGGCTTTCAGGCGCGCGACGAAGGGATCGTCGCACCAGCAGGGTTGCGCCTTGGGTTCAATTTTCGGAATCGCGCGGACGAGACCGTGCATTTCATTTCAATCCAGCCAGCGCCGCCCCCGGCTTATTAATCTGCATCAATAATCGAGACTAAGGCGAGCCCTACTAAAGGCGGTCACATTCGGCCCGGGAAGAAAAATCCAAGGAGAATTCCCGTGAAAAACAGCAATTCAAGTTCGTTTTCGCGTCGTGCCGTACTGCGGCAAGCCGCCGCAACTGGGGCGGGCATTGGTGCTGCGTCGTTCGGGGGCCTTGCGCCCCTCGGTCTGATGAGCCCCGCGTGGGCCGAGAATCACCCGCCAATCGGAACCTATCCGGCCGGCTCAAGCGGTCCGGCCGTCACCATCGGCGCCGCCGTTCCCCGAACCGGAACCTACGCGGTTCAGGGCGAGGACGAGCTCAAGGGCATGCAGCTCGCGGTCGAGCACATCAACAGCGGTCATGAGCTGATCAAGAAAATCTCGCCCAAGACCACTAAGGGCGTGCTCGGCAAAGAGGTGAAGATTGTCGTCGCAGACTCGGCCGCCAACCCGAACAACGCCGTGCAGGCCCAGCAGCGTTTCATCTCCGAGAACAAAGTCATCCTGATGACCGGCTCGACGTCGAGCGCGGTGGCGGTGGCGCTGAACAAGCTCGCGCAGCGCGAGCACGTTATGTATGTCACCGGCATCTCCGGTTCCAACGACACCACCGGCAAGGATTGCGTCCGCTACGGTTTCCGCCAGGACTTCTATGGCCAGACCGCGGCCGCGGCACTGGGTCCTGTCCTGCTCAAGGCATTCGGCAAGGACAAGAAGGCCGCCTACATGACGCCGGACTACACCTATGGTCACACCGTCACGAAATCGATGGATGACTATCTGAGCAAGAACGGCGGTTGGAAAATGGTGACCAACCAGATTTCCAAGCTCGGCTCGACGGATTACAGTTCGTTCCTCACAAACATCGCCAACTCCGGCGCCGAGTTCCTGATCAACGTGAACTGGGGTCAGGATGCCGTGCTGTCTATCCAGCAGGCCAAGCAATTCGGCATCCTGCCAAAGATGAAGCTGGTGGTGCCCTACCAGATTCCGTTCCTGGCGCCCGGCGTGGGCGACCAGACCCTTTTGGAGGGCGTGTACGCGGCGACCGATTTCTGGTGGACGCTTGAGGACAAGTATCCGCTCGCCAAGATGTTCGTCGAAGCGTTCGAGAAGAAGTACAACGCCAAGCCCGAATGGGGCGCCAACAACGGCTACATGAGCTTCGCGCTGTGGGCGGACGCCGTGGAAAACGCCGGCAACTTCTATCCGCCGGACATCATCAAGTCCTACGAAGCCGGCCGCAAACTGCAATCGACCGTCGGCGAGGTCTATTTCCGCGGTGCTGATCATCAGCTGGTGCGGCCGGTGGTCATCGTGCGCGGCAAGTCGCCGGGCGAGATGAAGAACAAGGAGGACTTCTGGACGGTTACGGAAGTCGTTCCCGGCGAGGGCCTGATGCAGAAGCCGGATGAGTTCGGCTGCAATCTCGGCGACTACACCTGATAGCGGTGACGAAACGCGTCGCAGGCGGCAACCCCGCCTGCGACGCATAAGTTTCGGTGCGCCGGAGAGCGCCTTTCCTGGCGGGCAGAATCATGGGGGCATGATCGCTTGGTATGATTACGTGGGCTAACTTCATTGCGCAGTTGTTCAACGGGCTGGCGTTGGGAGCTTTGCTGGCGCTCATCAGCGCCGGGCTGACGATTATTTACGGCACGCTTGGCGTTTTGAACCTGGCGCACGGCGCCATGTTCATGCTTGGCGGCTACGCTGGTTTTGTCGTGTTCCAGCTGACTGGCTCTTTTGTGCTGGCCGTTGCCGGCGGCTCTTTGTTTCTGGTTTTGGTCGGCGGCATCATCGAACTGGTGATCATCCGCCATTTCTATGGACGCCCGCCGGAGGATCAGCTGCTGGTGACCTTCGGGCTTGGGATCGTGATCGTCGAGCTGGTGCGGTTTGGGTTTGGCGGCCTCACTCGCATCGTCCCGCCACCCGGCTGGGCGCTGGGTGTCACGCAACTTGGGTTCTTGATCTACCCAACCTATCGCCTCGTCGAGCTCGGGATCGCCGCGGTCTCGCTGACGTTGCTCTATATCGTGCTTTACCGGACGCGGCTCGGCATGATCGTGCGCGCCGGCATCGAGGATTCCGTCATGGTCGGAATGCTCGGCATCAACGTCTATCGCGTGTTCATGGTGGTGTTTGGCATCGGCGCGATGGCGGCGGGCTTCGCCGGGATCGTGAATACACCGGTGGTGTCGCTGACGCCCGACGTCGGCGAATCGATCCTGGTGCGGGCTTTCGTTGTCATCGTGATCGGAGGCGTCGGATCGTTTCCGGGTGCCGTGCTCGGCGGCCTGATTGCCGGCGAAATCTACAGCCTGACGTCCATGATCGACCCCGCCTATTCCGACGCCATGCTGTTCGTCGCCATGACCATCGTCTTGCTGGTACGGCCGCAGGGACTGCTCGGCACGCGAGGCCGCGAATGAGCGCGGTGATCCGATGCTAAAGCGTATCCCCTATTTGGTTGAGATCCTGACCGCTGTCGGTCTGATCGCCGCGCCATACCTGCTGCCGTATCTCGGATTTGCGCCCAACACGGTCAATCGCATTCTGGTGTGGGGGCTGTTCGGCATCGGGTTCGACATCCTGTTCGGCTACACCGGCCTCTTGTCGTTCGGCCAGTCGGCGTTCTACGGCACCGGCGGGTTCGTAGCCGCTTACCTGCTCACCGTCTTGGGTTTCCCAAACGTATGGCTCGCTATCCTGATTGGCACCGTCGTGGCGAGCATCGTCGGCTATCTGGTCGGGTTGGTCGCGCTGCGGCGCACCGGCATTTATTTCGCGATGATCACGGTCGCGATCGCGGAAGTTTTCTATTTTGTCGAATTCTCACCATTGTCCGAATACACCGGCGGCGAGAATGGGCTGCCGGGCGTTCCGACTCCGAGCTTGTATCTCGGCTTCACGACGCTGCATTTTACCGGCGGCTGGGCGATGTATCCGTTTCTCGCAGCCTGTTACTTCATCGGTATCGTGATCGCGTTGCGCATCGTGCGCTCTCCGACCGGCGCGGTTTTTAGTGCGATCCGCGAAAATCCGCTGCGCGCGTCGGCCGTCGGCCACAACGTGCACGCCTACAAGCTCATGGCGTTCGTCGTTTCCGCGGTCTATGCCGGCTTTGCCGGCTGTCTGCTGGGGATCCTGCAGGGCTTCATGCCACCCGAAGCCTTCACGTTCGAAACCTCCGGCCAGCTTGTGATGCAGACCGCGATTGGTGGCACCGGCACATTGTTCGGGCCGTTGCTCGGCGCGGCGGTATGGCTTTTCCTGCAAGATTTTCTGCAAAGCTCGCTGGACTTTGGCGCCGCGTGGAAGCTCGTGCTCGGCGTGATATTCGTGCTGCTCGTCTGCTTCTTGCGGCGCGGCATCATCGGCGGCTTTGTCGATGTGATCGCCTATTTTACCGCGAAGCCTCATCCGCCCGCGCCTGAGGAGGCGCCGGTTACCGCCGAGATCTCCGCTGCGATCTCGCCGCTCGCGAGCGTCGGGCTGGTGCGCCGCCGTGAGGAGGCGCCGTTCACCGGCCCCGTGATCGAAGCGCGCGGTGTGACCAAGTCGTTCGGCGGCATCGTTGCGAACAAGAACATCAATTTCACGGTCGAGCAGGGCGAGCTGCGCGGCATCATCGGCCCGAACGGCGCCGGCAAGAGCACGTTTTTCAAGATGCTCACCTGCGAAATGCCGCCGACCTCGGGTCAAATTTTCTTCCATGGCCGCGATATCACCGGCCTGGACATCGCGTCGGTGTGCCAGCTCGGGCTGACCAAGAGCTACCAGGTCAACCAGCTGTTCACCCGGCTGACGCTCCGCGAGAACGTGGTGATCGCAGCCCTGGCGGAGCGGCGCGGCAAGTTCTCGCTCGATCTGCTGCGGCGGATCGACAAGGTGCCGGGCCTCGACGAGCAGGTCGAGGCAACGCTCGGGATGGTCGGCCTGACCGCACGCGCCGACGTGCCGGTGGCCGAGCTTGCCTATGGCGAGAAGCGCCGGCTCGAGATCGCGCTTGCGCTTGCGGCTTCACCCTCGCTGCTGCTGCTCGACGAACCGCTCGCCGGCATGAGCCCGCGCGAGCGCGTCGAGACCGTGCAGCTTCTGAAGAACATCCGCCGCGGCCGCACGCTGATCGTGATCGATCACGACATGGACGCGATCTTCGGCCTGGCGGAGAAAATCACCGTGCTGCACGACGGCGCACTGCTGGCGGAAGGCACGCCAGCCGAAATCCAGCGCAATAAGCTCGTGCAGGAGGCCTATCTTGGCGGAGTCGCAGCCGCATGAGCGCGCTCCTCGAAGTCGATAAGATCAACAGCTATTACGGCGACAGCCACATCCTGTTCGACGTCTCACTCAAGGTCGAGAAGAACGAAGTGGTGGCTCTGCTCGGCCGCAACGGCGCCGGCAAGAGCACAACCCTCAAAAGCTTGATCGGCCTCATTCACCCGCGCTCCGGCACCATCGTGTTCGACGGCAAGCCGATCCAGGGCCTGCCATCGCACGCCATCGCGTCGCTGGGCCTGCAGCTGGTTCCGGAGGAGCGCCGCATCTTCGGCAGCCTGAACGTCGAGGAGAACCTGGTGCTCGCGGGCCTCACGGCGAAATCGCGCTGGCCGCTGGAGCGCGTCTGGGAGACCTTCCCGCGCCTGAAGGAACGGCGGCGCAGCCGCGGCACTGATCTCTCTGGTGGCGAGCAGCAAATGCTTGCGATCGCCCGCGCGCTGGTGCGCGAACCGAAGATCATCCTGCTGGACGAGCCGTTCGAAGGGCTGGCGCCGATCATCGTGCGGGATCTGCTCGCGACCTGCCGCGCGCTGGCCGAGGCCGGTCAGACCATCGTGGTGGTGGAGCAGAACACCTCAGCCGCAATGAGCCTCGCGGATCGGGTCTACATTATCAACAACGGCCATATCGTCGAAGCGCTGACCGCGCAGGCGGTGCGCGACAAGCCCGAGATCTTGCACCGCTACCTCGGCGTCTAACGCGCCGCCGCCCATCAAAAGCCATACAGCGCAGCGGGATTATCGACCAGGATGCGTCGGCGGATCGCGTCGTCGGGCGCCCAATCCGCGAGCAGATTGAAAAGTTGCACCGAGCCGATTTTGTCGGCGAACGAGAGGTGCGGATAGTCGCTGCCCCAAATCAGCCGGTTCGGCGCGGCCTCGATCAGTGCGCGGGCCATGGGTGCGGCGTCAGCCAGCGCCGGCAGCGTCGCCATCCGGTAGGTGCCGGTGAACTTCACCCACATGCGTCCGTCGCCGTGGCGCAACACGTCGAGCATCTTCTGGAAACCGCGCTGCTTCGGGCCGTCCTTGGCGAGGAACATTCCCATGTGCGCGACCGTGTAGGAGCAGCGCATTCTGCCGAATACCGGCAGCAGCTCTTCGGTCAGCCATCCGGGATTGAGGAAGTCGAGGCTCCAACCGAGCTCGGCGCAGCGGGCGTCGATCCGCTCGATCCGTTTGCCCCATTTCTCGGCGAAGCCGGCCTCCGGCGGCTTGATCGGCGACTGGTTGATCCGCACCGCGCGCACGCCAGCCTTGTGCATGTCGGCGAGCAGCGCATCGGGGGCGTCCTCGTCGACGTCCACCACACCGCGGCAGCGCGCGATGCCGACCTCGCGCATGGCGTCGAGCATGCAGGAATTGTCGCGGCCATAGGCGCTCGGCTGCACGAACACGAAGCGTTCCATGCCGAGGTGTTTGGCAAGCTGCAGGTAATCGGACAGCGGCGCGAGTGGTGGCGTGTAACGCAGCTTCTCGTTCACCCCGCCGTGCGGATACTTGTCGGCTGGGCCGAACACATGGAAATGCGCGTCGCATGAAAGCGGTGCCCGGAAGGCGGGCGCTGGTTCGTTCTGGTGGCTCACTGGAGGGTAACCTTTGCGTTGGCGACGACCTCACGCCACACGGCGATCTCGCGTTCGAGGTGTTTCGTCATTTCTTCCGGTGTTGAGGTGACGGCAAGCGCGGCCTGCGTCAGATAGGCGTCGCGTAGCCTTGGTTTCTCGGTGGCGCGCACGATCTCGCCGTGCAGCCGGTCGATGATCGGCCGCGGCGTTGCGGCTGGCGCGGCGATGCCCCACCAGTACGACATGTCGTAGCGCGGCGCGCCGGCTTCGGCGAAGGTCGGCACTTCGGGAAGCAGGGCGCTGCGTTTGTCGCCCGACACCGCCATGCCAATCAGCGTGCCGGCCTTCACATGCGCCACGCCGGACGCAAGGCTTGCGATCGCTATATCGACGCGCCCCGCGATTACCTCGGCGATCGCCGCGGCCACGCCGCGAAACGGCACGTGCAAGCCCTTGGTGCCAGTGACGTTCAGCAGCAGCTCCATCGCGAGATGCGCGGATGATCCCGGCCCGCCCGAGCCAAACGTGAGCTCGCCGGGCTTCTGCTTCAGCAGCGCCACCAACTCGCCGAGTGTCTTCGGCCCGAGCCCTGGCCGAACCATGAGGAGGGACGGCGAATCCGCGATCCGGCTGATCTGTGCGAGGTCTTTTAACGGGTCGTAGGCCAGATTCGGGTAGAGGCCCGGCGATATGGAGAGCGACGTGTCGGTCAGCAGGAGCGTATAACCGTCCGGCGCGGCGCGGACCACGGCCGTGGTGCCGGCGGTGCCGCCCGCGCCGCCGCGGTTCTCGACGATCACCGATTGGCCGAGCTGCTCGGTGAGCTCCTGCGCGATCAGCCGTGCCGAAACATCGGTGAAGGAGCCGGGCACGAACGGCACGACAATGCGCACCACCTGGTTCGGCCATCTGACCGAAGACCGCGCCGCCCGCGAGTGGCGCGAGCGCCGCGCCGGCCAACAGCGTTCGTCGATTGATGCGCGGGCTATTCAATGTCGATTCCTTCCGTGTCGGGTGTGTTTCGTCCGGTTGTTCCGTGGCCGTCACGGTGCGAACGCGCTCAGGCTGCCGCCCAACCGAGTTCTTTGGCCTTCTGCACCGGCCGCGTCAGCGCGTGTGCGGCGCGTCGCGTGCCGGGTGGCAGCGCCCGCCAGTGCAGCGCGCGCAACTCGCCGAACACGTGAGGCAGCCGTTTCCAGGTTTCGCCACCATCGGTCGAGCGGAACAGTTCGCCCAAATTGGTGCAGGCGAACAGCAGCATCGGATCGGCCGCATTGGTCGCAACGCACCACACTGTGCTCTCTAGCGGTCCCGGCAGCCTCGCGTTTTCCCAGGTCTTGCCGTAGTCGCGCGAGCGCAGCAGGAAGCCGTCGTTGCCAGGCGGGCCGTTGCCGTTGGTGATGAACACCACGCCCGAATTGTCGGCGCGCGGCACCACGGAACGGCTGTACGGCCAGGGCGACGGCAGTTCCTGAAACGCCCAGGTCTCGCCGTTGTCCTCGCTGCGGTGCAGGCCGCGGTTGGTGGTCGCGAGCAGCACCTTGGCGCCGCCCGGCGGCTTCAGCACCGCGAGGCCGTGCACGTCGCCGGAGACGAGGCCCTTGTCCCGGTACTCCCAGGTCGCGCCGCGATCCCGGCTGCGATAGATGCCACCGATCTCGACCGTGGCCCAAACGGTGCCGTCATCCACTGGATCGAACAGGATTTGCGTCACGCGCGTCGGCCCCGCGTTGACGTCGGAGGCCGGGATGATGTTGGGTGCGATCAGCGGCGACCAGGTCTGCCCCGCATCGGCCGAGCGCCAGAAGCGCGCCGGCCGGGTGCCGGCCATCACCACGTCCGGGTTGCCGGGATCGACCGCAACGGCCCACACGTCCTGCATTGGCGATGGCAGGTGGGTCCAGCGCGCCGCCGGCTCGTCCCAGCGGAAAATGCCCTGATCGCTGCCGGCGAACAGCCGCTCGGGCGTCGCCAGATGGGTCGCGATCGACCATACGCGCGCTTCGAGATACATGCCGGAATGGCTGTTCGGATGGACGAAGGTTTCACCCGCGTCGTCGCTGAACCAGGCGGAATGGCCGCCGGTCCCGGCATAGACGTGCACTTCGTTCGGTGTCGCCGCCATGCTGCCTCCCTGCGCGCCGGCCTTGACCCCACTCTACGGGTAATCCCACCATTCGGGAATGGCGCACGGGTTGCGCAGCCAAGGAGGACGAGATGACGAAGGGCAGCTACGAGGACGGCATGAAAATCCGGCGCAAGATGCTAGGCGACGCCTGGGTCGAGCGCTCGACCGCGAGCGAGAACGACTTCAACCGCGAGATCCGGCACAAGGTGATCAGCCAGGCCTGGGGCGACGTGTGGACGCGGCCGGGCATCGATCCCAAGACCCGCCGCTTCATGACCATGTCGATGATGATCGCGCTGCGCGCCTGGGACGAATTTCGCCTGCACGTGCGATCAGGCCTGATGCAGGGCGATCTGACCAAGGACGAGCTGAAAGAGATCATCATCCAGGCCACCGCCTATTGCGGCGCGCCGGCTGGCAATCACGCTGCGGTGCAGGCGGAGCAGGCGTTCAAGGAAATGACGATGTAGCGCGCCGTTCCTGATAGTCTCCGGCTTCAAGGAATCGGAGCGCTGACGGGTTCGCATGTTTGCCGATCGGATCGAAGGCAAGTGGATCGACGCATTCTGCGAGATCTTCGAACGTTGCGCCGTCAAGCGCGGCGACGCGACCGCGATCCTGTCGGAAACCCAGTCCCGCCAGCTCAACGTGCATTTGGCCGAGCTTGCGCTGCTGCGGCTCGGCGCGCGGCCGTTTCACATCGTGGTGCCGACGCCGCGCAATCCGCATCCGGTGCCGGTGCGTTCGACCGGCGCCAGCGAAGCGATCGGCGGCCTGCAGCCGGTGATCGCCGCGCTGGGGCAGGCGGGCTTCGTGGTCGATTGCACGCTCGAAGGCCTGATGCATGCACCGGAGACGCCCGCGATCCTGAAGGCCGGCGCGCGCATCCTGGTCATTTCGAATGAACATCCCGAAGCTCTCGAGCGTCTCCGGCCGGATGACGAACTGGAGAAAAGAGTTCGTGCCGCCACCAAGATGGTTCGCGCTGCCAAGCGCATGACGGTTACGTCCACTGCCGGCACCAAGCTCGATGTCGATCTCGCCGGCGCTTCGACGGTCGGCGTGTGGGGCTGGACCGATCGCGCCGGCACGCTCGCGCATTGGCCGGGTGGTCTCGTCGTCAGTTTCCCGAAGCAAGCGTCCGTGAATGGCACGCTGGTGCTCGATCGCGGCGACGTCAATCTCACGTTCAAGCGCTACCTTGAGTCGCCCGTGAAGTTGACGCTCGAAGCCGATTACGTGACGCGCATCGAAGGTGAGGGCACTGACGCTGAGCTGATGCGCTCCTATCTGGCGGCCTGGGGCGACAAGGAAGCCTATGCGGTGTCGCACGTCGGCTTCGGCATGAACGAGAAGGCGCGCTACGAGGCGCTGACCCTCTACGGCCAGCGCGACACCAATGGCACGGAGTTGCGCGCGGTCGCCGGCAATTTCCTGTTCTCGACCGGCGCCAACGAGTTCGCCGGGCGCTACACCGCAGGCCACTTCGATATTCCGGTGATGCGCACCACGATTGCGCTCGATGGCGTCGAAGTGGTGCGCGCCGGCGTGTTGCAGAACGTGTTTGGCTGAAACTCAGTCGCGCGCCTGACCGGCGACCTGTTGTTTCAAAACGAAATGCTGCACCTTGCCGAGCGCGTTGCGCGGCAGGGCATCGAGAAAAATGTACCGGCGCGGCACCTTGTAGCGCGCGAGTTGCGCCAGACAGAATTTTTCGATTTCCACGGCCTCCGCTGTGACATTCGACCGGCGCACGATGCAGGCGACTGGGACCTCCTGCCATTTTTCGTCCGGGCCGGCGACGACCGCGGCTTCGGCCACAGCCGGATGCTCGTGCAGCACCCGCTCGACTTCGGCCGGATAGATGTTCTCGCCGCCGGAGATGATCAGGTTCTGCTTGCGGTCGCGGATAAAGAAATGCCCGTCTGTGTCGCGCGTGCCGATGTCGCCGGTGCGGAGCCAGCCCGCGCGCAGCGCCTCGGCCGTGGCGTTCGGATTGCCCCAATATTCGGACAACACATTGGGGCCGCGCACCACCACCTCGCCGGGCTCACCAGCGGCCGCCTCGCGGCCGTCCGCGGTCACGACACGCGCGTCGCATACCAGGCCGGGAAGGCCGGTCGAGCCGGGCCTGCGCCAGTCGCCGGAAAGCCGCGTATAAACCGCGATCGGGCTCGTCTCGGTTGAGCCATAGACCTGCAACACCGGCGCGCCGCGCCGGAGGATGGCGTCGACCAACCGCTGCGGCACCTGGGTCGATCCGGTCGAAATCGCGCGCAGGCTATCGAGCGGCGTGGTTTCCCAATCGGGATGCTCGATCATCGCCTCGATGGTCGCGGGCACCAGCACGATCAAGGTCGGCTTGTCGCTCGCAATGGCCGCGAGCGTTGCCGCAGGCGCAAAGCGCGAATGCAGCGTGACGGTCGCGCCAAGCTGGAGCGCCGGCGTGGTCTGGATGTTGAGGCCGCCGACATGGAACATCGGCAGTACGGTCAGCACGCGATCGGCCGCCGTCATGTCGTGCATGTGCTGGCTCATCACCGCGTTCCAGAGCAGTGCCTCTTGCCGCAGCACGGCGCCCTTGGGGCGGCCGGTGGTGCCCGAGGTGTAAACGATCAGCAGCGGACACGAGGTTTCGACGTGCGAAGCGCGGCCATCGCCGCTTCCGGCTTGCAGCAGAGCCGTGAGCGAAGCGCCCCCCGGCGGGCTGAAGTCGAGGCCAACGATGCGCACGTCCGCAATGGCCTGCCGCAGCGGCGCAATAACATCCGCAAAGCTTTGCTCGACGACCATCGCCTTCACGGAAGCGTCCGACAAAATGTAAAGCTGCTCCGGCGTCGCGAGCCGCCAATTCAGTGGCACCAGCATCGCGCCGAGCCGCGCGCAGGCATAGAGCAGCACGAGATAGTCGGGGTGGTTGGTCGCGAGGATCGCGACGCGATCGCCGCGCCCGATGCCCAGTTGCGATTTCAGCGCGCGAGCCGTCTGCGCGATCCGCTCTGCAAGGCCGGCGTAGGTGAGACTGGCCTCATTGAATCGGATCGCAGGCTTGTCCGGCGCAAAGGCCGCATTGCGGTCGATGAGGTCGGACAGATCCATCGCGACGGTCAATCGTCCTTTTCGCCCGACTCATAAAGCGTCTCGCGGCCCAGCCGATCGACGCAGATTTCCGCAGTCCAGGGCAACATCAGCGACCCGCAACGGCTGTCGCGGTAAATCCGTTCGAGGGCTAAGTTCTTCAGCATGGCCTGACCGCCGCAGGTGCGGATCGCCTTGGTGGCGAGCGCATTGCAGTTTTCCATGACGGTATGTTGCGCGGCGTATGCGCGCAGCACCTGCTCCTTGCTCGGATTGGCGCGCGCCTCGCTGACCGCCTGGAACCACAGTGCCTTGGTCTGCTCGAGCATGATGCGCATCTCGGCGACCGCGATCTGCTTGGTCGGATACATGCGACGCTTCACCGGCGGCGTGCCGGGCAACTCGCCGCGCAGATACGACACCGTGAAGTCGTATGCCGCCTGCGCCAGTCCCATGTAGGTTGGCGACAGCGTCAGGAACATGTGCGGCCAGGACGTCGCGGCGCGGAAATAGACGCCGCGCGGCATCAGCATCTCATCCTCCGGCACGAACACGTCCTTGAGCAGAAGCGTGCGCGAAACCGTGCCGCGCATGCCGAGCGGGTCCCAGTCGCCGACGATCGAAACGCCCGGCGCTTTGGCAGGCACCGCAACATAAAGCGTGTTGCGGCGGCTCGCCGCTTCGCCTTCGTGGCGCATTGTGCAAAGCACACCGTAGTAATCCGCCGCGCCCGACAACGAGGCAAAAATCTTTTTGCCGCTGACCAGGAAGCCGCCATCGACCGGCTTCGCCTCGGTGCCGAACGCCACGACGCCAGCGGCGGCCGCGCCGCCCTCCGAGAACGGCTGCGAATAGATCGCGCCATCGCGGACAATGCGCCGGTAGTGCAAGGCGCGCCGCCGCTGATGCTCGGCGCGCTCCTCGGTGTTCATGTCGAGGTCGTCGGCGAGCGCGCCGGTCCAGAGCGTCGAAGAGACGTGCATATTCCAGGACAGCGCGGTTGCGCCGCAATAGCGGCCGAGTTCAGCCGCCGCGAGGCAATAGGTGCGATAGCTCGCACCGCTGCCGCCGTCTTGTTTGGGCACGCAGATCGCGAGCCATCCTTCGCGATGCATGTCGCGGAAATTCTCGATCGGGAAGGTCGCGTCGCGGTCGTATTGTGCGGCACGCGGCGCCAGCACGCGCCCGCCGAAGCGCCGTGCCTTCTCGATCAGCGTTGCCTCGTCATCTGCGAGGCGATGCGCCGCCGGATCGAAGATCGGCGCTGCCGTGTCGTGTCGGTCGAGCGTGCTCATCGTGTCGCTCAGGTTTGCGCCGGCATGGCAGCGAACAGGCTTTCGTGCAGAAAGCCGAGAATGGCCGCGTCGAACTTCGCAGGCGCTTCCAGGTTTGGCAAATGGCCCACGCCGGAGAGGCAAACGTACCGCGCGCCGGGAATTTTTCCCGCCATGCGCTCCATCATCGGCGCGGGCGCGTTGCGGTCATGCTCTCCGGCGAGGCAAAGCGTAGGCACACGGATATGAGGCAGATTGCCGCGCTCGTCGAAGCGAACCAGGCATTCGACTGCGGCCCGGTAGCTTTCGCCTGGCGTCGCCGCCATGCAATCGATCGCAAGCGCCCGGCCGGCGGGCTCCGGCGCGGGTCCGACGATCTCGCCGATCAGGCCTGCCGCGAGTTCAGCCATGGTCTTGCCGGCGTCGAGCGGGCCGAGGCGGTCGGCCACGAATTTGCGCTGAAAATCCCCACCTGGATTGCCGAACGCCGGGCTGGTGCAGCTCAGGACCGCAGCGGCATAGAAGTCGGGCCGGCGGCGCAGCGCGGTCTGCGCGATCATGCCGCCAAGTGAGTGCCCGACCAGCACCGGGTGCTGCAACCCACGTTCGGCGATCTGTGCTTCCACGTCGGCCGCGAGTCCTTGGAAGTCCATTGACGTAGGCAGCGGCCGTCCGCCATAGCCTGGCAGGTCGAGCGCCACCGGCGCAAAACCCGCTGCCGCAAAGCTCTTGAACTGCGGTGTCCAGGCGCGCGCCGCCCCGCCGACACCGTGCAAAAACACGACGGGAATTGGATTGCGGGCGGCTTCAGGCATCGGGGCTTCCGCCAATCGGATCGCTACCCGCCAGTCTAGGCGGTCTGCGCGCCGCCCGATATCCCGCGGTGCAATGCTGCGGTTATGGCCGCCCCCCGGCCAGCGTGGTAAGACATGCGCCGGCAAAGCCGCAATGGCGGCCAACGAAGCCGAGGGAGAGAAACACATGAAAATCACCACCACCGCCATTGGAGCGCTTGCGTGTGCGCTGTTGCTGCCGGCGACCGGCGCGAGCGCCCAGACCGTGCTGAACGTCAATGCCTGGGTGCCGCCGAGCCATCTGCTGGTGGCGGACGTCACCATGCCGTTCTGCAAGGACGTCGAGACGGCGACGCAGGGCCGCGTGAAATGCAACCTGCTGCCGAAAGCCGTGGTGGCGGCGCCGCAGACTTTCGACGCGGTCAAGGACGGGCTCGCCGACCTGTCGTTTTCGGTGCACGGCTATACGCCGGGCCGCTTCGTGCTGACCGACGTCGCCGAATTTCCGTTCCTGGGCGACACCTCGGAAGCCATCTCGGTCGCCTACCAGCGCCTCCACGAAAAGATGCTGGACAAGTTCGGTGAGCATAAGGGCGTGCACGTGCTGGCGGTGTTCACCCATGGCCCGGGCCAGATCTACAACACCAAGCACGCCATCACGTCGCTCAAGGACCTTGAGGGCCTCAAGATCCGCGTTGGCGGTGGTATGGTGAACGAGGTTGCGAAGCTGCTCGGCTCGGTACCGATGCTGAAACCGGCGCCGGAAAGCTATGAGCTCTTGAGCCAAGGTGTCGCCGACGGCGTGTTCTTTCCGAAAGAGTCGCCGCTGTCGTTCAAGCTCGTGCCGCTGATCAAGCATGTCACCTATGTGCCGGGCGGGCTCTACAACACGAGTTTCGTGATGATCATGAACGAAACGAAGTGGAAGCAGATTTCGCCGGCCGACCAGGCTGCGATCACCAAACTCTCCGGCGAGGCGCTGGCGCGGCGCGCCGGCCAGGCTTGGGACGCTACCGACCAGAAAGGTGAGCAGGCGGTGCGTGCTGCCAACATTCCGATCGTGATCGCGAGCCCACAATTCATCGCCGAGATCAAGTCGAAGACCAGCCGGCTTGAAAGCGGCTGGATCGAAAAGGTCAAGGCGAAGGGGCTCGACGGTGCGGCGGCGCTTGCGGCGTTGCGGGGCGACATCGCGAGCCTGTCGAAGAAGTAAGCGTTCCGTATATCGCCGTGTCTGACGCCAAGGAGAGTCGCACGTGACTTCTTATCGCGCCGCGCTTTCCGCCATCGTGTTCGGCGCCGCCCTGGCCGCTTTGGCCAATGGCGGCGCTGGCGCGCAATCGGTCGCCGATAAATATCCGGAACGGCCGATCAAGATCATCGTGCCGTTTGCGCCCGGTGGCTCGACCGACATTCTGGCCCGCGTGCTCGGACAGAAAATGACCGAGAGTTGGGGCCAGCAGGTCATCGTCGAGACGCGGCCCGGAGCCGGGACCATCATCGGCACAACGGCGGCCGCGCAGGCGCCGCCTGACGGCTATACGCTGATCGTCGTCGTCAGCAATCACACCACCAATCCGGCGCTCAACGACAAGATGCCGTACGATGCGCTGAAGGATTTCGAGCCGATCAGTCTGCTCGGCCGTGCGCCGACCGTGTTTTACGTCAACCCGAAGTTTCCGCCGCAGAACCTCAAGGAGATGGTGACCTACGGCAAGGCCAACCCGATCCCGTTTGGCTCGGCTGGCATCGCCAGCATGACGCACCTCGCGGCCGAGACGTTTAAGGCCGACAATGGCATCACCTTGATGCAGCACGTGGTCTATCGCGGTGGCACGCCCGCGCTCAATGACGTGCTGGCCGGAACCATTCCGATGACCTCGGCCACGGTCACCCAGGCGTTGCCGCAGTGGCAGGGCGGGCTGGTGAAGGCGCTCGGCGTCACCTCGACGGAGCGTCATCGTTCGCTGCCGGGCGTGCCGACGTTCCGCGAGCAGGGCTTCGAGCTGGTTGTCACCGAGTGGTACGGGTTGCTGGCGCCCGCCGGGACGCCGAAGCCCATCGTCGCCAAGCTCAATGCCGAAGTGCGGCGCATCCTGGCGCTAGATCTCGGCGAGCGCGTTTCCGCGATCGATCTTGCGGCTTCGTCGCCGGAAGAACTGTCCGCATTCGTCAAGAGCGAGATCGAGCGCTGGAGTCCGGTGATCAAAAAGCTCGAATTGAAGGCCCAGTGAGCGCGCCATGAACGTCGTCAAGCCGCCAAGCGCCTTCCAAGCGGATCATGCCGGCAATGAAGTGGCGGCCGAGTGCGAGCGCTGGCAGCGCGAAGCCTTCGAGCCGTCGCGTGGCAACCGGCGGGATCGCAAGAAGTTTGCGACCGACACCGGCATCCCGATCGACCCGCTCTACACGCCCGCCAACCTTGAACGTATCGGGTTCGATTATCTGCGCGACCTCGGATTTCCGGGCGAATACCCGTTTACCCGTGGCGAACGGCCGGGCATGAACCGCACCGAGCCGTTCGTGGTGTCGGCCTATGCGGGCTATGGCGACGCGGAGGCCAGCAACGCGCGCTTCAAGAAACTCATTGAAGTGGGCACCGAGCAGATTCTGGTCGCGCTCGATCTGCCGACCCAGTGCGGCTACGACTCTGATCACGAGATGGCAGCCGCCGAGGTTGGCAGCGTCGGCGTCGCCATCGATACGCTGGCCGACATGGAAATCATGTTCGGCGGTATCCCGGCCGATAGCCTCAAACGCATCGGCGCGCTCGGCAATTCGATCGGCCCCATTGTGCTGGCGCAATACGCCGCGCTTGGCGA
Source organism: Rhodoplanes serenus (assembly GCA_945893145.1). Taxonomy (GTDB): domain Bacteria; phylum Pseudomonadota; class Alphaproteobacteria; order Rhizobiales; family Xanthobacteraceae; genus Z2-YC6860. The sequence continues at coordinate 62,068 of CAMDDZ010000002.1, read as the reverse complement.
AAAGCAGGGCATTCCCTGGAGCCGCTACACGGTCAATCTGCAAAACGATCCGCTGAAGGAATATATCGCGCGCGGTACGCAAATCCTGCCGCCGGAGCCGGCCGCCAAGCTCGCTAGCGACTGCGTGGCCTGGTGTGCCGAGCACGCGCCGAATTGGTCGCCGATGACGGTCTGCGTCAACCATATCAATGCCGGTGGCGCGGGCTCCAGCATGGGGACTTCGATCGCGCTCGCCAACGTGCAGCACTACGTCGAATTGCTGCTGAAGCAGGGCTACAGCATCGATCGGATCGCGCCGCTGCTTCACATGTTTCCGGACGAGCGGCACGACTTCTTCGTTTCGATTGCGAACCTGCGCGCGCTGCGGCGTATCTGGGCCAGGATGATGAAGGAGCGTTACGGCGCGCAAAGCCCTGAGGCGATGGCCTGCCACACCACAGTCTATGGCCACGGCCAGGAGGCACTGGCGGAGCCCCTTAATAACATTCCGCGCACCGCGTTTGGCACGCTCGCCTATGTGCTGGGCGGCGCCTCTTACGTTTATCTCGCGGGCTACGACGAGGCGGTTTCGACACCGAACGAGAATTCTGCGCGCGTGGCACTGCGCACGCTCCAGATCATCGCCAATGAGCACGGCTTCGCCGATACCATCGACCCGCTCGGCGGCTCTTATTACGTTGAGACGCTGACCGCCGAGGTCGAGAAGCAGATCCTCGACGGCATGGCGCAGATCGAACGCATCGGCGGTGCGCTGCCGGTGATCTCCACCGGCTTTGGCCGCCGCAAGATGACCGAGGGCGCAGTGCGGCGCCAGCGCGCCATCGATTCCGGTGAGCGGCCATGGGTCACGGTCAATATGTGGCAGCAGAAGCCGAACGTGCCCAACACTGCATTCCGTGGCGATGCCAAAGCCGCGGACCGGCAACTGGCGCGGCTCGCCCAAGTCAAATCGACCCGCGATCAGGCCCGCGTGAAAACGACATTGGCCGAGGTCGAGCGCGCCACCGCCGAGAACCGCAACGTGGTGCCGGCCGTGCTCGATGCCGTGCGCGCCTATGCCACCGAGGGCGAGATTGTCGATATCTGGCGGCGGCGTTTCGGCACCTTCGTGCCCTCGACCGATTTCTGATGATCGCCGCCACGGCCACGCCATCCCGCCGCAAGATCCGCGTGCTGATCGCCAAGGTCGGACTCGACGGCCATGACGTCGGCGCGCGCGTGGTGGCGCGTGGCCTGCTCGATGCCGGCATGGAGGTCATCTACACCGGCCTGCGCCGCACCACCGAGGAGGTGGTGCGCGCGGCGATCGAGGAAGACGTCGACTGGATCGGGGTGAGCATCCTGTCGGGCGCGCACCAGGTGCTGCTGCCGAAGTTGAGGCGGCTGCTCGATGAGGCGGGCGCGCAGGACATCCGCATCATCGCCGGCGGCATCATCCCGCAGGAGGACATTCCCGGCCTGCAACACGACGGTGTCGCGCAAGTGTTCCTCTCCGGCACCCCGATCGCCGAGATCGTCGATTTTCTGATGCGCGAGTCGGTGCAACCCTTGAAGGAAGTTCCATGACGCAGATCGATGGCCGGATCGTCGGCACCTGGCGGCTGCTGCAGACCAAAGGCGTCGATGACAGCGGCAAGGCGCTGCCGGAGCCGTATGGCCCCAAGCCCAACGGTGTGGTGTGCTTTCAGGCCGATGGGCGGATGTATTGCGTGCTGTGCGACGGCCGCGCCGAACTGCCGGTCGACACGAACCGCGTGTTCATGTCTTACGCCGGCAACTACACCTTCGATGGCGCTACGCTTTCGACGCGGGTCGACGCATCGTCAGATCAAAGCCGCGTCGGTGGCGACCAGGTCCGCGCCGTGACCTTTCGGCCTGACGGGCGCATGACGCTGGCGCCACCGCGGCGCATGTTCGGCGGCGTGATGCAGCACCAGGCGCTGCTCTGGGAGCGAGTCGGCTAGGAGCACCGATGCAGTCTGCCGAACTGCGCCGCATCGCGCGCGCGATCAGCACGGTCGAAAACCGCGCCGTCGGCTACGAAGATATGCTCGCCGAGGCCTATCGCCTGCCGGATTGGGCGCGGGTGATCGGCATCACCGGCCCGCCGGGCGCCGGCAAGTCCACACTGGTGGATGCCATGACGGCGCATTGGGCGCAGGCGGGTGAGCGCATTGCGGTTCTCGCCATCGATCCATCGAGTCCTTATTCCGGCGGCGCCGTGCTCGGCGATCGGATCCGGCGCAATCGCAGCGCCGGCTACGACAACATCTATTTTCGCAGCCTGTCGTCGCGCGGCCACGTCGGAGGTTTGACCGAAACCGCGACCGACCTCGTCGCAGTGCTGAGCCTGTTCGGGTTTCGCCGCGTCATCATCGAGACCGTGGGCGCAGGCCAGGCCGACATCGAAGTGCACGAGACGGCCGATTGCACGCTGGTCCTCACCGTGCCGGGCCTGGGCGACGGCGTGCAGGCCTCGAAGGCGGGCCTGATGGAGATCGGCGACATTTTCGCCGTTAACAAGGCCGATATGCCGGGCGCGGCTGACGCGCAACGCACGATCGAGGCGGCACTCGGCGCGGCCTATATGGGCAACCCGGGGATCAACCTGCGCGCCGACACCGCTCGCACCGCGCCCTCGCTGGGTTCGGTGTCGCCCGGGCTCGCGGCGCTCTACCGGCGGCACGGCAAGTTTGGCGAAGACGCGCAATGCTGGGTGCCGCCGGTGCTGACGCTGGTGGCGGCCGAGAACCAGGGCGTGACCGAGCTCGCGCAAGCGGTCGACACGTTCATCGGCTGGAGCCAGCAGACCGGCCGCAGCCAAGGACGCAGCCGCGAGCGCGCCTATGCGCAGATCATGCGGGCGTTGTCGGCACTGCTGCTCGCGCCGTATACGCGCGAGGCGGGTGCGGAGAATTTTCCGGCCATCGTCGCACCCTGGATCGACCGTATCGCCAAGGGCGACGCAAGCCCGATCGAGGCAGCGCGCTCGCTGTTCAACGGCACGCTTGCTCCGGGAACGCAGCGCCGATAAGCCGTGCGCGAGGAGTCAGCCACATGACGAAACCGCCCAGCAACCCGGACATCGAAACGCTCAAGGCTGCGGGCCTCCCAGCCAAGGACGTGGAACGTTGGCTCAAAAGCGCGCCGCGCAAGACCGCAACCTTTGCGGCGGACCGGAAGTCGTTTGGCGTTTACTGGCAGGCCGCCGCGCGGCTGCTGTCGCTGCTGCCACCAAAGGCGCGCCACAGCGCGGCCGAAGCGAGCGCCGCGAAACTTATTCGAGACGCCGCCATCGGCTCGCGAACACGCTTTCTGCGGGCGCACACCGATGCGGTCTACGACAAGCTCACCGTCGGCCGCTCGCGCTTCGTGCGGGTCGAGGAACTCGCCGCTGCGGCGGCGCGGGAATTTCCTGGTTTGGTGCCGACCGAAAAGCAGATTGCGGCGGAGCAGGGCACGCTCCAGCGCGACAAGGCTGGGCTCGAGATCGCTCAGGGCATCTTCATCTCGGCCGTGCTGCGCAGCGAACGGTCGGGGCGGCATCTTTGCCAGGCCATGCTGTTGCCGCTGCCGCGATCGCGCGAACTGCTGCCGAAGTTCACCAAGGATGGCGTGGTCGAGTTGCCGGGCGGATCGATCCGACGGACCGGCAAGGGCGCCGTCGTCACCTATCAGAATCCGCGCTTTCTCAACGCCGAGGACCAGGCCACGCTCGAAGGCCTGGAAACTTGCGTCGATCTCGCGCTGCTCGATCCGTCCATCGAGGTCGCGGTGTTGCGCGGCGATACGGTCGAGCATCCGAAATACAAGGGCCGGCGCGTGTTCGGCTCCGGCATCAATCTGACGCACCTTTATCACGGCCGCATTCCGTTCCTCTGGTACCTCACGCGCGACCTAGGCTACGTCAACAAGCTCTATCGCGGCCTCGCCTTGGGAAATGACGCGCCACCGGACGAGTTTGGCGGCCAGACCATCGAGAAGCCCTGGATCGCGGCGGTGGAGAGCTTTGCCATCGGCGGCCATTGCCAGCTTCTGCTCGCGGTGGACTACGTGCTGGCCGAGTGCAACGCCTTCATGACGTTGCCGGCGCGCAAGGAGGGCATCATTCCGGGCGCCGCCAACATGCGGCTGCCGCGCGCGGTCGGCGACCGCATCGCGCGGCAAGCGATCCAGTACGAGCGGCGGCTCGAATGCGACAGCCCCGAGGGGCGGCTGATCTGCGACGAGATCGTCGACACGGGTGGCATGGACGCCGCGATCGAACGCGTGGTGACCGGCCTCACCAGTTCGGGCGTGGTCAGCGCCGCCTCGAACCGGCGGGCGTTCCGTATCACCCAGGAACCGCTCGACATGTTCCGCAGCTACTTTGCGGTCTATGCGCGTGAGCAGGCTTACTGCCACTTCAGCCCGGCACTGATTGCCAATCTGGAAAAATACTGGAATGCGGCGAGCCGCAAGCCGTAGTCACTTCTTCAGCGCGTCGCGCTTGGCCGCCTTGGCTTTGAGCCGCTCGACCGTTTTGCCGACGTCGACGACGAACCGCGCGTGGGTGCCGCTGCTGATCGGTTCTATCTCGTCCTTCGCCGACACCTCGAACATCACCTTGCGGCCTTCGACCGCGGTCACCCGCACCGTAATCTCGGCCGTCATGCCGGGCAGCGTGGCGGCGAGATGCTTCACCGCGACCTCGATGCCGACCGAATCCTCACCCGCATCGGCGTGTTGCAGGATCAGCTCGCGGCAGGTGCGCTCGATATCCATGATCATGGCCGGCGTCGCATAGACGCGTGCGTCCTCGCCCATGAAGCTGATGGTGCGCTCGCGGTCCACGACGATGCGCTTGGTCAGCGACACGCCGGCTTGCAGGCTCGGTTTCATTCCTCCTCCACCACGCTTGCTAATGTCCGGCAATCACGCTGAATTGGCAACCGGCATTGGCAATGCGTTGAGGAGTCCGCATGAGCGATGGCAGGCAAGTGGTCGGCCTTGTAGGGCTGGGCCTGATGGGCGATGCGCTGTCGACCCGGTTGCTGGCGGCCGGTTTCGGCGTGCTGGGCTACGACATCGACCCGGCGAAGGCGGCCCGCCTGGCGCAGCGCGGCGTGCAGCCGGCCGCGTCGATTGCCGAGGTCGCGCGTTGCGACACTGTGGTGCTCTCGGTGTTCAACACCGACCAGGTCGAGGAGGTCGTCGAGCAATCGCTGGTGCCCGCCGCCGGTTCAGGCAAGCTCGTGCTCTGCACCTCGACCTGCGATCCCGACCGGATCGCGGCGCTCGCTGCGCGTGTCGCGTCGAAAGGCATCCGGTTTCTTGAAACGCCGGTGTCGGGCACCAGCGAACAAGTCCGGCGGGGCGAGGGGCTCGGCCTGATCGCGGGCGACGCCGCAGCAGCGGCCGACGCCAAGGCGGTGCTCGATGCGATATTTCCGCGCCGCGTTCATTTCGACAAGCCCGGCGATGGCGGAAGGGCAAAGCTCGCGATCAATCTCATTCTCGGCCTTAATCGTCTCGCGCTCGCCGAAGGGCTGGTGTTCGCGACAAGGCTCGGGCTCGATCCCAAGACGTTTCTCGATGTGGCGCGCGACTCCGCGGCCTACTCGCAATGCATGGACACCAAGGGCGTCAAGATGGTCACGCGCGAGTTCAAGGCGCAGGGCTATGTCCATCAATCGCTCAAGGACATGCATCTAATCCACGATCTGGCGGGGCGCGCGGGCCAAAGGCTGCCAGCCCTCGACGTGAATATCGACGTGCTGGAATCGTGTGTGCGCGCCGGCGAGGCTAATTACGACAACAGCGCGGTGGTCGAGGAAATTCGCCGCCGCACCACGGGGAAACAGTCATGAGCGACGGCGAGGTTCGTTACAGCCGCACCGGCGCGGTCGCCAGCATCGTGTTCGATCGCCAGGCCGCGCGCAACGCCATGACGTGGCAGATGTACGAACAGCTGGGCGAGATCTGCAAGCGCCTGCAAAACGAAGATGGCGTGCGGGTCGCGGTGTTTCGCGGCGCGGGCGGCAAGGCTTTCGTCGCCGGCACCGACATCGCGCAATTCCAGAAATTTACCTCGGCCGAGGACGGCATTGCCTACGAGGAGACGATGGAGCGCTATCTCGCGGGCCTTGAGGCGCTGCCGATGCCGACGCTCGCCGTGGTCGAAGGCTTCGCCATCGGCGGCGGACTTGCGATTGCGGCATGCTGCGATCTGCGCATCGCGACGCCCAATGCGCGCTTCGGTGTGCCGATTGCGCGCACGCTGGGCAATTGCCTGTCGGTTGCGAACTACGCGCGGTTGGTGGCTGCACTCGGCGGTGCGCGTGCCAAGAAAATGCTGCTGCTCGCTGAAAATCTCACCGCCGATGAGGCACTGGCGGGCAGTTTCCTCGCCGAAATCGTACAGCCCGAGGCGATCGACCAGCGGGTGGCTGAACTGTGCGACCGTCTCGCGCAGCACGCGCCCATCACCATGCGGGTGACCAAGGAGGCGATCCGCCGCCTGCTGCACGCCGGCCTGCCGAACGGCGACGACCTGGTGCGGCAGACCTACGGCAGTGAGGATTTCCGCAGCGGCGTGAAAGCTTTTGTCGAGAAGAAAACGCCGCAGTGGCGCGGGCGCTGACACGCTCTTGGGGTCGGCTTGCCTTCACGGACAGCCCCGCCCAAGATGTCCTGCACAACCATCGTCTAGCCTGAAAGGCCGCCATGCCCGGCACGTTGTTCGACAAGATCTGGGATGCGCACTTGGTGGCCCGCCGCGCCGATGGCCGCGAGCTGATCTACATCGACCGGCATATGCTGCACGAGTTGCACGCGCACCACGCCTTCGAGCAGTTGCAGAAGCAGCAACGGCCGGTGCGGCGGCCCGACCTGACGTTCTCGGCGCAGGACCATACGGTTTCGACGCAGCCTGGCCGCCATGACGGCAGCTTCCCGTCGGGCGCCGCCTTCATCAAGGCGATGCGCGAAGGCAGCCGCCGCAACGGCATCCGACTGTTCGATCTCGACGATCCGGAGCAGGGCATCTCCCACGTGATCGCCCCCGAGCTCGGCATGGTGCTGCCGGGCGCGACGCACGCGGTGCCGGACAGCCACGCCAGCACGGTGGGCGGCCTCGGTGCGCTCGCCTTCGGCTGCGGCACCACCGAGATGACGCACATCCTCGCGACCCAGATGATCGCGATGAAGCGGCCCAAATCGATGCTGATCCGGCTTGAGGGCCGCCTCGGCTCGCACGTCAGCGCCAAGGATGTGGCGCTCCGCATCATTGCCGAGATTGGCAGCTCCGGCGCCCGCGGCCACGTGGTCGAATATGCGGGCTCCGCCGCGCGCGCCATGCCGATCGAGCAGCGCATGACGCTGTGCAATCTCAACATCGAGATGGGTGGCCGCTCGGGCTTCGTCGGGCCCGACGAAGCCACGTTCCAATGGCTCGCCGGGCGGCCCTATGCGCCGCAAGGCGCTATGTGGGATCGCGCACTCGCCATTTGGCGCACGCTCAAGTCCGATGACGGCGCCAAGTTCGACACCGAGCACACGCTCGATTGCTCGTCGCTTGAGCCGCAGATCACCTGGGGTACCGATCCGAGCCAGGTGCTTGGCATTTCCGGCCGCGTGCCCGATCCGGCGTCCGCCACCGACGGCAGCCGCTGCGCCGCGATGGAAAGCGCGCTCGGTTACATGGGCTTGCAGCCCGGCATGACGATAGCGGGCCTTCCGGTGCATCGCGTATTCATCGGCTCCTGCACCAACAGCCGCCTGCCGGACCTGCAGGCCGCCGCCGATGTGGTGCGCGGCCGCCATGTCGCCCAGGGCGTGGTCGCGATGGTGGTGCCGGGATCGACCACGGTGAAGCGCGCCGCCGAAGCCGAAGGCCTTGACCGCGTGTTCCGCGACGCTGGCTTTTTCTGGGGCGAGTCGGGCTGCTCGATGTGCGCGGGCGGCAACGGCGACCGCGGCGAACCGGGCGAGCGTTGCGTCTCCACCACCAACCGCAATTTCGAGAACCGCCAGGGCCCGAAGGTGCGCACGCATCTCGTCAGCCCGGTCACCGCCGCCGCCAGCGCGATTGCCGGCAAGATTGCCGACGTCCGCCAACTGGGAGGCGCGTGATGCAGCCGTTCACCAGCCACACCGGCATCGCGGTGCCGCTGATCCGCGACGACATCAACACCGATGAGGTGGCGCCGGTTCAGGCGATGCGCGACCTCAAGCCGGACTACAAGAAGCTTTTGTTCATGCGCACCAGAATGCGCGACGACGGCAGCGAGAACCCGGACTTCGTGTTCAACAAACCGCAGTTCCGCAATCCCGGCATCCTGGTCACCGGACAGAATTTCGGCGCCGGTTCGTCGCGGGAGGCTGCGGTGTGGGGGATGCTCGCCAACAACATCCGCGTCATCGTGGCCAAGAGCTTTGCCGACATCTACCGCGAGAACTGCCTGCAGAACGGATTGCTGCCGGTGGTGCTGGGGCCTGAGCAGGCCGACGCCTTCATCGTGCGCGTCAATACGGCAAACGGCTCGGCGCCATTCACGGTCGATCTGCCGTCGCAGCGCATCAGCGGGCCGGGCGGCCCGGACATCAGCTTCGACATGCCGGCCGCTGACCGCATGCGCCTGCTCGAAGGTCTCGACGACATCGGGCTGACGCTCAAGCACAAGGACGAGGCGGTGGCGTGGGAAACCCGCATGCGCGCCACGCAGCCCTGGCTGCAAATGGCGCTCGATAGCCGCGCGCGATAATTAGATTCGACGAGGGAGCCATCGAGATGAACGCCCGGAAGAAACTTAGAGCCATCATGGCGGGCAAGAAGCTCGTGCTGATGCCCGGCGCCTATGATGGGCTGTCGGCCCGCATCATCGAGGCCGAGGGCTTCGAGGCGATTGTCGCCGGCGGCTACGCTGCGGTTGGCTCCATGCTGGCGCAGGCCGACATGGGCCAGTCCAACATGCGCGACTACGCGGCGCATTACGGCCGCATCTGCGACGCGGTGGAGATTCCGGTCTATGTCGATGCCGACACCGGTTTCGGCGGCGTCAACAACGTCCGGCAGATGATCCGCGCCTTCGAGGCCGCGGGCGTCTCCGGCCTGTTCATCAGCGACCAGGTGTTCCCGAACCGTTGCGGCTATCTGCCCGGCAAGCAGATCGTGCCGGTCGAGCAGATGCTGGCGAAGGTGAAGGCTGCGCTCGACGCGCGGCGTGACCCCGACCTGTTCATCGCGGCGCGCACCGATGCGGCGAGCGTTGAGGGTGTCGAAGCCGCGATCGAGCGCTGTCAGCTTTTCATGGAGGCGGGCGCCGACATGGCGAAGCCCATGGGCTTCGATACCATTCCCGACATCAAGCGGGCGCTGCGCGAAATTCCCGGCCCCCATATGGCGACGCTGTCGCAGGCGGCGGGCCCCAAGGCGCGCAGCCTGCCGGAGCTTGAGGCGGCCGGCGTCTGCTCGGCAACCTTCCCGTCGCTCGCGCTGTTTGCCGCCGCCAACGCGGTACGCAACGTGCTGCGGGTTCTGAAGAAGAGCGACACGCTGGCACCGTGCCAGGAGCATCTGATCCCGCTCGACGACTATTACGATCTGGTCGGCCTGAAACCGCTGCTGGCGCGCGAGGAAAGTTACGACAAGGCGGCGGCCGCGCTGACGCAGCGGCGCGCCGCGGAGTAGGCGGCATGCCGGTGTTTGCGTATCGGGCCGTCGCCGCCTTCGCGTTGCTCCTGGGCTTGACGTTCGGCGCACAGGCGCAAAGCGCGCAGGACTTCTACAAGAACCGGCAGATCCAGCTCATCGTCGGCTACGAGGTCGGCAACGACTATGACGTTGGCGCGCGGCTCCTGGCACGCTATCTGTCGAAGCAGCTGCCCGGCCAGCCCGCGGTTGTGGTGCAGAACATGCCGCAGGCTGCGGCGCTTGCGGCGGCAAACTTCATCTATGTCCGCGCGCCGCGCGACGGCAGCGTGATCGGCTCGATCTCGCGCAACCTGCCGAGCCAGGCCGTGATGGGCCTGCCGAACATCGAGGCCGATGCGCGCCGCTACAACTGGCTCGGCGCCACGTCGTTTCCCGGCCGGGTCTGCGTTGCGGCCGGCAACGCGCCGGTGAAGACGCTCGATGACGCGTTCACGACCGAGCTTCTGGTCGGCAGCGTCGGCGTCGGCTCCTCGACCAGCATCGTACCGACCGTCCTCAACAAGGTGCTGGGCACCAAATTCCATCTGGTCGAAGGCTATCGCGGCGCGCAGGACATCATCCTCGCGGTCCAGCGTAACGAAGTGCAGGGCGCCTGCATGTCGCTCGGCCAGCTCCGCGCCCACGAGCAATTGTTCCGCGAAGGCAAGCTCCGCTACATCCTGCGCGCCGAGGAATCGGTGCTGGCGGAAATCCCCGACGTGCCGTCGGTCTTCGATCGCGCCAAAAACGAGGAACAGCGCCAGCTGATGCGCTTCGTGTTTTCCTCGACCGAATTCGGCCGGCCTTACCTGTTTCCGCCGGGCGTGCCGCAGGATCGCGTGCAGTTCATGCGCGACGCGATTGTCGCTGCGGTGAAGAACCCGGAGCTGATTGCCGAAGCCCAGAAAATGAAGCTCGACATGACCTACCGGCCGCCCGCGCATCTGGAGAAGCTGGTCGCGCATCTCTACGACACGCCGCCGCAGGTGGTCGAGAACCTCAAGAAGATCGCGCCAAGCTTGCGCTAAGTGCGCGGCGCCTTCAGGCCTTCTGCTCTTCCTTGAGCACCTCGACCGCGGCGCGGTGCGCTTCGTTCGCGGCCGGAATACCGCAGTACAGCGCGACCAGCAGCAGGATTTCGCGGATTTCCTCCGGCGTGCAGCCGTTCTTCAGCGCGCCCTTGATGTGCACGCGCAGCTCAGTGGGCCGGTTGGCGGCCGCCATCATGGCGATCATGGCGAGGCTTTTGACGCCGAGCGAAAGGCCCGGCCGGCTCCAGACATCGCCGTAGGCGTAGGCGTTGATGATGTGCTGGAGCGGCTCGCCGAACGGCCCGAGCGACGCCATCCGCTGCTCAACCGCATCGGCGCCGACCATCTCTTTGCGAAGTTTCAGGCCCTTGTCGGCGAGGTCCTTGGTGTCCATCAGTGCGCCGCCATGCGTGCGATGCGGGCCGCCACCTTCAGGCGTTGCACCGTGTCGCCGGCAAGATGGCTCCAGATGAACGAGTCGCGCACCAGCTTTTCGGCGTGGCGCGCAACCGTGCCGCCAGCGCCGCCGTGGATCTCCAGATTCAACTCAGTAACCTCCTGGATCACGTCAGTGGAGAGGTTCATCGCCAGGCCGGCGTTGGCGGAATGCACCTTGTGATCGTGCTCCCACGCCACCCGCATGACAAGCGAGCGCAGCGCCTCGGTCAGCATGTGCATGCGGTTGATCTTGAGCTGCACCATCTGCTGCTCGAACAGCGGCACGCCGCCTTGCTTCACGGTCCTGGCGTGCTTCATCGCCTGCTCGCAGGCGTCGTCGCAAACGCCGAGCGCATTCGCCGCAAGCTCCAGGTCGCCGAACAGATCACCGCCGGTGCGGTCGCCGGCAAGCGAGGCTTTCATGTCGGAGACGCCGACCTGGCCGACCACATTGGCGTGCGGCACGCGGGCATTCTCGAAGATCATCTCGCCGTTGCGATAGAACCGCCAGCCGCTCTTGTTGAACACCTTGCCGATGCGGAAGCCCGGCGTGTCGGAGGGCACCAGGAACATGGTGGTGCCCTGCCGCAGCGGCGCGTTCGGATCGGTGCGCGCATCGATGAAGAACAGCTTGCCGACCGGCGCGTTGGCGATGAAGCACTTCTCGCCGTTGAGGATCCACTCGTCGCCCTTGCGCTCGGCGCGAAGCTTCAGCCCGGCCTTGGGGGTGTCCTTTGGCGGCAGGCGGTTGTCCGAGCCGGCGCTCGGCTCGGTGATACCTTTGCCCAGCAGGAAGCGGTGATCAGCCACGAACGGCCGCAGGAAACGCTCCTTCTGTTCGGCGTTGCAGGCCGCCGAGATCAGGTGGCTCCACTTCCAATTCTGGCTGAAGGTTTTCGAGATCGCGCTGTCGCCGCGGGCGAGTTCCGCCATCACCAGCGCCTGCGTCACGTAATCGGTGCCTTCGCCGCCGAATTCCTTCGGCACTGCGAGGGTGCGGAAGCCGAGCTTCGATCCCTTCTCGACGATGTCCCAATCGAAGCTGCCAAGCGCATCGGGCTTGTCGTCGAGCTCGAGCGAGATCGGCTTGATCTCCTCTTGCGCGAACTTGCGCGCCGTCATCTGCCAATTGCGCTGCTCGTTGCTGAGCGAAAAGTCCATGATCGACCTCTATTCCGCGGCCAGCATCGAGGGGCCGCCGCGATGGTTCGCGAGCTTTTCGGCGATGCGCAGGCGGGCGTCGGCGTTGCCGTCGCCGGTGTGCAGGCAGATGCGCGCGTCGTGGATGTATTTTTGCAGCGGCATGTCGCGCATCACACCCATGGCGCCGAAGCACTCGGCCGCATCCTTGGCGGCGCGATAGATCGCCTCCGAAGTCACCACCTGGGCGACGGTGGTCAGCGGCAGGTCGGGTAGGCTGTGGTCGGCATAGGCCTCCGGGTGATCGGAAGCCCAGGCAGCCCGCCAGATCATGCTACGCACCATATCGAGGCGGATCGCGATGTCGGCGAGCTTGGTGCCGATGGCCTGGTGCTCGACGATGCGGCGGCCGCCCTGCACGCGCAGTTGGGCGTATTCGAGCGCGGCCTCGTAGGCGGCGCGGCCGATGCCGAGGTTGAGGGCCTGGTAAAGCGGCGCGGCGCGGCCACTGTCGGCCGCCCCACCGATGCCGAGCAGGTTTTCGGCCGGCGCCCGGGCGTCCTTGAGCGTGAGCTGGCCGCATGAGCCGTGATACCAGCGCGGCTCGGGCTGCTCCGTGACGGTGAGGCCCGCGGTCTCGCGCGGCAGCAGGAACAGCGCCGCGCCCTTGTCGGTCTTCGCCTCGACCGCGATCAGCTTGGCGATCGGCGCGTTGGCGACGCAATCCTTGGCGCCGTTGATCACCCAATGACCGCCGTCGCGAATCGCGGTGGTGGCGAGGCGCATCCCGGTGGCGGACCGGTGGTAATTGATGCCGAGCGTGCTGTCGTCGCCCGGCTCGCGGCAAGCCAGCGCCAGGTGGAAGCTATCGTCCTCGACGAAGCGCGGCAGGAAGCGGTCGCGCTGCTGCGCCGTCATCGCGCCGAACAGACGGCGCGCCAGCGCCGAGGTTTCGGTCAACACCGCCGCGACATCGGTGTCGCCGACGGCCAATTCCTCGGTCACGATGCACGACGTCAGCGCATCGGCGCCGACGCCGCCCAAATCCTCCGGCAGGGCCAGCGTGCGCAGGCCCATCTGCGAGGCTTTGTTGACGACCGCCATCGGCAGGCTGCGGTCGCCGGCGTCGAGCCGCTGTGCGTTCAAGGTGACCGGCTTGACCTCGTCATCGACGAAGCCACGCACCGTGTCGCGGAACTCCATCTGCTCCGCGCTCAAATGAAGATTGTACATGCGGCTCCTACTCGACTTTGATGCCGAGCGTTTTGATGACCTTGGCCCAGGTGTCGGTCTGCTTCTGGATTTCCTCGGAGAATGGGCCCGAATCCAGGTACGCCGCAGTAATCATCTGCGTCTTGAAATTCTGCACGACGGCTGGGTTCTTAAGCATGACATCGATTTCCCGGCTCAGCCGTGTGGTGATCTCCTTCGGCGTCTTGGCCGGCGCGAACAATCCGACCCACGGCGTCACGGTAAAGCCAGGCACCGTTTCAGCAATGGCCGGAATGTTGGCGAGCTCCGAATTGCGTTGCAAATCGCCGACCGCGATGCCTTTGAGTTTGCCAGCGGTCATGTGCGGCAGCGCGGACGCGATATTGTTGTACATGAGCTGCACTTCGCCAGCGAGGACCGCTTGCGTCGCCGGGCCAACGCCCTTGTAAGGCACGTGGACAAGCTTGATGCCGGTCTGGAAGGCGAGCAGCTCGAGTCCGAGATGGCTGAAGTTTCCGATGCCGCCTGATGAATAATTGAGCTTCCCGGGATTGGCCTTGGCGTAGTCGATCAGCTCCTTGACGTTGTTGACCGGCACCGAAGGGTGCGCCGTCAGAATCGCCGGGAACTTGTTGATCATGGCGATCGGGATGGAATCGCGCAGCGGGTGATAAGGGAGATTGGCATAGAGCGAGGGATTGACCGTCATCGGTGAATCCGAGATGGCGCCGAGCGTATAGCCATCGGGATCGGCCTGTATAAGCGCCTGCACACCGATGCCGCCGTTCGCCCCGCCGCGATTCTCGACATAGACCTGCTGGCCGAGCTGATCGGAAAGATATTTCGCGACGATGCGCGCGATGATGTCGGTGCCGCCGCCCGCCGGGAAGGGACAGATCAACTTGATCGCCCGCGTGGGTTTCCACTCTTGGGCATCGGTCATCCCGGGAGCGAGGCAAACGAGGCCAAGCGCGAGCAGGGCCCAACTCATGATACGTCGCATTGTTATCCTCCCTTTGTTCTTGAACTGCGTTGTTTGTTGTTCAGACCGCGGCGGCGATCGCGTCGCCCATTTCTTGCGTGCTGGCCTTGCCGCCGAGATCGCGCGTCAGGTGCTTGCTTTCCGCAATCACCTGGGTGACCGCGCTCTGCATGCGCTCCGCCGCGGCGCTCGCTTTCGGCTCCTTGTGCTTGCGCCCGAGCCAGCCCATCAGCATCTGACCGGACATGATCATGGCATAGGGATTGGCAATGTTCTTGCCCGAAATGTCGGGCGCCGAGCCATGGGTCGCCTGCGCCATGGCCTGCTTCTCGCCGACGCACAGGCCGGGAGCGAGGCCCAAGCCTCCGACCAGGCCCGCGCCGATGTCGGTCAGGATGTCGCCGAACTGGTTGGTTGTGACCACGACGTCAAAGCGCTGTGGCTCGGCCACGAGTTTCATGGCGGTGGAGTCGATCATCATCTCTTCGAACTGCACGTCGGGAAATTCCTTGGCGACCTTGCGGCACTCTTCCGCGAACATGCCGCAGGCGAGCCGATAGACCGGCTCCTTGTGGGCGGCGGTGACCTTCTTGCGCTTGCGCGTGCGCGCCATTTCGAACGCTTCGCGCGCAACGCGGTTCGAGCCCTTGCGGGTGATGACGCGCGACGAGATGGTGATGTCATCGTTTGGCCGGAACTCCGGCGCGCCTGCGACCACCGTCTCGGAATAGAGCATGCCTTCGGTCAGCTCGCGGAAGAACGCGATATCGACGTTCTTGTGCACCGACGGAATGTTGGCGTGCGACAGCGCGGGCCGCAGCGCCGCGAACAGATCGAACTTCTTGCGGATCGGCGGCATCACCCAGGTGGTGTCGCCGCGCGGGTAGGCGTTGTGGCCGATCGGCCCCATGATCCAGCCATCCATGCCGCGCAGGCCCGCTTCGGTAACCGGAGGCAGGGTGTTGCCGTATTTTTCGTGACCGGCCTTGCCCAGCAGGAACTCGTGCCACTCGATCGCAAGCCCGGTCTTGGCGGCGGCGGCCTTCATCACCTTGACGGCTTCCGGCACGACCTCGATGCCGATGTCGTCGCCGCACATGAACGCGATTTTCAAGATTCAATTCCTCTGCAGGACTCAATCCGCCTCATCCTGAGGAGCGGTCCAAAGGACCGCGTCTCGAAGGATGGGGCGGCTCGTCCGATCTCGGATTTATCCGAGATCGGCACTTTAGGTGCGCAAGTCGGGTAAACCCGGCTTGCGACGTTCGAGACGCGCAGCTTCGCTGTGCTCCTCACCATGAGGCCGGGTGATGTTTGCGTTCGCTGCATTCACTCATCCACCTTGATGCCGGCGTCCGCGATATCGCGCCGCCAGGTTTCCATTTCTTGCTTCAGCCAGGCGCGGGCGTCCTCGACCGAAGCCTGGATCGGGGCCACCATGCCGCCCTTCTCGAAGATCGCCCGCATCTCCGGTGTGTTGGCGGCGGCAACAAAAGCCTGGTGCAGCTTGTCGATGATCTCGCGCGGCACGCCAGCGGGCGCGAATGCGGCCGACCATTGCGAGGGGCGGAAGCCGGTGAAACCAAGCTCATCCAGCGTCGGCACGTCGGGCCAAGCCGCCAGGCGCTGCGGCGCAGCGACCGCCAGCGGCCGCACTCGGCCAGCCTTGATCATGCCGACCGGGTTGGTGATGTTGAACCAGGAAACTTGCGTGTCACCGGAGGCCACATCTTTCAGAATCCCAGGGCCGCCATCCTTGAATGGGATGTGGATGAGCTGAAGCCCGCCGGCGCGCTTTGCCAGAATCTCGGTGTTGACGTGCTGATAGGCGCCGATGCCTCCCGAGGCGTAGCGCACGTCGCCGGGATGCGCCTTGGCGTAGGCGATGAACTCCTGGAAAGTCTTCGGCGGGAAGTTATTCGTGGTGGCGAGGAAGAACACCGGCGCATCGGCGAGCCGCGCGATGATTTGCACATCGCGGTCGTAGTCGATGTGCATGCGCTTCGCCAGCAGCACCGGCGTGAGGCAATTGGTCGAGATGTTGCCGATCATCAGCGTGTAGCCGTCGGGCTTGGCGCGTGCCATTTCCTCGATTGCGATGATGCCGGAGGCGCCCGGCTTGTTCTCCACCAGCACGTTTTGCCCGAACGCTTTGCGCAGATGCTCGGCGTAGTACCGCGCCACCACGTCGGTGAGCCCGCCGGGCGCATAGGGAACGAGAATCCGGATCGGCCGGTTCGGGTAGGGCGCCTGTGCCGACGTGGGCGCGACCCCAAACGCGAGACACAGCGCTGACGCGAGAATGGTGCCGAAACCTCGCATGCCGTTTCTCCCCTGCGCCCGTATTCTCGGGCGGCCGATTTGATTTGTTGGGGAGATTGTAGGGAGCCGCAGCAGCCCTGCACAAGCTTGAACTCATGCGCGGCGTGGATGGCTTTCCTGCGGCAAGCAAACAATGGCAAAATGAATGCCGATGAAGGCCTACAGCGACAATATGCGCAGCATCGAGGTCCGCTCCGGCCTGACGATGGCCTATCAGGATCATTGGTTCGGCGAGCCGTGGACCGACCCTGAAACCGTCGTGATGATTCACGGCAATTCCGAATCGTCGCGCGCCTGGACGGCTTGGGTTCCACATCTTGCACGCCACTACCGCGTCATCCGGCCGGACCTGCCGGGATTTGGCGCGTCGCCCATGCCACCGGCCGGCTATGGCTGGAGTGCGACGGAGCTTGCCGCCGACATCGGGCGTTTCATGGACGCACTCGAGATCGAGCGCTGTCATCTGATCGGCGCCAAATACGGTGGCTCGGCCTGCATGCGGCTCGCTTGCGACCAGCCAGGACGGCTGCTGTCGCTTTGCCTGTTCAGCGGTGCGGTGCGGGGCAGCGGCACCGGCAACGCCGACCTGATCCGCACCAAAGGCGTCCGGCAATGGGCCGCGGAGACGATGCGATCCCGCCTCGGCAGTCAGGCGTCCGCGGCGCAAACCGAATGGTGGACCGACGAGCTGATGGGCAGGACCGATCCGCGCGCGGCCTATGCGGCGTCGGCGGCGCGCATCGACATGGACCTGGAGCATGACCTCCATCGCATCACCGCGCCGGCGCTAATCGTGACCACGCAGGAGAGCGGCTTGCATTCGGTCGAAACCGTCGAGCGCTTCGCGCGGCAAATTCCGAATGCGCGCGTGGTCGTGTTGCCGGGCGACAGCTATCATGTTGCGGCCGTCGAGCCAGATCTCTGTGCGCAGCACGCGCTCCGTTTCATGCAGGAAGTGAGCGCCATGCAGGTGAGGGCGGCCGAATGACGACGCGGCGCAATGTCATCGCCGGTTTGGCGGCTTGCGCCGCATGGCCGGTGCGCGCTTCCGCGCAAGCCGAGTATCCGACCCGCACGGTACGTATCATCGTGCCGTTCGCGCCGGGTGGCGGCGCCGATATCGTGTCGCGGCTCATTGCGCCTCATCTGCAAACTGCGTTCGGCCAATCGGTCATTGTCGAGAACCGCGCCGGCGCCGCCGGCCGGATCGGCACCGCCGTGGTGGCAAAATCCGATCCCGACGGGCACACGCTGCTGGTTTCGACCGAATCCTCGCTGGTGATCGCGCCGCACATCGGCCAATCGATCGGCTACGACCCGCTGAAGGACTTTGCGCCGGTCTCGCTGCTCACGCGCAACACCGTGGCGCTGGTCGTACATCCGTCGGTGCCGGCCAAGACCTTGCCGGAATACATGGCGCTGGCGCGCCAGAAGCCCGGCGAGTTGTTCTACGCCTCGTCCGGCGTCGGCGGGCCGAACCATCTGGCTGGCGAGATTTTCAACCGCATGACCGGCCTGAAGATCACGCATGTGCCGTTCCAGGGCACTGGCCTTGCGCTGCAAGCCGTGGTCTCGAACCAGGTCGGCGCCATGTGGGGTTTCACGGCTGGCCTCATTCCGCACATCCGCGCCGGCACGTTGCGGGCGCTCGCGGTCGGCAGCAAGGAGCGCTCGGCGGCGCTGCCAGCGGTGCCGACGGTCGCCGAAGCCGGCGTGCCGGGTTACGAGGCGACGTCCTGGATCGGCATGGTCGCGCCCGCGGGCACACCGCAGGCGGCGCTCGATCGGCTTTGGGGCGCGGTCAGCAATGCGATGCACGAGAAGGCGGTGACAGACAATCTCGTGAGCGGCGGCTCCGATATTATCGTGAGCAAGCCTGACGCGTTCCGCGCCGTCATCGAGGCCGACTACGCAAAGTACGGCAAGCTGTCCGATCTGTTCAAAGCGGCGAAGTGATCTGCCGAATGGCAACCCACCGATCCACCAAAGCGCTGGCGGAGTTTACGGCTGCGCTCGATCCCGCGAAGCTGCCGGGTGAGGTGCGGCAAAAGCTCGGCTGGCTGCTGCTCGATCATCTGCGCGCGTGTTCGATCGGGGCTCGGCTGCCGTGGAGCGACTGGTCGCGCCGCTACGTCGGACTGGTCGGAAAGCCCGGTGCCGCGCACGTGCTGTTCTCAGCCGACACGCTCAATCCACAGCACGCAACGCTGCTCAATGTCACGTTCGGCTCAAGCTTCGATGCCGACGACACCCATGTCGGCGCGATGCTGCATCCCGGCGTCGCGGCCTGGTCGGCGGCGCTGGCCGTAGGCGAGCACACCGACGCGTCCGGTCCCGATGTGCTTGCAGCGGTCGTCGCTGGCTACGAGACCATCATCCGCATCGGCCTTGCGGTGCAGCCGAGCCACTTCAAACGCGGCTTTCAGAGCACCGGCACCTGCGTCGGCTTCGGCACCGCTGCGGCTGCCGGCCGGTTGTTGTTCCGCGGCCCCCATGCGGCGCAGAAGATCGCCGACGCGCTCGGGCTCGCCGGCGGCTACGCCAGCGGGCTTGCGCAGTTCTACTACTCGGGGGGCTCGGCCAAGCGCATTCACGCGGCGCACGCCGCAGAGGGCGGCGTCTCTGCGGCGCTGCTGGCGGCCGAAGGCTATAGCGGCCCGAACGACATTATCGAAGGGCAGGGCGGTTTCGCGCGCGCCTATGCGGACGGCTTCAACCCGGCGCAGATCGAGGGCGGGCTTGGCAGCCGCTTCCATCTCATGGACGTGCTGGTGAAGTCGCATGCCGCCGCGGCGCGCGTCGCCGCCGGGATCGACGCCATGCTGGCGCTGCGGCAGGAGCACGGATTTTCCAGCGACGATATCGCCAGCATGACGCTCGGCATCCCGAAGATCATTCAGGGGCGGCTGACCAATCCGCATCCGGTCGACCTGCAGGCCGCGCAGATGTGCCTGCCGTTCAGCGTGGCGCTCGCCTCCAAGGTTGCGCTCGCGCCGGGCCAGATCGCAACGCTCAGTGTCACGGATTTCGAGGCAGGGTTGATGGACAAGAGCCTCCATTCGATCGAGGAGCGGACCACTATCGCGCTCGATGACGAGGTCGAGGCCGCGAGCAACGAGCTTTCCACCGCGGCGCGGGTCAGCGTCGTGCTGCGCGACGGCCGCAAGCTCTCGAAACTTGTGCCGGCGCCGAAGGGCAGTCCGTCGCAGCCATTCACCGGCGCCGAGCATGAGGCACGCTTCTCGCAGGAATTGTCGAGCCGCGTCAGCGACAAGGTCTGCGCTGAGATCGTCGCGATGTCGCGCGACCTCGACCGGCTCGATCCGCGCTGGCTCGGCCGTGTGCTGAGCGGCTAACCAGCGGTGGCGGTTGTGCGTCATTATTCTCGATCAGCGACGGTCTCTGTCAGGCTAACCAAAGACAATTGCACCTTACTGTCGGAAATCCTGCTAAGGGCCTTAAGCATCCTTAGTGCATAGGGCGACGACAGCAGATCGGTGACGGCATCCGCCCCGTCATCGCCATCGGCCTTCGTGGTGCGGTTATGAAAGAATCGGGAAACTGGTACGTCCAGGACTTGCGCGATCTTTGCCAAGCGGCCCGAACCGACTCGATTAACTCCGTTTTCGTACTTCTGTATTTGTTGAAAAGTAACGCCCAGCCCATCTCCCAGCGCAGTTTGGGATAATCCTTTCGCCTTGCGAAATATCCGGATGTTTTGTCCGACTAATCTGTCGACCGGCTCGGGGGCTTTTTTCATTCTGGCTGGCGGCATGAAATCAACAATAATTCAATGTGCCAGCTTAGCAAAGCCCCAGAGCTCTCGCCTTCCCGCAAAAACCAGCCTTTTATCGGTGCTAATGCATCGACTGGGGCGGCTTTTCCACGCCCGATGCGTCCATCTCGTCGAGCAGATGCCCCACCGTTGGACACGACAATGTTAGGTCTCCACTGGCATTTACGGAGACGGCGACAGAACGTAAGTCGCCCTCGGCCAGTCGAAAGAACGCATGCAATGTGCTTTTGGCTTGGTCCGGAAGCGCAATAATTTGGCGCATAATTTCCGCCAAATCGGGTTCTTGGCTCCAATAAAAGAGCTCGACGACTCGCGCAGGATTCCTGCATTCCCGCGCAAGCTGGTCGAGCAGCCGATCCATGTCGGACTGCTGCGACCGACGACGACCTTTGAGTTGAGCACTCATATCTAACGTCCCCCATTGCTTCTGTGAAAGATTGACGCCAGTCCAGCATCCACCGGCGCGGCTCACCGATGTTCCCCCGATGCACTTGCGGGCAAAATGGCAAGCAGTTCGTCAAGCTCCGCCGCCTTCTCCATCAAGTCGAGGCTGAGCGCTTCGAGTGCGTGCGACGTTTGGGCATCCGGGCAGTCGCGCGCGAGCCGAACACACCGCTGTGCTTGCTCGCGCAAGTACGAAACGCCTGCTGACCTGTCACGCCTCGCTGCGCTCGGCATCCTGCAGTCTCTTGTTGGCTAAAGTGTTCTGGATTTCGAGCGTTGCCACGGAGGCCAAGATTTCGCGGCTGTCAGTTCGAGCCTCTTTGGATAGTCGGAGTGCCATGCAGCCGATATTGACCGCCCCATCCGACCCGTTGTTGTTGAATCTGCGTACCATTGAACCCACGACTGCAATTAGGTCACGGGGGAGCGGCTCGGAGTATCCTGCCAAGGTACTGGGGGTACGGTCATAAGTACTGACCGAATCATCCATTGGTACCGCGACTAGCCGTCAACTTGACGCGCGCGGTCACTTCGCCATCGCCGATTGGATCCCGCCATGAGCCGCTTGCTTGCGCACCGAAACCGCGTACTGGCCCCGTTTTCGGTCGGCGGCAATGTTCGGAGCCACGACCGTGCGGCGAAATGCCTCCCAGTTTTCGGATGAAAGCTCGCCCAATTCTTTGACCGCGAAGTTCTGCAGGAATTTGTCGCGATAAACGTCCTTTTTGACTGGCTGCACTTGCAGAAATGGCACGTCGCTTCTGAACTCGATCGGGATATCGGTTTTCAGGATCCGGATGTTGTTGAACAGCGGACCAAACCAGCTATCGGTTTCGACGATACCTTCCATCATTTGATAGGACAGGCTCTGCGAAAGATTGGCCACACCGCGCACCAGTAGGCTCCATCCCGGCGCGGTCCTGGCAATGCAGCCCGTCCAGATCTGTAGACCGCCCGGCTGAATCGACGGCCCGAGAAACGGCGGCGCGAAGCCGCGAATATCGGGCGGCGCCGCCTGGTCAAAAACCTCGCTGAATCCCGGATATTGCACGGCATCACGCGTCAAAGGCAGCCATTCGTCGACACCCTCGTGGGTCCACAGCATGTCGTGCCCATCCCAGACGACCTTGAAAGTGATCGGGAGAAAGACATACCAGCCGAACGCGGACGCACTGGTAAGGGCCTCGCAGTAGCGCAAGGCACGCGCCGGGATGACGCCACCGACCGACTTGTCGGCGCGGCGCGGGGTGGCTGCAGTGGGTACGAGCTGAAAGAACTCGGCGAGCGGGCCGTCTATTGGCTGTTCAGCGACCATGATCGAATGTCCTCAAAGCGACCCGACGTCGCCGTAACGGGTTTGCCCGCGGGAGCAGAATTCGCTCCCGCGAGCAAACTTACTCTCAACTGGCTCTAATGTTAGCGCGCGAACACCGGCGCCTGATCCCCGAGCCGCACCTTGCCCTGATCTTGGGTCGCGGTGTCGCGGGTCACCTTATCGCCAGCGCGGATCGCACGCACGAACACCGGCGCTTGATCTCCAAGCCGCACTTTGGTCGTGGTGTGACGAACCTTGTCGCCGGAACGGATAGGACGCAGAGAGGATTTCTTCATCGTGAGGCTCCCATGGATTGAAAGTTGTCGCAGTGCGACGGCCCGCGCATCGTTGTGAAAAAAGATCAACGGTACAATCGCACTCAAGTACCAACGGCGATCCGAAAGACGACAAGACCAACGTCCCGAGGTATCGGGACCAAGGCACTGACTTCGCGATACTTTGGATCGATTTATTTTCGCGGTGGGCGCACCGATATTGCGGCTTGGCATCCACATTGATCGAAGGCGTGAGACATGAAGGCCACGCGCGATACCCACGGCGGCAAGCTCATCGTGGTGATTGATGATGATCCTCTGGTGCTTGAGGCGACCGGCGGGCTGCTCCGCTCTTGGGGTTGCCGGGTCGTCGCGGCGGCGTCCTACGCCGCCGCGCTGGTGCAGCTCGCCGAACTCGGGCGCCGCCCGGATCTGATCGTCTGCGACTATCGCCTTTCGGAAGGGGCCACCGGCGTCGATGTGATCGAAGGCTTGCGCAACGTGTTCGAGATTCCCGCCTTGCTGATTTCCGGTGACGCCAGTTCACCGCCAAGCGACGGCGATTATGGTTTGTTGCACAAGCCGGTGGATGCCGCGAAGTTTCGCGCCGCGCTGGTCGATGCTTCCGTGTTGCAGCGCTAGGACCACGCCGAAGCTTCAATGGGGCCGCACCGCAAAAAGACCTCGCTCCTCGAACTCGGGCCACTTTTGCTGTTGGGCGTTTTGTGGGGAATTCCTTACGCGCTGACGAAAATCGCGCTCGAAACAATCCCGCCGATCACGCTCGCAGCTGTCCGTGTGTCGTTGGCCGCGATGGTGCTTTGGACCGTGGTAGCACTGGCAGGCCGCCGCCTGCCAAGACAATGGAGCTTTGCCGGGCATCTGCTCGTCCAGTGCAGCATCGCGTGCATTATTCCGTACACGTTCGTCGCCTTTGGCCAGCAATCGGTGGACAGTGCGCTGGCCGCTGTCCTGAATTCGAGCACGCCTTTATTCGTGTGCCTTATCGGCGCGCTGTGGACGCATCATGAGCCGATAACCGCCGGCCGAATGTCGGGGGCGATCGTCGGGCTGGTCGGGGTTGTGGCAATCGCTGGTGCGAACGCGCTCCTGGGATTCGGTCGCGAAACGCTGGGGCAAGCCGCGATCGTCCTGGCGACGTTTTCGTCCGCCGCCAGCGTTATCTATGGCCGCCGATTTGTGGACGAAGCGCCAGAAGTCGTGGCGGCCGGCATGCTGACATGGGCGGCCATCGTGCTCATTCCGCTTAGTTTGCTGGTCGAAGCGCCTTGGCGCGTCGCGCCTTCGTTTGCGTCACTGGCCGCGCTGGGAGTAAACGCCCTGGTGACCGCTTTGGGCTTCGTGATCTATTTTCGCCTGATCCGCACGGCCGGCAGCATGAGTACAGCGAGCGCCAGCTATCTGAAGCCAGCCATAGGCGTGTTGATCGGATGCACACTGATGGGCGAACCTCTGACCTGGACGCTGGCGTTCGGCCTCTGCGCCATCCTTGTCGGCGTTGCGGCGATCAACGGCAGCATTTCATTTTCGCGCTCAGAGTTTGATCTGACTCGATTGAATCGGATCAAACTCTAGCTTTTTTGTTTGAGCATGATCTTTTCCGAAAACCTCATTCGAACAATTCATCGGCTGCCAGAAGTAAAGCTCGCGGCACCACAAGGCCGAGGGCTTTGGCAGTCTTGAGGTTGATCGTCAGTTCGAATTTGGTCGGCGCTTGAACCGGAAGATCGGCCGGTCTGGCACCCCGCAGGATCCGATTGACGTATTCCGGCGCCCGCCGGAACAGGTCGGTAATATCGACGCCATAGGACATTAAGCCGCCGGCCTCGACAAAAAAACGAGAAGGGTAGACCGTCGGAATACGCAGTCGTGCCGCCGTCGCAATGATGGCGTGCCGATGGATGGTCGTGAAATTGTCCGACGTCACGATCAGACCAACGTTCGGTTCGCGCGCCAACTCGATCATGCGGGATTCGATGTCGGCCGGCTGGCGCACTTGCATCGGGACCGCCTCGAGCGCGAACGATCGGGCCGCTGCTTCGAGCGGGCGCAAGAAGAGCTGTCCGGCGCTTATGCTGGCATCGGGACTGAACAAGAGGCCAACACAGGTGAGGTTGGGCGTCATCTGTTTAAGGATCGTCAGCAGCTTGCCGGTTATCGAGGCCGTGAGATTGGTAAATCCTGTGATATTGCCACTCGGCCTGGCAAAGCTTGCGACGAATCCGCTGCCGACGGGGTCCGCGACAACGACGAACACAATCGGAATTGTTCGGGTGGCGCGCGCAAGTTCGGTAACGACCGGGGTGCTGTGACCGACGATGATGTCGGGTTGCAGCTCGACCATCGCTTTAGCGAGCGCGCGGGCGCGGTTGGCGTCGCCGGCGGCAAATCGATATTCGACCCTGACGTCCCGGCCGAGGACCCATCCTTCCTTCTCAAGTCCCAACTCAAACGCCTTGAGGCGCACGCGCGATTCCGCGTCGTCGGCAAGCCCCATCAGCACGCCAATGGTCCGGGCGCGCTCGGTCTGCTGCGCGCGCGCCGCGATAGGCCCCGATGCCACCCATCCGCTGAGAAGGGCGCAGAACCGGCGCCGATGGATGCTTGTAACCATCCATCCGTCACTCAATTCGGATGAAGCCAGGCCGAGCCTCCGATTAGGCAAGTGAATCATCGAGGTGGAGCGCCATACTAAGGTGGAGACGGTCCAGTCGCATCTGTCGCAGATTGCCGCGTGGACCCGGTCGGCCGCAGTTCAGGAGCGTGCGCCGTCTGGGAGAACAACAATGTGTCGGCATGCGAGAAAGCGAGAGGATTGCGCACCGGCCGGGGCATTCGCGCCGTTCCGGCTACATGCTAGTCTCACAGTAGCAAGCGTCTGGCGCTAATCCTTGGCTGCCTGTCGGCCAACAGGTTATCCGAATGAAACCGGCGACGAGTGGACCGACAGCGGAAGCCCGGGCGCCTGCTCTCGCGCCGGTCCGCAGCCGATTGTTCCGCAAATACGTTGCGCTGTTTCTGGCCGTCGTCGTCCTGGCGCTGGTTCCCAAAGGCATCTTTGATGTCTGGCTGTCGTATCACGAATTGAGAACGCTGCTGGTCCGCATTCAGGACGAGCAGGCGAAATCGGCCGCCGAGAAGATTGGCCAATTCGTCAGGGAGATCGAGGGTCAGTTGGCCTGGACGACGCAGCTTCCATTGCGTGCCAAGACAGAAGAAGAATAGCGCTTTGATGCGATGCGCCTGTTGCGTCAGGTGCCGGCCGTGACCGAGGTCGCCCAACTCGATGCCACCGGGCGGGAGCGATACCGCATGTCGCGCCAGGCGGTGGACGTGGTCAGCAGCATGGCCGATTTCTCGCAGGATCCGACCTTCGTCGAGGCTATTGCCAACAAGGTCTATTACGGACCGGTCTATTTCGTTCGCGAATCGGAGCCGTACATGACGATCGCCGCTGCCGGCGCGCGGCCCGATCATGGCGTGATCGTCGCGCAGGTGAACCTCAAGTTCATCTGGGACGTGATTTCGCAAATTAAGGTTGGCGAGCGCGGCCAGGCGTATGTGGTCGATCGCCAGGGGCGCCTGATCGCGCACCCGGACATCAGCCTGGTGCTGCGCAGGACTGATCTGTCGCACCTCACGCATGTGCAGGCCGCGCGCGCGACGCAGTTCTCCGAGACACTGGACCATTCCAGCGTGGCGGTCGACTTGAAGGGTCGGACGGTGCTGAGCGCCTATGCGGCGGTCGCACCGCTCGGCTGGCTGGTGTTCGCCGACATGCCGGTCGAGGAGGCTTATGCACCGGTCTATGCCACGGTCATCCGTTCAGGTGTTCTGGTGCTCGCCGGGCTTGCCCTGGCTTTTTTCGCCGGACTGTTTCTTGCACGCAGAATGGTCGTGCCGATCCATTCTCTGAGCGACGGCGCTGCGCGGATTGGCGGCGGCGACCTCGCGCGGCGCATCTCGATCAAGAGTGGCGACGAACTCGAAGTGCTTGGAGACCAATTCAACAGCATGGCCGCGCGGCTACAGGAATCCTATGCTACGCTCGAACGCAAGGTCGAAGAGCGCACGCATCAGCTTCAGGTCGCTAACCTTGCCAAGTCGCGTTTCCTCGCGACGGCGAGCCACGACCTGCGACAGCCCTTACACGCGCTTGGCCTGTTCGTCGCGCAGCTGCGCGGGCGCACCAGTGCCGATGAACGAAAGCGGCTCGTGGCGCGCATCGAAGCTGCGCTTTCAGCCATGAATGAGCTGTTCAATGCGTTGCTCGACGTGTCCAAACTGGATGCTGGCGTGCTAACGCCTCACCCTAGCGACTTTCCCATCGCGCAACTGCTGAAGCGGGTTGAGACCACCTTTGCCGGGACCGCGCGCGAAAACGGACTGTCCTTGCGTGTTGTCGGCAGTCGCGCCTCGGTACACAGCGACTTCATCCTACTCGAGCGGATCGTGTTCAATCTTGTATCGAACGCGATCCGCTACACCTCGACCGGCGGTGTCGTTGTCGGTTGTCGCAGACGGGGCGACCAGGTTCGGATCGAAGTGTGGGACACGGGCAGCGGCATCCCCAAGGATCAGCGCCAGCACATCTTCGGAGAGTTCTATCGCCTGGCCAAATCTGATCGCGACCAACGCGGCGGTTTGGGACTCGGTCTTGCCATCGTCGATCGTCTATGCCGCCTCCTGAAGCATACGATCGAAGTGGAATCCGTCGTGAACAAAGGCTCCTGCTTCTCTGTCGCAGTGCCGCTCAGTCATGCCGCTGCCCTAGCCACCCAAGCGCCGGCTTCGGCGCGACCCCGATTCAATGGGTCCAGCGGCAAGCTCGTTGTTGTGATCGATGACGACCCACTTGTGCTGGACGGGATGGGTGGGCTGATCCGAAGTTGGGGCTGCAGTGTTGTCACTGGAAGCACCGATAGCGCGGCGCTTGCGGGTCTGGCGGAGTACGATCACCCACCGGATGTGATTATTTCAGACTACCACCTGCGCAATGGGAAGACCGGCATCGAGGTGATCAAACGCCTGCGTAGCGCGCTGGCGGTCCCCGTTCCTGCGTTCCTCATCAGCGGCGACACGAATCCCGATCCGCTGCGCGAAGCTCACGCGAGCGGTTACGCCCTGTTGCACAAGCCGGTGGACCCGATCGCCCTGCGTGCCACGCTGGCAAAGGTTCTGAAGGACCATGCTGTTGCGAGCGCGCATTGAGGCCGCCTGCGGAATGCCGCCGAGCAGCGGGTTTGATGGCACGCACGGTGGGTTTTACAATTTGGCCATTTTGGGAAACTTCCAGCCCAGATTGTTGGCTGCGACCACGGCTTCGGTGCGGCTGCTCACCTTCAGCGCTTTCAAAATGGCGGTGACGTGATTTTTCACGGTCGGCTCGGCCAGGTCCAGCATTCGACAAATCGTCTTGTTATTCTTGCCCTCCATCATGAGAGCGAGAACGTCGAGCTGACGATCTGTTAAGCCCATATAGGCGGATGAAGCACGGGATCGATCGCGCGCAAGGTGGATTGTAACAGAGTTCGACAAATCCTTGCCAGCGAGGATCTCGGGCGGAACGTAGATGCCCCCTGACATGATGAGACGAAGGGCATTGATGATGACGTCACCCATGGCGGATTTTGGGATATAGCCGCGGGCGCCAAGGTCCAACGCCTTTATGACGTTGCCAGGATCCTGCACCGCCGAAACCACGACGATAGCGATGTTGGGATAGCGCTCGCGCAGTTCGGCCAAGACCTCAAAACCGTCGCGATCGGGTAGCGTCAGGTCCAGAAGGACCAGGCTGACGTCAGGGTGCTTTCCGAGTGCCTGCGTCGCCTGTTCGTAATCGGACGCCTCCAGCACGACAGCATCGCGCCTTAGCTTCTTGAACACGCCTTGCATCGCCTGACGAATCAAAACGTGATCGTCGATTACAAGGATCTTCATTATTGGCCCAGTCCCCAGCCCTAGGTAAGAATATCGCACTTTGGCGGCTGAGGCACCTAGAGCATGTCCCGATTCCAACGGAACGGGACCTGCACTAGCCACGCTTCACCAGACCGAACAACTCGTCGCCCAGCAGCGCCTTCGCTTCGGCGTAGATCGGCTGCACCGCCGCCGCAAAGGCGTCGTGCCGGCTGGAATTGAGCTCGACCACCTCGCAACCCTCTGCCTTGATGGCCTGCTCGGCGTCAGCCTCTTCCTTGACGTGCAATTCGCGCTGGAACGTGACCGAATCCGTCACGGCTTTCTGCATCGCCTCTTTGAGGTCGCCGGGCCAGCCGTCGAACGTGGGCCGGTGCACGAAGATCGGCCGTGAGATGTAGAAGTGATTGCTGATGGTGTGGAAGCGGTGAAATTTGTGAACGCCGTAGGTAACGGTGTTGGTCAGCGGGTTTTCCTGCGCGTCGAGCTCGCCGGCCTTGATCATGCGGATCGCGTCGGTCAGGTCCATGATCAGGGGCGTCGCGCCCAGCAGCTCGAAGGTGCGCGCCTGGATCTTGCTCGGCAGCACGCGCGTGCGCATGCCTTTGAGGTCGGCGGGCGTGCGCACCGGGCGCACCCGATTGGAGATGTGGCGGAAGCCGTTCTCGTACCAGCCAAGGATGCGGAAGTTGCATTTGCTCTCGGTCGCCTGCACCAGCCGCCGGCCGAGCGCGCCATCCATCGCGCCGCGGGCGTGATCGTTGTTCGCAAACAGGAACGGCAGATCGACAAAGCCCAGCTCGGGGACGCGGTCGGTCAGATAGCTCGATGATTGATAGCCGAGTGTGAGCAGGCCGCTTTCCACCAGCCAGAGGATTTCTTCGGCCTTGTAGCCGAGGTCCATGATGTTCCAGGCGTACTTCATATCGACGCGGTCGCCGAACTGCGCCGTGAGCCGGTCGCCGATGAATTTGAGCGAGCGGGAGAAGCCCGTGCTGGGCGGCCCGTAGCCGCCCATGCGGATTTGAATTGGTCCGGCCATGACGCTCTCTATTTCATGTTTTCGGCGAGCCAATCCGCTGCAAAGTCGATGCCGACCTGGCGGTTATCGACATGGGCGTGCTCGGCACCGCCTTCTTCGCTGGTGAAAATCTTGATCGTCTTGTTCTTCGAGCCGACCGCGTCATAGAGCTTCTGCGCGTTCTCGACCGGCACCACGCGATCGTTGCCGGCGTGGGTGACCAGGAACGGGCAGGTGATGTGTTTCGCCGCGTCCTTCAGCGAGAATTTTTTGGCGATCTCGATGCCCTCGTCCTCGTCCTGCGCGCCAGCGACCCAGCGCCACTGAAAGTTCGACTGCGCCACGCTTTTGGGCGCATTCTTGTTGGCGTCCTTGATCTTTTGCTGCCAGGCGGCGAGATCCCAGTGCAGTGCCGAGAGCGCAATGCAAGCCGCGTAGCGCTTCTCGAACGCAGCGACGCGCGACGAGTAATAGCCGCCGAAGCTATAGCCCATGATGGCGATGCGCTTTGAATCCACGTCGGGACGCTTCGCCAGAGCGTCGAAGGCTGCGGCGCCCGGCACTTCGTAATCGTAGCGGCTCGGCATGTCGCGCATGCGGCGCATCTCGCCCATGCCAGGGCCGTCCATACAGAGCGTGTTGAAACCGCGGCGGGCGAATTCGAGACCGCAGAAGAAGATGCTCATCTCCTTGGCGTTATCCATGCCGTTGAGCACCACGACGCTGGGCTTCGGCCCGCTGCCTTGCCCGGGCATGAACAGCGCCGGCAGCGTCGTGCCCTCGTAGGGCACTTCGATGAATTCGACCGCCGGATAGCGCAGCCGGATGCCCTGGTGCCAGACCTTGTAGGTCTGCGCGCATTGCGCCTTCTTCTCGGGACCGGGCGCGATGAAGCGCTCGGCGTTATAGTGATAGATGCCGGCGCGCAGATAGTAGTCGCCCGCGGTGATCTTGCGGCCCTTGGCGAGCGCCTCGTCGCCTCGTTTCTCGATCAGGTCGCCGAGCGCGCGCCATTCCTCGAACCACGCCTTGCCGCGATCAGGCTCGCTCTCGCGGGTGCGCAGCCTCTCGCAGCAGCGATCGATCTCTTCCAGCGAAACCACGCCATAGGGCGCCATGCCCTTGAGAATCAGAACGGCGTTCGACCAGAGGAAATTGTCGCCGAAGTGATCGATCCAGGGACCGCGAGAGGGCATTGCTTTTCCTTTAACCTGCGAAGGCGGATGTTAAGCCCGGCCATCAAAGCGCAGCGCTATTGTTGCTTCTGCTGGATGCCGGCGTCCTTCACCACCTTGGTGTAGAACGCCTTCTCCTCGTTCATGTACTTGCCCCATTCGGCGGATGGGGTGCCGCGCGGTTCCATGCCTTGCTCGGCGAGTGATTTGACCGCGGCCGGATCGGCGAGCGCCTTGGCGATCTCGTCGCGCAGCCGTTGAACGATGGCGGGTGGCGTGTTGGGCGGCGCCAGCACGCCGTACCAGCCGTTGATCACGAAATCCATGCCCTGCTCCTGGATGGTCGGCACGTTGGGCAGCAGGAACGAGCGCTTGGTGCCGGTGACTGCAAGCGGCGTCACCTTGCCTTCCTTGGCCTGCACCGCCATCACCGGCATGGCGTCGAACATCGCGTCGATGTGGCCGCCGAGCAGGTTGGTCAGCGCCTCGGCCGCGCCGCGGTAGGTCACGGCGGTGATCTTGATGCCGGTGCGCGCTTTCAGCAGCTCGGTTGCGACGCCGAGCGAGCTGCCGACACCGCCGCCCATGCCGAACTTGACCTTCTCCGGTTCCCGCTTGGCGAGGTCGAGCAACTCCTTCAGCGTCTTGACGCCGAGATCGTTGCGCACCACCAGGATCAGCGGGCCGGTCGCAACTTCAGTGACCGGCGTGAATTTGGTGATGTCGAACGGATAGTCCGGAAACAGCGCCTGCGAGATCAGCGAGCTGGTCGAGATGAAATAAAGCGTGTGGCCGTCGGGCGCGGCGTTCAGCACCTCGCGTCCCGCCGGAATGAAGTTGCCGCCGGCCTTGTTCTCGACCAGCACGGTCATGCCGGTGCTGGCGCTGATCTTTTGCGCCACCAGGCGCGCTGTGACGTCGGTGCCGCCGCCGGGCGACAGGCCGACGATCAGCCGAATCGGCTTGCCGGGCTGCAGGTCCTGCGCCGGCGCAGATTGCAATGCCGTGAGCAACGCAGCGCCCGCAAGCAACATGATACGCCCGAGGGATTTCATTGATTCCTCCCGTTTTGTCTTTGGTTAGTCGGCCAGTAGCGTAGCCGCGATCCGCTCCCGCGTCAGCGGCAGGTTGCGGATGCGTTTGCCGAGCGCGCGGGCGACGGCGTTGCCGATGGCGGCGCCGGTGGGCCCGACCGAGGCTTCGCCGAGGCCGAGCGTCGGCTCGTTCGGATTGTCGATCAGTGCGATCTCGATTTCCGGCACTTCGCTGAAACGCAGAATGGGATAATCGGCCCAGGTGGCGTTGGCGACGCGGCCGCCTGCGAAGTTCACGCGCTCCTTCATCACGAAGCTCGCCCCCATGATGATGCCGCCTTCGAGCTGGTTCTTGGCGCCATCGGGCGAGATGACGAGGCCGGCGTCGGCCGCGCACCACACGCGTTTGACGCGTACGTCTTCGTTCACCTCGACCTCCGCCACCACGGCCGCGAACGAGGCGATGTTCTTGTAGCGCGCAAAGCCGAAGCCGCGCGCGCAGCCCTCGGGCAGGGGACGGCGCTCGAACCAGCCGCTGATCTGCGCCGCGGTTTCCACCACCTTGCGGGTGCGCGGATCGGAGAGCAGCGACAGCCGATAGGTCACGGGGTCTTCGCCGGCGATCTCTGCGAGTTCGTCGATGAAGCCCTCGATCGCGTAGACGTTGGCCCAGGCGCCGAGCCCGCGCAGCGAGGAGGTGCGCAGCGGCGCACCCGGGATCATGTGATGGATCACGCGGTGGCGCGGCAGGTCGTAGATCGCAAACGCGTTGCGGGTCGCGCCGCCGCCGCGCTCGTCCGGGATGTCGCTCAATTCCTTTTGCGGCGGCGGATTGGGCAGCGCCTCGGCTCCGGTGAAATTGGCATTGCCGTTCATGCCGGGCCGCTGGGCGTGCGGCGGGCTCCAGATTTCGATGGTCCAGTCGGCCGGCTTGTTGTCGGCATCGAGCGTCGCGCGCAATTCGATCGCCATGGCGGTGCTGATCGGCGCCGCCAGGAATTCGTCCTCGCGCGGCCACAGCACACGCACGGTGCGGCCCGACATCCGGGTGGCGATGAAGGCGGCGTCGAATGCCGCATCGTCGGCGGTGTTGTGGCCGTAGGCGCCGGCGCCCTGGCGATGGAACACGGTGACCTTGGCGGTTTCCATGCCGAGCGCGCGGGCGAGCCAGTCGCGCAGGATCGAGGGGCCTTGCGTGTGCGACCAGACGCTCAGCGCGCCGTCCTTGAATTCGGCGAGTGCGCAGGCGGTGCCGATCGACGCGTAGGTGAGAAACGGGCGGGAGTAGAGCGCCTGCACGGTGCGGCCGCTCTTAGTGCGATCTTCTTGGGCGCGGCCCGGCTGGCCGTTCTCCACCGTGCGGTCGCGCGAGGCTTGCGCCTTGAGCCAGGCCGGCTCGCCGATGTCGTCGGGCGCAGGGGTGCCGCCCTCCCAGCGCGCCAGCGCGCGGGCCACTTCGGCGGCGCGGCTCACCGCGATCTCGCTGGCGCCCGTGAAGGCGACGAAATCGCCCTCGCGCAGCAGCTCGATGGGCCCCTTGGCGGCCTTGCGCACCGCCGTCTCGTCGAGCGCGGCGAGCCGCGCATGCCGCCACGGCCGCCGCAGCACGCGGGCGTGCACGACGTTCTCGGGCGCGATGTCCTGGATGAAGGCGGAGCCCTTCACCTTGGCGGGCAGATCGAGTCGCGGCAGGCTTTTGCCGACGATGCGGTATTTCGACGGCGATTTGGTCGGCGCGGTGCCGCTGGCGCGGCGCTCCAGCGCAATCTCGCCCTTCATCGACCAATAGTCTTTGTTGAGCGGTTTGCCGGCGCGCAGGAACTGGCCGTTTTCGATCGACAATTCGCCGACCGGGCATTTCAGTGCCTCGGCCAGGCGGTCGAGGAACAGCGAGCGCACCTCGGCGCAGACCAGCCGGATCGAGGCGCCGCCGACCGAAACCGAATAGCTGCCGGAGGTGAAATATTCCGAGGGGCTGACGTTGGTCTCGCCCGACACGATGCGCACCTGCTCGGGCGCGACGTCGAGCTCTTCAGCGGCGATCTGCGTGAACGCCGTGAGGATGCCCTGGCCGATTTCGACTTTGCCGGTGGCGATGCGGACGCGGCCTTGCTCTTCGAACGCGATCCATTGCGACAGGATTGGGTTGTCGATCAGGCTGAGCGGCAGCGTGTTCGAAATCATGGGCTAGCCCTTAACCCGTGGTGATTGCGTGCTTGTGGCCCGCCTTCTTTTGCTTGGGCCATGATCTTTTCGGAAAACCGGTTCCCACTTTTCCGGATCATGGCCCGGCTCCCGCAGCCCGCTGCACGGCGCGGATGACGCGATTGTGCATGCCGCAGCGGCAGAGATGCGGATCAAGTGCCTGCATGATCTCGTCACGGCTCGGCTTCGGATTGCGCTTCAGCAGAGCCGCCGCTGAGATCAGAATGCCGGACAGGCAGTAGCCGCATTGGCCGGCCTGTTCGTCGAGGAACGCCTGCTGTAACGGATGCAGCGCGCCATTGTTGGAAAGTCCCTCGACGGTGGTGACGGATTTGCCAGCGACGGTGGCGACCTCGCGCGAGCACGAATAGGCCGGCTCGCCGTCGATCAGCACCATGCAGGAGCCGCATTGCTCGGTGCCGCAGCCGAAGCGGGTGCCGCGCAGCGCCAGCTCGTCGCGCAAGACCGACAGCAGCGGGTTGCTGCCATCGGTCTCGACGCGGACTTCGCGTCCGTTGACGGTGAAACGATGTTCGCTCACGCGCGCTTTACTGCTCGACCTTGATGCCCTTGGCGTCGATGAACCGCGACCAGTTCTTGATCTCGTTCTCGAGCTTGACCTTCAGCGCCGGTCCTGGCGCGAACGACGGATCGGTGTCGACCTTGATCAGCCGCTCGCGCACCGCCGGGTTCGCCATGGTGGCTTGCAACGCCTTTTCGAGCTTGGCCCGGATCGGCTCCGGCGTGCCCTTCGGGACGAACAGGCCCCACCAGAATTCGAGGTCCACCTCCGCGACCTTGATGCCAAGCTCCTTAATCGTCGGGATATCGGGCATGGCGGGAGAGCGTTTGGCGCTTGTCACCAACAACCCTTTGACGAGCTTGCCCTCGACCTGAGTCTTCGCGACCGGCAACGCCGAGGTGACGGCCGCGACGTGGCCGCCGGCAACGGCCTGAGCGGCCGGGCCGCCGCCGCGGAACGGCACTGGAATGGCCTGCAGGCCCGCGCCGTCGATAATGACTTCGGGCACGAGATGCGACACGCTGCCGGGCCCGGCGTGGCCGTAATTGAATTTGCCCGGCACGGTCTTGGTCCACGCCACGAACTCGGCCCAGGAGTTGGCCGGCACGTTGTTGGCGACGGTCCACACCAGCGGCGTGCTCGCCATGGCGCCGACGGTGTCATAGTCGTTCAGCGGATTGAAGCCCGAAGGATGTTTCTTGAACAGCGCCTGGTTGATGCCGAGCGCATTTTCGGCGACCAGTACCGTGTAGCCATCGTTCGGCGAGGCCGCCACCATTTGCCAGGCGATGTAGCCGCCGGCGCCGCCCTTGTTCTCGATCACGATGGAGGCGCCGAGCTCGGTTGCGAGCTCGTTGGAGATCAGCCGGAAGAACGTGTCGGTTGCGCCGCCGGGCGGGAACGCGATGACGAACCGGATCGGCCGGTCCGGATAGGTGCTCTGCGCCTGCGCGATCGCCGGCATGGCCAGGAGGGCGCAGACGATCGAGCACCAGCGAATGAGCTTCAGCATGACGCGTCTCCCGAGTGCTGTGAACCGGCTGCCCTATTCGACCACGCGCCGTCGATGGCGTCGATAGGGAGCGTCACCCGGTCGCGGCGAAGCGGCGGGAGAGAGCGTGTTCGGTTTGCGAGCGAAGCGGGCATTTGAGCCGTCGTCTCCGTTGCGATTGTTGCAGACGTGCGCGACCGCCGGGATTGGTTGGGCGCCCGGGCGCCGTCTCGTTGGTCCTCGGAAAACCCGAGGGGATGGAGCGCCGGTCGACGCCACATCTCAATCACGCCTCGTCTACAGGCGGATTGCTCCGCCTGAGACATGACCGGCGTGGCGCCCAAATTCGTGGGCGCGTCGCCGGCCGACGCTCCATCGCGGCGATTTTTGGCCCTCGGAACCGTAACTGACAAGAACCGGCAGCGAGCTCGCGCTCGCCCTGATCCCGGCGGCTTACGCCGCCGTTCATCCGGTCCCCGTGTCACCCAAAGCTGGGCGCCCCTCGTAGTAGGGGGACAGTTACCCGAGGCCTCCCGGGGATTGGGTTACGAGGCCAATCCGCAGGCGCCGCGTCCCACCCCGCTCAAATGACGTCTCATGAGAACGCCCTCGGTTGGATAGGACAGTAAACCTAGTGAGCTTATTCGTTCGATTTGTAAACTGGAAAATTCGCGTCCCCAACGGCTGGGGATTCTCGGAATGCCGGGCACAATGCCGTCACCGCGTAGAGTGAACAGCACGCCGCCAGACGTTGAGTCGGCAACGCAAAATGCTAGGCCATTTCGTGTTCGATCAGATTTAACTCGCGCGCGCAATGCATAAGCCGGCCGATATGTTTGCGTTTGATCGATGTTGTGTGCTTCCCGCAAATTTCCTTGATCCAGGCCTCATCAGCTTCACTCAAGTCCAGGCGAGCTTGATAGCAACCGCCCAGCAGGATTTTGACGCTGAAACCATGAAACGTGCTGATGTACTCAGCGTCATCGCGTATCTGCAAAAGTTTTTCCGATTGGCGCGTCGTAAATTCGTCGTTGCCACGATCAAAGGAAATGCTTTCCAGAAAAGCAGTCTCCCACTCAGTGAACTCTTGATTAGGCAGGGTTAGCAGACGCTTTGCTAAAGCGCGCAACGCCTCAGGGTCTTTGCGAGTTCGATCGATCTCACGCCAATCGGCCATGTGTCAGCCCCGTGAAATGCACAGTGGAAAAGTTGTGGAGGACCGACTCGCTTATACCATGGCTGGTGTGCCGAAACGCACCGTTGAAGAAAAAGCGCGCTAAAGGAGGGCGTTGGCTACAGTCAATCCACTAGAAAAATCGACTTTTAACTTACGTGTGTGAATTGTGGGGAGACCGCTAGGGAGCGTCCGCCTCTGCCTCGGAAGCCGGCAAAGTGCGCAGGTCCCAAAGGTGCCAAAAGGCGACTTCGGTGAGACGAGCCCGTTGCGCCGCAGGCGCATTGGACCATTGCCGACGACGTGCGACCTACTCCGCCTTGATGCCCTTGGCGTCGATCATGCGGGTCCAGTTCTT
Source organism: Rhodoplanes serenus (assembly GCA_945893145.1). Lineage (GTDB taxonomy): Bacteria > Pseudomonadota > Alphaproteobacteria > Rhizobiales > Xanthobacteraceae > Z2-YC6860. Next base: position 25,019 of record CAMDDZ010000002.1, on the reverse strand, counting down.
GATTTCGTTTTCGAGCTTGGCGTGCAGCGCTGGACCGGGGATCACGTCCGGCGTGATGTCGAGCTTGGCGAGGCGCTCGCGCACCGCGGGATTGTTGAGCACGCTGGCGACCGCTTGCGACAGCTTGGCCTTCACCGCGGCGGGCATGCCCTTGGGGCCGAAGATCGCAAACCAGAAGCGCAGCTCCACGTCGGCCGCTGGCACCCCGGCCTCCTGCATGGTCGGCACATCGGGCATTGCCGGCGAGCGGGTGGAGCCGGTCACCGCCAGCGCCCGCACTTTGCCGCTCTCGACCAGGCCTTTCACGGCCTGCACCGACGTGATGGTCATCGGCACATGGCCGGCCAGCACGTCCTGGATCGCCTGGCCGCCGCCCTTGTAGGGCACGTGCACGGCCTGCATCCCGGTCTTGTCCATGAACACCTCGAAATTGAGGTGCGAGACGCTGCCGATGCCGGCGGAGGCGAAGTTCAATTTCTGCGGCACCGATTTCGAATAGGCGATCAGCTCGGCCACGGTCTTGGCGGGCACCGTGTTGGCGACGACCAGCGCCGATGGCGCCACCGCGATGCCGGTGACCGCGTCGTATTGCGTCAGCGGATCGAACGGCGATTTTGATTTTTTGTAGAGCGCCTGGCTGATGGCGAGCGCGTTCTCGGCGAGCATCAACGTGTAGCCGTCGGGATCCGATGACGCGACATGATTCCAAGCCAGATAGCCGCCGGCGCCGGCCCGGTTCTCGATTACCACCGGCTGCCCGAGCGCGGTTTGCAGGTCGGTCTGCAGTTGCCGCGCCAGCGTGTCGGTCGCGCCGCCCGCCACGAAGGCGACGATCAGGTGGATGGGTTTGTTGGGGTAGTTCTGCGCCAGCGCCGGTTGTGTCGCGAGGGCCGCGATGGCGAGCGCAGTTGCGCGGATGAGTTTTAGCATCATGCGTTCTCCGTTCCGCCCTCATCCTGAGGAGCGCACGCAGTGCGCGTCTCGAAGGCAACGCAAGTCGGCTTTTGCCGACTTGCGCACTTTACCTGCCGATCTCGGGTAAACCCGAGATCGGGCGCGGCCACCATGGTTCGAGACGCGCCGCTATGCGCGGCGCTCCTCACCATGAGGCCGATTGAGTCACAGCATTACATATTCTTCAGCAGCCAGTCGCCGATGTAATCGACGCCGAGCTGGCGGTGATCGACCTGGCAGTGTTCGGCGCCGCCTTCCTCGGCGGTGAAGATGCGCAGCTCCTTTGTCTTCGAGCCCAGCGCAGCGTGAAGCTTGTGCGCGGCATCGACCGGCACCACGCGATCGTTTTCGCCGTGCAGCACCAGGAACGGGCATTCGACTTTGTCGGCGACGCCCTCGAGGGTGAACTTCTTCGACCATTCCAGCGCGGTGGCGTTGTCGGGCGCGCCAACCACCCAGCGGAACTGGAACGTCGAGGCCGACGTCTTGCGCGGATCGGTCGGAGCGTGGCCCTTCACGAAGTCGTATACATTCCAGTGCATGGCGCCGAATGCGACGCCGGCGGCGTAGCGCTTGTCGAAGGCGCAGATGCGCGGCGCGTGATAGCCGCCGAAGCTGTAGCCCATCACGGCGACGCGCTTGGGATCGACCTCGGGCCGCGACGCCACATAGTCGTAGGCCGGAATGCCGGCCGCCTCGTAGTCGTGGCGGCTCGGAATGCTGCGCAGCCGCAACGGCTCAGACTGGCCGGGTCCGTCGATCGCCAGCACGTTGATGCCGCGCTTCTGCAAATCGAGGCCGGCGAAGATGACGCTCATCTCCTTGGCGTTGTCCATGCCGTCGAACAGCACCACGGTGGGGCGGCGGCCTTGGCCTTTGCCCTTCACGAAATACGCCGGCAACGTCAGGCCACGCTCATAAGGCACCTCGACCCGCTCGATCTCCGGATGGAGCCGCGCCATCGCGCCCTGGTAGCGGCGCAGCGCCTTGCTGTACATCGCCAGCTTGTCGTCGCCGGGCGGCATGAAGCGCTCGGCGCTGTAATAGTAATTGCCGGCGCGCATGTACTGATTGCCGGCCGTGATGCTGCGGCCTTCGGCGTCTGCCTTGTCGCCATAGGCCGCGACGCGATCGGCCTCGCGCGACCATTCTTCTTTCCATACAGCATCGAGATCGGCTTCACCCGCGCGGGCGATGAGCCGCAGCCGGATGTTATCGATCTCCGCCATGGCGGCGGCCGCGTAGGGCACCATACCTTTAACGATCTGCATGGCGTTGCTCCAGCGCAGATTGCCGGGGAAGGTGACGGGCCAGTTGTACTCGGTCGGGGTCGAAACCATCGTGTCCTCACGTCAGTTTGGAAGTGGCCCATTGCGCGCAGGCGAACAGCTTGCGGTCGTCGTGGCGTTTGGCGATCAGCATGGCGCCGATCGGCATATTGTTCGGGCCCTTGAACACCGGCAGCGAGATTTGCGGGACGTGCAACGCGGTCCAAAGCTGGAACAGCGGCACGCCGGCAAAAGCCGCGAGCCCGACCGGCGCTTCGCCGAAGGCCGCGGCGGTGAGCAGGACATCGGTGTCGCCCCATAGGCTGTCGAGCCGTGCGCGGCACTCGGCGGCAGTCTCCTTGGCGGCGATGTAGCGCTCAAAATTGCCATTGATGCCGTCGTTGAGCCGGCCGCCACGTAAGGTGTCGCTGATCTCGTCCCAATGGTTCTCGATCTCCCACGTAAACGTGCGGGCGAACTCGAAGCTCGAAATCCAGCGGTGCGCGTCGTTCAGCCGTGCGAAATCCGCCGGCAATTCAAAATCGGTGACGGTTGCGCCGGCACGGGCCAAATGCTGCGCAGCGTCCTCGACGAGTTTGCGAGTAGCAGGCTCGATCTGGTCCCAGACGTGCGAGCGGCACAGTCCGATGCGCGGTGCCCTATTCAACGTAGGAATCGGCTCGGGCGGAATGCCGAGCAGAACGTCGCGATAAAGCGCGACGTCTTCGACCGATCGCGCCAGAATGCCGAGCGTGTCGAGCGAACCCGAAGCCTCCATGACGCCGTGCATGCGGTGCTCGCCATAGGTCGGGCGATAGCCGAACACGCCGCAGAACGAGGCGGGGCGGATGGTCGAGCCGGTGGTCTGTGTGCCAATCGCGATTGGCACCATGAAGTCGGCGACCGCCGCGGCCGAGCCGCTCGAAGAGCCCGCCGGGGTGCGAGTGAGATCGTGCGGATTGCGGGTTTTGCCAGGATGCAGGTTGGCGAACTCGGTGGTGACGGTCTTGCCGAGCAGGACGCCGCCGGCCTTGCGGCTGAGCGCCACGCAGGCGGCGTCACGGTCCGTTCGCCGGCCCTTGTGGATCGGCGTGCCCCATTCGGTCGGCATGTCGAAAGTGTCGATGATGTCTTTGACGCCGAACGGTACGCCGGCGAGCGGCCCGCGCTTGCCGCTGGCGTCGAAGGCGCGCGCCGAGGCAAGCGCGGCCTCCGGGTCGAGATAGGCCCAGGCGCCGACCTCGGCCTCGCGCGCCGCGATCCGGTCGAGGCAGGCGCGCACCACCGCTTCGCAGCTCGTGCCGCCCGCTGCGATCGCCGCGACGGTCTCAGTGGCGGTCCATTCGTTCAGCGGTTTGATGGGGCGGCCCTCGGATGTGTGGCGCATTCAATCATCGCGCCGCGATCCTGTCATGCGGCGGGAGGGTTCGGTGTCCTGGCGAAACGTGATATCAAGGCTGCGCAATACGCGTTGGGAGGCGCGCAAGGCCATGAACAAGAAACCGGATTGGAGTTGGCCGGGCGGCAAGCGCATCGCCGTGGTCTTCAACGTGTGTCTCGAAGCGTGGTCGGACGGCAAGGCGCCTGGCATCAGCCCGATGGGCAATCCGCTGCCGCACGGCGTGCTCGACACCATGGCGATCTCCTGGGCGGCCTATGGCGTGAAGACCGGCATCTACCGGCTGCTGGACGCATTCGGGCGCCACAACGCCAAGGCCAGCATGATGGTCAACGCGGTGATCTGCGAGCGCGCGCCGGAAGCCGTGAAGGCGGTCGCGGAGGGCGGCCATGAAGTGCTGTCGCACTCCTATTCGATGGATGTCATCCCGGCACTGCTGTCGGATGAGGACGAGAAGAAGAATATCGAGCGCTGCTCGCAGCTCTTGGAGAAGGCATCGGGCAAAAAGATCGTCGGCTGGCTGTCGCCGCGCGGCACCTCGAAACCGACCACCGCGAAGCTGCTCACCGAGTACGGTTATCGCTGGTACGGCGACGTGTTCGACGCCGATCTGCCTTACGTGATGGAGTACGGCAACAAGAAGATCGTCGCGATCCCGTTGTCCTATGACGTCAACGACATGCCGTCGATGAAATACGGCCATCCGCCGAAGATGATGCTGGAATCCTTCAACGAGGTGATCGACATCGCGCGCTCGCGCGACGACGAGCTGCGCATCATCGACGTGACCAATCACGCGCATATCTTCGGCCATCACCGCGGCGCCTATTACTTCGAGAAGATCATCGAGAAGGCGGTGTCGTCGCCGGATATTTGGGTCGGCACCCGCGCGCAGATCGCCGATCACGTGCTGGCGCAGAATGCGTAAGGGGCACTAACGATACGCGGGGGCCATGAGCCAGGTTGGACAATCGATCCCACGGCTCGAAGCGCGCGCCAAAGTCACGGGGCGCGCTGAATATGTCCATAACTTGCGTGTGCCCGGGATGCTGTGCGGAAAAGTTTTCCGCAGCACGGTGCCGCACGGCCGCATCCGCAAGATCGATACGTCAGAGGCGAAGAAAATCGCCGGCGTTCACGCGGTCATCACCGGTGAGGATATCCTCGCGCTCATCCCCGATCCCTACTACGGCCCAGCGTTCCACGATCAGCCGATCCTGGCGCTGGAAAAGGTCCGCCACGTCGGCGAGCCGGTCGCGGTGGTGCTGGCCACCGATCCGCATGTCGCGGAAGCGGCCGTGCAACGCATCACGGCGGAGTATGACGAGCTGCCGGCGGTCTATGACGAGACCGAAGCGATGGCGGGTGGCGCTATCGTGCATGACGTGCTCAGGCCTGCGGGCACGTTCCCGGACCTCAAACATCTCGCCGGTCGCAAGAACACCAACGTCGCGCTCGACTTCCATCTGCTTCACGGCAATCCCGACCAGGCTTTCGCCGCCGCCGACCGCGTGTTCGAGCACACGTTCCACACGCAAGCTTGCGTGCATCTGTCGCTTGAGCCGTTCGTTTCGCTGGCTGAGCCCGGCAATTTGTCGCTGACCATCCACACCGCCTCGCAGATGCCGTCGTTCGTGCGCAGCGAAGTCGCGCGCTTGCTACGCTGGCCAGAGAACCGCGTGCGCGTGAAGGTGCCGCTGCTCGGCGGCGGCTTCGGCGCCAAGGTTTACATCAAGCTTGAGGCGCTGGTGGCAGCGCTGGCGCTGATCGCCCGCCGTCCGGTGAAGATCGCGCTGACCATGGACGAGCAGTTCACCATGATCACCAAGCATCCGACCACGTTCCGCATCAAGAGCGGCGTATCGAAGGACGGCGTGGTGACGGCGCGCCACTGCGAGGTGCTGTGGAACGGCGGCGCCTACGCGGACATCGGCCCGCGCGTGACGCAGAAATCCGGGTTCACGGCGTCCGGCCCCTACGACATCGAGAACGTCAGCATCGATTCCTACGAGATCTACACCAACCGTCCGCCGGCTGGCGCGCTGCGCGGCTTCGGCATTCCGCAGCTGGTGTGGGCCTACGAGAGCCACACTGATTTGATCGCGCGCGAGCTTGGCGCCGATCCGGTCGCGTTCCGCCGCAAGAACATTCTGCGCGACGGCCGCCTGCAGGCGAGCGGCACCATCATGCGCGACGCCGCAGTGGAGCGCGTGCTGGACGCTATCGCGTCGCGGTTGAATTGGACGAAGCCATTTGATCGCGGCAGCGGGACGCTGCGGCGCGGGCGCGGCGTCGCGATCGGCTTCAAGGCCTCGGTCGCGCCGACCACATCGGTCGCCATGATCAACGTCAGCGCCGACGGCAGCACGACTTTGGCCATGAACACCGTCGACATGGGGCAGGGCTCCGACACCGCCATGGCGCAGATCGTCGCCGAGGTGCTCGACCTCGCGGCCGAGGACGTCAATGTGTTGCATCCCGACACCGACGTGACGCCCTACGACATGGGCACGCTCGGCTCGCGCTCAACCTTCCACATGGGGCTCGCGGTGAAATACGCTGCCGAGGACGCGCGCGACAAGCTGCGCGCGCTCGCGGCCGAAGCCGGAATGCCGCAGGGCTCGAACTACCCGGTCGCGGAGATCTTCCAGAAGCGCTACGGCATGCAGGCCGGCAACGTGATCGGCTCCGGCACCTACATGCCGCCCTACAAGTCGCCTGACGCCAAGACCGGCCAGTCGGAGAACGTCACGCCGTTCTGGATGATCGGCGGCAGCGGCGTGGAGGTCGAGGCCGATACCGAGACCGGCCACGTCCGCATCCTGCGGCTCGTGAACGTGGCCGATGCCGGAAAGCCGATCAATCCGGACATCGTGAATTCGCAGCTCTCCGGCGCCGCGATCATGCAACTCGGCTTCACGATGTTCGAGGATATGATCCTGGACGGCGGCCAGGTCATCAACGCCTCGCTCGCCGACTACAAGATTCCAGGCATCTGGGACGTGCCGCCGATGGAAAACGAGCTGGTCGCGGCCGAACAGACCAATGGCCCATTCGGCGCCAAGGGCGTGGGTGAATCCGGCACATTCGGGGTTTCGCCTGCTATTGCCAACGCCATCCACGATGCGACCGGCGTGCGGCTCACGAGTTTGCCGCTGACGCCCGAGGCAGTGCTGCGCGCACTGCGGCAGGCAGACGGGCGGCCGCTCGCATGAAGCGATCCGGACGATACGGGAGGACAGCATGAGATCATCGCTTGTCTGCTGCGTGGCCACCGCGGTCGCGCTGTCATCCGTCACGGCGCAAGCGGCGGACTGGCCCGCCAAGCCGGTGCGCGTGATCGTGCCCTACGCGGCCGGCGGTGCGAACGATCTGCTGGGCCGCGTGTTCGCCGAGCGGCTGACCAAGGCGTTCGGCCAGCAGTTCGTCGTCGAGAACCGGACCGGCGGCGGCGGGCTGATCGGCACCGAAGCTGCGGCGCGCGCCGAGCCTGACGGCTACACGCTGATCATTTCCGGCATGCCGTCCCATGTGATCGCGCCGGCGATGAACAAGAATGCGATTTTCGATCCCGTTCGCGATTTCACCCACATCGCCTACCTGGGCGGCCCCCCTAATGTGTTCGTGGTGCACGCGTCGCACGAGGCGACATCGTTCCGGCAATTGCTCGACATCATGCGCAAGAGCCCGGAAGGCACCCAGTATGTGTCGCCGAGCATCGGCTCGGTCGGCAACATGGTGGGGGAATATCTCGGCGCCCGGGAAAAGGTGAAACTGCTGCACGTCACCTATCGGGGCGGCGGCGCGGCGATCCTCGACCTCGTGGCCGGACACGTGAAGGTCGGCAGCATGACGCTTTCGACCGCGCGCCAGCATATCCAGGAGGGCAAGCTGCGTGCGCTCGCGGTGTCGTCGGCGCAGCGCGTCAAGGATTTCCCCGACCTGCCGACCCTGACCGAGCTGGGCTATCCCGAGCTTGTGGTGACGACCTGGTACGGCCTGTCCGGCCCAGCCAACCTGCCGCGCGATATCGTCGAAAAGCTCAACCGCGAGGTCAACGCGGCGATCCGCGACCCGGCGGTGCAGAAGTATCTCGAGCAGGAAATGGTGCAGACCAGGGCGATGTCGCCGGACGAATTCACCCGCTTCATGCAGGCCGAGGTGAACCAGTGGGTGCCTGAGGTCAAAAAGGTGATCGGCACGAAGTGAACGCTCTGGAGCGAAACCGCTATTTCATCAGCCGTGGCAGGAACGTGACGATCTCGGGAAATAGCGCAAACAGTACGACGCCGGCGAGCGTCACGAAGGTGAACAGCCAGGCCGGCGGATAAAGCTCGGGCAGGCTGACCTCCGGCACGGCGGCTTTCAGCGCGAAGATGATGTAGCCGAACGGCGGCGTGATCGAGCCCGCCACCATGATGATGAGGAATTGCATCCAGAACCAGACCGGGTCGAAACCGACGGTCTTGATCAGCGGATCGTAGATCGGGATCAGGATCATCATGATGGCGATTTGATCGACGAAGATGCACAGCAGGAACGGCAGCAGCATCAGCAGGAAGAACAGCAGCAGGTGGCTGGCCTTCAGGCTGACAATGGCATTGCCGAGTTCCTGCACCACGCCGGTGTAGGCCAGCACCTGGCCGAGCAGGATCGCGGTCGCGATGATGATGAGGATGACGGCGGACAGCACGGCGGACTCGCCCGCCGCCTGCAGGTAGTCGCGCCAGCCCATCCTGCGGTACCAGAACGACTCGATCAGTGCCGCCAATGCGCCGAGCGCCGCGGCCTCCGAGGCGGTGGCAAAATCGACCATGATCAGGCCGACCGAGACGAAGATGATCAGGCTGAATGGGATCATCCGCGCCAGCGCCATCAGCTTGTCGCGTCCCGACGACGGCACGTAGGTTTCCTGCGGCGCCAGCGCCGGGTTGCGCCACACCTTCCACACCACGATGGCGACGTAGAAGCCGGTCAGCACGATGCCCGGAATGATGCCGGAGATCAGCAAGTCGGCGATCGACACGTCGGCGATGGTGCCGATGATGATGGCGAGCACGCTCGGCGGAATGATCGGCGCCAGCAGCGCGCCGCCCATCATGACGCCGGCGGTGAGCTGCTTGTCGTAGCCGCGCGCGATCATTGGCCGCATCACCGAGCGGCCGAGCATGGCGGCGACCGCGATGCCGGAGCCGGCCGGTGCGCCGAGGATCGCCGATAGCGTGAGCGCCATGTGGTACTGCCGGCCGCGCACGCCGCCGACCAGCTTGTCGATCTGCGCAAACAGCGCGTCGATCGAGCCGGAGCGCAGCAGAATTTCACCCATCAGGATGTAGAGCGGGACAGTGGTGAGCGCCTCCGTCGTCGTCACCGCGAACATGCTGTTGGCGATCATGCCGAAGCCGGCCGGCCCGAACAGCACCACGATCGCGCCGCCGATCAGCAGAATGAAGCAGAGATAGACGGCGAGGCCGGAGAGGAACAAGCCGATCTTGACGGCGAGGCCGAGCGCCAGGAGGACGAGGGGGCTCATGACACCAGGTTCATGACAGGGGGCCTGCGCCCGGCCGCGGCAGGATCGCGAGCTCAGGCGCGATCGGCTCGTTGCCGTTGAACAGGAGCCGCAGGTACCACAGCGCGGAATTGCCGAAGCCGTAGGTGATGAAGGCCGACAGCCACCATTTCGGGATCGGGATGTTGCCGATGGTCTCAATCGAGCCGGCGTATTGCGCGACGTTCTCCGACCAGCTGATCCAGGCGATGAAGGCGCAGAGCGCAAAGCCCACGGCGTTCATCACGGTGAGAATGTGCTTGGCCTGCCGTGGATAGAGGTCGGCAGCCAGCGTCACCGCGATGTGCATGCCGGCGCGCACCGCATGCGGGACCGCGAGGAACGTGCCGATCAGCATCAGCCAGGTAATGGCTTCGAGGCTCCAGCGCGTCGGCGCGTTCAGGAAATAGCGGAACACGACCTCCATGCAGTAGAGGACGCCCATGCCGACCAGGCTGAGCGCCGCGGCGAGATAGCCGAGGTCGGTGAGCAGGCCGTGCAGGCGGAGGAGGGGGCGCATCATGATCGGCGGCCTGCTTCACCGTGGATCGGATGAACCGCCCCCGCGCCGGCGCTACTTCTTCAATCCCTTGCTCTTCACGAACGCCTCGAACTCCTTGGCGCGGTCGCCGGTGGCTTTGGAGTTGAGCGATGTCTCCCAGATGCCGTCGTTGAACGCCTTCACGGCCGCGGCAAACTTCTGCGGGTTGAGTGCAGCGCGGGTGACGCCGGTCTTCATCAGCGCCTCCTCGTCGGACTTCTGGATGTTATCCATCGCCTTCATGCCGGGCACTTCGAGCGCCTGACCCTCGTCGATCATCACTTTCTGGACGTCGGCCGGCAGCTTGGCGAAGGCGTCCTTGTGCACGAACAGGAACTGGTAGATGTAGCCGAAGGTCGGTCGCACCGCGTACTTGGCGACCTCGTGCCATTTCAGGTCGGTTGCGCCGACCACCGGACCGGTGGCGCCATCGATGGTGCCCTTCTGCATCGATGAATAGACCTCGCCGATCTGCAGGTTGACCATGCTGCCGCCGAGCGACTGGATGAGGGCGAGGAACAACGGGTTGCCGCGCAGCCGCCGGCCCTTGAGATCGCCGTCGGGCCCGAGCGCCTCGCGCAGCATCACTTGGTAGGCGCCGACGCCGGCACTCTGGCCCGGGATGATAGCGAGCAGCTTGAGATTGAAGCGGTCGTATTCCTTGGCGAGGTAGTCGAACACGCCGGTTTCGCGGAACTTCACCGGATCGGGGTCGATCGCGTAGATGCCGAACGACACCGAGGTGGTGCCGACGTGATACGGCTGCACCGTGAACCACATGTCGAAGGCGCCGCTCGATGCCGGCTGCATCTGCTGGAAGGCGTTGACCACCTCCGGCCCGTTGATGCGGACCGATACCTTGCCGTTGGTCTTGGCCTTGATGGTGTCGGCGTATTTCTCCACCAGGAACTTGGTCGGCGGATAGCGCGAGTCGAACGCATTGAGCAGGCGCAGCTCAGTCTGCGCTGCGGCCGAGCCGGTGAAGGCCGCTGACGCCAAGACTGCCGACGCCAAGGCCGCGAGAATGAGACGTTTCATGGTTTGCTCCCCGATTGATGGTCTTCGTCAGATGGCCGAAGCCGCGCGCAGTTTCTCGATCGCGGCCTCATCATAGCCGAGTTCTTTCAGCACCGCGCCGGTGTGTTCGCCGAGTGTGGGCGGCGCAAGCTCGGTGTCGTGGCGTTCGCCGTCGATCAGCACCGGCCGGCGCGGCATGGTGAGTTCGCCTTCGGTCGGGTGCGTGATTTTGCCGAACGTTTCGAGATGTTTCACCTGCGGGTCGTCGAGCACCTCGGCAATGCGATTGACCGGCGCGAACGGCACGTCGTTGGCCTCAAGCTGCGCCATCCAATGCGCCCGCGGCTTCGTCACGGCGGCTTCGGCCATGATGCGCGTCAGCTCAACGAAATTCTTGACCCGCTGCTCACGCGTCACGAAGCGTGGATCCTGCGCCAAATCCATCCGCCCGAACACGGTCAGCATGCCCTCCCAGAATTTCTGCTGCGACGAGAGGTGCAGCGCCAGAATCTTGCCGTCGGCGCAGCGGAACGTGAACGAATGCGAGCTGGCGACGCGGGTGAGCCGGTCGTTGTCGATGTTGTAGCGCGTGTGGTTGATGAACGGGTCGGGAATGAAGGCGATCGCGGCTTCCAGCATGTTGATCTCGACGCGCCGACCCTGGCCGGTGCGCTCGCGCTCATAGAGCGCGCCAAGCACGCCGTAGCAGGCGAACATGCCGGTGGTGTTGTCGGGAATCGTCGGGCCGGTCACCTGCGGCTTGTCCGGATCGAGGAACAGGCTGGCGATGCCGCTCAGCGCGAGGCCCACGGTGTCATAGGCCGGCCGCTCGCTGTAGGGACCGTCGGCGCCAAAGCCGGTGATCGAGCAGTGGATCAGCTTGCGGTTCGCCGCCTCCAGCACGTCGCGCGAAAGCCCCAGGCGATCCATCACCCCGGCGCGATAGTTCTCCAGCAGAATGTCGCCGCGGCCGATCAGCTTGAGCAGCACGTCGCGGCCTTCGGGTTTGCGCAGGTCGAGCTTGATGCTGCGCTTGCCGCGGTTGTAGGCGATGAAATGCGGGCTATAGAGGCCGCCGCGGAAGCTGCGGAACGGATCACCACCCTGCGGATGCTCGACCTTGATCACCTCGGCGCCGAGATCGGCGAGCATCATGCCGGCGAGCGGGGCCGTGATCATGGTCCCGAGCTCGACGACACGCACGCCTTTGAGCACTGCAGTCACGAAAGCCGCTCCGTCAGTTGATGGTCTGTCCGCCGTCGACCAGGATCGAGGCGCCGTTCACGAAGCTCGCGGCGTCCGACACCAGGAACGCCGCCACATTGCCGATCTCGTCACATTCGGCGAAGCGGCCGAGCATCACCTTTTGCAGCGTACCCTTGGGGTCGGCCTTGCCGGCGTCGAAATAGCCCTTCACGCGCGGCGACATCGTCGGCCCCGGGCAGATCGAGTTCACGCGCAGGCCCTTGGGCCCGTAATCCACCGCGAGCTGCCGCGTCAGCGACACCACGCCGCCCTTCGCGGCGCAATAGACCGGCATGTGCGGATTGCCGATATGCGCGAACGTGGAGGCAACGTTGAGGATCGAAGGCTTGTCCGATTTCAGCAGCAGCGGGATGAAGTCGCGGCACATGAAATAGACGCTGTCGAGATCGACCGCGATCAGCTCGCGCCATTTCTCGGTAGCGAGATCGGTGATCGGTGAAATGAAATTGTTGCCGGCGTTGTTGATCACCGCCTTGGCGCGACCGTATTTGCTCTGCACGAAATCGCGCAGCTTGCCGACGTCGGCTTCTTTCGAAACGTCGGCCGCGCAGGTTTCGGCCTTGCCGTCAGCCTTCTCGATTGAGGCCTTTACCTCGTCGAGCTTGCTCTGCGTGCGCGCCACCAGAACGACGGTGGCGCCAAGCTCCGCCACGGCCTCCGCGGTCGCGCGGCCGATCCCGGTGCCGGCGCCGGTGACGACCACAACCTCGCCGTTGAATCGCATTTGCTTCAGCACGCCGTTTCCTCCTCAGCGCGCGGGGTCACCCTACCGCGCGCGTCTCCATGCCGGCATATTCCTTGTCGGTCAGGCCTTGCAGTGCGGGCAGCACTTCCTTCGCGAACAACCGGATGTTCTTTTCGGTGAGATCGCGCGGCAAGGTCGCGAACTGCAGCAGGCACAGGAGATTCTGGAAGCCGAGCTGGCGATGCGCATCCATGAACTTCTTGCGCACGGTGTCAGGGCTGCCGCACAGGATGATGCCCTGTTCGATCAGGCTGTCGACCGTGTGCTCCTGTCCGCTGACGCTGCGCTTATGGCTTCGCATGTTCTTCAGCGATTTGGCGGACAGATATCCCGGCGGGAAAATCATCTCGAACGGCAGCCGCAGCAGCCGGTTCATCAGAATCTCGATGTGGGGTTTGGCTTCCTCGCGCGCTTTGGCGTCGGTCTCCGCCACATAGACGGGCGCCGACCAGCCGATCTGTTCGGAGCTTGCAGTGTAGCCGAACAGCCGCTGCGCCGCCTCGCGGTAATAGTTGAGGTAGCGCACCACCGACGTGATCGGACTGTAGGCCTGCAGATAGACGTATTTGCGTGATGGATGGGCGGCCCATTCGATCGTCTCGGTCGAGCCGGTCGAGGGCGCCCAGATCGGCGGGTGCGGCTGCTGATAGGGCCGCGGCCACACGTTGACGTATTCGAAGTGATAGAACTTGCCCTCGAAGGCAAACGGGCCCGGTTTGGTCCAGGCCTCCACCACGAGATCGTGGGCCTCCTGGAAGCGCGCGTGCGAGACCGCGGGGTTGACGCCCATCGAGTAGTACTCGGCGCCGATGCCCCGCACCATGCCGGAGATCAGCCGCCCGCCGGTGATGCAATCGATCATGGCGTGCTCTTCGGCGAGCGTGAGCGGATGCTCGCGCAGGCAGAACGCATTGCCGAGGATCGCGATCTTGGCGTTCTTGGTTCGGCGGGATAATGCCGCCGCCATCACGACCGGCGAGGGCATCAGCCCATAGGCGTTCTGATGGTGCTCGTTCACCGAGATGCCGTCGTAGCCAAGCTCCGCCACCAGCTCCAATTCGTCGAGATAGCGGTTGTAAAGCTCGTGGCCCTTCTTGGGATCGAAATAGGTGTTCGGCAGCACCACCCAGGCGGCGCGGTACTTCTCCGTGTAGCTCATGTCGAGATGAGCGTAAGGCATCAGATGGAACGCAAAGACCTTCATCGCGCTGTCCCCCGGATGAAGCGCGACACGTCGCTGGCGAAGGCCTGCGGCTGCTCGATATGCGGCAGGTGCGCGCAATCGGGTAGGGTGGTGAGCGTCGCGCCCGTGATGCGCTCCTTGAGCGCTGCCGCATAGGCGGGCGGGATGACGCGGTCGTCGTTGCCCCAGATGATGTGGGTCGGCACGTCGATCCGGTGCAGCCAGTGCTCGAGCTTCGGATTGCACAGCCGCGGCGACCAGGAGTATTTCGCCGCCGCCGCGCGGTTTCGGTCGTAGACGTCTTCGAGGTCCGGCGTGGCGCGCCAGGATTTCAGCCATTGCGCCGAGCCGTTGCCGGCAAACAGCAGTTTCATCAGGTCGTCTTCCGAGCAGACGAACATGTCGGCGCGGGGCACGCCCTTGATGCGAAGGCCCGCGCTCGACACCAACACCAGCGATTTGATCCGTGCCGTCGAACGAATCGCCATTTCGAGCGCGATCCAGCCGCCGATGCATTGCCCGACGAGATGCACCTGGTCGAGCTTCAGCGTATCGAGCAGATCGAGATAGAACAGCGCGAGGTCGGCAGTGTCATCGACGATGTCGCTCGTCTCCGAACGGCCAAAACCTGGATGGTCGGGCGTGATGACGTCGAAATCGAGCGCGAGCGCTTCGAGCCCCGGCTCCTGGCCGGAGAGGCCCTGCGCGCCGTGCAGGAACAACAGCGGCTCGCCCGAGCCGGCGCGCTGGACGTGCAGCTTGCAGCCTCTGACATCGACCAAGCTGTCGGTCACATCGATGGTCCTTGTTTCGACCTAGTGTCGTCCGCCGCAAAGCGCGTGGTCAAGCGACGCTTATTTGTCGGTCGACTTGTGTGCAGCCAGCCCCGGCCGGTACTTGCCTTGCAGGAAGTCACCGATGCCTTCGCTGCGCCAACTGTCATTCTGCCGCATGGAGAGCTGGTCGGACTTGGCGGCCGCATAGTTGAGCGCGGCCTCGGCGCTCATTTCGAGCGAGAAGCGATAGGCGTCCTTGGCGGCGCTGAGCGCATCCGGGTCTTTGGTCGCAAGCTCGGCCGCAACCGCCATCACTTCTTTTTTCAGCTCGGCGAGCGGGTAGGCGGCGTTGATGAGGCCGATCTCGGCGGCGCGATCGCCTTTGAAGGTGCGGCCCGTCATGGCGTAGAACAGCGCATCGCGCGGCCGCAGCAGATTGGCGAGCGACTTGCTCACGCTGCCGCCGGGGTAATGCTTGAAGTTGATCTCCGAGAGCCCGAAGGTGGCTTCCTTCGCCGCAAACGCCAGGTCGCAGCCCTCGACAATCGAGAACGCGCCGCCGAAGCAATAGCCGTTGATCATCGCGATGGTCGGCTTCGGAAAGTAGCGCAGCGTACGGAACCGCCATTCGGTGGCGATGCGGAAGATGCGGTCGAACTCGGGCGGGTTGTCTTTCAGGTCGACGAAGAACTGCTTGAGGTCCATGCCGGCGCAGAACGACTCGCCCGCTCCCGTCACCACGATGACGCGCGAGGTCTTTTCATAGCGAAGCTTCTCCAGCGTCTCGGCCATTTCGAGATGCAGGCTCGGGCTCATGGCGTTGCGCTTGGTGGGCCGGTTGAGCGTGACGGTCGCGACCGCGTTCTCGATCTCGACCAGAATGGTATTGGACTCGGACATTTGGGACCCCGATGATGTGCGGCTGGATGCTTGCGCTGATGCTTGCATAGGCGCGAAACGCCAGCAATGACGCGGGCCGCGGGCCAGGATTGCCGGCCGCTCGGGTGGCACCTTGAAATTGCCCGACGATCGGCCGAAAAGGAGGGCCGTTTCCGGCTAAATTTGGATTTCGATGGAACAGGCAACGCACGAAAGACTGAGCAAAAGCGAGGCGCTGAAGCCTGGCTCGGAGCGCTCGTTCGGCGTCGTCATGGCGGTCGTGTTCGGGCTGGTCACGTTGATCAACTGGTGGCACGCGGGCCACATCTGGCCCTGGACTGGCAGCGCTGCGGGGCTGTTTCTCGGTTGTGCGCTCATCTATCCGCCGGTGCTCAAGCCGCTCAACTGGGTGTGGTTTCGGTTTGGCCTGCTGCTCCACGCGATCGTCAATCCGATCATCATGGGGCTTATATTTTTCATTGCGGTCACCCCAACCGCGCTGATCATGCGGGCACGCGGCAAGGACTTGCTGCGGTTGAAACGCGAGCCGCAGACAGACAGCTATTGGATTCCGCGGCGTCCGCCCGGCCCGGCGCCGGAAACGCTGAAAGACCAGTTTTAAGGAGCCAGCATGGATTTCTTGAGCGAGTTGTGGCGTTTCCTGCGGGTGCGCAAGAAATTCTGGATGCTGCCGATCCTGCTGATGATGGTGGTGTTCGGCGGGCTGGTGGTGCTGACCAAGGGTTCAGCCGTGGCGCCGTTCATCTACACGATCTTCTGATCATCGATGCGGGTCCTCGGCCTCTCCGCTTTTTATCACGACAGCGCCGCCGCGCTGGTCGAGGACGGCCGCATCGTCGCGGCCGCGCAGGAGGAGCGCTTCACCCGCAAGAAGCACGACCCGTCGTTTCCGCAAAACGCGATCCAATATTGCCTCGATGAGGCCGGCACCACGCTCGACGGCCTCGACCATGTGGTGTTCTACGACAAGCCGTTTCTGAAGTTCGAGCGGCTCTTGGAAACCTACGTCGCCTTCGCGCCGCGTGGCTTCCGCTCGTTCAAGATGGCGCTGCCGCTGTGGCTCAGCGAGAAGCTGTTTCAGAAAAGCCTGTTGCGCCGGGAGTTCAAGCACTTCTCCGAAGCGTTCGACTGGCAGAACAAGCTGTTGTTCTGCGAGCACCATCTGAGCCACGCCGCGTCGGCGTTTTTCCCGTCGCCTTACGAGGACGCCGTGGTGCTGACCATGGACGGCGTCGGCGAATGGGCCACCACGTCGGCCGCGATGGGGAGGGGCAACACGCTCGAAGTGTTCCAGGAGATTTTCTTCCCGCACTCGCTCGGCCTGCTCTACTCGGCGTTCACCTATTACACCGGCTTCAAGGTGAACTCCGGCGAGTACAAGGTCATGGGGCTCGCGCCCTATGGCGAGCCGAAATACAAGAAGCTCATCCTCGACAATCTGATCGACCTCAAGCCCGACGGCTCGTTCCGGCTCGATATGTCGTATTTCGACTATTGCACCGGTCTGACCATGACGAACGACAAGTTCGCGAGGCTGTTCGGCCAGCCGGTGCGCGCGCCGGACAAGCTCTTGACCGACTTCCACATGGACGTGGCGGCGTCGGTGCAGGCGGTGCTGGACGAGATCGTGTTGCGGATCGCGCGCGATCTCGCCAAGAAGACCGGCTCACGCAACCTGTGTCTGGCGGGCGGCGTGGCGCTCAATTGCGTGGCCAACGGGAAAATGCTGCGCGACGGCGCTTTCGAGAATATCTGGATTCAGCCAGCCGCGGGCGATGCCGGCGGCGCGGTCGGCGCCGCATTGGCCGCGGCGCATCTCTACAAGGGTGCGCCGCGCAAGACCAACGGCGGCGACGGCATGGCGGGCTCGTTCCTGGGCCCTGGCTTCACCCAGCCCGACATCGAACAACGGCTGCAACAGGCCGGCGCGCGTTTCGAGGTCGCGACCGAAGACCGCATGGTGGAAAGCTCGGCGCAGGCGCTCTCCGGCGGCCAGGCGGTCGGCTGGTTCCAGGGCCGCATGGAGTTTGGGCCGCGTTCGCTCGGCGCGCGCTCGATCCTCGGCGATCCGCGCTCGCCGTCGATGCAGCGGAACCTCAATCTCAAGGTGAAATACCGCGAGAGCTTCCGGCCGTTCGCGCCCTCGGTGCTGCGCGAGGATGTCGCCGACTGGTTCGAACTCAATGCCGACAGCCCCTACATGCTGCTGGTGGCGGACGTGCGCAAGGAGTTGCGCCGCACCATGACGAGCGAAGAGCAGGCGCTGTTTGGCATCGACAAGCTCAACGTGGCGCGCTCGTCCATCCCGGCGGTGACGCACGTCGACTATTCGGCGCGCATCCAGACCGTGCACGCCAACACCAATCCGCTTTATCACCGGCTGATTACGCGCTTCAAGGAACTGACCGGCTGCCCGGTGCTGGTCAACACCAGCTTCAACGTGCGCGGCGAGCCGATCGTGTGCACGCCGGAGGACGCCTTCCGCTGCTTCATGGGCAACGAGCTCGACCTGCTGGTGGTCGGCAATTGCGTCATGCAGAAATCCGCCCAAGACCCGGCCCTGAAGCAGGACTATTCGTCCGCATTCGAGCTCGATTGATCGTTACGGTTTGGCCGGCGTGTAGCGGGCGACCGGGTTGCTGAGCCGCGCATAGACCCGGAGCGCCTGCACCAGCGTCTCGCGGTTGTCGTATGAACAATACTCTCCGTCGATCACGGGCCAGAGCGACCGCGGCAGGCGTACGTATTGGAATTCACTGCAGATCGGAGCGTAGTAGAGATAGCTGTCGCCTTGTTTTTCGAACAAGGCGTAGATCGACTCCTTGTTCGGCGCCCGCGTGTGGACCGCGACGTAGAAGCCATCGCCGACGTCATGCAGCGCAAAGTTCGGCACGTTGTCGCTGCGGTCGCTTTTTGCGCTGTAGATCCGGCCGTCGCGCACGAGCTTGATCGTCCCCCATTTGACCCATTTGCCTTGATTGCGGCTTTCCTCGATCAAGGTGCCGTCGGCGAGTGGTGTGACCGCCTGGGCCGGATCGAACAGCGGTTGCTTGGAGGTGACGCAGCCGGCCAGGATCGCGGCCAGCGCGACTGCGGCCACGACGCGTGCGATCAAACGCTGGCTCGCCTTCGGATGCGCCCGCATGTCGCTAATCCCGCACCACGTAGCGATGCTTGGGAAACATGCGAGTGGCGTGGGCGCGCAACACAGCCTTCAGGTCGTCCGCATTGCTGACCATGCATTTCAGCCCGCCCGGCTGAAAGTTGACGGTCTCGATGCCGCGCACCAGGCCGAGGCCATCGCAATCGATGCCATATTGCATTGCGCCGTCGGGGGTCAGTTCGACGAGATCATAGACGTAGCGATAGTCCTCGCCCGGCGCGTCGGCCATGGCGGCGTAGAAGCCGCCGCCGATGTCGTGGAGTGTGAACTTGACGACGTTGTCGGACGGTCCCGCCTCAGCCTTCTCCGACCAGCTGTAGGTCGAGCCCGTCAGCGTGACATAGCCGGTCTTCTCGGGAAGCCAATTCCCCACCACGTATTTCTGCAAGGAGTAGCGTGCGGGCTTGAATGGCGTTACCGCGCTCGCCGGAGTGAACAGCGGCTCGGTCGAAGCCATGCAGCCGGTAAGCGCCACGGCGATCGACAACGTTACGAACAAGCCCGCGAACACGCTTGTGATCTTGCGCAGCGCCGCAATGCTCTGCTTCACCAACCCGCTCCCGTCCTCAGTCCCGCGTCCCAGATGTGAGAGTGTAGGGCAGCAATGGCCAAAAAGCGGCGATCTTCTGTCGGCATCGAGCCGCAATGAAAAGCGTCCCGTCGCGGGTCGCGCAACGGGACGCTGTCTGGCGCCGGCCGGACTACCGCGCGGCGAGACCCTCGTAGGTCTTGTCCTTCAAGAACTGGGCGAGATCCCAGCGCTTCACCTGGTCCATCACCTCGTCGAACTCGGTGTGCGGCAGCGTCTTGTAGACGAAGCGCTCGCCACGGCCGAACTTGGTGAAGTCCCACTTGTGATAGGTCTCGAACTCGGCCGGCACCGCGAGCTTCCACAGCGGATAGTACTTCGCCATGTCGGCGTCCATCGCCTTCTCGGCGCGGTCGAGCGCACGCAGATAGGCATTGGTGTTCTCCGGATCGAAGCCCGTCGGCACCCACCACAACGTGTGGAAGGTGTCCTCGATGATCTTGCGGAGCCCCAGCTGTTCGGCCATCGCGATCTGCGGCGGCAACAGCGACGCGGCCTCGACCTCGCCGTCGAGCAGAGCCTTCAGACGCGCGCCGAAGCCGCCGGTGTTGACGGTCTTGATCTGATCGAGCGGCAGATATTTTTCCAGCCGGAACGGCACATTGAAGTGGCTGCCGGCCCGCATGCCGACCGAGATCGGGATGTTGGCCAGATCCTTCGGCTGGCGGATTTTCGAATCCGGCCGCACGAAGATCGCCCAGGGTGAATCGCCGTAAGCTTCCGAGACGAATTTGCCCATGCCGGCGGACGCGTTGCAGATCGAGCCCCACACGCAGGCGCCCTGGATTACCTCGGCCTTGTCCTTGGTGTAGGGCTGGTCCTGCGGCCGCTCCAGGTAGTTCAGACCCTTCCAGCTCGACTGCGTGCCACGAAAGGTTTTCCAGTCGAACGTGACGTCGAGGCCCTCGGCTTCGAAGAAGCCTTCCTGTTTGGCGACAAAATCGTTGAGGCCCATGCCTTTCGGCGCGACGGTGACTTTCTTCATGTTGCGATCCTCCGGCGTTGTTGCATCGCGCGCCTCTTTTGCGGGGCGCCGCCTGACCCAAAAGATATCATCTTTTGCTAGAACACCAAAATGCTGGTGCTAAAGCCTTACGTCGGCCAGCCGGCGGGTGCGCCGGCCTTCTGTGCCGCGGCCGCGCCGTCGAGGGCAGGGTCCCACTCCTTGCCGATGAAACGCCGTCCGGTGACGCCATCGGAGCGCGGCGACATCAGCCACACGATCGGCGCCACCATCACGTCGGGCTGAATGAGCTTCGAGCGGTCGGGAACCTCCGATAGCGGGATCATCCGCGAGTTCCCCGGCCCACCCGGAAGCAGTGCGTTCACGGTGACACCGGTGTGGGCGAGGTCCTTCGACCAGATCACGGTCGCGGCTTCGAGCGCGGCCTTCGAGGGACCGTAGGGCGAGAAGCCCTCCGCCACCATGGTGAAATGGCTGGTCACCACATTGACGATGCGGCCCCAGCCCTGTGCCACCAGCACGGGTGCAATGGCCTTGGCCATCATGAAGGCGCCGTTGAAGTTAGCGTCGATGGCGCCGCGCCACTGCTCGGCGTCGTGTTCGTAGAACGGCTTGCGCTTGCCGACCACCACGTTGCCGAAGCCCTGCATGCCGATGCCGGCGTTGTTGACGAGGCCATGCACGGCCCCGAAGCGGCCGATTGCGGCCTTCACCGCGTTGTCGCAATCGGTCCAGCGGCTGACGTCGCAATCGATGGCCGCGATCTTGTCCTGCAGGCAAGCGCGCCGCGCGGCCTCCAGCAGTTCGTTCGTCTCCGTGCGCCGCGACGACAATTCGGCGGCCGCCACCCGGACGCCGGCCTTCGCAAGGCCGAGCGTCATGGCGCACCCCATGGCCCCGGCCGCGCCGGTCACGATCACGGTGAGATTTTTGAGATCGACCGTGGGCTTGCTCTCGGCAGGCGACATGACGCGCTCCGTTCCGGGCGGCCCGGCGGCTCGCCCGCGACGCCCATGTTGTTGACAAGCTCCCCGCGCGTCAAACAAGGTTCTGAGGGGGATGCCAGTGCTTTCCGGTGTGGGGCTGCCATGACGCTCGCGCTGCTGATCGAGCAGCTTTTCAACGGCGTGCAGTTCGGCCTCATGCTGTTTTTGATGGCCGTGGGCGTGACGCTGGTGTTCGGCATCATGCGCGTCATCAACCTGGCGCACGGCTCGCTGTTCATGATCGGCGGCTATTTTCTGATGGCCGCGCTCGACTGGACATCCTCCTACGTGCTGGCCGTGCCGCTCGCCTTCCTGATGTCGGCGCTGGTTGCGGTCGTGCTCGAGATCATCGTGCTGCGGCCGCTGTACCGGCGCGGGCCGCTCGAGCAGGTGCTGGCGACCTTTGGTCTCACGCTGTTCTTCAACGAAGCCGTCACGGTGATCTGGGGACGTGAGTCGATCCCGCTCCAGGTGCCGCCTTTGCTGACCGGTTCGGTCGAGATCATCCCCGGCGGCGCCTATCCGATCTATCGCCTGGTGATCACCGGAGTCGCCATCGTGGCGGGCCTGCTCCTCTATCTGCTCATCACCCGGACGCGCGTCGGCGCGCTGATCCGCGCCGGCAGCGACAACCGCGAGATCGTGGCGGCGCTCGGCATCAACATCAGCCTGCTTTACACGCTGGTCTTTGCACTGAGCGCCATGCTGGCTGCGCTGGCCGGGATCATGATGGGACCGCTGCTGTCGGTTGAGCCGGGAGCCGGTGATCCGATCCTGATCCTGACGCTGGTCGTCGTGGTGATCGGCGGCATCGGCTCGGTGCGCGGCGCGTTCGTGGGCGCCCTGATGGTCGGTATCTTCGACACGCTGGCGCGGGTGTTGATCCCGCTTGCCATCCAGACCAATGCGACCTCGGCGCTGGTCGGCATGGCGGTCTATGTGCTGATGGCGGTGGTCCTCCTGTTCAGCCGCACCGGGCTGTTCGCGGCGCATCGGGGCTGACATGCGCCCCAACCTGGTGCTCAGACGGCGTGGGTGGCTTCTTCTGCTGTTGCTTGCCGTCGCGATTCTGCTACCGCCGTGGCTCGGCACCTACTACGTCCGCTTCGCGACCCAGATCGCGATCTATGGGATGGCGGCGCTCAGCGTCGACCTGCTGCTCGGCTACACCGGGCTGATCACCTTCGGCCAAGCCGGCCTGTTCGGCGTCGGCGCCTATGCGGGCGGCATGCTGATCGTCTTAGGCGTCACCAATGCATTCGTTGCCTGGCCGCTCGCCATCCTGATCACCATGCTATTCGCGCTCGCGATTGGCGCGCTGTCGCTGCGGACGCGCGGATTCCAATTCATCATGGTGACGCTCGCATTCGCGCAGATGCTCTATTATTTCGCGCAGAGCCTGCGCAACTGGGGCGGTGACGACGGCTTCAGCACGCAGCGGCGCAACGATCTCGGATTTCTCTCGCTCGAAAGCCACGCGACGTTCTACTACGTCGTGCTGGTGCTGCTCGTGCTGGTGGTGTGGCTATGCCACCGGCTGGTGCGGTCCGAGTTCGGCATGGTGATCCGCGGCATCCGCGACAATGAGCGGCGTGTCGCGGCGATCGGCTTCCCGCCGTATCGTTACAAGCTCGTGATTTTCGTGATTGCGGGCGGCATCGCGGGCCTGGCCGGTGCGCTGATGGCGAACCACGCCAAGTTCGTCAATCCGGCGGTGCTGAGCTGGCAATTGTCCGGCGAAATCCTCGCCATGGTGATCCTCGGCTCGGCCGGTTCGTTGATCGGTCCGGTCATCGGCGCGGCCTTCTTTCTCGCCTTCCGCGACGTGCTGTCGGACTACACCGAGCACTGGATGCTGTTCTTCGGGCCGTTGCTGGTGGCGCGCGTGCTGCTCTTGCGAGATGGCATCTGGGGCATGTTGCTGCGCGCCACCGGCGCCGGCGAAGTGCCGAAAGAACCGAAGGTTGATTTCCCGGAAGTCCCCAAGCCCACTGCGGAAGAAAAGCCCGGAGCGGGGCCGTGAGCGAGTTCCTGCTGGAGATCGAGGGGCTTCGTAAATCGTTCGGCGCGCTGGTCGCGACCGACAACGTCACGCTCAACATCCGCACCGGCGAAACGCATGCGCTGATCGGACCGAACGGCGCTGGCAAGACCACGCTGGTCGGGCAATTGACCGGCGAGCTTGCGCCCGACGCGGGCCATATTCGTTTTGCCGGGCGCGACATCACGGCGCTGCAGACCGCGGATCGCGCGCGGCTCGGTCTCGCCCGCTCGTTCCAGATCACCAGCATCTTTCCGACCTTCACGGCGGAGGAGAATGTGGCGCTGGCCGTGCAGGCGACCGAGCCGCACAGTTACCGGTTCTGGCAGCCCGCCGAAACGATTGAGCGGCTGCGCAAACCCGCGCGCAAGCTTTTGGGCGATGTCGGTCTTGAGTCGCTTGGGCGCCGGATCGCGGCGCGCATGTCGCACGGTCAGCACCGGCAGCTCGAAATCGGCATGGCGCTCGCCACCACGCCCGTCATGCTGCTGCTCGACGAGCCGATGGCCGGGCTCGGCATGGAAGAGTCGCGCGCCATGTCGCAACTGCTCGCAAGTGTCAAAGGCCGTTACACCATCCTGCTGATCGAGCACGACATGGATGTGGTGTTCTCGCTCGCCGACCGCATCACGGTGCTGGTCGGCGGCCGCATCGTCGCGTCGGGCACGCCGGATGAAATCCGCAAATCTCGCGAGGTCCGCATCGCTTATCTCGGTGAGGACGACGACGAGTTTGCCGGGGGCCTCGATGCTCCAGGTTGAGGGCCTCCAGGCTGGCTATGGGCAAAGCCAGGTGCTGTTCGGCATTGACCTCGAAGTGCGGCGCGGCGAGGTCGTCACGCTGCTCGGCCGCAACGGCATGGGCAAGACCACGACCATCCGCGCCATCATGGGCATGACGCCGCCGAACGGCGGACGGGTGACCTTCGAGGGCAGGGAGTTGCGCAGTCTCAGCTCGTTCCGCATCGCCAAGCTTGGCCTTGGGCTGGTGCCGGAGGGCCGCTGCATTTTCCCGAGCCTCACCGTCTGGGAAAATCTCACCGCCACTTCGGCCCCCGGGCCCACCGGCAAACCGCGCTGGACCACGGCTGCAATCCTCGAACTGTTCCCCTGGATCGACGCGCGGCGGCAGCAGATGGGCGGCCAGCTCTCCGGCGGCGAGCAGCAGATGCTCGCCATCGCACGCGCGCTGATGACCAATCCCGAATTGCTGATCCTCGATGAGGCGACCGAAGGCCTTGCCCCGATCATCCGGCAGGAAATCTGGAAGGTGCTGCGGACGCTCAAGGCAGGCGGCCAGTCGATCCTGATCGTCGACAAGAACGTCAAGGTGCTGGCGCGCCTCGCCGACCGCCACTACGTGCTGGAACGCGGCCGGGTGCGCTGGAGCGGCGACTCGGCGGCGCTCGGATCGGACTACGATTCGATCCGCCGCTTCGTCGGCGTCTGACGCCGATTCGTTGCCACCAATTTGTCACGCACCGGGGGGCTTGGCGCGAGCGGCGCAAAGGTCTTTCATAGCGCCACTGCCAGGGAGGATAAAAATGCGAAAACTCGCTCTCGCCACCACCATGCTGTGCGCGCTTTGCGCCGGCGCTCAGGCTGCCGACATCATCAAGCTCGGCAATCTCACTCAGCTCAGCGGTCCGATCTCGCCGGCCGGCACCGAGACCAAGC
>CAMDDZ010000001.1 GCA_945893145.1 Rhodoplanes serenus | reverse complement strand
CCGGTCCCCGTGTCACCCAAAACTGGGCGCCCCTCGTAGTAGGGGGGACAGTTACCCGAGGCCTCCCGGGGATTGGGTTACGAGGCCAATCCGCAGGCGCCGCATCCCACCCCGCCATCACGACGTCTCATGAGGACGCCCTCGGTTGGGTAGGACGAGGATGCAAATCGGCCTATTCGTTGGGTTTGTAAACTGGGAAATCCGCGCGTCCCCGAAACCCCCAAGCGTCCGCTTCTGCCCCAACAGCCGACAATGTGCGCAAGTCCGGAAAGTGCCATTAGACGGCATTACGACACCGAGCTATTTGGTCTCGCGGGCACTGATCCATGATTTCCACTCGGCCGAATCCGGCAGCGGTGGATTAAGGTTGGCGCGCTTGTATTTCAGCCAGTCCTTCCAATCTTGCGTCTGGTACGGCCACTTCTCCATCTCGATGCACCATGCCGGGGGCTCAGGATCGAGGAATGCCTTCTCACGTTGCTCACGCGTGAGGCAGCGCGGAACGATTTTTGCGGCGTCGTTCATGAGCTCTTCCCTGGTAGGAGGTACTTGCCAGAGGTGCGCCGTTCCGTCCTCGGACGCCGTAACCACACGCAGGCCATTTGGACTGAACGCCGCGCTCAACACACCTTCTTCGTAGCGCTGCAGCACGGCGATGGCCTTGCCGGTCGCGACATCCCAAAGGCGCGCCGTCTTGTCCAACGACGCCGTCACCACGCGGCTGCCGTCCGGGTTGAACGCCGCACTACGCACTTCACCATTATGCCCTTGGAGCACTGCGATGACTTTTCCAGTCTCCGCATCCCAAAGGCGCGCCGTTTTGTCCAACGACGCCGTCACCACACGCCGACCATCAGGGCTGAACGCCGCGCCCGACAATGTGCCCTCATGTCCCTGCAGCACTGCGATGACCTTGCCCGTCGCTATATCCCAGACGCGCGCCCTCTGGTACGCCCAGCCAGCCGTCACCACCCGCCGGCCATCTGGGCTGAACGCCGCGCTCGACATCGAGCCCGCTTCCCCCTGCAGCACGGCGGTGACCTTGCCGGTCTCGATATCCCAGACGCGCGCCGTATCATCCTCGGACGCTGTGACCACGCGCCGACCATCTGGGCTGAATGCCGCGCTCCGCACCTGGTCGTCATGTCCCTGCAGCACGGCGATGACCTTGCCGGTCTCGACATCCCATACGCGCGCCGTCTTATCGTGAGACGCTGTGACCATGTGCCGGCCATCCGGGCTGAACGCGGCGCTCCACACCTCGTCTTCATGCCCCCGCAGCACCGTGAGGAGCTTGCCGG
Source organism: Rhodoplanes serenus (assembly GCA_945893145.1). Classification (GTDB taxonomy): domain Bacteria; phylum Pseudomonadota; class Alphaproteobacteria; order Rhizobiales; family Xanthobacteraceae; genus Z2-YC6860. The sequence goes on along the minus strand of CAMDDZ010000001.1, from coordinate 160,324 downwards.
TCTCAACATCCCAGAGGCACGCTATCTTGTCGGAGTACGCCGTCACCATACGCCGACCATCCGGGCTAAACGCGGTGTTCGACACCCGGCCCACAATCCCCACCGCGATGACCTTGCTCGTCTCGACATCCCAGAGCCGCGCCGTCCTGTCCGCAGACGCCGTCACGACACGCCGGCCGTCCGGGCTAAAGGCCGCACTCGATACCCGATCATCATGCCCCTGGAGCACGGCGATGACCTTACCGGTCTCAACGTCCCAGAGGCGCGCCGTCTTGTCGTACGACGCTGTGACCACGCGCCGGCTATCCGGGCTGAACGTGGCCCTCTGCAGCGGGCGTTCATGCCCCTGCAGCACAGCGATGACCTTGCCGGTCTCGACATCCCACAGCCGCGCCGTCGTGCCGCCCGCCGTCACCACGCGTCGGCCATCCGAGCTGAACGTACCGCTCCATAGCTGGCCCTCTTGTCCCTCCAGCACAGTGATGACCTTGCCGGTCTCAACATCCCAGACGCGCGCTGTGCTGTCCTCGGACGCAGTGACCACGCGCCGGCCATCCGGGCTAAACGCGGCACTTGATACGATCCATCTATGTCCCCGCAGCACGGCGGTAACCCTGCCGGTCTCGGCATCCCAGAGCCGCGCCGTACTGTCCACGGATGCCGTCACCACGCGCCGCCCATCAGGGCTGAACGCAGCGCTTCGCATCGCCTCCTCATGTCCCTGCAGCACCGCAATGACCTTGCCGCTCTCGACATCCCAGACGCGCGCCGTCTTGTCGGAGGACGCAGTTAGCACGTGCCGGCCGTCTGGACTAAACGCCGCGCTCAACACCGCGGCCTCGTGGCCCTGCAGCACAGCGATGACCTTGCCGGTCTCGACATCCGAGAGCTGGGCCGTCCCGTCCGTGGATGCCGTCACCACGCGCCGACCATCCGGGCTGAATGCCGCGCTTAATACCTGACCATCATGTGCTCCAAGAACACGAAGCTCTCGCAGGCGCTGCCATCCACTGAACAGCGCCGCTTCCGCCTCAGGAGCGTATGGCCGCTGGATGACACCTCGAACGTCCGGCAGTGCTTCAAGGGCGAGCGATATGACCGTGCCAGCATCTCCTTTGCTGCTACTTTGTTGTGCCAAGTCCGCCAGGAAGCGCGACTGGGTGAGAAGTGCGCTCGCTGTTTGCTTTTCCGCGACGATCGTTTGCTCCTCGGCAATCTGTTGCTGACGCCACGCGAACATACCGGCCCCGATGGCCCCGAGCGCGATGAGACCAAAGACGCCTGCCAACACATAACCACGACGCTGGCGCTGTTGCTCCCGCTGGCTAGACGCCGCGATAAAGGCCAAAAGCTCTGGTGAGAGCTCCGCCTCGTAGGTGCCTTTCAGTGTCTGCGCTTCGGCAAGTGGCAGGCCGGAGGCCAGCAAAAGGTCGGCGCGCTGCTGCTGACTGCGCCAACGCTGCGCCGCCGCCGCCACATCCCCACGGATGCGGAAGAAGTCTTGCTCCCTGGTGACGATCTCGCTCGCCCGCGCCCAGCCGCGCAACACCGCGTCATGAGCAAGCCGTAACGCAGCGTCATCCCCCTTGCCGTGAACCAGCAGAACGCGCGCCGCCACAAGTGCATCGCTAAGCTGGCGCAGCGGTGTACCGTCGGGGACTTGCGCAAGCGGCATGTCGCGCAACGCGAGGCCAGTTGCCTGGCGTGAAATCTCGGCGAGGCCGCGGAGAAGTTGCGGCAGCGCTGCCTGGGCGTCCTGGTCGAGGCTTGCGAACGCTTGCTCGGCCGCCCGGCCGATCGCGCCCTCAAGCCCGCCGAGCTGGTCATAGGCGGCAAGCGTGAGCAGGCCTCCGTCTCGGTGTTCGAACAGCCATTGCAGGGTGAAGCCGAGCAGCGGCAACGCGTCCGCGTTGTCCCCTGCGGCAGCGAGCAATTCGTCGTCGAGGGTTCTCTCGCCGCGGCGCTCGAATGTGAGCCCGGCCGCCCCTGCGGGGCGACGCACGATCTCGGCCAGTACCTCGGCACCGGGAACGGCAACATTCAGCGTTGCGCTAGCCTCCGTCAGCGCCATGAGGCTAGGGTCGCGCGCCAGAGCCCCATAGGCAGAGCTTCGCAGCGTGGCGATGATTAGCACCCGGTTGGATCGGGCCAGCGCCTCGACCATCTGCACGAAGGCCGCACGCGCTTGGTCCGTGATCGCGCCCGAGAACAACTCTTCGAGCTGATCGATGACCAGGAGCAGACGCACGCCAACCGGACGGTCATATCCCTTTTCGGTTTTGAGCCTTGCCGCCATGCGGTCGAGCGAACGCAGGATGGGAGCCACGGCTGCGCTGGCGTCCCCGCTCAGCGCGGACGCCAGATGGGCCGGCTCGATAAAGTCCCCCTCGACCAATTCTGGCAACGCTTGCGAGTCGAACAGCGCGTCAGCGAGCGCGCGTTGTGGCGTGGTCGCGGCCCCCGGCCGCATCACCGCAAGTCGCACCGTGTCCACGCCGTCGATGTCGCCCGGCTGCATCAGCCGCGTCACCAAACCGGCTCGCGCGAGCGACGACTTGCCGGCCCCGCTCGGGCCCATGACCAGCAGGAAGCCCACGCCACGAGAGGCTGCCGCCAATAGCCGTTCGCGGCCGCGATCGATCTCGCGCTCGCGCCCAAAAAACACCTCCCGGTGCTCGGGCTCGTAGGGTTCGAGACCACGGTATGGCGAGCCTCGTTCGGCGATCCGCCAGATCACCTCTTTGCCAAGTTGGCCGCGCTCCTTCAGCCACGCCCTCAGATGCGCTTCAAACAATTGCTCGAAATCGTCCGGCCGATGGAAGGTCTGGAAGCCTGCCCGGAAGTGTCCCTCGCGCGAGACAAACCATTGCCGCCAGAACGTCTCAAACGCATCGAGCTGCGCATTCATTAGCCGGCGCTGGTTCGGATCGGTCACCGAGATGCCGGTGTCGGCGACCTTGCGGTAAACCAAGACGTCGGGAAGATTTTTCCGCTGCCTTGCCTCCAGTGCTCGCATCAGCTCGTAGACGGCGCCGCCCGGATAAGGCTTGCCGTCCGGCATGGTGCCGAACAGATCGGTTGGCAATTCCGAACCGAGCTTCGACCAGAAGATGCTGACCACCAGGTCGCTCTCGCCAGCGTCCGGAATTTGCTCCTGAAAGCTCTTGTCCGCGGTGTAATATTGCTCCTCGAAGAAGATCGGCTCGATTGTGACGTGTTCGCGAAAGCGGCTTTGCAGCCGATCGATCACGCGCCCGGCTCGCTCGCGCTCCGCCATGACGTCGGTCGGCGACGACACGAAGATCGTGACTTTGCGCACCGACAAGTCGGGCATCGTGGCATCCCCCGAGAATGCGTTCAGCCCCGCCAATGTAGGGAAGGTACTCACCCGCGAAAATGGGGGTGCCAAGGTTAAACTTTGGAAGGGTCCCCGGTTAGGTGTCCGGGCGACGGAGCACGACGTCGAAGTCGTGTTCTCCGTCAAGTTGAGGGCGGCTTCGGATCATTCACTCTATTCCAGCCGCACCGCGAGGACTGCTCCTGCACCATGAGCCGACATGCCGCGATGGCCGAAGAGGGGAAGTAGCCGCTCGATTGAGATCTCAATACGGCTGACGAGGCTTCAAGCAGCTTGGTCACGCCGCGCGCTGGTAAATTCGCGGGGATCGGCGACTCAGGAAGACAAGCTTCGCTGGCGATGACAACCCCACCTTCATCTAAATTCATCGCGCTTTAGCGTCCGGCGAGCGGCGTGATGCTGAGCTTCGCCGCCAGATCATCGAGCTGCTTGAGCAACCCGGCCGGCACCATCACGCCGTTCTGGCCGCGGTCCAGCCGGCGCTTCTGCCGATCCTCGCCGGGCAACCGGATGGCGTCGAAGCCGGGCAATGTCGGCGATGAGCGCAGATCGTTGAGATGACGGTCCATCTCGGCTGCAAAAACATCCGGCGGGATGAAGCGCGCCACGTCGAGCGCGATCACGAATTGCCCGGTGTTGGTCGGCTGGCTCCCCGGACCCATGAAGTCGATCACAGCACGCCCGAACGCCGCGCCGTTGAGCACGCCGGCGAGAAGGCCGATGACCAGCGCGAGCCCGCTGCCCTTGTGGCCGCCGATCGGCAGCAGCACGCCCTCGCCGACCTTTTTCGCATCGGTGATCGGCTCGCCGGTCTTGCTGTGCACCACCCAGCCTTCCTGCAGCGGCTTGTTCGCCGCAAGGTGCTGCCGGATGTTGCCGAACGACGAGACCGACGTGGCGATGTCGAGCAGCACCGGCGCTTCCTTGCCGGCCGGAATCCCGATCGCAATGGGATTGGTCCCCATTAACGCTTCTGCGCCACCCCAGGGCGCCATGTGGTTGATGGTCGAGACCGCAGCGTAAATGCCGACCATGCCCTGCGCGACGATCATATCGGCGTAGATGCCGGCCGCACCGGCGTGGTTCGAATTCCGCGCGCCGACCCAGCCGACGCCCGAGGCGCGCGCCAGCTCGATCGCCAGATTGGTGGCGTAGCTCATCACCAGATGGCCGATGCCGTCGTCGCCATCGACCAGCGCGGTCGCGGGCGAGCGGGAAATCACCTTGATGTTGGGTTTCGGATTGGTCCGCCCGGATTTCAGCGTCTGGCAATAAGCGTTGAGGCGCGCGATGCCGTGGGCGTCGAAGCCGGTGAGATCGGCTTCGGTCATCTTCTCGGCGGCAAGATCGGCGTCGGCGGCGGGCACCCCGCAAGCCAGCAAGGCGTCGCGGGTGAACGCGGTGATGGCCGCGATGGAAAGACGGCGCGCGTCGGTCATGATGTCAGGCTGCCGCCGCTTGCGCGCGCACCGGGAAATATTTTTCCAGCCAGTCGTAGATCACGCTGCGGACGCGCGTGTTGCTTTCGGCGAACATGAAGTGGTCGGTCTCGGCAAACAGGTGCAGGTCGCAGGGCTGGCCGGCGCGCTTGAACATCTCGATCGATTGCTCGGTCGGCGTCACCGAATCGACCGACGAATGCAGCAGCAGGATCGGCCGCCCGGCCGCGTTGCCGATCACATTGTCGGCGCGGAAGTCGAACATGCTTTGCGCGGTCTCGGCGGTAAACATCTGGATCGAGTTCTGCGCCAGATGGCCACGCAAATGTTGAGGGATCGGGACGATGTCATAGCGTGGCACCATCAGCGACTCGCCGGTCTTCTCGCGGTGGCGTTTGCCCTCCGCCAGCATGTCGGTGAACTTCTTCCACTGTTCGGGCGACGGATGCTGGCCGCGAAACTTGCGCTCGCCGTCGCCCCAGCCGCCGGACGAGATCGCCGCGGCGACGCGCTGATCGACGCCGCAGACATAGACCGCGATGGCCGCGCCGAAGCTCGAGCCGATCATGCCGATGCGATCGCCTTCGACGCTCGGATTCTTCGCAAGAAGAGTGAGTGCATCGCTCGCCGCCTGCACTTGGTCGAGGCAGATCAGGTTGCCGCGCGGGCCCTCGCTCTCGCCGCAGCCCGGCATGTCGATGCGCAGCGTCACATAGCCGAGCTTCTCGAACATCGCGCAAGGCTCGAGCACGTTGCTCGACGTGCTGTTGCTGCCGAAGCCGTGCATGACGATCCAGGCCGGCCGGCGCTCGCCCGCCTTCAGCCCCTCCGGCACTCGCACCACGCCGGCGAGCTTCAAGCCCTTGGATTGGAACGTCACCTTGGTCTCGGCCATCGTGTCTCCTCCCGCCATTCTTGAAGCGCCATCACGGCGCGCGGCTTCAAATCAGCATGTGCCAGATGGCGTTGTGCGAGTCCACGCGATGCGGCCGCCACCGCACGACCTCGCCGCCGCGCCTCAAAGCGCGGCCCTGGCGACGCGACTGCGTTAACACTCCCTAGCCTTTGTGGCACTGCACCAAAAGCCAACTAGCGCTTGGCTTCGCGGCCGCCCGGGCCCTTGCAACGCCGGCCGAGACATTGCAAAATTAACCATGCCGGGGAGGCCAACCTCGGGGACTCGCCCGAAGTAGCGTGATGGGGAGGTGGGTGTGCTGAATATCAATCTGACGGCCCTGCAAAGCCACGAATTCATTGTCGGTATCGCGGTTGCGGCGATCATCGTCGCGGCGCTGGTGGCATCATCGTTGTTCCGCAACATCGCGCTCGCGCTCGCCGCGGGCGCCGTGGTGCTGCTCTACTTCCAGGGCGGCGTCACCGCGCTGGTCACGACCTCGAAGACGCTTGAGACCGAAATCCGCGCGCTGCCGGATTTCTCGCACGGCCTGGTGGTCGGGCTCGCGGTCTCGGCGGTGCTGCTGCTCAGCATGCGGCCGCGATCGTCGTAGCGAGCAAGCGTCTCGTTCAACGCAAAGGCCCGGACTTGCTCCGGGCTTTTTTGCTGACTTCGCCGTGACGCACTAGGTCGCAAACGACCACAACCCGGTCGGATCGTGAACGGCAATTTGTTATTGGGTGATGCTCGAATCATTGCGGGCAGGCGCTCCGACGCGCATGCTGAAGTCACCAAGATGTTGGCGATGCGCCGGATAGCCAGCGGATGACCAAGCCATGATCCGCCGTTCAAGCGCCCCAAACGCGGTCGAAGACCATGCTGCTTCACGTTTGTCGCGAACCGTGCGACTGCGAATTTTTATCTATATCGGTATTCTGATCGTCTTATCGGGCTTTGGCTCGCCTTCTGGTGGCCTGCTGGATATTCCGATCAGCTTCTTCCTGAAAAACAAATTCCACCTCACGGCGCCCGAGGTTGCCAACTTCCGGCTCCTCGCCGCGATCCCGCTCTACCTCTCGTGCGTTTTCGGATTCATCCGCGACACCTGGAATCCGTTCGGGATGAGAGACCGTGGATACATCGTGATGTTCGGTGCCCTGACGGCGGCAGTCTATGGGATTTTCGCGTTCACGCCCGTCACCTACACCACGCTCCTGGCCGCCGTCGTGCTCTCGACGACCACCTGCCTTTTCGTCGCGAGCGCGCAGAATGGACTGACCTCGATGATCGGCCAACAGCACGTGATGTCGGGCCAGATCAGCACGGTATGGAATATCGCAATTTCCATCCCGACCATTGCCGGGCTTCTGATGGGAGGCATTCTCAGCAGTGCACTCGACCATCAGGACGCCGATCAAGCCGCGCGAATCCTGTTTCTGGTTGGTGCCGCCATCATGGCCCTGGTGGCGATTTATGGCACGTGGAGGCCTCCCGAGGTTTTCGACAACGTTCAATTCGATCAAACGACATCCGGAAGCCCGCTCAACGATTTGAAACGGCTGATGCAGCACTGGCCGGTCTATCCGGCTCTGCTGATCTGGTTGCTGTGGAATTTCGCACCCGGCACCGCAACGCCGTTGCAATACCATCTGCAGAACACGTTGCATGCGACCGACGCTCATTGGGGTCAGTGGAATGCATTGTTTTCAGCATTCTTCATTCCGACGTTTCTGCTGTTTGGCGTGCTGTGCCGAAGGCTGCCCCTGAAGACGCTGCTGTTCTGGGGCACGCTGGCCGCGATCCCGCAACTCGTTCCTCTCCTCTTCATTCACTCTGTCACAGGAGCGATGATCGCGGCGGTGCCAGTGGGCCTCATGGGTGGTGTGGCGACAGCCGCGTACCTCGACCTCACCATTCGATCATGTCCGCGCGGACTTCAGGGCACGATGCTCATGATGTCGGGTGGCTTGCTGGTGATTGCGGCGCGGTTTGGCGATGTGTTGGGAACAAACCTTTATGACCGTTATGGCGGCTTTGCCGCCTGCGTGATTGCGACCACGGCCGTTTATGTCCTGATTTTGCCGGTGCTCCTGCTGGTCCCCCGGAAGCTCATTGCCACCGCAGACGGGGAGCCTCCGAAGTTGGACTTTCCGGCAAGTTCAAAAGCCGGCGCAGTGCCTGGGAGCGTGGAATCGTAATAAGCGGACCTGCGCGACGGTTCCACATATTTATTCGACATTGAGAAAACAAAACCATTAGTGGGCGACATCGAAAAGTAGTGCGCCCACGATCCCAATCAAATCACTAAGTCTCAACGATGCGTCTCGAAGCGCGCACATGTCGGATAGAATCAAAATACGAAATTCGTGCGGTATCTGATTTCAGGTCTTGCCGAAATCAATCGCGTCGTACCGCTCACAAGCGCCCCGCACCCCGCCATCTGTAATGCCATGAACATCCAGCGCGCGCGCCCCGCGAATCGGCGAAACACACACAAAGGTTGCACAAAGACAGGCACACTAGTGGTCTTGCCCGCCAAAATAAAAGGCGGAGGCGGCGTTGGAAAAATTATCGAACGCAGAAGAGCGAGCGGTTGTGGCGACCAAGCTGGCACCGTTCCCGATTCAATTACATGAAGTGAGGAGAACCGTAAAAGAAATTTTAGACCTATTTGGCCGGGGAACTTTTTTTCAAGAATACACAATACACAGCTTCGCCCATATCGAGGCGATGTTAGCCGACCTCGATTGGCTAATTCCTGATAAGACCCAGACAGTAATGACCCCGGCTGATTGGTTGCTCATCACGCTATCAATCTATTTCCATGACTTGGGTTTGATCGTCACAGAGGACGAGTTCAAAAATCGCGCGAGCACAGATTTCACCCAATTTTGTAACGACGTACTTTTCACAAAAAAACGACGGAAAAGATTACAAAGCAAAGATCGAAACGCTAGGCCCGGAAATTGCCGAGCGATTTTTCTATCAAGAGTTTGTTCGATACAATCACGCGAAGCGTGTTCGGGCGTGGATCGAGGGATATGACGCTGTTGAACTGGGGTACGCACGGCCGCAAAGGGTAGAGCTTGAGCGGCTGTTTACGGGCGTCGATCCCGATTTTAGAAAGGACCTCGCAATAGTTTGCGAGAGTCACAATTTAGATGATCTTGAGGATTTAAAGAAATATAGGCCATTCAAGCCATACGGGTCTTCGACTAGCGAGGCTGCGAACCTTCTATACGCTGCCGCTATTCTCAGGTCCGTTGATTTGCTCCAAATTTCTAAGCAACGCGCTCCCTCGGTGATGTTTCGGCTAATCAATCCGACTGACCCGATAAGCCAAATTGAATGGACGAAACAAAATGCGGTGAAAGGGATATTTCCGAAGCCGGTCACCGATCGCAGTGGATCGGCGAATCCTGCCATTCAGCCCGACACCATTTCGGTGTTCGCCAAATTCAACAATGAAAACAGTTTTTTTGGCCTCACATCATATTTGGCCTACGCAGAGAAGCAGTTAGCTTACTCGTACCAGTGCGTTCTGAAAGCTAACGCGCAAACTACCAATAAGTTAGAGTTTCCTTGGCGAGCGATCGATGACTCTTCGGTTGAAGCTGTTGGATTCATACCTACACCATTTGAATTTCAGATTGATAAGACAAAAATCCTCGATTTGCTAACTGGTCATACGCTGTACAACGATAGTTCGATCGCAATTCGAGAGTTGGTTCAAAACTCGATCGATGCTGTGCGCCTCCAAAGTAAAATAAAGAACCAGGATTCTGACGTTTTCGGAAAAATCAAAATCGCTTGGAATTCGGCTGATAGAACACTGACTGTGCTTGATAACGGCACGGGAATGTCACAAGAAATCATTGAGCGTCACTTGTTAAATGTAGGCTCGTCGCGTTATCAGGATGTGCAGTTCAAAGAAAAACATCCGGATTTCTCGCCAATAAGTCGTTTTGGAATTGGGATATTATCGACATTCATGGTCGCCGATAATGTGCAAATTATTACATTCGACGAGAGCGAAGAAAGCAAGCAAGAGGGTCGAGAAATATCGCTTCGGTCAGTTCATGGAAAATATCTGATTCGCCTGCTCAATAAGACGACAAGCCAAGAATTCAAAGAGATAGGCCCGCACGGGACTAAAATTATTTTGAAGATGCGAGGTAGTTCCAAACCCGTCGATGTTTTACAGACTTTAGAGCGATGGATCATGTTTCCTCGATGCATCGTAACCGCAACAATTGACGGGGAGCCTGAGGTGCCGATTGGACACTCATCTCCAAAAAAAGCATTGGAATCCTACATTTCGAAGGCCAATGTGGGTATTAATAAGAGCTTGGTCGAGGTGCAGGAAAGGAATATTGGAGGTTTAACCTTAGCTTACGCGACGATCTATAATTCGCATTTCCGAAACAGAAACTTTCTGCGACATTCAGATGAGGCTGCGAGGCGAGTAGATGCGCCATTTGCGCCGATTGGCACTTGCATTGAGGGAATTAGAGTAGAATTTATCTCGCCTGGGTTTTCGGATAGGTCTCTCTTGAGTGTTGTGGACTGCACGGGCCTCGACGCACCCAAGACCAATGTCGCTCGATCAGCATTGGAGTCTGAGAACGACTACAAATCTCTATCTGGAACAATATTCGATTTGTATCTTGCAGAAGTGCAATGCGAAATTGATCGACTGCAAAAGGTCGAAGGTTATTCGCTGACCTACGCGATCGAAGAATTTCCATTCATCGCTGGTCCACTTTATTTGTCCGCGCGGGAAAATTTAGCTGATCGATTGCGCTCTTATGAGAAGTTTCCGATGTTTATGTTGGAAGATGGCGCTGGGAGGCGTGCGGTATCCACTAGAGAGTTGATTGAGCTTGGTGGATTCTGGACAGTTCAATCAACAACTATGAACTCTCTCATTAGCCTGTTGAGGGATACCCCGGCAAATATCACTTGCAAACAAGTTGCTGAATTCTCCAAATTCAAAGGGGCAGCGCTTCCATCCGGAAATCTTGTCACCAGTTCATTTTTTTCGTCTGTTCCCAGTCAACTTGTTTCGCATAATTTTGAGATTTGCGAAATTCGCGCTTCAGATTCAGATCGGAGGCTTGATACGAGATGGCAGCTGCTTGACCCGGATAACCCCATTTGGATTTCGACGTCTGACATCGAACGAGATGCGCCCAAGGAGCTCCGGGAGGAGTTCTCCCACTACCGGCGTATTCGAGAAGAGCGAAGCAGGAGACGCGGCGTTGATTCTGGGCTAGAGATTGCTACGCGCAGTTTTGCAATCGACGGCCTGAAAGACTTCGTCGGTGTTGCGACAATGACTTCGTCATGTTTGCTGCCGGGCAATTCAATCACCGACTTTTTGCTGGAACTTGATCCCAAAAACAAAATCGAAAACTGCATTCCGTTTTTGATTTACGTCGATTCGCTAGCAGGCTGCTTCGATATGAAGCAGGGCTACGAGGCAGTCACGACGCGGGAAATCGAGTTTGCCTTGAAGGAATTAACCGGGCGGTTTGAAGGGCACACAAGTTTAGACCCTGTGGGTTTCCTGACTGCGGTTTCCGGGTGCGATGGCCGTCTCAGGGCTTTTAACCCATGGAGTTGGCACCGAAATGAGGGAGATAACTATTAGAGCCAAGCAGCACTCAGTGCAAAGTTACTTAACCGAGTTGTCCGGGCGCGCTTCATTCCCGGACGTGACGCCGCGCTCGATACCGTCAAGAAGCTGAGGATCCTCATTCAGCACGCTATGAGTCTGCCGAAGGCAATGCACTAAGATTGAGTCAAGATTCGGTAGTCGGCAGTAAGCGACCGGAAATCGGGGAGTTCAGAGCCTGGACTGATATGGAATGCGCCGCTTACGAGAAGCGTTGGCCGGTCGGGACCAAGCAGCGGACGGCGTACTCCCTAATGCTTTACGTCGGCACGGCTCGCGTTGACGTGCACAAGATTACTTGGCGGCAACTCGACGCGGAAGGCGCTCAGTACGTGAGGAGTAAGACCGGCGTCGGCGTTGACATGTCCATCCACGCGGAGTTGCAGAAGGCTCTGGCGGGCGCCGCACGCGATCATGTCACGGTGATCAATACCGAATACGGCAAGCCGTTCACGGTTGGTAGATTCTCCGGCTTCGTGCGTGACGCCATGACAGCCGCGGGCCTTCCGCTGGATTGCAAGCCGCACGGGCTGCGGAAGAACCTGGGCAAGCGAATGGCCGACGCAGGATGCACTGCCCACGAGATCATGGCCGTGCTCGGCCACACAACGTTGGAAGAGGCAGAGCGATAAGCGCGAGGCTGCTCGCCGGCGTGGTGCTCGCCAAGCGGTACTCAAGCTTGAAGGACGCAAAGAGAACATGGGTGCCCAAACCACTTCTAATAGGTTTGGGAAAATCGCAAAAACAAATGGAGAGTCAGAGCGATGAGAAATGGATTGGCGCTCCCTGGGGGACTCGAACCCCCGTTTTCGCCGTGAGAGGGCGACGTCCTGGGCCGCTAGACGAAGGGAGCAGACAGCGGAAGGGTTGAAATAGCCCCGAACCCGCGGTCAGGCAAGCGCCCGCGTAGGCACCTGAGACACCGCCGGCCAACCCGCACCCAGCACCAGGAGCCTCAGGGCTCGTTGGCAAACCGCAGGCGGCTGATCGGCTTGAGCGTCTTGATGTCGAAGGTGCGGATCTCGACCGCTCCGCCAACATCGATGGTCACCACGACAAGGTTTCGGGCCACCGCGGTCGCGATGACCTTGGCGCCCTTGGGCAGCGCGGCCGTCACGTTGGTCGCGTCCGCACTTCCCTCGGCGTGGAAAACGCGATAGCCGATGACACCGACCACCGCCGCAATGCCGAGAAAGGTGGTCAGGCCGGTGATCAACATCATCCAGCGCACCTTGGCGACGATGGCCGCCTGCGCGGGATCGAGGGGTTTCTCAACCGGCTCGGAATGGTTCATGACCGCTCGCAATCAGAATTGTGAAAACGTCACTGTCGCGCCCGAGGAGGCGGGCTTGCGGCTCGACCGCCTGCTCGCCACCCGCACCGCGCTGTCGCGCACGCGTCTGAAGGCGCTCGTCCTCGACGGCGCGGTTACGGTCGGCGCACGCACGATCCGCGATCCCGGCCATCGCGTCAACGCCGGCGACGCCATCGCGGTCGATGTCCCGCCGCCGGAGCCGGCCGACCCTTTGGGCGAGAACATCCCGCTCAAAGTGGTGTTCGAAGACGACGCGATGATCGTGATCGACAAGCCCGCGGGGCTGGTGGTGCATCCAGCGGCCGGCCATCCCACCGGGACGCTGGTGAATGCGCTGATCGCCCATTGCGGCGAGAGCCTGTCAGGCATCGGCGGGGTGAAACGGCCGGGCATCGTGCATCGGCTCGACAAGGACACCACCGGCCTCCTGGTGGTGGCCAAGACCGATCCGGCGCACCAGGCGCTCGCCGCCCAATTCGCCGACCACGGCCGGACCGGCATGCTCAAGCGCGGCTACCTCGCCTTCGTCTGGGGCGCGCCCGATCGGCCCAAAGGAACCATCGAGGCGCCGATCGCCCGCCATCCCAAAAGCCGGGACAAGATGGCGGTGCGCGCGGGCGGGCGGTTGGCCATCACCCATTGGCAGGTGCTGGAGCGCTTCGGCAAGACCAGCGGCAAGCCGGTCGCCAGCTTGATCGAGTGCCGGCTTGCCACGGGCCGCACCCATCAGATCCGGGTCCATCTCGCTCATATCGGCCATCCGCTGCTGGGCGACGCCACCTACGGCACCGGCTTCAAGACCAAGGCGGGGCAGCTGCCGCCCGCCGCCCGTGAGGCGCTGTCCGGCCTTGGCCGACAGGCACTGCATGCTTATTTATTGGCAGTGCAACATCCGATCTCGGGGGAATTGCTGGAATTCCGGTCGGAACTGCCGGTTGATCTGGCTCGTTTACATCGCAGCATGGATCGTGATTGAGGTCGCCGCTTCGTCCATAAGCCTTCCCAAACAATGGCTTATGGGGTGCGACGACATCACAGGGACGTCACGCGGGTGTGACTTCCTTTTGCCCCACTTGATTGGCTATGCTGCACCTGCGATCGGGGTTAGCGGTCGCAACATGAAGTGTCGTCGGCTCGGGGAGCGGCGACACACATCACCCGCCGGGAAACCGGGGGTAAACAATGGAGGGCGCTGTTATGGCCCACGCTGCGGCAATGCCGATTGTCACCGCCGAAGGCGGTCTCACACGATATCTCGAAGAAATCCGGCGGTTCCCGATGTTGGAACCGCAGCAGGAATACATGCTGGCCAAGAGCTGGCGTGAGCACGGCGATCGCAACGCCGCGCACCAGCTCGTCACAAGCCATCTAAGGCTGGTCGCCAAAATCGCAATGGGTTACCGCGGCTACGGCCTGCCGATTTCCGAGGTGATCTCGGAAGGCAACGTCGGCCTGATGCAGGCGGTAAAGCGCTTCGAGCCGGAGAAAGGCTTCCGCCTCGCCACCTACGCGATGTGGTGGATCAAGGCATCGATCCAGGAATACATCCTGCGCTCGTGGTCGCTCGTGAAAATGGGCACCACCGCGAACCAGAAGAAGCTGTTCTTCAACCTGCGCAAGGCGAAGAGCAAAATCTCTGCCTTGCAGGAAGGCGATCTGCGCCCCGATCAGGTGCAGGTCATCGCCAAGCGGCTCGGCGTCACTCAGCAGGACGTCATCGACATGAACCGGCGGCTCGCCGGCGATGCGTCGCTCAACGCGCCGATCCGCGACGACGGCGACTCCGGCGAATGGCAGGACTGGCTTGCTGACGACAGCGAGAGCCAGGAAACCGTGATGGCCGCGCACGAAGAGCTCGACAACCGCCGCAAGGCGTTGTCGAACGCGCTCAGCGTGCTGAACGAACGCGAGCGCCGCATCTTCGAGGCGCGCCGGCTTTCCGACGAGCCGGTTACGCTCGAAGAACTGGCCGAAGAGTTCGGCGTGTCGCGCGAGCGCGTGCGGCAGATCGAGGTGCGCGCCTTCGAGAAGGTGCAGAAGGCCGTCAAGAACAAGGTGGCGGCGATGGAAACCCCATCCGCCGGTCCGGCTGCCTTACCGCTGCACTGAACGCGCTGACCCGCAACCGACGCAGACGCCGCCGCAAGGCGGCGTCTTGTTTTTTGGCGGCCAACAGCGACGACCGATTACCGGTGCAAGCAGGCGTGCACGCGGACGAGATGACGGCTCTGCGCCGGGATGCTGCGGTCCGCCCGTTCGGTCGCCTTGGCGGTGCCACAGGAAATCCAGAAATAGTCCGCCGCCGGATCGACCATCAGGCGCCGCGGCGCAAAGTCCGGCGCCACCAGCACAGAGAGGTAGGGCTCGGTCGAATTCCAGGCCACCCGGTTAAGGTAAGGGCTGATACGGCCCGACGACACGAAACGGCTATCGCCGAGCGCCGGATCGGATGCGGTGCTCATGACCAGCGTCCGCACCGCAGACGTATAGGCCGACCACGCCTTGACGAATTTCGCGGTTTCGACCGCATGAACCAGCATCACCAGAAAAAGAGCGCCAGTGACCGCACGGATCGCCGGACCATTGACCATGGCCGCCAGGAGCCGCGGCAATACCGGAACCGGAATATTCAACCGCCCTTCAGCACTGAGCGCATAGAGCGCCGCGAGTGTGCCGAAGCCCGCGGTGGCGAGCAGCAGCACCGTGCGCATGAAATAGCGGTTCTCGGTGTGCAGCGCGTGGTCGAACCAGATCCAATGCACCGCAAGCGCCGCGATCACGATCGCGGCTGCATAAAGATGCGCGCGCGCGGAACCTTGCCATTGCAACAGGAGGAACAACATTCCGTAGCCCGCGAGGGCTGCGCCGAATAGCACTGTCAAATCGGAAAACAGGATATCGGTGCTGAAGAAGTGCAATCCGGCCTGGGCGAGAACTCCGGCGATGTAGGCATCCGGACGAAGCGTCATCCTAATAAAAAGCCAGATCGCCATCACGGCCGCGAACGTAACCGTACCCCTGAGGAACGCCGGATCGCGTAAGCCGCGCAGCGCCAGTGTCATCAGGATGAGGAACAGCAAGATCACCGCGCCCTCGTGGGTGATCGCCAGGACCAGCTGCGCCGCGAGCACCAGCGCCAAGCCAGCCGCACCGGCGCGCGCGTAATGGCTGATCGCCAGCGCCGGCCAGAACATCGCGTGCGTCATCCACATTTCGGTCGGGAAGCCGAACACCAGCGGACACGCGCAGGCGGTCGAGCAGCACGCATAGCCGAAGATGATGCGACCCTTGGAGCGGTCGGCCAGGAATGTCGCGGCCAATCCGTAAAGCTGCGCGCCGAATTGCTGGAAGCCATAGACTGCGATGCCGACGGCAGCGCTTCCGGTCAGACTGATGGCGGTCTCGCCCGGCAAGAACGAGAACAGGTAGGCGACCATCCGGCACGAAATGTTATGCAGGTGGTAAGCCCAGGAATCTTGCACCGCGACCGAATAGGCAAAGATCGAGCCGTCGCCGTAGAACTGCAGCTCGAAGCCGAGCCCGAGCACGACGAACAAAACCGCGCAACCAAGTCCGGCGCCGACAGCAAGTGAGCGCAGACGGTTGACGTCAGAATCGGCCACGGCCCTGGCCGGCGACACGCCGCCCACCATGCCGGGCGCAAGCGACTCGACGCTCATGCTGAAAGCCCCACCGACGCCCCCTCGTCTGCGAAAGCTCGCTTACACGCGAGACTATTATGTGGTGTATCAGGTCCCTCATAGCGCCGCCCTGCCAGCGCGCAAAGCGTCGCAGTGATTGAAGGTCGCAGACACGGCCGTTACGCTGTTCCAATAGGAAACAGGAGACCGCGTCCATGCTGCGATGCACCCGTGCGCTGGGCCTCGTTCTGCTTGCTCTGGCGACCGCAAGTCCAGCACCGGCGCAGGACGCCTTCCCGTCCCGGCCGATTCGCCTTGTGGTCAGCTTTCCGCCGGGCGGCGGCGTCGATGCGGTGGCGCGGCTGTTCGCCGACAAAATGACGGCGATGCTGGGTCAGCCGGTCGTGGTCGAGAACCGTGGCGGCGCCTCCGGCACCATCGCGGGCCGCCAGGTCGCACAGGCGGCGCCCGACGGCTACACCGTGCTGGTCGCCTCCAATTCGATGGTGGTGGCGCAGGTGATGAACCCGCGCACCGAGCTCGACATCGAGCGCGACCTGCTCGGCATCGCCAGCACCGCGCCGCAGGCGGTGATTGTGGTGACCCGGCCGGATATTCCGGCGGCGTCACTGCAAGACCTGATCGCGCTCGCCCGGACCCGCAAGCTCAACTATGGCTCGCCCGGCGCAGGCTCCGTGCCGCATCTCGTGATCGAGCACCTGTTCACCTCGATCGCGAACGCCCGCATGGAGCACATCCCGTTCCCGGGCGCCGCGCAGGCGCTGACCGGCGTACTCGGCGGCCAGGTCGAGGTTGCGGTGGTGACGCTGCCGCCCGCCGTCGCGCTCGTGACCTCGGACAAGCTGAAAGGCATCGTGGTGACCACGCCGGCCCGCGCGGCGGCGCTGCCGGCGGTGCCGACCACCGCCGAGTCCGGTTATCCGAGCGTGGTGGTGACGGTGTGGAATGGCTTCTTCGTGCCAGCCAAGACGCCGAAGCCAATCGCCGACAAGCTCAGCGAGACGATCCTCAAGGTCGCCGCCATGCCGGACATCAAGCAGAAACTCGCCCAGCTCGGCTTCGAGCCGACCAGCATTGCGGGCGAGCAGTTCCAGCGCGACGTCGCGGCTGAGCTGAAAACCTGGGCCGAGGTCGCCCAGAAGGCCGGCCTCAAAGCGCAGTAGCGATTACTGCCGCCACGCCGTGAAAGCGGCGTTGAACGCCTGCTCGCCAGGCGTACCTTTTTCCAGCGCCAGGATGGCGCGGCGGTTGTTGCCATAGACGATCGGAATATCGAACCACGACCGTTCCTTCAGCAGCTGCACGTTGCGCTGCATATCGGATTCGACCGACGACAATCCGATCAGGAAGAAACCGGGCGACACTTCGATGGCGAGACCCGCAAGCGGCACACCGCGCGTTGCCTCGGCCTGCTTCATCAGAACGCCCGGTACTTTCTTCACAGCCCCGGTTTCGGGCTCTTGCGGAAGATTGAACGAAATTTCGATCGTGTGGCTCGCCGGCAGCGTCTTGTCCGAGTTGCGGCGGAGCGACAAGGTCATGCTCATATGGCGGTCGGGGATGTTCACCTCGGCGCGCACCACGAGTTCGGGCGAACGGCCAGGCGAGGCCGGCGTCATTTCAGTGCGCCAGACCGCCGTGCCGACATAACGCTTGCCCTGCGGATCGTTCGGATCTTCTTCGTAGAGCACCACGCGCTGCGCCACCGACGGCACCGCGTTGGGCTGGCCGATGCGATCGGGATTCTTGATCGTCGTCACTGTGCTGGGATCGCGCGGCGCGGGCGTACCCGGCGTGCCGCGGATCAGCGCCATGATGCCGCTTGCGGCACGGCCGACAGCATCGCTTTGCCACCAGCCGAGCAGACCCAGCACGAGGATGACGCCTGCCGCGATTGCTCCTCGCACCAGCCCGCGATAGGAGCGCAGCCGGTGCGGCGTAACCACCGTCGGCTCGGCTCGAGGCGAGACCTCCCGAGGCGAGACGTCCCGAGGTGAGACTTGGCGCGGCGGCCGCGGTCTCCCGCTGGGCGTTTCATTGGGGTCGAGCCCAGGCGTGGGCCGTGAACGATCCGGTGGCGACCCGGGCCACGAGTCGTCAGGCGCCAGCTGCGGCTCGAGCTGGCCATAGTCTTGCAACGGGTTCGCGGTGGACGCCGCCGAAGGTCCGGCCATCGGCCGTTCCATGGGCCGTTCCATGGGCCGTTCCGCCCGGCGCGGTTCGCGCGGCGTCGCGCTCTCCGGCATGACATCGCGAAAGCCCCGCAGCGCCTCGTCGGCGAGCGAACGCTCGGCCGCGCTGCGGTCACGCGGCATCGCGGGTTCGCTTCGAGGCATGCGCGGCGCTGCTGGAGGCGCGGCCGCGGCCGGGCGCGATGGCGGCGGAGCGCCGCGAGCCTGCTCTTCCGCCCGCGCTGGCTCGACGGTCCGGCGCGGCGGCGGTGCGCGCGGCTCCTCGCGCGCGCGACGTGCCGATTCCGCTTCGATCTTGCGGATCGCCTCTTCCAGAGCCAGCCGTTCGCGCGTGATCTCCGACTCGTCGAGCGCCGGCACCACGCCGCGCAGCTGCGCCACCAGCGCGGTGCGCGCGCGCTCGTACAACGCCCGGCGGTTCTCGCTGGTGTTCTTCTCGAGCGCATCGACGGCGCGAGCGATGAGCGGATGGTAGTCGGCCATCTTGCCTAGAGCTCGTTTATGGCGCGCATGCGGTTCATGTTTCGAACGGGTTTTGCATCAGAATTGTGTCCTCGCGCTCAGGGCTCGTGGACAGCAGCGTGACCGGGCAGCCGATCAGTTCCTCGATGCGGCGTACGTATTTGATCGCCTGAGCCGGCAATTGCGCCCAGGAGCGCTTCCGCGCGGTGGCCTCGTGCCAGCCCTCGGCCGTCTCGTAGATCGGCTCGACGCGGGCCTGCGCATGCTCGCCAGCCGGAAGATAATCGATTTCGCGGCCGTCGAGACGGTACCCGACACAGATCTTGATCTGCTCGAAGCCGTCCAGGATATCGAGCTTGGTCAGCGCGATCCCCTGAATGCCGCTGGTCCGGACGGTTTGCCTCACCAACACGGAGTCGAACCAGCCGCAGCGGCGCGGGCGTCCGGTGACCACGCCGAATTCCTTGCCCTTGGTGCCGAGCGTCTTGCCGATGTCGTTGAGCTGCTCGGTCGGGAACGGGCCCTGCCCGACGCGGGTTGTGTAGGCCTTGCAGATGCCGAGCACATAGCCAATGGCGTTCGGCCCCAGGCCCGAGCCAGTCGAAGCCTGCGCCGCCACCGTGTTCGACGAGGTGACGTACGGATAGGTGCCGTGGTCGATGTCGAGCAACGCGCCCTGCGCGCCCTCGAACAGAATCCGCTTTCCCTCGCGGCGCTTCTCGTCGAGCATGGACCACACCGAGCCCATGAACGGCAGCACCTTCGGCGCGACCGCGGCGAGATGGTCATAGACCGCGCGCACCGCCACCTCGTTCATCCCAAGCCCGCGGCGCAATGCATTGTGGTGCGCCAGCAGCCGTTCGATCTTGCCGTCGAGCACGTGCAGATCGCTCAAATCCATCAGCCGGATCGCGCGCCGGCCGACCTTGTCTTCGTAGGCCGGCCCGATGCCGCGTCCGGTGGTGCCGATCGCGCCGCTGCCTGACGCCTTCTCGCGCGCCACATCGAGCTCCTGATGGAGCGGCAGGATCAGCGTTACATTTTCGGCGATGCGCAAATTGTCGGGCGTCACCGTCACGCCCTGCTCTTTCAGCCGCGCGATTTCCTCGACCAGCGCGCGCGGATCGAGCACGACGCCATTGCCGATCACCGAAAGCTTGTTGCGGCGCACCACGCCCGAGGGCAGCAGCGAGAGCTTGTAGGTCACGCCGTCGATGACGAGCGTATGGCCAGCGTTGTGCCCGCCCTGAAAGCGGACAACGATGTCGGCCTGCTCCGACAACCAGTCGACGATCTTACCCTTGCCCTCGTCGCCCCATTGCGAGCCGACGACCACCACATTCGCCATTCGGTACCCTTCCCCAGGCAAGCGGCCGCGCCCCGCTGCCGCATAGCCATCCCGTTGGGGCTAATCCCGGATAAAGGATGAAACGGCATCAGGCAAGGCGGAACGCCGCCTTGCCTTAACGCCGAAGAACAATAGAAACTAAGCTATTTCAGTATCTTAGAAGCCATTTGGCATCCATATTTCAGGGCCCGAATTGGACGACCCGGTCCTTCGGCCAGCGCGCCCGCCAGCCGAGCTTGATCTCGCGGCTTTCGCCAGGCTTGAGCTCAAACGACCACTCCATCACGCCGCGGCGATCGCGGACGTCGCGCTCGGTCGGCTGGGTGGTGACCGGCAGAACCTCGACCTGGATATCCGCGGTCTCGCTCACCGGAACCTGGTCCTCGATGGTGACCCGGATCGGGAAGTCGTGGCCGTTGCGGACGATGGTCTTGTATTCGCGCTCGTCGGTCTTCGACGAGCTGATGATCCCGGCCGTGCCCTCGACCTGGCGAACCACCGCGCGGGTGACTTTGACCTTCTCGTCGGCGCCGAAGCCGAGCCGCACGGTTTCATCCTTGGCGGCCTGCGCCATCGGGCTGTGGCCGACGAAGATGCCGTCCCGGTAGATCGCAACGCGGCCAGCCAAGAGCGGCGCATCCTCGGCGTGCTTGAAGCTCGCCTGCAGGAATGCGGTTTCGGCGAACGACGGCACGGTGTGCACCATCAACTCGGGCGCGATGGTCGCGGTCGCGATCCGGAAGCTCTTGTTGCCCTGCCCGGCCGGGACCGAAATACGGCCGGGAATCCGGAACACGACCTGGAAGCCGCCGGCATCGACGGCCGCCTGCTGCTCCTCGGCGGGCTTCTGCGCAACCTCCGAGCCTCGCAGGAGAGCCTGGTCTTGGTTGGCGTAACCAAGCGGCGGCGGCGCTGCGGTCGGCGCCGCGAGCCGGTCCGACCGCGCGGCGGCGCGCGGCACTGGAGCGTAATAGCGCACGATCAGCGGCTGCAATTCGGGAGCGGCTCCGCCGCGCGCGGTGCGCACCGTCGAAACCGCAAGCTCGATGTCGGTCCAGTCCTCGCCGGTGGTTTGCGCGATCTCGGCCCGCCGCAGCAATTCGAGCGACGGCTTGCGATCGCGCGTGCCGGTGTCGAGGCGCGCATCATAGACCGGCGTCCAGCGTGCACCGCGTACCGCGTAGGTGACGCGAAGGAGCGCAGCGCCCGGCGCCGAGGCATTGAGGTCGATGCGCACTTCGAGCTTGCGCGGCGGCGTGGCGTTGCGTTCGGCTTGCAGCCGCGACAGATCGCGATCGATGTCGCGCTGCTTGATCTGCGCATCCCGGATCGCGGCGTCGGCCATCGCAGTCTCTTCAGCGATGGCCGCGAAGGCGGCACGCCATTCAGCCAGCGGCCGCGCTTCGCCCTTGTCGCCGATGCCGGCCGGCGCCGAGTTGGCGAAGCGTTCGACAAATTTGCGCCGCGCGGTTGCGGCCGCAATAGCGCCATCCAGCTCCGCGCGCTGGTCGCGCAAGGCTTGGATGCGCTTATCGATGTCTGGCAGGTTGGCCGGCGGCACCGGGCGCGGCGTGCGCGAATCGACGGCACCGATCACGAGACGAACGCCGCTTTCGCCTTGGACCCGCAGCGACGACGGATCGAGCGTCTGCGGGAAATCCGGCATCAACAGCGTGGTATCGCCGGCTGGAATATTAACCCGGACGATGCGGGTCACGGTTGCGCCGTCGGGATAGACCGTGACGGCATCGATCTGCGATTTGGTTTCAAGCTCAGCGGCCGCGGCCGGCAGGCTTGCGGCAATAGTGCAGGCAGCAACGAATGCAAAAAAATGGCGGCGCATGGTTTCCCTCCGACGGCCAATCAGCCGCGAAAGAAACGTGTGCAAATCGGGTTTCCGTATGGCACGGTGGCGGCAACAAGGCGGCCACAACCCACGGAGCGATGCGGCCTTTTGGCCCGACTTGCCTTCGGTCTCGGGCACCGGCACGCTTCTGCAATGCCGAACGACGCAATGGCAAAATTGCATCGGCCAGACAAAGGACGCCGCCGTTTCCTTTACGGCGCCACTGCGCTGTTTGGCGCAGCCGGACTTGCCGCCGCTGCCTGGCCGCTGATCGACCAGATGAACCCCGACGGCGCAACGCGTGCCGCCGGCAATTTTGTCGAGACCGACATTGCCGGCTTGCGCGCCGGCGAGATGCGGACGGTGCGCTGGCGAGCCATGCCCATCTTCGTGACACATCGCACTCCGGCGATGCTCGCCGCCATGCAGGACCCAGCACGGGTCAGCACGATGGCCGACGCTTACTCGGAGAAACGTCAGCAGCCGGACTACGCACGCAACTGGCACCGTTCGATCGAACCGGCCTACGCGGTCTTGGCCGGGATTTGCACCCGATGCCGGTGCGCTCTGCGTTACGTCGCCGAGGACCCCATACCGCCAGGCCAGACCGGAGGTTACAGCTGTCCATGCTGCGCCTCCCGCTACGATCCGGCCGGGCGCGCGTATTACGTTGCGCAGTACAATCTTGCGGTGCCGCCCTATCGGTTCATCGAGCGGTCGAGAATTGCGATCGGGATGAACCCGAACGGGGCCATTTTCAATTTCGAATCAATCGAGAGCGGCTAACTGGTAGCCTTGTCGGCAAATCGCACCCACTCCACCGGCCATGACTAGAATTTCAGCGGCTTAGCCTGCTGCACCTGCGGCAGCGCGCGCACCTTGGCGAGCACGTCGGCCGGCATCTCGCCGTCGATCTCGATCAACGCTACGGCGTGGCCGCCCGGCGCCTCGCGGCCGACGTGGAAGGTCGCGATGTTGATGCCGGCATCGCCCATCGTGCCGGAAAACTTGCCGATGAAGCCCGGCTTGTCGAGGTTGGTGATGTAGACCATCGACTCGCCGAACTCCGCGTCCATGCGGATACCCTTGATGTTGACGATGCGCGGCCGGCCGTCCGCGAACACGGTGCCGGACACCCAACGGGTCTGCGTGTCCGTCGTCACCGTAACCGTGATGAGGCTGTCGTAGTCGCCCGCGGCCTCGCGCGTCGTTTCCTCGACGATGATGCCGCGCTCCTTGGCGACGCTCGGCGCTGAGACGACGTTGATGTCCTGGAGCATCGGCCGCAGGAACCCTGCCACCGCGGCGGAGGTCAGCGCCTTGGTCTTCATCTGCGCGACCGCGCCCTCGTAGGAAATCTGCACCTTCTGGATTGAGCCTTCGGTGAGCTGGCCGGCGAACGAGCCGAGCTTCTCGGCAAGCGCGATGAACGGCTTGAGACGCGGCGCCTCCTCGGCCGTGATCGACGGGAAGTTGACGGCGTTGGAGATCGCGCCGCGCAGCAGGTAATCCGACATCTGCTCGGCGATCTGCAGCGCGACATTCTCCTGCGCCTCCGTGGTGGCGGCGCCAAGATGCGGCGTGCAGACCACGTTTGGCAGCGTGAACAACGGACTGCTGGTCGCGGGCTCCTCGACGAAGACGTCGAAGGCCGCGCCCGCCACCTGTCCGCTCTTCAGCGCATCATAGAGCGCCGCCTCGTCGACCAGACCACCGCGTGCGCAATTGACGATGCGCACGCCCTTCTTCATGCGCTTGAGCGCGGCAGCGTCGATGATGTTCTTGGTCTTGTCGGTCAGCGGCGTGTGCAAGGTGACGAAGTCGGCACGGCGGAACAGCTCGTCGAGCTCGACCTTCTCGACGCCGAGATCGAGCGCACGCTCCGGCGACAGGAATGGATCGTAGGCGATCACTTTCATCCTCAGTCCGACGGCGCGGTCGGCAACGATCGAGCCGATATTGCCGCAGCCGATCACACCGAGCGTCTTGCTGAAGATCTCGACGCCCATGAACTTGTTCTTTTCCCACTTGCCGGCGCGCGTCGACGTGTCGGCTTCCGGAATTTGGCGCGCCAGCGCCAGCATCAGCGAGATCGCGTGTTCTGCCGTGGTGATCGAATTGCCAAACGGCGTGTTCATCACGATGATGCCCTTGGCGGTCGCCGCCGGAATATCGACATTGTCGACGCCGATGCCGGCGCGGCCAATCACCTTCAGGTTCTTGGCCTTGTCGAGAATCTTCGGCGTCACCTTGGTGGCCGAGCGGATCGCGAGCCCGTCGAAATTACCGATGATCTCGGCGAGCTTGTCTTTGTCCTTGCCGAGGTTGGGCTGGAAATCGACCTCGATGCCGCGATCTTTGAAGATCTGCACGGCGGCGGGCGAGAGAGCGTCGGAGATGAGGACTTTGGGCATGGCTGTCACTTCGTGTTGCGAGCAATAAGTTTCTGTCCTTCACCTCTCCCCGCTTGCGGGGAGAGGTCGGCTTCCGAGCGAAAGCGAGGAAGCCGGGTGAGGGGGCATTGAAGTATGGCGCTGCGTCGAGGCCCCCTCACCCGGCTCACCGCTTCGCGGCTCGCCACCCTCTCCCCGCAAGCGGGGAGAGGGAAAAGAGGGTCACGCCGCCTTCGGCAGCGCTTCTTTGGCTTGCGCGTAGGCCCAATCGAGCCAGTGCGTGAGCGCCTCGAGATCGGAGGCCTCGACCGTCGAGCCGCACCAGATGCGCAGGCCCGAAGGCGCGGCGCGATAGGCGTCGATGTCGTAGGCGACGCCTTCTTTTTCGAGCGCGGCCGCAATGCCTTTGATGAATTTTGCCTGCGCGTCGGCCGGAAGCTTGAGCACAACCGGATCGACCACCTTCAAGCACACCGACGTGTTGGAGCGGTTCACCGCCTCGCGCGCCACGAAGCCGATCCACGGCGTGCGCGCGACCCAGTCCGCGATCGTCTTCGCGTTGGCATCGGCGCGCGCCATCAGCGCCTTCAGGCCGCCGATCGACTTCGCCCAGGACAGCGTGTCGATATAGTCTTCGACGCAGAGCAGCGACGGCGTGTTGATCGAGCCGCCTTCGAATGGATCGGCGTTGAATTTGCCGTCCTTGGAGAGCCGAAAGATTTTCGGGATCGGCCAGGACGGATTGTAAGTCTCGAGCCGCTGCACAGCGTGCGGCGACAGAATGATGGTGCCGTGCGCGGCTTCGCCACCGAGCGCCTTCTGCCACGAGAAGGTCACCACATCGAGCTTCGGCCAGTCGAGCGGCTGCGCGAACGCGGCAGACGTGGCGTCACAGATGGTGAGGCCCTCGCGGTTGGCCGCGATCCAATCGGCGTTCGGCACGCGCACGCCCGAGGTCGTGCCGTTCCAGGCGAACACCACGTCCGATTTCGGATCGACCTTGCTGAGATCGGGCAATTCGCCATACGACGCCTTCAGCACTGTGACGTCCTTCAGCTTGAGCTCCTTGGTGACGTCGGCAACCCAGCCTTCGCCGAAGGATTCCCAGGCCAGCATGGTGACCGGGCGCGCGCCGAGCATCGACCACAGCGCGGCTTCGACCGCGCCGGTGTCGGAGGCCGGCATCAGGCCGATGCGATAGTCCGCCGGCACTTCGAGCACCTCGCGGGTGAGATCGAGCGAACGCTGGAGCTTCGCCTTACCGGCTTTCGACCGGTGCGAGCGTCCCAAAACGGCGTCGGTGAGGGCTTGGAGGCTCCAGCCTGGGCGCTTGGCGCAGGGGCCGGACGAGAAGTGCGGGATGGCCGGCCGCACGCCGGGTTTGTTGCTCATGACTCTATCCTTCCAGATAGAAGCCCTTCGGTGGGGAAGGGTGTCCCACCGCTGGACTTAAGGAAGGACGCGCGCGCCGTCAAGGCGCGCCACGGCCGCTGGTTTATGACATTGAAATATCTTGGAGTTGGGACGCGCCAGCTTAGGCGCGCCAGTTTGGGCGAGCCGGCTCGTGCTTTAGTCGAGCAGGAAGCGGACGCCGATCCGGATGTCCTGGGAGGACAGATTTTTGAACCGCGTGTTGACGCCAATCGAGTCCTGTCCGCTGTAGGCGTCGCCAAGGTTCAGGTAGCGATAGCCGACATCGATGACCCAATTCGGGGCGACGCGAAACGCCACGCCGGCCATTCCGGCCCAGGAGAAATTCCACTTGCCGTTCGGCCCGATCAGAATTCCGGGCGACGGCACGTTGGCGAAGTCGGACACGCGCAGAAAGCTCGTTCCGACGCCGGCGCCCAGGTAAGGCGAGAAGCCGCTCCAGGTGCCGAGATCGAAGTAAGCGTTGGCGAGCACCGTGGTGGCGTCGATCTTCGCGCCATAGATCGTCAGTGGCGAGGCGGTGGTGCCGTGGTAGCTCGCGCCCACGCCGTAATCGACCGTAAGGTCGGCGCGGAACCATTGGTATTTGTAACCGACGCCGCCGCCGAACACGTAAGTGTTGTCGTATTTCTGGCTGGTGATGGCGACCGCCGTGTCCGGAACCGCCATGGTGTTGACGCGGTATCCGATGTCACCACGCAAGTACCAGCCGGAGCTGAGCTCGGTGATTGGCACCTGGATCGGCGCCTGCGTCGGCCAGTTGATCGCGGGGTCGGCAGCCAGCGCGGCATTGAACGCCAGCGCCGTTGCGAAACCCGCGACCACTAGACTTTGAAATCTACGCACCACGATGATCCTGCTCAGCCTCTACGCATCAGTGGCGGCAGCACGGGCTCCGGCGGCGTGAGCAGCCAGCGCACGCCGAGCCTGACGTCGTGCGACGTGATGTTCCGGAATTCCATTGGATTGTAGACGGTGTTCGTACCCAAATAGGTCGCCAGGTCGCCGCTCTGCGCGTTGCCGATGTTGAGGTAGCGATAGGACAACTCGACCGTGAAGCTCTGTGTGACCTTGTAGGCAAGGCCGGCATGCGCCGCCCAGGCGAGATTCCATTTCGAATAAGTCGGGCCGATGGCGACGCTGCCGCCAGTGCAGACGCTCACGATATTGCAGACGTCGGTGAAGTTGCTGATCGTGTTGTATGCACCGCCGATGCCGACGCCGACGAACGGCGTCACCCGATACCAGGTGCCAAGATCGAAATAGGCGTTGGCGAGCACCACCCATTCGGATTTGCTGGCGCGATATTCGTCCGTATAAGTGCTGCCGGCGGCTCTCACAATGTCGAGGCCGTGGAAGTTGGCCTTGCCGCGATATTCGCCGGTGACGTCTATGCGAAACCAGTTGTTGAACTGGTAGCCGGCACCGATGCCGAAGGTCGGCGCGGAGTCAAAATCCGCTTGCACGGTGTTGACCGAGGTCGCCGTGCTGTAGAGCGCATTGAACAGGCTGCCGACGCGCTGATTGCTCATGCCGATGTCGCCGCGCAGATACCAGCCGCTGGCGAATTGCTCGTACGGCACCATCACTGGCGCCCGGTACTGCGGCAGATCCGCCGCGTTCGCCACCGTGGTCAGGAGCCCCGCGAGCCCCGCAAGTGCCACGACCTTCACGCTCACCATGCCCGTCCCCTCTGGCTCGTGGAGCGTCCGCTGGCGCGGGCTCTTCCACGTGGGTCAAAACCAACTGGGGCGAAGATGGCAGCGAATGTTTAAGTAGAGATTAACCTTACTTTTTAACCGTGATTTTTAACGGACGCGCGACGGCAAGCGCAAAGCCTGCGCAAACCGCGGCGATCGGCAGCGCGGCCGCAAAGCCCATCACGCTTTGTTATTGTTTGTTACCGGACTGAGCGCCAGGCCAAGCAGCTCGGACGAATCAGGAGCCGCTGTCCTCGAGCTTGCCGATGTGATGCTGGGAGTAGAGTTCGACGCCGATGTTGGCGACCAGCGACATCTGCGTTTCGAGGAAGTCGATGTGTTCTTCCTCGTCGTGCATCAGTTTCTCGAACAGATCGCGGCTGACGTAGTCGCGCACGCCATGGCAATGGGTGGCGGCCTCCTCGTAGAGCGCGCGCGCCGAAATCTCGGCCTTGAGGTCGCAGTCGAGCACCTCTTTGACGTTCTGGCCGATGTGCAGCGGATCGAGCACCTGCATGTTCGGGAAACCGTCGAGGAAGATGATGCGCTCGATCAGCTTGTCGGCGTGCTGCATCTCCTCGATGGACTCCTTGCGCCAGTATTTGGCGAGGTCCTTGAAGCCCCAATTGTCCAGCAGCCGGAAGTGCAGCCAGTACTGGTTGACCGCAGTCATCTCGTGCCGCAGTCCCCGATTGAGAAACTCAACAACCTTGGCGTCGCCCTTCATGGCAGCACTCCCGTCATTGCATAGCGTAGGGATCCCGGCGCTATCTTAAACCAATTTTAAGTAGGCCCGTTGGTTTCAGCCATCGGCCAAACCGCAGCATCAACTGCACCTTGTGGAGAAATCGGAAGATTCTTCAGGACTTCGGGTCGGCTGCGCAGCCGTTGCAGGCCCCGCCGGCGGCTTCCAACGCCTCGTCCATGATGCGCCGGATGGTCCGCGCGCAGCGGCCGCATTGGGCGCTGCAGCCAAGGCAGCCATAGACCTGACCGGTCGAGCGCGGCCGCTCATCCGCACAGCACGCGGTGCGGATGTCCTTGTCGCTCAAAACGTTGCAGGAGCAGACGATCATGCGGGTTCCCGAACCGGGATATCGATACTGGATCGGGCTCAGCCCAGCAAAAGAAAAACGCCGTTTTTATACGTTCTCTAATCTAGCAAACGCCCGGTTTTGCTGGGCTTTTCCACAGCCCCAGGTCAGGCGGCGACATCCGTCAGCGCTTCCACGATGCCGTCCACAACGTCTTCGACCAGAGACTTATCGTCCCCCTCGCCCATCACGCGGATGACCGGCTCAGTGCCGGACGGCCGGATCACCAGGCGTCCCTGCCCGTTCAGCCGCTTCTCCGCGCTCTTGATGGCAAGCTGGACCTTGTCGTTTTCGAGCGGCTTGCCTTTCTTATAACGGACATTGCGCAGCACCTGCGGCAACGGCTCGAAGCGATGGCAGATTTTCGAGATCGGCTGATCGAGCTTCTTCGCCACCGCCAGCACCTGCAACGCCGCAACCAGACCGTCGCCGGTGGTGGCGTAGTCCGACAGGATGATGTGGCCGGAGGCCTCACCGCCGAGGTTGAAGCCATGGGTGCGCATGTGATCGAGCACGTAGCGGTCGCCGACCGCGGTGCGGGCGAGCTTGATCCCCAGCGAGCCGAGGTAGCGCTCCAGCCCCAAGTTCGACATGACGGTCGCCACCACGCCCGGCTTGGCGAGGCGGCCGTCCTCTTTCCAACTCGCCGCGATCACCGCCATGAGCTGATCGCCATCGACCGCATGGCCATGCTCGTCGATGATCAGGACGCGGTCGGCGTCGCCGTCGAGCGCGATGCCGACATCGGCGCGCACCTCGCGCACCTTGCGAGCGAGCGCATCGGGCGCGGTCGAACCGCAATCCTGGTTGATGTTGAAGCCGTCCGGCGAAACGCCCATCGAAACCACGTCGGCGCCGAGCTCCCAGAGCGCGCCGGGCGCCACCTGATAGGCGGCGCCGTTGGCGCAATCCACCACGACACGCAGGCCGTCGAGCGACATGTTGCGCGGCAAGGTGCGCTTGGCGAATTCGATGTAACGATCCTGCACGCCGTCGATGCGCTTGGCACGGCCGAGATCGGCCGACTTGGCCAGCCGCTTGCTGACGTCGGATTCCATCAAAGCTTCGATCTTGTGCTCGACCTCATCGGTGAGCTTGTAGCCGTCCGGCCCAAACAGCTTGATGCCGTTGTCGTCATAAGGATTGTGCGAGGCCGAGATCATCACGCCGAGGTCGGCGCGCATCGAGCGCGTCAGCATGCCGACCGCCGGCGTCGGCATCGGACCGGTCAGCAGCACGTCCATTCCGACCGAGGTGAAGCCCGCGACCATCGCGGTCTCGATCATGTAACCGGAGAGCCGTGTGTCCTTGCCGATCAGCACGCGGTTGCGATGCTCGCCACGCTGAAACAGCAGGCCAGCCGATTGCCCAACCCTGAGCGCAAGCTCGGGCGTGATCGTGCTGTTGGCGCGGCCACGAATACCGTCAGTGCCGAAATATTTACGAACCATGCCTCCCCCGAAACCGGGTCCCGCCGCGGCTGTCTTATAGGGGTATTTGAAGCGGATTGGCTCAAAATAAATACGCCATCCTTACCCTTCCGGGAGGATGGCGTTTACCATGTTGGTTCCACCGCAATCACGGCGGCGGAGCATCATTTCCAGTCGCTTTTCCAATCGTTTTTGACGAGCTTGCCGCCGTTCTTTTCCACCTTCGACCGCGCCGGCTGTGTCACGTTGACGGGATCGGAACCTGGGAAGGACTCTTCAAGTCCCTCCTCCAGCGCCCGCTCCAGCGGATCGGAGGATTTTACGTCGTGCGGATTCTCGACCAGATCCGGATCGCCGCCGCGCCTTCTCAGGTTCAAGGCCAATGCGCCCATCATGCTTCTCCTGCGGGTGAAATCGTCCCTGGAACAACGCTTTAGCCCCAAGGAGCGTTCCCTCAGTCGCGTTCCGCCTAATAAACGTGCTAATTCCGGGCGGGTTGAGGGTGCGTAGCGATGAAGAATTTTCCCAGCATCGAGGATTTGCGCCAGCAGGCGCGCCGGCGCGTGCCGAAAATGTTCTTCGACTATGCGGAGGCCGGCTCCTACTCGCAGGAAACGCTGCGCGCCAATCGCGCCGACATGGAGAAGGTCAAGCTTCGGCAGCGCATTCTCCGCGACGTAGATCAGCGCGACACCTCGACCACCATCATGGGCGAGAAGGTTTCACTGCCGCTGGCGCTCGCGCCGATCGGCCTCGGCGGCATGATGTACGGCGATGGCGAAATCCTCGCCTGCCGCGCAGCACAAGCTGCCGGCATTCCGTACACGCTGTCCACCATGTCGATCAATTCGATCGAGGACGTGGCAGGCGCGGTCGATAAGCCGTTCTGGTTTCAGCTCTACGTGATGCGCGACCGCGGCTTCATGAAGGAGCTGATCCAGCGTGCCGCAGCGGCAAAATGCAGCGCGCTGATGCTCACCGTCGATCTGCAGGTGCTCGGCCAGCGCCATTGCGACGTGCGCAACGGTCTCACCGTGCCGCCCGAGATCAAGCTGAAGAACATCATCGACATCGCCACCAAGCCGGCCTGGGCTTTTTCCATCCTCAAGGGCAAGCGCAAGACCTTCGGCAATCTCGCCGGTCACGTGAAGGGCATGGAGAACGTCAATTCGCTGGCGCAATGGACCGCGAGCCAGTTTGATCCGACGCTGTCCTGGAAGGACGTCGAGTGGATCAAGAGCATCTGGCCCGGCAAGCTGTTCCTGAAAGGCGTTCTCGACGTCGAAGATGCGCGGATCGCAGCCAAGACCGGGGTCGCCGCCATCAGCGTGTCGAACCACGGCGGGCGTCAGCTTGACGGCGCGCCGTCGGCGATCTCGGCGCTGCCGCGCGTTGTCGACGCGGTCGGCTCGGAACTCGAAATCCTGTTCGACTCCGGTGTGCGCACCGGCTCCGACATGGTGCGGGCGCTGGCGCTCGGCGCGCGCGCCTGCATTATCGGGCGTCCCTACATCTACGGCCTCGGCGCCGGCGGCCAGGCCGGCGTCGCGCGCGCCATCGAGATCCTGGGCAAGGAGCTCGACATCACCATGGCGCTGTGCGGCGTGAAGAACGTGCGCGACATCGACCGCCGCGTGCTGGCGGATTGGGACAGCAATCGGTAGGCGGCTCTTTCTCCGTACTCTCCACGTCATGACCGGGCTTGTCCCGGCCATCCACGTCTTGGATGCTAAGCAAGACGTGGATGCCCGGCACAAGGCCGGGCATGACGGCGGATAGAACCGAACCGGAGCAGAGCCATGTTCGAAAAACCCAGCGTCGATGACCTACGCCACGCCGCCGAGCAACTCGGCATGAATCCGGACGCACAATATCTGCAGGCCGCGCAGGACATCCTGACGCCGCTGGTCGCGGCCTATGCGGCGCTCGATGCCGCGCCCGACGACAAGCCCGCGGTGAAATATCCGCGTGACGGCGGACGGCGGCCCACGCCTGAGGAAAATCCGCACGGCGCTTGGTATTACAAAACAGCGATCAAGGGCGCGCCAAGCGGCAAGCTCGCGGGCCGGCGCGTCGCGCTCAAGGACAACGTCTGCCTCGCCGGCGTGCCGATGATGATCGGCGCGGGTTTCCTCGACGGCTCGATCCCGGACATCGACGCTACCATCGTGACGCGCATCCTCGACGCCGGCGGCGAGATCGCGGGCAAAGCGGTCTGCGAGTACTATTGCGTGTCCGGCGGCAGCCACACCAGCGCAACCGGGCCGGTGCACAATCCGAGGAAGCGCGGCCACACCACCGGCGGTTCATCGTCCGGCAGTGCCGCGCTGGTGGCGGCCGGCGAGGTGCCGATGGCGATCGGCGGCGACCAGGCCGGCTCGATCCGCATTCCGGCGAGCTATTGCGGCATCGTCGGCATGAAGCCGACCTACGGGCTCGTGCCCTACACCAGCATCGGGCCGCTGGAGATCACGCTCGACACGGTCGGGCCGATGACCCAGAACGTCGCCGACAATGCGCTGCTGCTGGAAGTGCTGGCCGGACCCGACGGGCTCGATGCACGCCAGCGCGATGTGAAAGTGGCGAACTACACCGACGCGCTCGATAAGGGCGCCAAGGGCCTGCGCATCGGCGTCCTGAAGGAAGGCTTTGGCCACCGCAATTCCGAGCCCGATGTCGATGCCAAGGTGCGCGCCACGGCGGAGCGCTTCCGTTCGCTCGGCGCGACCGTCACCGACGTCTCGATTCCCGAGCACCACACGCTTGGCTTTCCGCTGTGGGCCGCGATCCGCGGCGACGCAGCCTGCATCACACTGCTCGACATGAGCGGCTTCGGCGTCGGCCACGAGAGCTATTATCCGCTCAGCGTCATGCAGGCGGCTATGAAGTGGCGCGACCACGCCGACGAGTTCGCCGACACGCTGAAGATCGCGACGATCTTCTCCAAGTACACGATGAACCGTTACGGCGGCCACTATTACGCCAAGGCGCAGAACTTGCGGCCGCGGCTGCGCGCGGCTTACGACACGGCGCTGAAGGCTTGCGACCTGCTGCTGCTGCCGACCACGGTGCTGAAGGCGACGCCGATCCCGCCGAAGGGCGCGACGCCGCAGGAGGTGACGCGGCGAAGCTGGGAGGCGACCCGCAACACCGCTCCGCTCAACGTCACTGGCCATCCGGCGATCAGCATTCCGTGCGGCATGACGGACGGCCTGCCGATCGGGCTGATGCTGGTCGGCCGGCATTGGGACGAGAGCACGATCTATCGGGCTAGTGCGGCGTTTGAGAGGTCGGCGGATTGGCAGAGGATGTGATCCGATGTGCGAATCACAAGGAGAGCCGGTGAAGTAGCGCGTCGTGCCCCAATCGCGTCTTCGACGTGCACGAGCGAAGGTGAGGTTTTGCTGCCAAGCAATAGGCAGGTAATGTCGGCTCGCATAGGTCAGTAAAGTCATGGCCCGAATTCGCAAAATCGAGATAGAGAATTTTAGAAGCATCCAGCGGCTTGTATGGCTGCCATCACCGGGAATTAATTGCTTGATCGGGCCCGGCGACAGCGGCAAGTCGTCAATTTTGGATGCTATCGACTATTGTGTCGGCGCGCGGCGCAACATCCTGTTCACCGATGCGGATTTCCATCGTCTCGAAGTCGAAAACCCGATCCGAATTTCGGTGACGGTCGGCGAACTAGATGATGCGCTCAAAAACATCGACGCCTACGGTCTTTATGTTAGGGGCTTTGATGCGGCCTCCGGCGAGATTGAGGACGAACCCGAGAAAGAGGCCGAAACCGTGCTGACGATGAGGCTCACCGTCACGAGCGACCTTGAGCCGTCCTGGTCTCTGGTTTCGGAACGCGCTGAAGCGCAGGAGCAGGTTCGGAACCTGAATTGGGCCGACCGCGTCCGGCTAGCGCCAACTCGGATCGGCGTCATGGCGGATTATCACCTAGGTTGGAGCCGGAGTTCCGTACTCAATCGGATTTCAGAAGAGCGCGCGGATGCGTCGGCGGCGCTGGCTAAGGCCGCACGCGACGCGCGTGCGGCCTTTGGTGACGACGCGCAGAACCAACTCGGCGAGACATTGACCATCGTGGCGGCGACGGCCAAGGAGCTTGGCATTCCGGTTGGTGATAACATCCGGGCGATGCTCGATGCGCATTCTGTGTCGTTTGCGGGTGGGACGATTTCGCTGCATGACGACAGCGGAGTTCCGCTTCGGGGCCTTGGGACTGGCTCCGCGCGCTTGTTGATCGCGGGCCTTCAACGTAAGGCGGCGGCAAAGAGCACGGTCCTGCTCGTGGACGAAACCGAACATGGCCTGGAACCGCACCGGATCATCCGCTTCCTTGGCTCACTTGGGGCGAAGGAGGAGCGGCCGCCGCTTCAGGTCTTCATGACGACGCATTCTCCAGTCGTGCTGAGAGAGCTGTCGGGACAGCAGTTGTTTGTCGTCCGCAGGGCCAAGGACAAACATGAAGTGCGAAATGTCGGCACCGGCGACGACATTCAAAGCACCATCCGCCTATATCCGGATGCCTTCCTTGCGCCGAGCGTTCTGGTGTGCGAAGGGGCGAGCGAAGTTGGGCTTGTCCGTGGCGTCGACCATTTCAGAACAGCGCAAGGGCAAAAATCGATAAGCGCCTGCGGGGTAGCGCTTGTCGATTGCGGTGGCGGCGATGCCGACAGGTGTTTCCGTCGCGCAGATGCGTTTCAAGCGCTGGGATACCGCGTCGCGGTTCTGCGCGATGATGATGTCAAACCAACTCCAGCTGCAGAGACCGCCTTTGTAGCCGCGGGCGGGAAGGTTATCGCATGGGGTGCTGATTGCGCGCTGGAGGATGATCTTTTCGTAAGCGTGACGGATGACTGCGTGAATAAATTGATCGAGCGCGCGGTTGAGTTGCACGGCGAGGAACTTGTGAACGAACACATCAAATCGGCGTCGCGAGGTGAAAGAGATTTGGAGAAAATTCGCACCGCCTTCCTTTTCGATGGATATTCAGTGGAACATCGAGTTCTTCTCGGAGAAGCCTCCCGGACTCGGAAAGCTGGATGGTTCAAGTCCGTGAGCTGGATGGAATCTGTCGGGCACGACATCGTCGGACCTGACCTTGCAAAGGCTGAAGTGGAATTCGCTACCACCATCGAAGAGATTTTCAAATGGGCCGGTGATGGCGGCTGATGCGATAGACATCCTCTCCATAAAACGCGGCACGGTGACCGCGCCCGCCGGTTGCGGGAAAACGTATCTCGTCGCGGAAAGCCTTACGCGACATGCGGGAGCGAAGCCGAGCCTGATCCTGACGCACACGAACGCAGGTGTGGCTGCCCTGCGCGGCCGGCTCGATCGCGCCGGGGTACCTCCAAAGTCCTATCGCCTTCTCACGATCGACGGCTTTGCGATGCGGCTTGTATCGATGTTTCCGACGCGCGCTGCCTGCGACCCCACGCTCCTAACCCTTACGAATCCCGCGACCGACTATCCGAATATCCGTGTAGCAGCTGCAAAATTACTGAAGGCGGGTCATGTGAATGACCTGATTTCTGCCAGCTACGCGCGGCTAATTGTGGACGAATACCAAGACTGCTCCGTGCGGCAGCACGCTCTCGCCGCCCTTGCCGCCCAAAGCCTGCCGACTTGTGTGCTGGGAGATCCGATGCAGGCGATCTTCGGCTTCGGCCAAGACGATCTTGCGAAATGGGATGAGAATGTCTGCAAATATTTCCCTGTGGCAGGCGAATTGGCGACACCCTGGCGATGGATAAATGCGGGCGCCGAACCGTTCGGCGAATGGCTGCTGCACGCCCGGGCGAAGCTACTGCGCGGTGAACCCATTGACTTACGCGAGGCACCGACCGCTGTAACCTGGGTCGAACTTGACGGTACGGAAGATCACAAGAAACGACTGATGGCTGCACGGATCAACCCGCCGGGACGCGACGGGCGGGTGCTCATCATTGGAAACAGCAGAAATCCGGAAAGTCAGCGCCAATTCGCGAGCCAAACGCCGGGCGCCGTGACTGTCGAAGCGGTTGATCTGCGGGACCTTGTGGCGTTCGCACGCCGTTTCGATCTCGCGGCTCCGGACGCTCTGCAACAGCTCGCGCAGTTCGCACAAAGCGTGATGACGAATGTGGGCGCGTCCGATTTAGTCGATCGGGTAAGAGCGCTGAGCGGCGGCCGGGCGAGGAAGCCCGCCAGTGATCTGGAAGGGGTCGCGCTCGCTTTCACAATCACCCCTTCACATCGCGGAGCCGTCGACCTTCTGGTAGAGATTGGTAAGCAGGGCGGCGTGAGAACGCATCGTCCGGCAGTCCTGAAGGCATGCATCAAGGCGCTGCAATTGTGTCACGGGACCGACGGCCTCAGCTTCGCTGACGCCACCATCCGAATGCGCGAGCAAAACAGGCTGATCGGTCGACCATTGCCGATGCGTGCCGTCGGCAGCACCCTGCTGCTGAAAGGTTTAGAAGCGGAGGTTGCCGTTATTCTCGACGCAGATGGTTTGGACGCTAAAAATCTTTACGTTGCGATGACACGCGGATCGATGAGACTCATCGTCTGTGCAAAGACTGCCGTGTTGAACCCAAACTAATGCAGTCCGCCCGCCGCTGCCAAAGCAGGCCGCGGGGCGGGCTGCTTTTCCGTAAACCGCGGCATGACCTCCTTGGCGAACAGCTCCGCCGAGGTCTTGCAGATGTGGCTGGTCTCGCCGTCGATCTCGCCGAGGAAGCGCAGGTGCAGGTGGTTGACGCCCATCGCTTCCAGCTGCCGCACCTTGGCGGCGATCGTGTCGGGCGTGCCGGAGATGGTCATCTTCATGTCGCCGCCCTTGGCGTATTCCTCCGGCCGCGACTGCGCCGACGTGGACTTCATCGCCGGTCCATCGGTCGGGCCGTGCCGCTTCACGTAGCTGGTGCGGATCGCCATCGTCTCGGCGCGCCCGAGCTTCTCGCGCTCCAGCGCCTTCTCCTCCGTCTCCGCCACCGTCACGCCGACCCAGTCGTACGAGCACCAGCGCAGGCAGTTGTCCTTCACGTGCTGCGGATGATGGGCCGCGTCGAGCGCGCGCCGGTAGATCTCCATCTGTTTGCCCAGATCGGCGCCGAGCACGCCGACAAACACCGGCCAGCCCTTCTGCGCCGCGCGGACGATGCCCGCCTCGCGGGTCGCCACGCGAATGAGCGTGGGATACGGCTTGGAGTACGGCGCCGGTGTGACGCGCCGCTTGATGCGACCGCTGAAGTTGCCGACCGCGAAGCTCATTTCCGGATCGCCGTTCTTGAACGCCCACAGGCGCTCCATGATCTCGAGCGTCTCCTCGGCGAGCCGGCCTGAGGCGTGCGCCTCGGCGTCGATGCCGAGCCCGTTCGGCTCGCTGCCCTGCCAGCCGGAGCCCACGCCGATCAGCACTCGGCCCTTGGTCAGGTGGTCGAGCAGGTTGATGCTCTCGACCAGCCGCACCGGGTGATAGAACGGGATCGAGAGCACGCCGAAGCCGAGATAGCGGTCGCGCGGGATCAGCGGCGCGATGTAGGACGCGAACTGCAACGGGTTTGAGTGCCACGGTCCGCGGAAGTGGTGATCGGTGAACCACACGTGGTAGCCGAGCTCGGCGAACCAGATCGCCTGCTCGGCGGCCGTCTCGATGACGCGATTGTCGTCATCCCCATCGTCGGTGCTGGGGAACCACATGTTCATCGTCATTGCGGAGAATTGCATCGAGGGGTCCTGTGTCTGTGTTTTTGTTGTCACACAGCATCCGGATGCTGGCAATGATCCGCACGCGCCACGGCGCGCAGGTCAGCGATGCGCCGCCTGCGACTGGCGACGGTGGTCAGCCGTCGTACTCGATATCATCCCGATACGCCGCATAGGCCGCGCTGTATTCCATGATGCGGGCGACCTCGGAGATGAACGTCTCGTCGTAGCCGGCGCGGCGCAGCAGGTGGAAGCCGACCTCCATGCCCGACGCAATGCCGCCGCCCGTGACGATGCGGCCGGCGTCGACCACACGCGCCCGGTTGATCCGGCACTTCGGCGCGATTTCCGCAAGCCGGTCGATCGGTACCTTGCCGCCGCCCGACGCTTCTAAGCGATCCGGCTCCTTGCGGTTGGTCGCGGCCTTGCCGTCGAGCAGGCCCATGCGGCCGTAAATCCACGAGCCGGTGCACACGCTGACCAAGAGTGTCTTCTCCGGCAGCGCGCGAATGAAGGCGTGCAGCCTGCCGTTGTTGATCTCCTGGCGCAGACCGAAGCCGCCCGGAATCAGAAACGCGTCCATGTCCGGCGCATCGTTGAAGCCGTAGTTCGGCAGCACGGTGAAGCCCGCCTGCGCCTGCACCGGGCGCAGCGCCTCGGCCAGTGTGAACGCCTCGAGTTCCGGATCGAACCGCCGCGCCACCGAGAACACGCCATGCGGGGCGGCGAAGTCGACAATCTCGGCGTCCTTGCAGACGTAAACGCCGAGCCGGAAGCCGGATTTTTTCGGATAGGTGCGATGGGTGGGCATGTTCTGAACCGTTGCCGCGAACTCTCTTCACCCTCCCCTGCAGGGGGAGGGTCGCGAGCGAAAGCGAGCGGGGTGGGGTGAACTTTGAACCCGCGTGAAGCTCACCCCACCCCGGCGCCTCGCTAACGCTCGGCGTCGACCCTCCCCCTGCAGGGGAGGGTGGAGCGAGTGTGCCGCTCCGCTACGACTTACTCTTCCTTGTATCCGTACGCCTGCGCGTTGCCGGTCGCGCCGTAATACTTGAACGGCAGGAATTTTCCGGACATCGCGATCTTGACGCGGTCGCCCTTCGGATCGGGCAGGCGCTCCATCGTCATATCGAAGTCGATCGCCGACATGATGCCGTCGCCGAACTCCTCCTGGATCAACTCCTTCCAGGCCGCGCCGTTGACCAGCACCAGCTCGTAAAAGCGATAGATCAGCGGATCGGTCGGCGGCATCGTGACGCCTTCGGCGCGCATCGGCACCTCGTTGAGCATGGTCTGCTCGGTCGTCGAGAGGCCGAACAGCTTGGCGGCGGCGGCCGCCTGCGGCTTGGTCAGCTTGTGATTGCCGAGGAGTGCGCCGGTGATCATCACCGGCGACATGCCGCCGATCTGTTCGCAGATATATTTCCAGGTCCAGCCCTTCTCGCGCTTGATGTCGAGAAGTTTTTCCGTCAAGTCCACGCGCTTCATCTTAACCTCCCAGCTTGGTTCGAAAGACTTAGTGGGCTGCGGTGTGGCCACCGAGCCGCAACACGTTGCTGTCCGTGACGACGACCGGCTCCGTGCCCGGACGCACCGTCGGCACATGGCGCGGGTCGTGGCGGCCGCGCATCTCCTGCGCAAAGCTCTTGGAGCGGCTCACCAAGAAATCGATGATGTGGTTGCGCACCGGATAAAACAGCGGGTGCTTGTGCACCTCATGGCGCTTGCGCTCTTTCGGCAGCGGGTTCTCGACAATTTCCGCAACCACCGCGCCCGGACCGTTGGTCATCAGCACGATGCGGTCGGCGAGATAGATCGCCTCGTCGACGTCGTGGGTGATCATGAAAACGGTCTGGTCGGTCTCCTGGCAGATGCGGCGGACCTCATCCTGCAACGTGCCGCGCGTCAGCGCATCGAGCGCCGAGAACGGCTCGTCCATCAGCATGATCTTCGGCTCGATCGACAGCGCGCGGGCGATGCCGACGCGCTGCTTCATGCCGCCGGAGAGCTCGGCCGGACGCTTGCTCTCGGCGCCGTTGAGGCCGACGAGATCGATGAACTTCTGCGCCCGCTCGCGCACCCGCGGTGTCTTCCAATTGCGCCATTTCGACGACACCGCGTAGCTGACGTTGCCCATCACGGTGAGCCAGGGCAGCAGCGCGTGGGTCTGGAAGATCACGGCGCGGTCGAGGCTCGGGCCTTCGATCGCCTGATTGTCGACGATGACGGCGCCGGACGACGTTTCATCGAGACCAGCCAGGATGTTGAGCACGGTGGTCTTGCCGCAGCCGGAATGCCCGATGATGCAGGTGAACTCGCCGCGTTGCATCGACAGCCACAGATCCTCGAACACGGTCGTGATGCCGCCGCTCGCCGCCGGGAAGCGTTTGGCGATGCCTTCGATGGAGATGAACTTCTGCGTCATGGTGCTATTCCGGGAACGTCACGAGCTTGGTCGCCCGCGCGAGCAGCAGGTCGAGCAGCATGCCGACCACGCCGATCAGCAGGATGGCGTTGATCACGTTGGTGATCGACAGGTTGTTCCACTCGTTCCACACGAAATAGCCGATGCCGGTGCCGCCGACGAGCATTTCGGCCGCGACAATCACCAGCCAGGCGATCCCGATCGAGATGCGCATGCCGGTCAGGATGGTCGGCGCCGCCGCCGGCAGGATGATGGTGAAGGCGCGGCGGAAGGTGCCGACCTCGAGTGTCTTGGCGACGTTCAGCCATTCGCGCCGCACGGATGCGACGCCGAACGCCGTGTTGATCATCATCGGCCATAGCGAGCAAATGAAGATCACGAAGATCGACGAGAGGCCGGAGTCCTTGATGGTGTAGAGCGCGAGCGGCATCCAGGCGAGCGGCGAGATCGGTTTGAGCACCTGGATGAACGGATCGAGCGCGCGGTTCATCAGTGGCGACATGCCGATCAGGAATCCAATTGGCAGCGCGAAGGCGACCGCCAGCAGATAGCCGAGCGCGACGCGCGCGATCGAATAGGCGAGCTGAATGCCGACGCCCTTGTCGTTCGGCCCGTTGTCGTAGAACGGCCGCCGCAAATGCTCCCAGAGCTTGGCGCCGACATCGAGCGGCCCCGGCATGGCGGATTTGCCCTGCGTGGCGGTGAGGCCCATCAGCTTGGCGTATTCCGGGTCCATCTGCTGGACCGCGCTGGTGCCGCGGGTGGCAAGGTGCCACGCCAGCAGGAACACGACCAGGATCGATACCGAAACCAGAGCGGCGCGCAGCGTCAATGAGTGGGTCATGGCGTGGCTTTCGTCGGCGTCATGCCCGCTTGATGGCGAAGCTCTTGATGTAATCCTCGGGCTTCGCCGGATCGAAGGTCTTGCCCATCACCACGAAGGTCTTCGTCGTGGCGGCGGGCGGCGTGAGGCCCACCTCCTTCATCAGCCTGGCGGTGTCGGTGGCGAGGAACACCTCGTTCGCCACCTTGGCGTAGTCGACGTCGCCCTTGAGCTGACCCCAGCGCTTCATCTGGGTCATGATCCAGACCGCAAACGACTGCCAGGGGAACGGATCGAAGTCGACGCGGTTCGGGACCTTCTGAATGTTGCCGAGACCATCGGCGAAGGTGCCGGTCAGAATCTGCTCCAACACCGTGACGGGCTGGTTCAGATAGTTCGCCGGCGCAATGGCTTCAGCGATCTGCTTTCTGTTCTCCGCTTTGGTGGCGAAGGCGGTCGCGTCGATGATCGACTTCAGCAGAGCCGCGTAGGTGTTGGGTGAACCGGTGACGA
The DNA here is from genome assembly GCA_945893145.1 of Rhodoplanes serenus. Taxonomy (GTDB): domain Bacteria; phylum Pseudomonadota; class Alphaproteobacteria; order Rhizobiales; family Xanthobacteraceae; genus Z2-YC6860. The sequence continues at coordinate 118,617 of CAMDDZ010000001.1, read as the reverse complement.
ACTCCTTCGACGCCGCGAACACGCAGCACGGATGGCCTTCCCAAATGTCCTTCGACAGAATGTGAATGAAGCCGACGCCATCGAACACCGCGCGCTGGTTCATCGGATCGGGACCGAGGAAACCATCGAGATTGTCGGCGCGCAGGTTGGCGACCATTTCCGGCGGCGGCACCGAGCGAATCTGAACGTCGGTGTCGGGATCGAGACCGTGCTCCGCCAGGTAATAGCGCAGCAGGTAATTGTGCATCGAGTAGTCGAACGGCACCGCGAACTTAAAGCCCTTCCACTGCTTCGGATCGCGCTTGTCCTTGTGCTTGATCGCGAGCGTGATGGCCTGTCCGTTGATGTTCTCGATCGCCGGAGCCGTATAGGGAATTGCGTTGGAGCCGGAGCCCAACGTGATCGCGAGCGGCATCGGCGAGAGCATGTGGGCGGCGTCGTATTCCTTGTTGATCGTCTTGTCACGGATCACCGCCCAGCCGGCGGTCTTGATCACTTCGACGTTGAGACCGTGCTTGGCATAGAAGCCCATCGGCTGCGCCATGATGATCGGCGTGCCGCAGGTGATCGGGATGAAGCCGACCTTGAGGTCCTTCTTCTCGAGCGGCCCGCCCTGCGCGAACACTTCAGTTGCGGCGCCGATCGGGAAGAATTGCGAGACCGCGGCAAGCGCGGTCGAAGCGCCGACCGATTTCAGGAACGCGCGCCGCGCCGCGTCCTTGGGAAACATCGCGCGCATCACCGCGGAGGCGACCACGCCCTGGTAGCGCTTCTCTTCGCTCTGACTTTCCACCGGCGCGCAACGCAACTGCGCGTCCCGCTGATGCTCGGTTTCGTCGATGTGGCGCCCGCAGCTACAGCCCAAGCTGCTCAGCCTGCGCTTGGAATCGAAAGGATTGTCGAACGTTGACATTGGCGCGCCCCATCGTTGACGCCCGCGTGCTGGCGGGCGTGACGGCGGTAAATTTGCAATGCGCGTGCCAAGCGCGAGTTTTCCCCTGCGGCATAATTCGCCTGAGAAATCCGTGCCTTTTGTATGCAGGAGGGGGAAGAAGGAGGACAAATCGCCCGCTTCTTGGGCAGCTGCCTGAAGTTTTATCGGTCTGCCGCAAAATCAGGCGGCCGCTTATCCGGCTGGAGTTGCTCGAAGAGAAGAGCCGGGAAGGGTTCGTCACGGCAGCCACGACGCGCGATCCCTTCCCGGGGCTGCGGTGGTTCATATCCGGCGCAAGCCGGCCTGTCCGCCCGTCTTCCATGGGTCGCGCGAGGTTCGCGGACGGTTCGGCACCGGCTGCCGAGGTGGTTGATAGACCGGCAACAAAATCAATAAAAAGCGGCGGCACTTTCGCGCCGCCGCAGCATGAAATGTCATCCCAATCGCGCAGAATTACTGCGGCACGACGCCGTCGCGGCCGACGTTGATGCGCGCGGCCTCAAACGTGCCGTCGGCTTTCTTGGTCGCAGCCAGCACCGTGAAATTCGCGCCGGGCTTCAAGTCAGCCGCACTGCCGATCTCGTAGCGGACGATCGGCACGCCCGGCGGCACGACGATCTTCTTCTCGCCGTCCTTGTACTTGACCACGAGGGTCGAACCATCGACACCCGTCACAGCCGCACCCGACGTGCCGTTGGTCATGGTGCTGTTGGCGACTGGCGCATAAGGCCTGTGCCCTTCTCCGGTGCCGCGCATCTGCTCCGGGAAAATATGCACCTCAAGGGCGCGCTGGCTGCCATCCGGCTGCGGCATTGCGGCGCTGCCGAGGAAGGTGCCTTCCTTGATGTCGGCCAGGCTCGCCTTCACGACCGCGACCACCATCGCGTTGCCGGTCAGCGTCAGCGTGACGTTGTCGCCGGTTGCCGGCTTGAGCGTGAGCACGTTGCCTTCGACCTTTGCGATGGTGCCACGAAGACGCTGAGTCTGCGCCTGCTGTGCCGGCAACGCGGCACACGACGCCACGAGGATCGCCCCCGCGAGCAGAATTTTCGTTACCGCTGTCATCTTTTTCCTCCCTGAGTGAAAAGCGCGCCGTCGCATGGCAACGGCGCGCAAACGAAACGCCGGGCGTGGATTACGCCAGACGGATAAGGTGCGGCCGCTTACTGCGGCGGATCGATATCGCGGCCGACCGCGATATTCGGCGCGGAGAACGTTCCGTCGGCTTCCTTCTTGGCGGCGCCAATGAAGATCTTGGCGCCGACCTTGAGGTCAGCGGCAGTGCCCGGCGCATATTTCGCGATCGGGATGCCGGCTGGTACGAGCACTTTCTTCTCGCCGTCCTTGTACTTGACCAGGATGTTCTGGCCGTCGGTGCCGGTGACCGTGGTCGCCACGTTGGCGTTGGTCATGGTGCTGCCGGGCCGGTTATCCCAGCTCGGATCGAATCGGTCAGCGACCACGCCCTTCTGCGCATCCGAGAAGATGTGGATCGCATAGGCCTTTTGCGTGCCGTCCGGCATCGGCATGGCCGACACGCCGATGAACGAGCCTTCCTTGATGTCGGCGAGCGACCCCTTGACCATGGCGTTGACGCGGAGCGGGTCGGCAAGCTTCACGGTCAGGCTTTCGCCGGTCCGCGACTTGATCGTCAGCGTATTGCCATCGACTTTTTCAATCGTGCCACGAACGCGCGTGGGTGCCTGCCCCCACGCGGTCGAGGTCGCGAGAATGAGCGCCAGTCCGGCCGCGCCCAAGGCGCGCCTTGTGACAAGTTGCATCGGAAATCCTCCCTGGAAGTTGGCCGGCGTTCAGCCAGCACGGGCAAAGCGTAGAACTTTCGCCCCAGTCGTGAAACCCCAACGCCCGAGGCCTATTCCCGATCCTTCACAAGATCGGCTTCGATGATCGCCCGCAGTTCGGCCGTCACCTCCGGCCGCACCCCAAACCACAGGGAAAAGCCCCGCACCGCTTGATGCAGCAGCATTCCGAGCCCATCGGCGGTCCGCAGCCCCCGGGCGCGAGCGGCCGCCAACAGCGGCGTTTCGAGCGGGGCATAGACCAGATCGGCCACCACCGCATCGGCGGCGAGCGGCGAAAGATCAATCGCAAGCGGCGGTTGCCCGGTCATGCCGAGCGAAGTGGTGTTGACCACCAGGCCGGCCCGGCTGAGCAGATGCGGCAGCGCACCCCAATGCGCCGGCTGCACCGCAGGACCGAACCGCTCCCGCAGCGCCTGCGCCCGTTCCGGGGTGCGGTTGACGACGTGGATGTGACGAAACTCCCGCTCGATCAGTCCATACACGATCGCCCGCGCCGAGCCGCCCGAGCCCAAGACCACAGCTTCACCCGGTTCAACTGGCGCCGCAATTGGCGACCGGTCCCAACCGGGCACCGCCGCATCAAGATTGGCGGTGAAGCCTTCGACGTCGGTGTTGGTCGAGTGCAGACGCCCGCCGGCGAGCCACAGCGTATTCGCCGCGCCGACCGCACGCGCACGATCGTCCGGCTCGGAGGCGGCGAGCGCTGCCTCCTTGTGCGGCAGCGTCACGTTGCAGCCGACATAGCCGCGCTCGGAGAGATGCGCGAAAAAATCCGCAACCACCTCCGGCGCAATGGCCTCCTGACGGTATTCGGCGGCAAGCTTGTGAAGCTTGATCCAATAGCCGTGGATCAGCGGCGAGCGCGAATGCTTGATCGGCCAGCCGATCACGCATGCGGCGCGCACGCCTTCAGCCATTGTTGCTCACCTGCGTTCGCAGAATGCGACGCGCTCAGTAATACCCGATGGTCGAGCCGCCATCGACCGCGATGGCCGTGCCCTGAATGTGACGGCCCTTCTCGGAGCACAGGAACAATGTGAGCTCGGCGATGTCTTCGGGCTTGCCGAGACGGCGCAGCCCATCCTTGACGGTCGCCTCCTTGCGCAATTCGTCCGAGGTCTTGCCGGAGGCCTTGGAGCGCTGCGCGATCAACTCCTCGAAACGCTCCGTCTCGGTCGCGCCCGGATGGATCACGTTGACGTTGACGCCGTCGCGCTTGCCGAGCTGCGACAGGCCCTTGGAGAAATTGCCCATCGCGGCGTTGACTGAAGCGCCGATGGTGAAGTCCGCGCCGGGCGACCGCGCCGCGCCACCACCGATGTTGACCACATGGCCGTTGGCGACCTTGAGCATCGGCCAGAACAGGCGACAGGCCCGCACGCAGCCGAACAGCTTGAGCGAATAGCCATCCATCCAGGCGTCATCGGGCAGATCGACGAAGTTGCCGGCCCGCGTCGCACCGGCCGAGTTCACCAGGATGTCGCACTTGTTGAACTTGGCCTTCACGGCCTCGAACAGCTTCTGCACGCCTTCGAGCGTGCGCAGATCGGCCGCCACCGTCACCGGCGTCGCGCCGGATTGCGCGATTGTCTTGGCGGCCGACGCCAGATTGGCGTCCGAATGGGACGCGATCACGGTCTGCGCGCCCTCGCGCGCGAACGCGGCCGCAATTGAACGGCCGATGCCGCGGCTGCCGCCAGTCACAACGACGATTTTTCCTTGAAACTCACCAGGCATGTTTCTCTCCCAAACTTTGGTTATGTCTCGTCGGCCACGACATTGCGCAGCGTGCCGATTTCCGCGACCGTCATCTCAAACACGTCGCCGGCCTTGAGCCAGCGTGGCGTGTCGGACTTCGGCCCGAGCTTGATCGGCGTGCCGGTCGCGATGATGTCGCCGGGCTTCAGCGTCATGAAGATCGATACGTAGGACAGGATGTCCACGAATTTGAAAATCATGCTTTCGGTGGTGTCGTCTTGCGTGACCGTGCCGTTGATCCTGCACGTGATGCGCAACGGCTTGGTCAGATCCACATCGGTCGTCATCCAGGGACCGATGCTGCCGCTTGAGTCCCAGGCCTTGCCCTGCGTGACATTGAAGCGGCCGTGCCGGATCCAATCGCGGATCGTGCCTTCGTTGCACATCGTAATGGCGCCGACGTATTCGAGCGCCCGTTCCTTCGGAATGCGCCGGCCGGTCTTGCCAATGACAAGCGCGATCTCGCCTTCGTATTCGAGCTGCTCGGACTCGAGCGGCCGCATGATCGGCGCGTTATGCGCCACCAGCGCGTTGGGCGGCTTGAAGAACATGCTCGGATATTTCGCCGCCTCGTTGCCACCGGCCGAGGTCAGCTCGGCATCGCGGTTGGCGTAATTGACGCCGATGCAGAGAATCTTTTCGCCGCCCGGCACCGGCGGCAGCAGTTCAGCCTCCGACAGCGCAAAATCGGGCCGCACGCTCGCCACCACCGCCTTGGCTTCCGCCAGCGCGCCGGCGCGCAGCAGGTCCAGCACCGACTGGAAGCGAGGCGCCATCCTGGGCCGCAGATCGACGATCCCCTCGCCCACCACGACGCCAAAGCTCGCGCGACCGCGAATGTTGTAGCTGGCAAGATGCATAACCGGCTGAAGCTCCTGGATGGCCGAACGGCGAGGCCCGCCCGTGGTACAATAGGACACAACGAACCGCCATGGCTAAGAACCATGGCTAAGAACCATGCCTAAACCGCGATAGATCGAAATGCCCGTCCGCAAGCCCGTCTTCGATCCACCGTTCAACGTCGTGCGCGCGAGCCACGTCGAGCTTGCCGTGCGCGATCTGCCGCGCTCGCGCGCCTTTTACGTCGATTGCCTGGGCTATCTGGTCAGCGCCGAGGAGCCGGATGCTCTCTATCTCCGGGCCCTGGAGGAGCGAAACCACCATTCCGTCGTGCTGCGGCAGGCCAAGGCGGCTGGCGCTCACGCGCTCGGATTCAAGCTCGGCAGCGAAGACGACCTGGACCGCGCCGCCGCCTGGTTTCATTCGCGAAACCTGCCCACGGCGTTTCCCGATGTGCCGTATCAGGGCCGCACGCTGCGCACCGCCGATCCGACCGGCATGCCGCTCGATCTCTATGTCCAGATGGATCAAGCCGAACGCATGTTGCAGCAGTATTCGGCGTATCGCGGGGCGCGCATCCAGCGCATCGACCACATCAACTGCTTCACGCCCGACGTGCAAGCGTCATACGACTTCTATACCGAACTCGGCTTCCGCCTGACCGAATACACCGAGACCGACGATCCCGACCCTAAGCTCTGGGCGGTATGGATGCACCGCAAGGGCAACGTCCATGATCTCGCGTTCACCAATGGCCGCGGACCGCGTCTGCACCACATGGGCGTCTGGACCGCGAGCCCGCTCGACATTCTCCACATCTGCGACGTCATGGCGACGAGCGGCTATCTCGCCAACATGGAGCGCGGGCCTGGCAGGCACGGCATCTCCAACGCCTTCTTTCTCTATGTGCGCGATCCGGACGGTCACCGCGTCGAGCTGTTCACCAGCGACTATCTGACGGCCGACCCGGATCTTGAGCCGATCCGCTGGTCCTTGCGTGATCCGCAACGTCAAACGTTGTGGGGGCAGCCCGCGCCGAAGTCTTGGTTTGAGGAAGGCACCGTGTTTAGTTCTGTCCCGGTGCGCGAACCGGTGATGGCACCACAACCGATCGTGGCGCGTTAGACTGAATAACCGTCCCCAAGGGAGGCCAATGTGCAATTTTTGAAACGCAGAATTTCCGCCACGGTCTGGGAACTGCTGCTGCTGCTGGTTCTGGCGATTGTTTTCGCGACCGCCTATCGGATTTACTTCAGCCGCGCCGTCACGCTCACCCAGGTCTGCGAACGCTTCGAAACCATGCAGAACGGCGAGACAGCCGACATGTTCACCAAGCTCGACGGCGACGCCGCCGACGCGCTCAACGACATCAACCGGCTCTGCCAGGTGCGGCGTCCGATCCGCTAACCCAGGCATGAAGACGATCTTCATCGACTGCAATCAGCAGCTCGGCTCGGTCTGGAAGCAGGTCTATGGCGCCGGCGATCCGCCGGTGACCATCAACACCGCGGCGTTCGAGAAAAACGAGCTGCCGCGCGTGATCGGCGACTACGACATCTGCATCGACGATCATTCCTACATGCCGACCGATCTGGTTCGGCAATGCAAGAACCTCAAGCACATCGTGTTTCTCGGCACCGGCGCCGCGAGCTACATGAACGTGGCGGAGCTTGAGGGCGCCGGCGTCAAGGTCCACACCATCAAGGGCTACGGCGACACCGCCGTGGCCGAGCAGACCATCGCGCTGATGATGGCGTGCTGCCGCGATCTCGCGCGGATGGACCGCAACATCCGCGCCGGCACCTGGCAGCCGCTCGAAGGCATGCAGGTGTTCGGCAAGACGCTCGGCATCGTCGGGCTTGGCGGCATAGGCGCCGAGGTGGCGCGCATCGCCAACGGCATGGGCATGAATGTGATCGCCTGGAACCGCAGCCAGCGGGCCGGTGCGCCCGTGCCGCTGGTCGAGCTCGATACGCTGCTGGCGCAGTCCGACATCGTTTCGCTGAACCTGACGCTCAACGACGAGACGCGCGGTTTTATCGACGCGGCCAAGATCGCGCGCATGAAGCCCGGCGTGATCGTGGTCAACACCGCGCGCGGCGCGCTGATCGATGAGGGCGCCTTGTTGGCGGCGCTGAAGAGCGGCCATATCCGCCACGCGGGCTTCGATGTGTTCCACAACGAGCCGCTGAAGGCCGACAATCCCCTCGCCCAACTTCAGAACGTGACACTCTCAGCCCACGCCGCCTTCCGCACCCTGGAGGCGTCGATGACGCTGCTGCGCCGGGCGATCGACATCGTGAAAAAGGTCCAAGCCTGACCGCCTGCCGAAGTGGGCACGAGCGTTGCCTAAGACGCCGATCCCCGACACAATAAGAAAAACAAAAACCGGGAGGGGACGCGCGTGAAGCCAGCGCCATTTGCCTATGCCAAGGCGAGATCGCTCGATCACGCAATCGAGTTGCTCGGCCGCGACGAGGCGCGTCTGCTGGCCGGCGGCCAGAGCCTGATGGCGACGCTCAACATGCGGCTTTCGGCGCCCAAGCTGCTGATCGATCTCAATGGCGTCGCGGCGCTCGGCGGCATCGCGGTGAAAGACGGCACGATCGAGATCGGCGCGCTCACGCGCCACATCGAGGCCGAACGCTCGGCCGATATCGCCAAGCACGCACCGCTGATCGCGCTGGCCATGCCGCACATCGGGCACCCGGCGATCCGCAATCGCGGCACGCTCGGCGGCTCGCTGGCGTTTGCCGATCCGGCGGCAGAACTGCCCGCCTGTCTGCTGGCGCTCAACGGCGAACTCGAGATCGCCGGGCCGAAGGGCAAGCGGACCGTCAAGGCGGAGGATTTTTTCAAAGGCCTGTTCGAGACCGCGCTCGGGCCGCAGGACGTGCTGACCGCGATCCGCGTCCCGGCCGCGACCAAAGACACCCGCGTGGGCTTCGCCGAATTCGCCCGCCGTCATGGCGACTACGCCATGGTCGGGTTGGCGGCAGCCGCCCGCGCCGACGGCAAAGGACTGGCCGGCCTGCGGCTTGCCTATTTCGGCGTCGGTGCGACTCCGGTGCGCGCCAAGAAGGCGGAAGCCGCACTTGCCAACGGCCATGTCGATGACGCGGTGACAGCGCTGGCATCCGACCTCGATCCCTCCGCCGACGTGCAGGCCGATGGTGCGACCAAACGGCACCTGGCCGGCGTGCTGCTCAGGCGTGTCGCCAAACAGCTCATGGAGCCACGGGCATGAGCGAGCATCGCTGCGACATCAAGTTGACGGTGAACGGTGAGACGATCAGCGAGACCGTCGAGGCGCGCACCACGCTGGTCGATTTTCTGCGCGAGGCTCTTTCGCTCACCGGCAGCCACGTCGGCTGCGAGCACGGCGTCTGCGGCGCCTGCACGGTGCGCGTCGATGGCGTGATCGTGCGCGGCTGCCTGATGCTGGCGGCGCAATGCGACGGCGCGAAGGTTGAAACCATCGAGGGCGTGTCTGACGCCGGCGAGATCGCTGACCTTCAAGCCGCATTCGAGCGGCGCAACGCGTTGCAATGTGGCTTCTGTACGCCCGGCATGTTGCTGACCGCGCAGGAGCTGCTCCGTGGCGGCGGCGTGCCGAGCCGCGACAAGATCCGCGAGCAAATCTCGGGCAACTACTGCCGCTGCACCGGCTATCAGGCCATCGTCGATGCCATCGAGGCGGTGGCGCAGGAACGCGCGGAAGCCAAACGATGAAAATCACCGAAGACTCCCCGTCCGCGCTGACCGCGCTCGACCGGCCGAACTCCTACATCGGCCGTTCGGTGCCGCGGCCCAACATGGCGCGCCTGATGCAAGGCCGCGCGCAGTTTGTCAGCGACGTGACGCTGCCGCGAATGGCGCACGCAGCATTCGTGCGCTCGCCGCACGCGCATGCCAAAATCAAAAGCATCGATTCAAGCGCAGCCAAGCAAGCGCCCGGCGTTGTCGCCGTGGTCACCGGCGCGGAATTGTCCAAGGTCATCACGCCGTGGGTTGGCGTTCTGACGCATCTGAAGGGCCTCAAGTCGGCGCCGCAGCACGCCATCGCGGTCGATCGCGCCTGCTGGGCGGGCGAAGCCGTCTGCGCCGTGGTCGCGCGCAGTCGCGCCGAAGCCGAGGATGCCTGCGAGCTGGTGCAAATTGAATATGAGGAGCTGATAGCCGTCACCGACGCCGAGACTGCGCTCGACGCCAAGACGCTGGTGATCCATCCCGAGCTTGGCGACAACCTCACCTTCGAGCGCGTTCATACCGCCGGCAATCCCGAGCAAGGCTTCAAGGCTGCCGACGCGGTGGTCGAGACCACATTCGTGTTCGGCCGCCACACCGGCGTCACCAACGAACCGCGCGCCATCGTGGCCGACTGGAACGCCGGCGATCAGCGCATGACGGTCTACCAGGGCACCCAGGCGCCGCACATGATGCAGAACCTGTTCGCCAAGCACCTCGGCTTGCAGGAGCACCAGGTTCGCGTCCTCACCAAGGACGTCGGCGGCTCATTCGGTATCAAGGTGCACACTTACGCCGACGAGATGGCGATCGTCGCGCTGTCGAAGCTGCTCAAGCGTCCGGTCAAATTTGTCGCCGACCGGATCGAAAGCTTCGTCACCGACATTCACGCCCGCGACCATCGCGTGAAGGCCCGGATCGGCGTGAAGAACGACGGCACCATCACGGCCTGGGAGATCGACGACCTCACCGGCATCGGCCCCTACTCGGTCTATCCACGCACCTCCGGCATCGAAGCCAATCAGGTCGTCAACCTCACCGGCGGCCCCTACACCTGCCCGAACTACAAGGCACGCGCCCGCGTGGTGTTCCTGAACAAGAACGTAATGTGCCAGTACCGCGCGGTCGGTCATCCGATCGCGACTGCGGTCACCGAAGGGCTGGTCGAGCTTGCCGCCGCCAAGATCGGCATGGATCCGCTGGAATTGCGCCGGCGCAATCTCATTGCCGACGATGCTCATCCGTCGCAGGGTCCGTCCGGCATCAAGTTCGAGGCGCTGTCGCATCACGCGGCGCTGGCTCACCTCGACTCGATGATGAATTACGCAGGGCTGCGCGCCGAGCAGGCGGCGCTACGCCAAAAAGGCATCTATCGCGGCATCGGCTTTGCGAGCTTCGTCGAAGTGACCAATCCGAGCGCCGCGTTCTACGGCGTCGGCGGCGCGAAAATTTCCGCGCAGGACGGCGCCACCGTCCGCCTCGACGCCACCGGCGCGGTGTTCTGCCATATCGGCGTCACCGAACAGGGTCAGGGCGCGGAGGCCGTTACCGCGCAATGCGTCGCCTCGGCGTTCGGTGTGCCAATCGAGCGTGTGCGCGTCATCATGGGCGACACCGACAACACGCCCTACGGCGGCGGCACCTGGGCGTCGCGCGCAGCGGGCATCGGCGGCGAAGCCGCCTGGCAGGCCGGCAAGGCGCTACGCCAAAACGTGGTCGCAATCGCGGGCTCTATCCTGCAGGCGAAGCCCGACACGCTCGATATCCGCAACGGCGTGGTGGTCGATCGCGACACCGGCAAGGAGCGCATCGGCCTCGATGAGGTCGCGCGCATCGCCTACTTTCGGCCCGACACATTGCCGACCGGCGTGCAGGCCGAGCTTGTCGCAACGCGCCACTATGTGCCGCGCGCCTGGGCGTTCTCGTTCACCAACGGCATCCAGGCATCGTATCTCGAAGTCGATACCGACTCCGGCTTCGTCAAATTGCTCAACCATTGGTGCGTCGAGGACTGTGGCACCGTCATCAATCCGCAGCTGGTGGACGAGCAGATCAGGGGCGGCGTGGTGCAGGGTCTTGGCGCTGCCCTGTTCGAGCAGTGCGTCTATGACGACCGCGGCCAATTGCTCAACGGCAACATGGCCGACTACCTCGTGCCGATGGCGATGGAGATGCCCGACATCGAATGCGCGCATGTGGTCACGCCGACCGCCGACAGCGAACTTGGCGCCAAGGGCGCGGGCGAGGCCGGCACAGCCGGCGCGCCCGGTTGTGTTATGAACGCTATCAACGATGCGTTGCGTCCGTTGGGCGCGGCGGCGCTCACCGACATGCCGTTCACGCCCGGCAAGATTTTGCGGGCGTTGGGCAAAGTCTGACGCGCACTGCCTGCGCGCCGCAGATTCCGTGGGCACGATAGATTCCACGTGTAACCACTTGGCTTTAGCCGTTCTGTCGATAGACGAACGATTGGCGCCGGGTACAATCGCGCGCGGCCAGCCGGCGGAATCAACGACCGGCGCGAGGGAGAATGCGGATGGACATCAAGGTGGGGCGCAAAGCGATCGAGGAGGCCTCGAAGAAACTTTCGAATTGGGGCCGCTGGGGCAAGGACGACCAGATCGGCACGCTCAACCACGTCACACCGGAAGACATCGTCAAGGCCGCAAGCCTGGTCCGCACCGGCAAGATTTTCGCGCTCGGCATTCCGCTCGACCGCGGCGGACCGCAAACCGGCCTGTTCGGCGGACGCTTCAATCCGATTCACCAAATGCTCGCGACCGGCACCGACGCCATCGCCGGCCAGCAGGACTGGAACAAGATCCGCTATGCCGACGATACGCTGATGCTCTGCGTACAGGGCGCCACGCATTGGGACGCGCTTGGCCACATCTTCTATGAGGACAAGACCTACAACGGCCACGACGCCAAGCTGATCGACTCCAAAGGACTTTCCGTGCTCGGCATCGAGCACTCCAAGAACAAGATGGCGGGGCGCGGCGTATTGCTCGACATCGCGCGCTTCCGTGGCGTGCCGTGGATGAAGGACGGCGAGAGCATCTCCAACGACGAGTTGAACACTTGTGCGCGCGCGCAGAACGTCGAAATCCGTAAAGGAGATTTCGTCATCGTGCGCACCGGTCAGATGGAGCGCTGTCTCGCCGAGAAGGAATGGGGCGGCTACGCCGGCGGCGACGCGCCGGGCGTCAAGTTCGAGAACTGCTATTGGTGTCAGGAGAAGCAGATCGCCGCGATCTGCATGGACACCTGGGGCTGCGAGGTGCGGCCGAACGAGACCACTGAGGCCAACCAGCCGTGGCACTGGGTGGTGATCCCGGCCATGGGCCTGTGCATGGGCGAGATTTTCTACCTCAAGGAACTGGCCGAGGATTGCGAGAACGACGGCGTCTACGAGTTCTTCTTCTGCGGCCCGCCGCTGATCATCACCGGTGGCACCGGCTCGCCGATCAATCCGCAGGCGATCAAGTGACCGCGCAGCGGTCATCCCGGACGCGCTGAAAGCGCGATCCGGGATCTCGCTCCACAGGCTCCGCTGTCATGCCCGCGAAAGCGGGCATCCAGTAAGCCCTGCTTTGCGATAACATCGAAGTCTGAGATTACTGGGTGCCCCGCCTTCGCGGGGGACGACAGATTGTGAATGGAGGAGCCCATGCCCCGCTTCCTCAAGCGCGGAATGGATGCGAGCGCGATCAAGGCCGCGGACCAGAAGGTGCGCGAGACGGTCGAGGGCATCCTGGCGCAGGTCGAGGACAACAAGGACTTAGCGATCCGCGAGCTGTCGAAGAAATTCGACAATTGGGAGCCGAAGGATTTCCGCCTGACACCGGCCGAGATCGAGAAGGCCATCTCGCAGGTTGGCAAGCGCGACCTCGACGACATCAAGTTCGCGCAGGCGCAGGTGCGCAATTTCGCGCAGAAGCAGAAAGACACGATGAAGGACCTGGAGGTGGAAACCCTTCCGGGCGTCATCCTCGGCCACCGCCACATCCCGGTGAACTCGATCGGCTGTTACGTGCCTGGCGGGCGCTATCCAATGGTTGCCTCCGCGCACATGTCGATCGTCACGGCGCGCGTCGCCGGCGTCAAACGCATCATCGCCTGCGCGCCGCCTTTCAAGGGAGGTCCGCATCCGGCCATCGTCGCCGCCATGCACTTCGGCGGCGCCGATGAGATTTACGTTCTGGGCGGCGTGCAGGCCGTCGCCGCCATGGCGCTCGGCACCGAGACCATCGCGGCGGTCGACATGATCGTCGGCCCCGGCAATGCCTACGTGGCGGAGGCCAAACGCCAGTTGTTCGGCCGCGTCGGCATCGACCTCTTGGCCGGCCCGACCGAGACGCTCGTCATCGCCGACGACTCGGTGGATGGCGAAATCTGCGCCACCGATCTGCTCGGCCAGGCCGAGCACGGCCCGACCTCGCCGGCCGTTCTGCTCACAAACTCAGAGAAGCTCGCGCGCGACACCATGAACGAGGTCGAGCGGCTCCTGAAAATCCTTCCCACCGCCGACGCTGCGGGCCAGGCCTGGAAAGATTACGGCGAGGTCATCGTTTGCGCCGACGAGGCCGAGATGGTCCGCGAGGCCGACCGCATCGCCTCCGAGCACGTCCAGGTGATGACGCGCGATCCGGATTATTTCCTCAACCGCATGACGAACTATGGCTCGTTGTTTTTGGGCTCGCGCACCAACGTCGCCTATGGCGACAAGGTGATCGGCACCAACCACACGCTGCCGACCAAGAAGGCGGCGCGCTACACCGGCGGGCTGTGGGTCGGCAAGTTCCTGAAAACCTGCACCTACCAGAAGGTGCTGACCGACCAGGCTTCGGCGATGATCGGCGAATATTGCTCACGGCTCTGCATCCTCGAAGGCTTTTCGGCCCACGCCGAACAGGCCAACGTGCGGGTGCGCCGCTACGGCGGCCGCAACGTCGCCTATGCGCAGGCGGCGGAGTGACTATTAGCTCAATGTATTCAGGGAGGGTTTCATGATTCCAACCATCGTACCGGCCTATGCCGCACTTCTGGCGCTCCTCTACATCTACCTCTCCACCCGCGTGATCCGCCTGCGCACAGCATTGCGCGTCGCGATCGGGCACGGCGGACATAAGGTCCTTGAACGCACGCAGCGGGTGCACGGCAATTTCGCCGAATACGTGCCGTTCACGCTGCTGCTTCTGATGTTCGTCGAGATGCAGGGCCGGCCGCACTGGCTCGTTCACGTGCTTTGTCTTGTCCTACTCGCGGCGCGCCTGCTTCACGCCTATGGCGTGTCGCAAGAGCGGGAGGACGTCCGCATCCGCATCATCGGCGCGGCGACGACCTTCGGCGTGATCGGAATCGCCGCCGTAGCGCTTCTGGTCCACGGCTTCATTCGCGTCGCGGCGTAGAAAGATCGAGCGCAATGCCGGTGGAGCTCGCTAGAACCCCCTCGTTCCGCCTCGACGGCAAGCGGGCGCTGGTGACCGGCGCGGGGCGCGGGCTCGGCTTGGCCGCAGCGTCCGCGCTGGCCGACGCCGGCGCCCATGTGACGCTTACCGCTCGCACCAAAGCCGAAATCGAGGAAGCGGCGGCAGCGATCCGCGCCCGCGGGCAACCAGCCGATACGCTACCGCTCGACGTGCGCGACGTGGAGGCCACGAAATCCGCCGTCGCTCGGCAGGAGCCGTTCGACATCCTGGTCAACAACGCCGGCACCAACAAACCGGCGCCGTTCGTCGACGTGAAGGTCGAGGACTTCGATTTCGTGTTCTCTCTCAACGTGCGCGCCGCCTATTTCGTCGCGCAGGCGGTGGCGCGGCGGCTGGTCGAGGCCAAGCGCCCAGGCTCGATCATCAACATGTCGTCGCAGATGGGCCACGTCGGCGGGCCGACCCGCACGGTCTATTGCGCCACCAAACACGCCATGGAGGGTTTCACCAAGGCGATGGCGATCGAGCTCGCGCCGCACCAGATCCGCGTCAACACGCTGGCGCCGACCTTCATCGAGACGCCGATGACGCGGCCGTTTTTCCAGAACCAGGCGTTCCGCGAGGATACGTTGAAGCGCATCAAGCTCGGCCGCCTCGGTCAGCTCGAAGACCTGACCGGCGCCATCGTGTTCCTGGCAAGCGACGCCTCCGCGCTGATGACCGGCACCTCGATGGTGGTCGACGGCGGCTGGACCGCGGAGTAGCGGCGCCAATTATTTCTTCAGCACTTCCGGATTGAGGCAGCTCACCGGCGGGCGGCCTTCCAGCACCGCAATGATGTTGTCGACCACCACATGCGCCATGCCCTCGCGCAGCTCGAACACCGCGCTGCCGAGATGCGGGGTCAGCACCACATTGGTCATCGCCACGAGGTCCGGCGACACCTGCGGCTCGTGCTCGTAGACGTCGAGGCCGGCGCCCGCGATAGCCTTGTCCTTCAACGCTCGCACCAGCGCCGCCTCGTCGATCACCGGCCCGCGCGACGTGTTGATGACAAAGGCCGTGGGCTTCATCAGAGCAAATTGCCGCGTACTCATCAGGTGGCGGGTCGACGGCGAAAGCTGCGGGTGCAGCGAGACGAAGTCCGACTCCCGCAGCAAATCCTCAAGGCTGCGGTACGATACATTGTGCTTCGCCTCATCCGCAGCCGACAGCCGGACCGGATCGGCATAGATCACCGTCATGCCGAAGCCCTGGGCGCGGCGCGCCACCGCCTGGCCGATACGGCCGCAGCCGACGAGGCCCAGCGTCTTGCCGGCGACCGCGGCGCCCGCGAGATGGTTGGACTGCGAGCCCGGATAGACGCCCTGGCGGAACAGGCGATCGCCCAGCGCGATGTTGCGCGCCACCGCGAGCAATAGCCCGAACGCGATGTCGGCTGTGGCGTCGGTCACGATCGCCGGAATGTTGGTGACCAGGATGCCGCGCCGCGTCGCCTCGGCGAGGTCGATGCGGTCCTGCGTGATGTTCATCGACGCGACGAATTTGAGATCGGGATTGGCAGCCAGCACGTCGCGATCGACGGTGTCGTGCAGCAGCGACAGCAGGATGTCGCAGCGCTTCACTGCCTCGATCAGCTTGGCCTTGTCCAACACCTTGCTGGAATCGGGATTGACCTCGACCTCGGCCACCGCGCGCAGCCGCTGCAGCGCGCTCTCGGCGATCGGCTGGGTGACGAAGACGCGCGGACGGCTCACGCGATCAGACCTTGGCTTGCGCCTTGGGCCTCGGCGCGGCGTTGATCTTCGGCAAAACCTTCTCGGCCAACAGCGTCATCGAGCGCTTGGCCAGTGCCGGATCGCGCCAGTCCTTGCCGGCGTAGAGCAGCGTGCCGAAATCGCCGACCCGCTCGCGGAACGCGATCAATTCGTCGGCCACCTTGTCGGGCGAGCCGTAGATAATCAGCTCGTTGCAGATCGCATCCAGCGTCACTTCGCTGTCCGGCTGGTCGCGACGCTTCTTGAAAAGCTCAAGCCGACCCTTCTTAAGCTTGGTGTAGAGCTGGCTGTAGTAGTAGCGGTACGGGCCGTTCGGATCGGTCGCATAGGCCTTGGCAGTCTTGTCGTCATCGGCCACGAAGATGCTCTTGGCAACGCGCCAGTTCGCCGGATCGGCCTTGCGGCCGGCGCGCTCGCAGCCCTCGACGTATTTCGGCCAGTGGCTTTTCACCCACTCGGGCATCAGGAAGTTTGCCGAGATCGGATCCCAGCCGCGCGCTGCGGCTTCGGTGACGCCCTTGGAGAACGGCGCAACCGCCGTCACCACGATCGGCGGATGCGGCTTCTGCAACGGCTTCGGCAGGAAGCCCTGGCCGATGTCCGCCATGAGCTGCCGCTCGATCTTCACCGACCAGTACCTGCCTTCGATGTTGTAAGGCGGCTCGCCGGCCCAGATCTTCAGCACCGTATTGATGGCTTCGAGGAACATCGCGTTGCGGTCGGCATCGAGGTTGCCGAACGCTTCGGCGTCGGAGAGGAGGCCGCCCGGGCTGATGCCGAAGATGAAACGGCCGTCGAGCATGTGGTCGAGCATGGCGATATTCGCCGCGACCGCCGCCGGATGCTGGTTCGGCATGTTGATCGTGCCGGTGCCGAGCTTCATCCGCTTGGTGTCGTGGATAAGGCTCGCGATGAACACCATGCACGACGTGATGTTCTCGGCGCGGTCGGTCGAGTGCTCGCCGACATAGCCTTCGGTGAAGCCGAGCTGATCGGCGAGGATGAAGGCCTCGCGGTCTTCGGCGAGCGACTTCCGCCAATCCTTGTCCAGCGGATGGATCGGCATGGTGAAGAAGCCGAGCTGCATAAGTCCTCGCGATCCGGTCCGGCTGCCCACTGATATGGGAGCACTGTAACGGCGCTGGCCTCCCCTAACGAATTAATATATTCACGGCCTAGGCATAAGGATTTCTAATGGCCGGAATTGTGTTGGGTCAGGTCCGGGCCGTCATCGCGGTCTGCGAGGAAGGCTCTTTCACACGCGCAGCGGTGCGTGAAAACTCCACGCAATCCGGTATTTCCCAGCACGTCGCGGCGGCCGAGCGCGAGCTCGGCGTCAAGCTGTTCGAGCGCTCATCCGCGGGAGCGACGCCCACCCCGGCAGGTCTGCGCTACTACAAGCGTTGCGTCGAAGCGGTGGGCCAACTCGAGAGCGCCCACGAGGAGGTGCGCGGCTTTGCCACCCAGGTGACCGGCGATCTCCGGATCGGCCTGATCCCGACGCTGACCCGCGCCGTGCTGGCGCCGGCCCTCGAGCAGTTCGTGCCGCACTATCCGGACGTGCGGCTGCACATCGTCGAAGGCTACAGCGGGCTGCTCACCGACATGGTGCTGGCCGACGATCTCGACTTCGCGGTGGTGCCGACCTCAGAGGGCCGCGTTGGGTTGAAATCGCGGCTGATCGTGCGCGATCGCGAAATGCTGGTGTCCAACGCCAAGCTCGGATTCAAGCCGCTGGAGCCAGTCCGGCTGAAAGAGTGCGGTCCGCTGAAATTCATCCTGCCGAGCCACGCCAATGTGCGCCGCCGCAACATCGAGATTTACTTCCAGACCCACGGCATCGAGCCGGCCGACGTGATCGAGATGGACGCCATGATCTCGACGCTGCAATTCATCCTGCGCTCCGATTGGGTGGCGATCCTGTCGGGCATGATCTGTATCGCCGACATCGGCCGGCCGGAACGCGTCATCAGCCCGCTGTTCGATCCGCCGCTGTTTGCCGAGTTCGTGGTGATCTCACCAGCGCGGCGCACGCTTTCGCACCAGGCGCGGCTGTTCCTGGAAGCGTTCGAAGCCGAGATCGCGCGCGCCCAGGATGTCTGGGCGCGGCTGATCCCGCCGACGATGTTTCCCGAGCCGGCCAGCGTCAAGCCGGCGCACCGCAAAAGGCCTAGTGCGAAATCGAAGCAGGCGCCCCCGGCTGCTTGAGCGGATGCGACTTCGCGATCGCCTCGACCTGCATGCAGGCATCGACGATGCGCTTGACCGTCGGATAGGGCTGCAACCCCACCTCAAAGAAGCTCGATCCGACCGCCTGCCCGACGAGGCAAATGTCGGCAATGGTGACGCTGTCGCCGTGGCAATAGCGGCCGGTCTCCTTGTCGCGCGCCAGATGCGTCTCGAGCGCCCGCAGCGCTTCGTTCTGCCAGTGCTTCACCCATGCCAGCATGGTGTCGTTCGGCAGTTTCAGATCGTTCAGCAGATAATTGCGCACGCGCGGCACCGACATCGGATGCGCGTCCGACACGCAGATTTGCGAGAGCCCACGCACCCGCGCACGGCCACGCGGATCGGACGGCAGCAGCGGCGGCTTCGGATGCGTCTCTTCCAGATATTCCATGATCGCCATGGACTGATACATCACCGGGCCGTTGTCGATGATGAGGGCCGGGATCACCATCTGCGGGTTGATGGCGCGGAACGAATCCTCGCGCTGCTTGCCCTTCAGGAGATCGATATCGACAAGCTCGTCTGGCACGACGCCCTTGAGATTGAGCGCCATGCGCACGCGAAAGCTCGCGATCGAGCGCCAGAACGAAAACATTTTCATCATGGGACAAATTCCTCCTGTTATTTCTTCGCGCCGCCCTGATCGGCCTTGAGGCCTGCCGCTTCAACACCGGCAATACCGCAAATCTCGTCATTGTCCGCCGTGTCGCCGGAAATACCTACCGCGCCGATCACGTCGCCCGCGGCGTCGCGGATCAGGATGCCGCCAGCATTGGCGATGATGCGCCCGCCGCTCGCCGCCGCCAGCATGGTGAAAAACTGCGGCGTGCTGGCCGCCCGCTCGGCCAGCGTGCGCGAACCGAAGCCCATGCCGAGCGCGCCCCAGGCTTTGCCGTATGCGATGTCGAAGCGAAGGATGCCGGACTTGTCCTCGCGCTTGAAGGCAACGAGGTGCCCGCCGGCATCGAGCACCGCCACGGTCAGCGGCTGGAATTTGCTGTCGCGGCCCTTCTTCAGGGCGACATCGACGATGGTGGAGGCTTGCGCGAGCGTCAGCGGCATATTGGCTCCGATGGTTTGACCTTGGGATGAAATCTCACCGCTTGTTGCGGTTGGCCCAATAGACGGCAACACCGGCGGAAATCTCGTCCTCGCCGCCGGAGTGGCGCTTGGCCTCTTCGTAGCATTCGAGCGTCTTCTGCAACACCGGAAGCTCGAGGCGCCGACGCTGGCCCTGCTCCAGCATGGCCTTGATGTCCTTGATCCCGCCGTTGACGTCGAAAGTGGCGGGCACCGGCGGCTCGCCCTTCATCTTGGCGACGATCGGGACCTGGCGAATCTTGAGCACGTTGGCGGCGCCCGACGTTTCCGTGAGGAAGTCGAGCAACTCCTTCGGATCGATCGGCAGCGTGTTGCACATCGCCAGCGCCTCGCCGAGCGCCTGCCAATAGATCATCAGCGGCAGGTTGACGGTCAGCTTGAGGATCGCGCCCGAGCCGACCGGACCGCCATGCAGCGCACGGCGGCACATCTGATCGATCAGCGGCCGCGCGCGAGCGACATCGGCCGCCTCACCGCCGATCAGACCCATCAGCTTGCCTTGCCGCGCCGGCTGCGTGCTTCCGCCGACCGGGCATTCGACGAAGGCCGCGCCCTTGGCGCGCACCTTGGGCGCCAATGCAACGCTGACCTCCGGCGGCACCGTGCTCATCTCGATGAACAGCTTGCCCTTCGGGTCGCCGGACAAAAGACCCTGCGGGCCGTGATAGACCGCCTCGATGGCCGGCGCGTCGGTCAGGATGGTGATGATGGTTTCGACGGCGCCGGCGAGCTCAGCCGGGGTCTTGGCAACCGTCGCACCCGCGTCCGCCAACGGTTTCACCTTGTCGGGCGTGCGATTCCAGACCGTCAACTTATGGCCGCACTCCATCAGCCGTGCGCCGATGTTGGCGCCCATCCGGCCGACCCCGGCAATGCCGATGTGCATGTTCTCGTTCTCCTTCGCGATTCAGCGCGCGGTCATTTCAGCCGGTCGCTAATCTTCTTGATCGCGGCCTCGGCGCATTCGTCGTCGAAATTGCCGCCCGGCGCGCCGCCGACGCCAATACCGGCGATCGGTTCGGTGCCAACCAGGATGGTGATGCCGCCGGGTGTGAAGGTGATATTCGGCAGGTTGCCGAGCGACGCGGTGGTGCTTGGGTTCTTGGAGATGCGCTCGAAGATCGCCTTGGTGCTGTAATCCTTGCGCACCGGGCCGAGCGAGGCAGCCGAATAGGCCTTGGCGTAGGCGCTGTCGAGCGTGTGCACCGGCGCATCGTCGCCGCGCAGCACGGCCTGCCGGACGCCGTCCATATCGACGATTATTGCGGTGACCGCATATCCATTGCGCTTACAGGCCGCGACTGCCTCATTGACCGCTTCCATTGCCAGCGCTGCCGAGAGACGTTTGCGGCTCAGGACGTTCTCGGCCTGCGCCGCTGACGTCGCGCAGCCGAGCAACGCCGCTCCGATTGTGACAAACCGAACGATCGCACGCATGTTCATCTTCATCCTCCCGCAGTTTTGCCGTGACGATAGGCGATCCGAACCACTCACGAAAGTCCACCGGACGATAGGGCGTACGTCAAACGACTTGGCTAGGCGTCCGCGATGGTCTTAGTGTCACGGCGACTGGAATCACTGCAATTGGAAGGCATCGAAGACATGAGGGTTTGCAAATGAGTCCGGCGAAATCGAAGCGTGTGGTCGGAATCGTCGGCCTCGGCATCATGGGCGGCTCGTTCGCGCGCAATCTGCTGCGCTCCGGCTGGCGCGTTGTCGGCTATGACCTCAGCCCGGCGCGTCAGCGCGAACTCGCTAAGGCCGGCGTCGAGATCGCCAAGGATACGGCGTCGCTGGCAGCGCTTGTGCCCACCATCATCACCAGCCTGCCCAAGCCGGAAGCCCTGCAGGCGACCGCAAAGGCCATCGCGGCGGCCGGGCTTTCGCGCCGCGTCATCGTCGAGGCATCGACCTTTACCATCGAGGACAAGATCAAGGCCGAGCGTACGCTCGCCGCCGCCGGACACCTGCTGCTCGACTGCCCAGTCAGCGGCACCGGCTCACAAGCGGCGACCGGCGACCTGGTGATCTACGCAAGCGGCGACCGCAAAGCGATCGCCCGCCTGCAACCGATGTTCGCTGGCTTCTCGCGCAAGACCTATGACGTCGGCGCCTTCGGCAACGGCAGCCGCATGAAATACGTGGCGAACCTGCTGGTGGCGATCAACAACGTCGCGTCGGCCGAAGCCATGGTGATGGGCATGAAGGCCGGTCTCGATCCGAAGATCATCTTCGAGATGGTCTCGAACGGCGCCGGCAACTCGCGCGTGTTCGAATTGCGCGCACCCATGATGGTGAAGAACGACTATAGCGACGTGACGATGAAGTGCTCGGTCTGGCAGAAGGATATGGACGTGATCGGCGCGTTCGCAAAGAAGCTCCGCGTACCGACCCCGCTGTTCACCGCGACGCTGCCGGTCTATGCGGCCGCCCTCAAGCAAGGCCACGCCGACGACGACACCGCGGCGGTCTGCGCGGTGCTGGAGGCCAAGGCCGGCGTGAAGCGCCGCAAGCGATAGCGTTGACCGCCGCTGCCATTGACCCGCCGAAAAAACAGGCAAGGCCTGGTCCGCGCCGTCAAAACCCTGCGAAAACCGGGCGTTTGGCTGCTCACCGGCTTGGCGCATTGTTTTGGCGATTGTGACTGACGTTGCCCATCCGCGCTGACCCCGGGTGGGCAGTATGCGATCCCGCCGTCCTCGGTTAAGCTTCCCGCGCCTTCGCAAAGAAAAATAACAAGAAGGCTGCGGCGGGAGCGGGGATGAGCATGCAGTTCTGGGTGGTCCAGGCATTCAATGGCCTGTCCTACGGCGCGCTGTTGTTTCTGCTCGGCAGCGGCCTGTCGCTGATCTTTGGCGTCATGCGGATCGTCAATCTGTCGCATGGCTCGTACTTTCTGCTCGGCGGCTATGTGGCGCTGTCGGTCATCTGGACCACCGGCTCGTGGGTGCTGGCGATCCCGGTGGCGGCCCTCGCAATCGCTTTCATCGGCCTGCTGATGGAACGGATTTTTCTGCGGCCGCTCGGCTTCGATCCGTTGCGGCAAGTCCTGCTGACGGTCGGGTTTGCGTTCCTGTTCCAGCAGGCGGCGCTCGACATCTGGTCGGGCAACAACTTCGACATCACGCCGCCGGCGGCGCTGACCCGGAGCGTCGAGGCTGGCGGCATGTATTTCCCGCTCTACCGGGCGTTCATGATCGCGACCGCACTGGTCATCGGCCTGGGCCTTTGGCTCGCCATGGAGAAGACCCGCATCGGGGCAGCGGTGCGGGCCACTGTCGATGACGCCCAGATGGCGCGCGGCGTTGGCATCGATACGTCGCGCATCTCCATGTTCATCTTCGCGCTCGGCGCTTTTCTGGCGGCGCTGGGCGGCGTCATCGGCGGCGGATTTCTTGGCGTCTATCCAGGGCTCGATTTCGAAATCCTGCCGCTGGCCTTCGCGGTCGTCATCATCGGCGGTATGGGCAGCCTCGGCGGCGCCGCCATCGGCGCGTTGATGGTCGGATTGGCGGATAACTTCGGCAAGGCGCTATTCCCGGAGGTTTCCTATTTCACGTTGTACGCGCCGATGGCGCTGATCCTCGCCATCAAGCCGACCGGGCTGTTCGGACGGGAATGAGCGAGCGCGCGATGACCAGCAACCAGACCAAAATCCTCGCCGTTCTGGCTGCGCTTGTCGCAGTCGCGATCGTCGTGCCAAACACCAATTCGTTCCTGATCCTGCTCGCCACCCGCGCGCTGGCGTTTTCGATCTTGGTGATGAGCCTCGACATCCTTCTCGGTTACACCGGCCTCGCCTCGCTGGGACAGGCCGCCTACCTCGGCGTCGGCGCGTATCTCACCGCCATCCTGGCGACCAAATATCAGTTCGGCCTCGGCTACGATTTCTGGCTGGTGCTGCTATTCGGGATCATGGTCGGCGGGGCGCTTGCTGCGGTGTTCGGCCTGCTCGCGATCCGCGCCAGCGGCGTCTATTTCCTGATGATCACGCTCGCGCTCGGTCAATGCGTGTGGGGGCTGGCCTATCGCTGGAACTCGCTCACCGGCGGCGACAACGGCATCAATCTCAGGCAGCGCCCCAAGTTCGGCGCCATCGATCTTTCGAACGAAGTGGCGTTCTTCTTCCTGGTGTTCGTGATTTTCTGCATCTCGCTCGGGTTGATGTACACGCTGGTCCGCTCACCGTTCGGCCGCAGCCTCGCGGGAATTCGCGAGCGTGAGCTGCGGATGAAGATCCTCGGCTACAACACCTGGCTCCACAAATACATCGCCTTCATCATCGCCGGCGCGTTCGGCGGGCTGTCCGGCGTGCTGTGGGCGCACACCGCTGGGATCGTCAGCCCGATCAACATCGAACTCACCAACTCGGTCGATGCGCTGCTGATGGCGGTGCTCGGCGGCGCCGGCACGCTGGTCGGCGGCGTGATCGGATCGTTCATCGTGTTCGGCCTGCGCGAATATCTCAGCACGCTGGTGCCGTGGTGGCAGTACGTGCTGGGCATCATCTACGTATTGACGATCCTGTTTCTGCCAACCGGGCTGATGGGAATCCCGGAGCGCATCCGCCAGCGGCGCGCGCGGAACGGAAACGCCGGCAAGCCCAAACAACTCGCGCCGGCGGCAACCTCCTGACGCGAGCGGCAGCACCGGCATGGCAACTGACGCGACCCCCAACGCAAGCAGCGAAAGCGCCCTGCCCGCGCTCGAGCTGAAAGGCCTGAGCAAGAGCTTCGGCGGCCTGCATGCCGTGCGCGGCGTCACGTTCAAGCTCATGCCGGGCGACCGCAAGGCGATCATCGGCCCGAACGGCGCCGGCAAGACCACGCTGTTCAACCTGATCACCGGTATTTTTCCGTCCAGCTCCGGCCAGGTGCTGCTGTATGGCCGCGACGTCACCGCATGGTCCAGCCACCGGCGCACCGCGCTTGGCATGGCGCGCACGTTTCAGGTCACCCACCTGTTTCCAAAGCTGACAGTTCTCGACAATGTGTTGCTGGCGATCAAAGGCCTGCGACCGTCCAAATATGTGATGTGGCGCTTTATGTCGTCCTATCCGGACGTCTACGAGAAGGCGCACGGCCTGTTGGAACGAGCGCAGTTCATGGACCGCAAGGACACCGAGGTTCGCTTCCTGTCGCACGGCGAGCAGCGCCAGCTCGAAATCGTGCTGGGCTTGGCCAGCGATCCGAAAATCCTGCTGCTTGACGAGCCGGCCGCAGGCCTGTCGTCGGGCGAGTCGGTCGAGATGTCGGAATTCCTTCAGGGCCTCGATCCCAAGCTCGCCATCCTGTTGATCGAGCACGACATGGATGTGGTGTTCGATGTTGCGAGCAACATCTCGGTCCTGCACTTCGGCGAGATGCTGGAGTCCGGGCCGGCCGAGCAAATCCGCCAGAGCGCCAAGGTGCGGGAAATCTATCTGGGGACCGAGTAAGCCATGGCGATCCTGGAAGTGCAGGACATCCACACCTATTACGGCGAGGCCTATGTCCTGCAGGGGCTCTCGCTCAAGCTCGAACAGGGGCAAATCCTGGGGTTGCTCGGGCGCAACGGCGTCGGCAAGTCGACGCTGGTGAATTCGATTGTCGGCTTCAATCCGCCGCGCCGCGGCCGGATCATTTTCAAGGGCAACGACATCACGCAGAGCTCATCGTTCGAGACGGTCCGCAGCGGCATGGGGCTGGTGCCGCAAGGCCGCCGCGTGTTTCCGACCTTGACCGTCGAGGAAAATCTCCTCGTTGCCGGGCGCAGCCCCGAGCGTCATGGCTGGAATCTCGAACGCGTCTATGACCTGTTCCCAAGGCTGCGCGAACGGCGCATGCAACGCGCCAAGACATTGTCCGGCGGCGAACAGCAGATGCTGGCGATCGGTCGCGGCCTGATGACCAACCCGGATTGCCTGATCATGGACGAGCCGTCCGAGGGGCTGGCGCCCATCATCATCCAGGGCGTGTGGGAAGCCATCGAAAAGCTCAAGAAGGAAGGCCTCTCGATCCTGCTAGTCGAGCAGAACGCGGCGCTTGCGCTCAAACTGGTCGATTATGTGCATGTCATGAGCAAGGGCCAGGTGGTCTATTCGGCTCCGCCGCAGGAGCTGCGGGCCAACGAACAGATCAAATCGAGCTACCTCGGCATCTAGCTGGGGCGGGTCCGGACACCGAATCGCCGCAACTCACAACGTCGTCACTGCGCCACTTTGAGGCGGCCTAACACTGCGGAAGTTGCTATGATTTCGGGGTGGCGAAGGCTGACGGCATGCTACCGTTGGCACAGAGCAAACAAAAAAATTCGGCCATCAACCGGCCGGGACAAACACCAGACAGGGAGAAAACAAACATGTCGATAAAACGCCGATCTGTTCTCAAGGGCATGCTGGCGACGGGCGTCAGCATGGCCGCGCTGAAGGCGCCCGCGGTGCACGGCCAAGGCGCGCCGTTCAAGCTCGGCCTGCTCACCGTCAAGACCGGCCCGCTCGCCCAGGGCGGCATCCAGATGGAACAGGGTGTCCTGACCTGGCTGAAGGAAAAGAACAACACGATGGCTGGCCGCAAGGTGGAGTTCTTCTCCGCCGACACCGGCGGCAATCCGGCCGGCACCAAGACCAAGGTGCAAGAGCTGGTCGAACGCGACAAGGTCGATGTCATCCTCGGGCCGCTCGCCGCCTTCGAGCTGCTCGCGATCACCGACTACATCATCCAGGCCAAGACGCCGCTCATGAGCCTCGCCGCGGCCGAAGACATGACGCAGCGCAGGCCCAATCCGTATTTCATCCGCGCGTCGGCGACCTCCGGTCAGGCGATGCATCCGATGGCGGACTACGCCGCCAAGGAGCTGAAGCTCAAGCGCATCGTCACTGTCTCGGAAGACTTCGCGTTCGGTCACGAGCAGATGGGCGCGTTCCAACAGGTCTTCGAAGACGCCGGCGGCAGAATCGCCAAGAAAATCTGGCCGCCGCTGGTTACGCCGGATTACACGCCCTACATCGCGCAGATTTCGGATTGCGACGGCGTCTGTCAGGGCTTTGCCGGCTCGAATCCGCTGCGCTTCATGAAGGCCTACGCGGCGGCCGGCCTCAAATTCCCGGTGGTGGGAGGCGAGACCGCCGGCGACGACGCTCTGCTCAAAAGCTTCGGCGACGAGGCGCTCGGCCTTGTGAGCTGCTGCCCCTACACGCTCGATCTCGAAACCGACGGCAACAAGCGCTTCATCGACGGCATGCTGAAGAACTTCGACACCGTGCCGGGCCAGTATGCCGGCCTGCTCTATCTCAATTGCATGGTGGTCGAAGCCGGCCTCAAATCGCTCAATGGCGATGCCAGCGACAAGGAGAAGCTGATCAAGGCGTTGCGCGCCGTCACCCTGACCGACACGCCGCGCGGGCCGGTCAAGTTCGATCACTTCGGCAACGTGATTGGCGACTTCTACATCCGCAAGCTCGGCACCGATGGCGCCAAGTACGGCCTCAAGTACTGGAACAAGACCGTCAAGGTTTACAAAGACGTCAGCCAGTTCTGGACCTACGACGAGAAGGCGTTCCTGGCGAAGCCGGTCTATTCGCGCGACAACCCGCCGCTCAAGCCGTAACGCAATCGAACCGGCGGGCGCTGTGGGGGCAGCGCCCGTCCGTTCACGGCCAATCAGGCGCGGGGCAATTCGACGATGAACTTCTGGCTGGTGCTGACGGTCAACAGCGTGACCTTCGGAGGTTTGCTGTTTCTCTTGTCGGCTGGCTTCTCGCTGATTTTCGGCTTAATGCGGATTCCGAACCTGACGCACGGGTCGCTGTTCATGCTGGGCGCCTATTTTGGCGCGACGCTGCTGACGGGCGTGTTCGGCGTGAAGCTGAACTTCTGGGTCGCCGCTATCCTTGCAGCTCTCGGCGTGGCCATGATCGGCGCGCTGATCGAACGCCTGCTGTTGCGGCGGCTGCCGGGCGACGCGCTCGCCCAAGTGCTGGTGACGCTGGGACTCTCATTCATTGCCGCCGACCTGTGCCTGATGGTTTGGGGCGGCGATCCGATCAATGTCGAGACGCCGCCGTGGCTCGGCGGTTTCATGCGGCTCGGCAGCGTCGCGTTTCCGAACTACCGGCTCGCCATCATCGTGATCGCGGTGGTGTTCGCGATCGGGCTGTGGATGCTGCTGGAACGCACCCGCCTCGGCGCCATGATCCGCGCCGGCGTCGATGATCCCGACATGGCGCGCGTGGTCGGCATCCGGGTTTCGCAGCTTTTCACCATCGTGTTTGCGCTCGGCGCGGCGCTTGCGGCCTTTGCGGGCATCATCGGCGGGCCGATCCTGTCGGTCTATCCGGGCATCGACCAGGACATGCTGCCGCTGGCGCTCGTCGTCGTGATCCTCGGCGGCACCGGAAGTCTGCTCGGCTCTTTTGTCGGGAGCATCATCGTCGGCTTCATCTACAACTTCGGCCAAGCGCTGTTGCCCGAGCTTGCCTATTTCGTGTTGTTCCTGCCGATGCTGCTGGTGCTGATCTTCCGGCCGCAAGGCTTGTTTGGCAGGCAATTGCCATGAAGCCCGAGTTGAACGGCCGTAACGTCGCACTCGCCATGGCCTTCGCGGCGCTCGTCAGCTTGCCGTTCTGGGTCTCCGGCACCTACTACATCAACGTGTCGAGCCAAATTCTGTTCTACGCCATCTTCGCGCTCGGCCTGAACGTGCTGGTGGGATACGGCGGCCTGGTGTCGCTGGGCCATGCCGGTCTGTTCGGCATCGCGGCCTACGCCACCGGCTACTTCTTGCAGGCCGGGTTTCCCCACTCGGCCGCGATCCTGTTGGCGCTGGTCGTCGGGATCGCTTCGACCGCGGTGTTCGCCTTCCTGGCGCTGCGCGCGACCGGCATCGGCTTCATCATGATCACGCTGGCGCTCGGCCAGATCATCTGGGGTCTGGCCTACCGCTGGATCAGCCTGACCGGAGGCGACAACGGCATCACGCTGCATGGCCGGCCGGCGCCCTTCGGGCTCGATCTCGGATCGGCATCGGCTTTCTATTACACGACATTTATCATCTTCCTGATCGCCGTGGTCGCGTGCGCGATCCTCGCCGGCTCGCCGTTCGGTGCCGCGATCAAAGGCACGCGCGACCAGCCGCGCCGCATGAATGCGCTCGGCTACCACGTCTGGGCGATCCGGTTCTGGGCTTGCCTGCTGTCGGGGCTGCTGACCTGCGTCGCCGGCATCCTGTTCGTCTACTACAACCAGTTCATCAGCCCGCAGACCGCGGCGCTGACCGCCTCCGCCGAAGTGCTGCTGATGGTGATCGCGGGCGGACCTGCAACGCTGCTCGGCCCGATCGTCGGCGCGGCGCTGGTGGTCATCGTCAAGAATGTGGTGTCGGGCTACATCGAGCGCTGGAATTTCCTGCTCGGTGCGATCTTTGTCGCGATCGTCATCCTGATGCCGGAAGGCCTCGTCCCCGGCACGGTGCGGCTGTGGCGGGGCGGCCTGCGGGCGTTTCGCCGGCGCCGCGGCATCGTACTGGCTCAGAGCGCGGAGCCTAAACCGTGAGTGCGCTTACCGTCACTGGGCTCTGTAAGGCGTTCGGCGGCTTGCACGTCACCACCGACGTCAACCTCAACGTCGAGCCGGGCGAGCGGCGGCTGATCATCGGCCCCAATGGCGCCGGCAAGACCACGCTGTTCAATCTCATCACCGGCGAGCTGACGCCCGATTCCGGCTCGGTCCAGTTGTTCGGCCGGGAGCTCACCACGGTGCCAAGCCGCCGCCGGGCGCATCTCGGCATGGCGCGCACCTATCAGATCATCACGCTGTTCGCGCGCGACACCATCGTGCGGAACGTGACGCTGGCGCTGCTCGGCCTGTCCAAGGTGCGATGGAATCCGCTGATCGTCATCGACCGGCAGACCGAGCTGATCGACCGCGCCCACGCCGCGCTCAAACTGGTGGGGCTCGCGCAAATTGCCGAGCGGCCGCTATCGCAGACCTCCTACGGCGAACGCCGCCGCGTCGAGATCGCGATGGCGCTGGCGCAGCAACCGAAGGTGCTGCTGCTCGATGAACCCTATGCGGGGCTGTCGATTGATGAGCGGCGCGACGTCCAGGAAACGATCCGCGCCATCCCGCGGGACGTCACCATCGTGATGATCGAGCACAACATGGACGTTGCCTTGGACTTCGCCGAACGCATCACACTTTTGCATTTCGGCAAAATCATCGTCGAGGGCACCCGCGCCGAAGTGGTCGCCGATCCGCGCACCAGGGAGGTTTACCTTGGCCACTAGCGCGCTGGCCCTGAATGGCGTCGACGCCTTCTACGGCGACAGTCATGTGCTGCAGAAGGTGTCGTTTACGCTCGGCGAAGGCCGGCTGCTCGGCCTGCTCGGCCGCAATGGCGCCGGCAAGTCGACCTGTATGAACGTCACGGTCGGTTTGCTGCCGCCGCGACAAGGCACCATCGAGGTTTTCGGCACGCCGGTGACGCGCCTGCCGCCGGAACAGATCGCGGCGCGCGGTGTAGCCCTGGTGCCGCAGGGCCGCCGCGTCTTCAGAAGCCTGTCGGTGCAGGAAAACCTCATCGTCGCGGCCCGCGCTCCCGATCCCGGCAGCCGCCACGCGCCGTGGACCATGGAGACGGTGTTCAAGATGTTTCCCCGGCTCGAGGAGCGGCGCAACCAGATCTCGGCGCATCTGTCCGGCGGCGAGCAACAGATGCTGGCGATCGGCCGCGCGCTGATGCAGAACCCCCGCGTGCTGTTGATGGACGAGCCATCGGAGGGACTGGCGCCGCAGATCGTCGCCGAAGTGATGGCGACGGTGCGCAAGCTCAAGGACAGCGGCCTGTCGATCGTGCTGGTCGAACAAAATCCCAAGCTGGTGTTTGATATCGCCGACGACATCGTGATTCTCAACACCGGTCAGGTGGCGGTTGTCTCGACGGCGGCGGAGATCAATCAGGCCGGCGTCGATCTGCGTCAGCATCTCGGCGTGTTCTAGAAAGGAAATCGGAAATGGCGGAGCTGTGGAACAAGTACGAGCCGACGGCGGCGCGCAAGCGTGGCAAGCCCGGCCGCGAGACGCGGCCCAAGAGCATCACCGTCGACATGCACGCCCATGTGGCAGTGCCGCGCGCGGGCGAGATCGCGACCCCGCATCTCGACCGCGCCACCGTTCCGCTCGATCATTTCTCGACGCCAGAAACCAGGGCGATCATGGCCAAGCAGGCCAACGACATCAGCGAGGGCATCCGCCCGACCGATGTGCGCTTCAAGACGATGGATCAGATGGGCGTCGATATGCAGCTCATCTCGCCCGGACCGCCGCAGCTCTATTACACGGTGCCAACTGAAATCGGGGTGCAGGCGACGCGCGCGCTGAACGACGGCATCGCCGAATATGTCGGCAAGCATCCGGATCGCCTCGCCGCGCTCGGCGGCGTGCCGATGCAGGACGGCAACGAGGCGGCCAAAGAGCTTGAGCGCTGCATGAAGCAGCTCAAGTTCAAGGGCGTCGAGATTCTCACCAACGTGGCCGGCAAGGAATTGTCCGATCCCGCCTTCGCGCCGTTCTGGAAAAAGGCGGAAGAGCTCAACGCGCTGGTGATGATCCACCCCAACGGCTTCACCCAGGCCGACCGCCTGACGCGTTTCTACTTCAACAACGTGATCGGCAATCCGTTCGACACCACCATCGCGCTGCACTATCTGATTTTCGATGGCGTGCTCGAGCGCCACCCCAACCTGAAAATCTTCGCCGTGCATGGCGGCGGCTATCTCGGCGGCTATTCCGGGCGCATCGACCACGCCTGGGGCGCGCGGTCCGACGCGCATGCCGCGCTGCCGAAGCCACCGACGCACTATCTGAAAAAGAACGTCTGGTTCGACACCGTCGTGTTCACGCCGGTCCAGCTCGAGGCGCTGGTGAAGACCTTTGGCGTCGATCACGTGGTGCTCGGCACCGACTATCCGTTCGACATGGCGGATTTCGACCCGATCGAACACGTGGTCTCGACCGGCTTCGATGCGGCCGCAACGTCCGCGATCTGTGGCGGCAACGCCAAGACGCTGCTCGGGCTTTAGAGTCAGATTCATTGGGATTGAATCGAATTGGGATTCCCAAATCGGTTTGGTTGTGATTCACGATGCTGGCTGGGTTGGAGGCCAGCATCCATGCCGCGAGCCTATTCGCTTGATCTTCGTGAGCGTGTTGTGGCAGCGGTTGCGGCCGGCGAGAGCTGCCGCAAGGTTGCCGGCACCTACAAGGTGAGCGTGGCCAGCGTGGTGAAGTGGTCGCAACGGTTCCGCACAACGGGGAGCGCCGCGGCCAAGCGGATGGGCGGGAACCAGCCGCGATCGCTGGCAGGCGAACGCGACTGGGTTCTGGCGCGGCTAGCTGCGGTGCCGGACCTGACCCTGCGGACGCTGGTGGTGGAGCTTGGCGAGCGCGGCGTGGTGACGAGCTACGGATCGGTCTGGCGCATCGTGCACGATGCCCGCCTTAGCTTCAAAAAAAACACTGTTCGCCACCGAGCAGGATCGCCCCGACGTGGCGCGAAGGCGCTTGCGCTGGAAGGTGCATCAAGGCCGGATTGATCCCGCGCGGCTGGTCTTCATCGATGAGACCTGGGCCAAGACCAACATGACGCGCCTGCGCGGCTGGGCGCCGTGTGGACGCAAGCTGTTGGCCAAGGTGCCGCAGGGGCACTGGCGAACATTGACCTTCCTGGCCGCCTTGCGCTGCGACCGGATCGAGGCTCCCTGCGTCATCGACGGGCCGATCAACGGCGAGAGCTTCCTGGCCTACGTCGAACAACTTCTCGTGCCCACGCTCAGACCTGGCGACATCGTCATCATCGACAATCTCGCAAGCCACAAGGCAAAGGCCGTGCGGCGCGCCATTCGTGCCGCCGGCGCCAGGCTCTTCTTCCTGCCGCCCTACAGCCCCGATCTCAATCCGATCGAGCAGGTCTTCGCAAAGCTCAAGACGCTCCTGCGAAAGGCCGCCGAGCGCACCGTCGAGGCCACCTGGAAACGCATCGGCGCACTCCTGCAAGCCTTCACGCCCCAGGAATGCGCCAACTACTTCCGAAACGCCGGATATGCTTCAATCTAAATGGATCAGACTCCAGTCACTTTTCGAGGAAGTCGACCAGCGCGGTTTCCTCGATCACCGCCTGCGCGGTGCTGTAGCGGCCGGCGTGGGCACGCTCCTCGGCGGTCTGCGACGCCTGCAGATAGGCGCCGAGGTGCCGAGCGTATTCGATGATGCGGCGGCCGACCGGCAGCCGCTTGGCCTCAAAGGCGCGCAGCGCCGGTTCGACCTCCTGTGCGGTGAGCGCATCGGCTAGCGCCAACGCATCGTCGCAGGCCTTGGACACACCGGCGCCGACGTGCGGCCGCGCCACGAAGGCGGCATCGCCGAGGATGGCGACGCGGCCAAACGCCATGCGCGGCGTCTCCAGATCGTAGATCGGTTGCAGCACCGGCTCATTCATCAGCCGCGCCACCACCCGGAACTGCGGCGCCACCAGCCGTTCGGCCGCGGCTTGCATCGCGGCGATCACTTGCCGGCGGATGAGCGGCGGCGGGATCGAGATCGAATGGGTCACGCCGTGCTCATCGGTGAGCAGGCTTTGCAACTCGGTCGCCTCTGCGGCCGGCCGGTACCACAGCGTGTTGTAGCGGCGATGGCCGGGGCGCAGGTCATTGTCGGGGCCTGCGACCGGATAGCCGAGGAACTGCTCGCCTGGCGGCAGGCAGAATGTCATCACCTCGAACAGTTCGCGGTGGATCGGTGGCGGCAGGTCGCTCTCCGCCAGCATGGTCCGCCAGGCGACGTAGCCGGCGTAGAGCGGATTGAGCGCCGGCAGCAATTGCTGGCGTACCGTGGAGCGAATGCCGTCGGCGCCGACCAGGAGATCGGCCTCGACGCTGCTGCCGTCGCTGAACTGCGCCGTGACCGAGCGCGCGCCCTGCTCGAAACTCTTCAAGCCTAGGCTGCGATGGTAATGCTCCGCCGGGAAGGCATCGCGCAACAGGCGATAGAGCCGCTCCCAGGCTGTGTAGGTCTGCGGCACGATCGTTTCGCAGACCAGATTGCCGGCGCTATCGAGCACGCGGCGCTTGCTCGCTTCGACGCCCAGCGCCTCGATGTCGATGCCGAGCTCGCGCAGCGTCCGCTTGACGTTCGGCTGCGCCACGATGCCGGCGCCGCGGCCTGAAAGCTCGCTCTCCACCCGCTCGTAGATTTCGACCGCGAAGCCGGCGCGGCGCAGCAGCAGGCCCGCGAACAGGCCACTCATGGAACCGCCGATGACGATGGCGCGCTTCGCGATGGCAGACTTGGCGATGGCAGACTTGGGATTTCCCGCGGTCATGTTCTATATTGTGCCAACAACCGCCGGAGAAACGCCATGGCGTTGACCATGCTGGACAAGAAGGCCGCTCAGACCGATCGGACCGAATGGCCGTCGGAGATCAAGGCCGAATTCGAGCACGAGAGCCGCAAACACAATGGCTGCGTCGGCACCGAGCTGCTGTCGGAAACCGAAAAGGTCCGGGTCTGGATCATCCGCCTCAAGCCTGGCGAGCGCGTCGGCTTCCACCGTCATGTGCTCAACTATTTCTGGACTTCGGTGAACGGCGGACGTGGGCGCCAGCACCTGATGGATGGTTCGACGGTCGAGCACAATTACCAGCCGGGCGAGACGCGGCACGAGAGCTACGGGCCGGGCGAATACAAGGTGCACGACCTGGAAAACCTCGGCGATCGGGACATGATCTTCAACACGATCGAGTTTCTCGACAGCCCTAACAAGCCATTGCCGGTTCCGGACAAAATTCGTATGGCGTCGCGCTGATTGCGCGCCGGTTCAGCCGGCGCGTTGCTGCCCGCGGCGCAAAGCTGCGGGACAAACAAAAAATCTCGGGAGGACGATGATGCTGTTCCACACATGCCTGAATTGCGACAGCGGCCAGACGTCGCGTCGCCAGTTCCTCGCCGGGCTCGGCGCCACAGTGGCCGCCGCCACGCTGCCTGCGCCCGCGGTACTCGGCCAAGCCGCGCCCAAAGTGATCGACACGCACTTCCATTTCTATCCCCCCGCTTATCTTGCAATGCAGAAGGAGTGGGAAGGCGCGCGCAAGATTCCGCCCTACCCCGGCGTGTTCGACTGGACGCCGGCGAAAGCGCTCGAACAGCTCGACAAGAACGGCGTGCAAACCGCGGTGGTTTCGCTCGCATCGACGCCTGGCCTTTGGTTCGACGCTGGTGCGGAGTCCGCCGCCAAAACCGCTCGCATCTGCCAAGACTTCGCCGCCGAGATGCGCCGCGACCATCCGACGCGGTTCGGCGTGTTCGCGCCGCTCTCCATGATGGACGTCGACGTCACGCTGAAGGAGATCGCATACGTCTTCGACACGCTGAAGGCCGACGGCATCAACCTGCAGAGCAACTACGGCGACAAGTGGCTCGGCGATGCGACCTACAAGCCCATCCTCGAAGAACTCAACCGCCGCAAGGCTGTAATCTATGTCCATCCGCTGGTCGCGGCCTGCTGCGGGCGGATCAACATTCCGACCTTCGGCGCCGTGATCGAAGTGCCGCATGACACCACCCGCACGGTGACTAGCCTGCTGCTGTCCGGCTCGTTCGCCCGCTACCGCGACATCAAGTGGCTGTTCTCCCACGCCGGCGGCACCATTCCGCTGATGGCGGGCCGCATCGACGCGTTCTATGGCAAACGGCCGAACCTGAAAGAGTTTGCACCGGAGGGAATCTTCGGCGAGCTGGCGCGGCTGCACTACGACACCGCCAACGCCACCTCGGCGCCCACGATGGCCGCGCTGCTGAAGCTCGTACCCGCCTCGCAGGTCACCTTCGGCAGCGACTATCCGTACTTCCCGCTCGATCAGGTCAAGGACCTGAGGCAGCGTGGGCTGACACCCGCCGACATCCAGGCGATCGAAAGCGGCAATGCGATGCGGCTGCTCCCGGCCTTGAAGGCGTAGGCGACGACCCGATCCGAGCCGCGCCGCCAATTCGGCCTAAATCGCAAGGGTCTAGCCAAGCCGCAAGGCTTCCTGCAAACTCCCGGCCACGCGCTCGGGGCGGAAAGCCATCATAAGAAGCGGAGTTCGGGGGGTTATGGACTTTCCGTATGAGTTGCTGATCAACGCCGTCATTTCGGGCCTGCTGCTGGGCGGCTTCTATGCCGCCGTCACAGTCGGGGTATCGATCAGCTTCGGCATCCTCGACATCGTCAACATCGCGCATCCCGCCTTCATCATCCTCGGCTCGTACATCGCCTATATCGTCAATCAGACGTTCGGCCTCGATCCGATCCTGACCTGCGTGCTGGTGCTGCCGGTGTTCTATGCGCTCGGCGCCGCCGTCTATCAGGTCTATTATGTCTCGTTCGAAAAACGCGGGCAGGATGCGCTGCGCGGGCTCGCCTTTTTCTTCGGGCTCCTGTTCGTCACCGAAGTCCTGCTGATCCTGGTGTTCGGCGTCGATTACCGTTACGTGCAGGCCGCCTACATCGACCAAACGCTCCACTTCAGTTTTGTCGATCTGCCGTATCGCATGCTGGTGCCCTGCGTGATCTCGCTCGTCATGCTTGGCGGCCTGCAGCTTTACCTATCCCGCACCTTCACGGGCCGCGCCATCATGGCGGTGTCGCAGGATCAGCTCGCGCTGCAACTGATGGCCGCCGATCCGGTCCGCATCAAGCGCATTGCGTTCGCCATCTCGATCGCCACCACGGCGATGGCCGGCGCGTTCCTCATTGTCATCCAGCCGGTCGAGCCTTCGGTCGGCCGCGAATACATCGGCCGCGTGTTCGCAATCTGCGTGCTTGGCGGATTGCAGAGCCTGCCCGGCACCGTGATCGCGGCGATGCTGCTCGGCATCGTCGAAAGCATCACCGCCACGTTCTATGGCCCGTCATGGGCGCCTGCGGTGTCGTTCGGCTTCCTACTGCTGACGCTGGCGTTCCGGCCGGCCGGATTGTTGGGGCGCTAGCGCATGATGCCAAAAACTAGGCACCAGCTTCCGGCGAGCCTCCCGCGCAAAGAAAGAAGCGCGCCGTGAGTTCATCCAAGTTTGCCCTCATCATGGCATTGGCTGGGGCTGCGCTCTTCGCGGTCGCGCGCCTGATCAACAACGACTACTTGTTTTTCGCGGGCTACACGGTGATCCAGTTCATCGTGCTGGCCACGGCCTGGAACATTCTCGGCGGCTACTGCGGCTACGTTAACTTCGGCTCCGCGGCGTTCTTCGCCGTCGGCGCCTATTCGTCGGTCGCTCTACACAAGCTTGGCATGAGCGTCGACCGATGGTCCCCGGACGTCCTCGCCCCGCTGATGAAGTTCCTGCTGCCACTGCCGATCCCGGTGCTGATCGTCATCGGCGGTATCATTGCGGGTATCATCGGCTTCGGGATGGGCTATCTCACGCTGCGTCTTCGCGGCGCGTTCTTCGCCATCGCCACGCTCGCGCTCGCCGTGGTGTTACAGACGCTGGTGATCAACTGGGATTTCGTCGGCGGATCGCGCGGCGCCTACATCATTCGCGCCCAGACCGTGCCGCTGATCGGCCCCTACATCCACTACCTCTTCATCACCATGATCGTGCTCGCGGTCGTCGCGCTGGTAGTCGCGCGGATGATCGAGCGCTCGCGATTGGGCTACGGCTTTGCCACCATCCGCGACGACGAGCTTGCGGCCGAGGCCTGCGGCGTCCCGACGCTACGGCTGAAGCTGATCGCCACCACCGTTTCCGGCGCGCTGATGGGCATGGCCGGGGCGCCGTTCCCCTATTACATCGGCTACCTTGAGCCGGGCTCGGCCTTCGGCTTGGCCTATGCGGTCAATTCGATCGCTATGCCGATGATCGGCGGCACCACGCTGTGGGCTGGCCCGCTGATCGGGGCGCTGCTGCTCGGCGTCATCCAGCAGATCGCGACCGTCACCATTTCGTCGGCGGTCAACCTATTGATCGTGGGCCTTCTGCTGATTGGCTTCGTCATCATGGCACCCAGCGGCATCATCGGCCTGGTGCGAGACTTCCTGCGTACGGCGGCTCCGGCCCGCGTCGATACACGCGCAGTCGTGGTGCTGGCGGTTGCGAGCTATTGCTTCCTGGTCGGCCTCGGCGGTGTGGTATTCGGCCTGTCGGACGCCATGTCCGGCAAGAGCTCCCTGATCGTCGGCATCGGCATCTTCGCCCTAGTGCTGGCGCTGGTCTATCTGGCCTGCGCCTATGGCCTGACGAAGATCGAGGGATGGAGTCCGCTGCTGACCACGGTTGCGCTGGCGATTTCGATTCCGTTTGCCTTCGTGTCGCTCTGGCTCGATCAGTCCTCTTTCAATATCGGCTTGCACGTGCTTGGCCTTGCGGCCGACGCTGCGGGCATCTGGTACCTCCAGCAGCCGGACGTCCAGCGGCTCTACCAGCCGGTCGGCGAAGCCGGGACGGCGACATGAGCGCTCTCCTCGAAACACAAGGCCTCTGCAAGCGCTTCGGCGGCTTCGTCGCGCTTGATGGCATCAACCTCACGGTCAAGCCGGGCGAACGCGTAGGCCTGATCGGGCCGAACGGATCCGGCAAGTCGACGCTCGTCAACTGCATGTGCGGCACGCTGCAGAACGAGGCCGGCACCGTGATCTTC
The DNA here is from genome assembly GCA_945893145.1 of Rhodoplanes serenus. GTDB lineage: Bacteria > Pseudomonadota > Alphaproteobacteria > Rhizobiales > Xanthobacteraceae > Z2-YC6860. The sequence goes on along the minus strand of CAMDDZ010000001.1, from coordinate 80,327 downwards.
GACGGCCATCCAATGAACGGGCTTGCGGCGCACGAACGCACCCATCGCGGCATGGCGCGCAGCTTCCAGCTGCCGCGGCCATTTACGACGCTCACGGTCGCCGAGAACCTTCGTATTCCGCTGCTCTATTCGGCGGCCGCGCGGCGCGGCGTTCATATGTCCGCGGCCGATATCGACGCGCGCTGCAACGAACTCGCCGGCCTCGTCGGCTTGGCCGCCAAAGCCGGCAAGCACCCGCGCGACCTCACGCAGGTCGAGATGCGCAAGCTCGAGCTTGCCCGCGCCATGGCGGCCGCGCCCAAGCTCCTGATCGCCGACGAGGCGATGGCCGGACTGTCGCAATCCGAGGTTTCCGACATCGTCGAGCTGCTGATCAAGCTTAACGAGCGGGGCGTCACGATTATCCTGATCGAGCACATCATGCGCGCCGTGATGAGCTTCTCGCAGCGCCTCGTCGTGCTGGTGTCCGGCAAAAAGATCGCCGACGGCAAGCCCGACGACGTGGTGAACAATCCCGACGTCATAGGGGCCTACCTTGGCCAGTAGCCTCACCATCGAAGGCGTGGACGCCGCCTACGGCGCGGTGCGCGTGCTGGAGAGCGTCAGCATGGACGCCAAGCCCGGCGAGACCGTGGTTTTGCTTGGCACCAATGGCAACGGAAAATCGACGCTGATGAAGTGCATCATGGGCATCGTGCGGCCGAGCGCCGGGCGGATCATGGCCGCGATCGACGGCATCCAGCATGACCTGACGGCGCTCACGACCGAGCAGATCGTCGATCTCGGCATTGCGCTGGTGCCGGAAGGGCGCCGGCTGTTTCCCAAGCTGACGGTCGAGGAAAATTTAGCCCTCGGCGCGTTTCGCCCGACGGCACGTGCGCTGATCAAGCAGAATCTCGCGGCCTGCTTCGAAACTTTCCCGCGGCTCGCGGAGCGCCGCAGCCAGCTCGCAGGCTCGATGTCCGGCGGCGAACAACAGATGCTCGCGCTCGGCCGCGCGTTGATGCTGGCGCCGAAAATCCTGCTGGTGGACGAGCCGTCGGTGGGGCTGGCGCCGATCCTGGTCAGCCGCACCATCGACAAGATCAAGGAATTGAAGGATCGGCTGGGTTTGACGGTGCTGATGGCAGAACAGAACTTCGTGCAGGCGCTGCGTATCGCCGACCGCGGCTACGTCATCGTGCACGGCAAGATTGCCTTCCAGGGCAACTCCGTCGACGAGCTCAACAACAACGATTTGATCCGGAAGTTTTATCTGGGGCTGTAAGGCAGCGGTCATTCCGGGGCGCGCTATTGCGCGAACCCGGAATCCAGACCCATGCGCCGCGCCGGCTGCTGGATTCCGGGTCCGGCGCGCTTTGCGCCGTCCCGGAATGACGCCCGACGTCAGGCCGCCTTCTGCTTGGGCTTTCCGAATGGCTGGCCCGCCATATAGACGCGGTCCGGCGCAATGTCCGGCGTCGGCCGGCCCTCGGCCTTGCCGTCGAAGGTCAGCTCCATCATGACGCCGCTCGGATCGTGCACGAAGATCTGCCAGAGCGACATGCCCGGCACGATCGCGGCGCGCCAGTCGTAGCCGAGCTTCTTCACCCGATCGAGACAGTCGTCCCAGCCCTTCACCGTGAGGCTGACGTGATCCAGCGAGCCGGTGCCATAGGGCGTCTTGCCGTCCACCAGCGCGGGTCCGCCGGCGTAGATGTGGATGATCGGCGTGCCGTCTGGCCCCGCGATCCAGGCGCCCGGAAAGCCGAAATCCGGGCGGTGCGCGAGCGTCATGCCGAGCACATCGGTGTAGAACTTGACGGTCGCATCGAGATCGTTGGTCTTGATCGCGACATGGAACAGGCCGGTAATCTGCATGATGGGCTCCTCGGCAACCTTGATCAAAAGAAAACGCCGCACGGAACGATCCGCGCGGCGTCTATCATAGCAGCGAGGGCGAGCCCTCGCAGCAGGCAATAGCGCCCGCTACTTGGCCTTCTCGAACGGGTAGATCAGGTCGCCGGTCTTGAGTTCGGCGGGCGTCAGCACGGTCTGATAGTCCATGCCACGCCAAGTCTCGACAGTCGGCGTGCCCGGCTTGATGTTATGGTACTGCACCTGAAGCATGCCTGACTTTTCCCACTCGCCAGTCGGACCGAACTTGACGACGCCGTGGATGGTCTTGAACGAGGCCTTGTGGATATAGGCCGCGAGCACGTCGTCCTTCAGGCTCTTGGTTTCCTTAATCGCCTGCTCAAGAACCTGGGCATAGGCATAGCCCCAGCCGCCGAGATAGTAGCCGAGCAGATCGGCGCCCGCCGCCTGGGCGCGCGCCTGGTACTTTTTGAAGAACGCCTCGGTGCCGTCATAGAACATCTTCTTGTCGGGCACCCACGTCTCATAGTTGGTCCAGCCGTTGAGCAGCGCGCCGAGCTGGTTCTTGATGCCGGTCGCCTGCAAGCCGACCATGGCGCCGCCGATCATCTTCGGCTTGAAGCCGATCTCGTTGGTCGCCTTGACGATGCCGACCGAGTCGAGCGGATAAGAGCACACCGCCACGATGTCCGGATTGGCCGCCGCGACACCGCGCATGATCGGCGTGAAGTCGGTCGCATTCGGCGGATAGCTGCGGTCATACACGGTCCGCAGGCCGATCTTCTTGGCATTGTCCTTGGCGCCATCGCAGGCGTTCTTGGAGAACTCCTGGTCGGCGGCGATGAACGCAACCGTCTGCGGCTTCGGATCGAGCTTCGCTGCGACCTCGAAGAAGCCGGCGGTGAACGCTGGCTTCGTGTCGGGACCGGACGGGATCATCGCGAAGAACTTGTCGTACTTGAATTCGGTGTTCACGCCGAGGCCGAACAAGATGATCATCATCTTGTTCTTTTGCATCGCAACCGGCATGGCGGCGGCGGCAGGCACCGTGGCGTAGGGCCCGAGGATCAGGTCGACTTTGTCGACATCGAGCAGCTTGGTGTAGATGCCCGGCACCGGCGCCGACTGGCTCTGGTCATCGTAATAGATGAGCTTCACCGGACGGCCGAGCAGACCGCCCTTGGAGTTCACCTCTTCTTCCCAGATTTGCAAGCCGAGCAGCGCCTGCTTGCCGTTCGGCGACAGCGGGCCGGTCAGTGCCATCGAGAAACCGATTTTGATCGGCTCGCCCGACTGCGCGTTCGCGGGCACCGCAAACGGCGCCGCCAGCGCAAATCCGGCCGCGGTAGTGAACGCAAGCAATTTCAGCTTCAGATCGCGAAGCATCGTGCATCCTCCCAAGTGTTGATTGATTTGACGTTATCTTACGCGGATTCGAAGCCGCCGCGCTAGAGGCAGATGGTTCGCAAGCTTAATCCGCCCACCGCCGGCCCACTCGCCGCCGGCCCGCAGTCCCGGCCCGAAAGCACGCTACCGCGGCGTTGCGTCGCCACCGTCAACCATGATGGTCTCGACCTCGCCCGCGTCGCCGTTGCGCCGGAATGCCGCAGCCTGTTTGTACTCGTCGGATTTGAAGCAGGCCACGCCCTGCTCGAAGGTCGGAAATTCGATCACGATGAAGCGGTGGAATTTTTGCGGCCCTTCGAGGATTTCGTAGCGGCCGCCGCGCGCCAGCACCTTGCCGCCGTACTTGGAGGTGATTGCCGGTACCCGGTCTGTATATTTCTTGTACTCGACCGGATCGTTGATCTTGGAGCGTGCAACCCAATAGGCAGGCATGTGTTTTCCTCGCGTTTCCCTGATGGACAGTCTCTGCTAAGACTGTCGCCGAACGATCTTCGAGACCAGAGCAAGGAGGCTTTCCAATGCCCCTAAGTCACATGGAGCACTTTCTCCTCCAGACCGAGGATATCGAGGCAACGAAAGACTGGTACGTCAAGGTGCTGGGCTTCCGCGTGGGACCTGCGCCCGATTTCAAATTCCCGGTCTATTGGCTTTATCTCGGCGACCGCGACGTGCTGCACATCACCACCGGCGGCAAGAACGTCAGCGAAAATCGCAAGAAGTATGTCGGCCAGCAGTCCGAGGTCTCGACCGGCACCGGCGTGATCGATCACATCGGCTTCCGCACCACCGGGCTCCACGAGATGATCGACCATCTCAAGAAGCACAATATCGATTTCAAGGAACGCCAGGTCGACGACCAGGGGCTTTATCAGCTCTTCCTGTTCGATCCGAACGGCGTGAAGATCGAGCTCAATTTCGCCAACGCCGAGGCCAAGGGCCGCAAGCCGGAGCTGTCAGCGAAGGATTTGCAGCCGGCGACGAACTGACGGCGCAGTTTTAGCGACATCCTAACAACGTCATGGCCGGGCATAGCCGTCCAAAGGACGGCGTCGCTTCGCTCGCCTATGTCCCGGCCATCCACGTCTTAGATGCTAAGCAAGTCGTGGATGCCCGGCACAAGGCCGGGCATGACGTGGTGAGAGCGTGGAGTGAGGTACATGCCCCGCAAAATCATCGACATTTCCATTCCGCTCGAAAACGACGTCATCGCCGACCCGCCCGGCTACGGGCCCAAGATCAAATACGAGACCCACAGGGACACCGCGCCGGAGATGGTGAAGTTCTTCCCCGGCCTCACCGAAAAGGAGCTGCCCGACGGAGAAGGCTGGGCGATCGAATGGATTTCGCTCGCCACCCATAGCGGCACCCATCTCGACGCGCCCTATCACTACTCGAGCAAGATGAGCGGCGGTCAGCGCGCCATCACCATCGACGAGGTGCCGCTCGATTGGTGCCTCAACCCGGGTGTCAAGCTCGACTTTCGGCATTTCCCGAACGGCTATGTGGCGACCGCTAGGGACGTCGAGGACGAACTCAAACGCATCGGCCACACGCTCAATCCGCTCGACATCGTCCTGGTCAACACCGCGGCCGGCAAAGCCTACGGCCGTCCCGATTACGTCGCGACCGGCTGCGGCATGGGCCGTGAGGCCACGCTTTATCTGCTGGAACGCGGTGTGCGTGTCACCGGCATCGACGGCTGGAGCTGGGACGCGCCATTCGTCTACACCAAGGATCGCTACGAAAAGACCAAGGACGCCAGCATCATCTGGGAGGGCCATCGCGTCGGCCGCGAGATCGGTTATTCGCACATCGAGAAGCTGCATAATCTCGAAGTGCTGCCGTCGACCGGCTTCACGGTGAGCTGCTTCCCGGTGAAGATCCGCGCCGCGTCGGGCGGCTGGACCCGCGCTGTCGCGATTATTGATTGACCAGAGCATGATCCCGAAAAAGCCTGCCCCGGACTTGATCCGGGGTGGGAACCGGTTTTCGGACAAGATCATGCTCCAATTGAAAATCTTATCATGCCGCACGGCCCGCTGATCGACACCCACCAGCATCCGATCCCGGAGTACTACAAGCGCGGGCTCGCCAGCGTCGGCATCATGGGCAGCGGCGAAAACCCGTGGGCCGAATGGAGCGTCGAGCAACAGCTCGAGCTGATGGATCGCAACGGCATCGTCGCGGCCGTCAACTCGATCGCCTCGCCCGGTTGTTATTTCGGCGACATCGGCTTCGCGGTGCGGTTTGCGCGCGAATGCAACGAAGACTCGGCGCGCATGGTCGGCGAGCGGCCCCACAAATTCGCAGCCTATGCGCTGCTCCCGCTGCCCAACGTCACGGCGGCGGCCCGCGAAGCCGAATACGCACTCGACACGCTCAAGCTCGACGGCATCTGCCTGCTCACGCACGCCGGGCCGCGCCATTTGGGACAGCCCGAGGAGGACGAGCTTTACGCCGAGCTCGACCGCCGCAAGGCGGTGGTATTTCTTCATCCGCAGCGCAATCAGGCCACCAACGTGCCGGTCTATTCCTATCCGGCCGGCATGACGGAGCTCGTGCTCGACACCACGCGGGCGATCCACAACATGCTGTGGAACGGCACGTTCGCAAAATTCCAGAACATCCGCTGGATCATGCCGCACGGCGGCGGGACGATCCCGTTCCTGACCTATCGGTTGCGCCAGATGGATCGCAAGCGGGCCGACAAGCTGATCGGCGGCACCATCGAGAACACACTGCGCACGCTCTATTACGATGTGGCCGAAATCTGCGCGCCGGCGCCGCTCGATGCGCTGATGGCGGTCGCCGATCCGTCGCGAATCCTGTTCGGCAGCGATTTTCCGTTTTCGCGCCACAACAACGATCCGGTGCGGGACGTCAGCGACCATGTCGCGGCGTTCGAGGCCTACGATGGCTGGAACGCCACGACCCGGCGCGGCATCGAGCGCGACAACGCGCTGAAATTGTTCCCCAGGCTCGCACAGGAGATCGCACGGCGAGCCGGCTAGTGGTCCGATTCTAACATTCGCATCCCGTTTCGGCAGGCACTTTTGCGAATGTTAAAATCAAAGGACCACTAGCAAGTATTAGGTTCTAGTGGAGCTTTGGATTTGACATTCGCTTCACGGGTGCGCGGGTGGGTGGGTAGCGAATGTCAAATCCGCTCCACTAGCCCATGCGACCGCATGACCGGCCGGCAAGGTTGCCGGGCCAAAGCGCCCTCGTTACCATCCCGCCAACAAAATCAGACGAATCCCAAAACCACACGAATCCTCGGGAGGATGGCATGGATAGACGCAACTTCGTTGTCGGATCGGCCGCCGCGGCGGCTGCACTGGCGACACGACCCTCGTTCGCCGAGGACGCCTATCCGTCGCGCCCCATCACCTTCATCAATCCATTCCCGCCTGGCGGCGCCGCCGACGTGGTCGGCCGTCCGCTTGCCGCGGTGCTGGAGCCGCTGGTCAAGCAGCCTTGTATTATCGAGACCAAGGCCGGCGCCGCCGGCGCGGTTGGAGCGCAGTTCGCCGCCAACGCCAAGCCGGATGGCTACACGCTGCTCATCCACATCACTTCGATTTCCGGCTTCGCCGAGGTGGACCGGCTGTTCGGCCGTACGCCGAAGTTCACCAGCGCCGATTTCATTCCGATTGCGCGGCTGGTCGCCGATCCTTGCGTCTTCCTGGTCAACGACAAGCAGCCCTACAAGACGCTAAAGGAATTCGTCGAGGATGCCCAGAAGCGGCCCGACCAGATCATCTTCTCGTCGTCGGGGCTTTACGGCGCTCTGCACATCCCGACCGCGCTGTTCATGAAGGCGGCCGGCGGCCTGAAGCTCCGCCATCTGCCGACCAACGGCGGCGGGCCCGCGCTCACCGCGGTGCTGGGCAACAATTCGCAGGTGCTGGTCTCGTCCGTGTCGGCCGCGAATGCCCAGATCAAGGCCGGCAAGCTCCGCCCGCTGGCGCTGTTCGGTGCGCAACGCTCGAAAGCGCTCCCCGACGTGCCGACCATGAAAGAGCTTGGCTACAACGTCGAATATTACCTGTGGGTCGGCGTGTTCGCGCCCAAAGGCACGCCCGCTAACGTCATTGCGTTCTGGGCGCAGAACCTCGACAAGGCGGCGCACAGCGAGCTGTTCAAGACTTCGATGAACAACCTCGGCCAGGACGTGGAATATCTCGATCAAGCAGCGTTCGCCAAGTTCTGGGCCGACGACGCCAAACGGATCGAAGACGCGGTCAGGACCATCGGCCGCGTCGAGGGCTAGCGGCGGCGTTCGCAAAACAATGGAGAGAAATATGGATCGCCGCAGCTTCCTCATCGGCGCCAGCGCCGCCGCGCTCGCGGCGAAACCGGTGCTCGCGCAAGACGCCTTTCCTTCGCGACCCGTCACCATCGTCAACGCCTTCCCGCCGGGCGGCGTCAACGACATCGTGACGCGGCCGCTCGCCACGCTGCTGGAGCCGATCCTCAAGCAGCCGGTGGTGGTCGAGACCAAGGCCGGCGCCGCCGGACAGGTTGGCGCGCAGTTCGTCGCGTCGGCAAAGCCCGACGGCTACACGATCCTGTCGCACAACACCGGAATTTCCGGCTACGCTGAGGTCGACAAGCTGTTCGGACGGCCGGCTAAGACCACACGCGCCGATTTCATTCCGCTGGCGCGGCTGGTCGCCGACCCGATGCTTCTACTGGTGAACGACCAGCAGCCCTGGAAGACGCTGAAGGAATTCATTGACCACGCCAAGGCGCACAAGGACACATTGGTGTTCAGCTCTGGAGGGCTCTACGGCGCGAGTCACCTGCCGCTCGCCTATCTCGAGAAGGTGACCGGTCCGCTCGGCCTGCGCCACCTGCCGACCAACGGCGGCGGCCCCGCCATCACCGCGATCCTCGGCAATAATGCGCAGGTCACCACGCAATCGGTCTCGGCGACGCTACCGCACGTCAAGTCCGGCAAGCTCAGGCCGCTCGCGACCTTCGGCGCCACCCGCTCGAAGGTGCTGCCCGACGTGCCGACGCTCAAGGAGCTCGGCCACAACGTCGAATATTACCTTTGGGTCGGCATGTTCGCGCCCAAGGGCACACCCGTCCCGATTGTGACCATCTTGCGCGCCGCCATCGACAAGGCCGCGCACTCCGATCAATTCACCACCACGCTGACCAATGCGGGCCAGGAACTGGCCTATCTGGATGGTCCGGATTTCCAAAAATTTTGGGACATCGACGGCGCCAAGACCGACGATGCGGTGAAATTGATCGGCCGTCAGGGCTGATGACCAAGCTGCGCCCCAGCATGGCGGAACAGGTTCGATGAGTCTGCGCGCTGATCACGTAGCCGGAGCGTTTTTCATCGTCGCCGGGCTGTTGGTGATGGCGCTCTCCGGCGACCTGCCGATGGGCCGTCTGTCGATGCCGGGCGCGGGCTTCCTGCCACGGATCGTGGCAGTCCTGATGATCGTCCTCGGCGCTGCGCTCGCGTTGCGCGCCCATGAGAGCGGGCCGCTCGCCGCCATTGACTGGTCCGATCTGCGCCACGCCCTTCCGGTCGTGGCAATCACCGCCGCCGCGATTGCTCTTTACGAGCGGATCGGCTTCATCACCGTGATGATCGCATTGGTGCTGGGGCTTCTGCTGATCATCGAACGCCGCAGCGTTTGGCGCGCCGCGATCTACAGTGGCGTGCTAGTGGTCTTGGCATTCGGCTTGTTCGCCAAGGCCCTCAAAGCGCCGCTGCCGATCGGCCCATTTGGCTTCTAGGATTTAGGTTCCGTGGAATCGACCCTGCAATCGCTGTGGCTCGGCTTTTCGGTCGCGTTGCAGCCGGGCATGCTCTGGTACGCCTTCGTCGGCTGCCTGGTCGGCACGCTGGTTGGCGTTCTGCCGGGCATCGGCCCGTTGTCGGGCATCAGCATCCTGTTGCCAATCACCTTCGGAATGAATGCAACGCAAGCCGTCATTATGCTGGCCGGCATCTATTACGGCTCGCAATACGGCGGCTCGACCACCGCGATCCTGATGCGCATTCCGGGCGAAGCGTCGTCGGTGATGACCTGCATCGACGGCGGCGCCATGGCGAAAAAGGGCCGCGCGGGCGCTGCGCTGTGCATCGCCGCGGTCGGCTCCTTCATCGCCGGCACCTTCGGCCTCGTGCTGCTGACCGTGCTGGCGCCGCCGCTCGCGTCGCTGGCGCTCAGCTTCGGCCCGCCAGAATACACCGCGCTGCTGGTGCTCGGCCTCATCTTCCTCGCCTACATGTCCTCGACCTCGCTCATGCGTACGCTGCTGATGGCCTGCCTCGGCCTGATGCTCGGCATGATCGGCATCGACAACATGACGGGGCATTTCCGCTACAGCTTCGACCTCCCCGAATTGGGCGACGGCATCGGCATCGTGCCGGTCGCGGTCGGACTGTTCGGACTCGGCGAAATCCTCTCCACACCATCCAAGAATGTCACCGCCGAGGTGATCAGCCCGAAGCTCCGCGAGCTTCTGCCGAACCGCGAGGAGTGGCGGCAGTCGGTGATGCCGATCGCCCGCGGCTCGGTGCTGGGCTTCATCATCGGCATCATTCCCGGCTCGGCGCACATCATTTCAAGCTTCCTGTCCTACGCGCTGGAGAAGAAGGTCTCCCGGCGCCCCGAAGAATTCGGCAAGGGCGCGGTCGCGGGCGTGGCCGGGCCGGAATCGGCCAACAACGCCGCCTCGACCGGCGCCTTTGTGCCGATGCTGGCGCTCGGCATCCCGACCGGGCCGATCACTGCGGTGCTGATCGGCGCCTTGATGGTGCATGGCGTCGCTGCGGGCCCGCAGCTCATCAGCGAGCATCCCCAGGTGTTCTGGGGCTTCGTCGCCTCGATGTACGTCGGCAATCTGATGCTGCTACTGCTCAACCTGCCGCTGGTCGGCCTGTTCGTCACGGTGCTGCGCATCCCCTACGCCTACCTTTATCCACTCATCATCATGTTCTGCATCATTGGCGTGTATGAGGTGAGCCACTCGATCGTGGACGTCTGGATCATGCTGATCATGGGCATCCTAGGCTATGGATTGCGCAAGTTCGGCTTCGATCCGGCGCCGCTGGTGCTGGGCCTTGTGATTGCGCCGATCTTCGAGCAGAGTCTGCGGCAATCGCTGATCATGTCGAACGGCGATTATCTGATCTTCCTGCAACGGCCGATCGCGCTGGGCCTGGTCGCCGTGAGTGTCGTGCTGCTTGCGATGTCGGCGATCTCCTTCGTGCTCCATCGCAAGGACTGGCGGGCGAAACTTGCCGAGGCCGAAGCAGGCGAGCCGAGCGCCTAAGCGGTTTCCGATCATCGCCCTTCATGGTTTCGATAACGGCCCTTGATATGCGGGCGTCCCGGCATGGCACCCAATTGGCCCCCATGCCTTACCGGCCGCGGCCGAAATCCCATATGATAGGCTGAGCCTTTTAGGAGCACCGCCATGCAGCTTGTTCCCGAACGGCCGGCCACCGACACGATCCGCGCCAAGATGAACTACATCGTCGATACCGGCATCCCGCCGGTGCGCTACATCGACTGGCCCGAAATGGCGGACAAGGAAATCTCGCCGACCTACCAGGAACACGAGGTCGCGATCCGCAACGGCCGGCCGCTGCGCGATACGTTCCGGCTGGACACCCACGGCTTCGTGTTCACCGATCACCACACCAAGGTGAAGGATTTCACCAGTGAGGCCGAGCGCAAGAGCGTCTACGATCCCGAGGTCGAAGCGCTGATCAGGAAGCACTCGGGCGCCTCCAAGGTGGTGGTGTTCGACCACACCATCCGGGTTGGCGACGAGAAGGTCCAGCAGAGCACCGGCGCCCGGCCGCCCGTGAAGGGCGTGCACAACGACTACACCGAAGCTTCGGCGCCGAACCGGCTGCGCGAGATCGTAGGCCCCGAAGAAGCGGAGCGCCGTCTCAAGAAGCGCTGGGCCATCATCCAGGTCTGGCGGCCAATCCGCGGCACCGTGATGATCGATCCGCTCGGCATTTGCGACGGCCGCACCATTCCGGAGAAGGGCTTCATCCTGGTGCAGCGCCGCTACAAATACCGCACCGGCGAGGTCTATCACATCGCCTATAACCCGGAGCACGTCTGGTTCTGGTTCCCGAAGATGGAGCGCCACGAGGCGATGGTGTTCAAGGTGTTCGACAGCGACCCCAACGTGGCGACGCGCTTCACCGCCCACTCGGCCTTCGACGATCCCAACACGCCGCCGAACGCGCCGCCGCGCGAGAGCATCGAGACGCGGACGTTTGCGTTTTGGGATTAGCCGCGCCGCCGAGGGAGCGCGTCGTTGAATAGCCGCGCGACCGAAGGGACCGGCGCAGAAAACGTTACGAGCCGCGCCATCCCATTGTGCTACTTCGACGCCGCGTAATGGGCGAGCGCCACGAGATCGGCGTCGCTGGCGCCGATCACATTGGCGCTCATCGCGGTGTCGGCGCCGGGCGGCGGGTTGTCGCGATAGGCCTTCATCGACTTGATCATGAAATCGATGCGCTGTTTGGCGATTCGCGGAATTTGATCGGCGCCGACAAGATTGGGAGCGTGGCAGGAGACGCAGCGCCGTGCCGTGGCGATCTCCTCGCCGCGCTTGGCAAGCACCGGGTCGATCTTCTCGTCGCTGCGCTTGGGTGCGAGGCCTGCAAAATGCTTCGACAGCGCGTCGAGGTCCCCGTCCTTCAGATCTTTGACGATGGGCGCCATCGTCTCGACTTTGCGCACGCCTTCGCGCATCAGGAACAGCTGGTTCAAAACAAAAAACGCCGGCTGGCCGGCCAGCGAAGGAATGTTCTCGAGCTTCGAATTGCCATCCTCGCCGTGGCAGGCGCTGCACATCGTCACCCGCTCGGCGAACGTCATGGTCTGCGCGAGGCCGCAGCCTGCGGAAAGCGCGACGGCCGCAAGCCCAAGGGCCAGCGGCCGCCACCACTGCATTGCGACGTGCAGCACGCCAGAGTTACCGCTTTACGGTCTTCGCGTCGTAGCTGATGCGATAGATTGCGCCGTTCTGCTCGTCTGAGACCAGCAGCGCACCATCCGGCATCTGCAACACGTAGGTCGGCCGCCCGTGGAATGTGTTGGCCTTCTCGTCGAGGAAGCCAGTGAGGAACGGCTCGATTTTCGCCGTGGCTCCGTTGGTCCGTGCAATCACCACGTCATAACCGAACTTCTGTTCGCGGTTCCAGGAGCCGCGCCGGGCGATGAAGGCGACGTTCTTGTACGACGCCGGGAACATGTTCCCGGTGTAGAACTTGATGCCGAGGCCAGCCGAATGTGGCCCGGTCAGCGCCGCCGGCAACGTCACGCCGGCGCAGGGGTTCGGCTTCTTGACGTCCGGATCCGGGATGCCCATTGCATGGCAATATGGGAAGCCGAAGAACGCTCCCTCATTGCCTTTGACGATGACGTTCAACTCGTCCTCGGGTCCGGCATTGCCGGCCCAGTCGCGGCCGTTGTCAGTGAACCAGAGCTCTTGGGTCACCGGATGCCAATGAAAGCCCACTGTGTTGCGGACGCCGCGCGCGACGATCTCCATGTTGGAGCCGTCGGCGTTGTAGCGGCGGATTTGCCCGTGCGTGCCGGGGTTGACCTCGCAGACGTTGCAGTTCGACCCGACCTGCACATAGAGCTTACCATCGGGACCGAAGTCGACGTACTTCCAATTGTGGTGGATCGTGTCGGGCAGGTTGAACTTCTCGGTCAGCTCGACCGGCGTGCCAGGATTGTCCAGCTTGTCCTCGATGTTGTCGTAGCGGAACACCTTGTTGATGGCGAAGACGTAGAGCGCGCCATCCTTGAACGCCAGACCATTGGGCTGGGTCAGACCCTGGGCAATGATCTTGACCTCTTTCTGCGCGGTGATCGCATAGACGCGACCGATCAACCGCGTACCCATGAAGATCGTGCCCTTGTTGCCCATCACCATGGTGCGGGCGCCGGGGTGTCCGCTCGAATAGACCTCGGCCTTGAAGCCCGCAGGCAGCTTGATCTTGTCGAGCGGCAACTTATCGACCGTCGTAACGGTCGGCGGCGTCGCATGCGGCTTGAGGTTGGCGTCCTGCCGGCTGGCGTTGACATTGGTCTTGTCGAGGGTGCTGAAGCCCGGCTGAGCAACAGCCGAGGACACGAACGCCAGACAGCCGATGGCGCCGGCAAGCAGAAGCCCGCCGCGGCGCGTCAGTTCACGAGTCATGTGGTTCCTCCCTAGATGGAGGCCTTGTCGTGCCGATGGCGTAAGGACAAGCTGCAACCGGCAGGGCCCCTTGCAACCATTTTCCGATATCTGTCCGCCTGCACGCAATGGGGGTGCAAACACAAGCGCGTTAGCGCCGGTATTGATATGGCTCGTCTGTTTGCACCGCGGCAAGCTCCGTCACCAGGTCGTGCCGGGGCGACAGGTGGCAGACCGGGTCGGTCGCGCGCGCGTCGCCGGTCAACGCAAAGGCCTGGCAGCGGCAGCCGCCGAAATCGGCCTCCCGCCGCTCGCAACTTGCGCATGGTTCGGGGAGAAAATCTGTGCCTCGGAAAGCGTTGAAGGCGGGCGAGCCGATCCAGATGTCGGCCAGCGAATGATCACGCACGTTCCAGAATTCGAGACCCGGAATGGATTCGGCCGCGTGGCACGGCAACACCTTGCCGGACGGCGTGACGTTGAGCGAACGCCGTCCCCAGCCGCCGACGCAGGGCTTTGGATAGCGCGCATGATAGTCCGGCACGACCGCATCGATCACGATCTTGCCGTGGTGTCGCTGGCGCAGCGCCTCGACCTCGGTGGTCGCGCGCGCGACCTGCTCACGGGTCGGCATCAGCGCGGCGCGGTTCTTCAGCGCCCAGCCGTAATATTGCACATGTGCAATCTCGACTCGCGTTGCTTGCAAGCTCAACGCGAGATCGACCATCGCGCCGATGCGCTCGATGTTGGCGCGATGAATGACGAGATTGACGGTCAGCGGCAGACCGAGCCGTTTGACCTCGGCCGCCAATGCGCACTTTCGTGCGAAGGCGCCGCGATAGCCCGCGATGCGATCGGAAGAAACCGCATCGCTGTCCTGAATCGAGATCTGCACATGGTCGAGGCCCGCCTCCCACAGGTCGCGAATGGTGCGTGTCGTGACGCCGACGCCCGAGGTGATCAGGTTGGTGTAGAGGCCTGCCTCGCGCGCCGACGCGACGATCTCCGGCAGATCGCGGCGCGCCGCAGGCTCGCCGCCCGAGAGATGGCATTGCAACACGCCGAGCGCAGCGGCCTCGCCGAACACGCGCGCCCAGGTGGCGGTGTCGAGTTCGTCCTCGCGCTTCTCGAGCGCAAGCGGATTGGAGCAATAGGGACAGCCGAGCGGGCAGCGGTGCGTCAGCTCGGCCAAGAGGCCAAGCGGCTTGTGCGTCGCGACGGAGCCATTCTCGGCCACTTCAGAGTTCCAAAAGCTTCTTGTCGGCGAGCCCGTGCAGCAGCGCGGTCACGTCGGCAGAGATACGCTCGCGCGGCGCATTGAAGGTGGCTGCGAGATCATCGACGATCGCCTGGAACGTCACCTCACCGGTGCAGCGCTTGAGAATCTCGTGCGCGATGGCGTCGGCCTTGAAGATGCGCTCCGGTGCGAGCAGCACCCAGCCGCCCTGCGCCTCACTGTGCGTCAGCCGCACGCCGCGCGGCAGCCGTGGCTTGGCGTCCGGCGCTATCGCATTTGCCTCGGTCACACGCGCTCCATGCCGCAGTTTGCGCAACACGCAGGCGTGTTATACGACAAATGCGGGAGCGAAACGGCGAAAACAAAACGGAGACGGCAATGAGGTTGCATCGTTGGTGGCTTGGATGCGTTGCGGCATTGGTGGCGGCTCTGCCCGCGCAGGCGCAGACGTACCCGAGCAAGCCCGTGACCTTCATCACGCCGGCGGCCGCCGGCAACAGCCCCGACGTGGTCACGCGGCTGGTCGCTGACAAGCTGACGCAGCTCTGGGGCCAGCAGATCGTGGTGCTGAACCGGCCGGGCGCCGGCGGGCTGATTGCCGTGCAGGCCGCTTCCGCGAGCAACATCGAGAAGGACGGCTACACGCTCTACATGACCCAGGCCTCGACCTGGACCGTGCTGCCGGTGCAGCAGCAGGGCAAGATGCCGGTCGATCTGCAAACCGCATTCGTGCCCGTCGGCATGGTCGGCGAGCAGCCGATCGCGGTTGCGGTCAACAAGGACGTTCCGGCCAACAGCATCGCGGAACTGATCGCGCTCGCCAACCGAACCCAGGGCGGCATGCTGTTCGGCGCCACCAACCGCGGCGGCCAGTCGCATCTGACCGGCGAATTGTTCCGCGAAAAATCCAAGGCGAATATTTCATTCGTCCACGCCGCGGGCGCTGCGGTGTCGCTCAACGATGTCATTGCGGGGCGCATCCCCATGATGTTCGAGGGTCTCGCAGCGCTGGCCCCTGGCCTGCAAAACAATGGCATCCGGGCGCTCGGCGTGGCGTCGCAGAAGCGGCTGCCCAATCTGCCGAACCTGCCGGCCGTGAATGAAACCGTGCCTGGCGTGGTGTCGAGCGGCTGGATCGTGCTGATGGCGCCGGCCGGGGTGCCCGACGCGATCGTCCAGAAACTCAACGCCGACTTGCGCAAGGTCGTCGCCATGCCGGACGTGATCGAGCGGTTCCAAACGCTCGGCACCTATTCGCGCGATCTCACGCCGGCGCAAACCGGCGAGTTCATGCGCAGCGAAGAGAAGCTGTGGTGGCCGATCGTGCGCCAGGTGGAAGCGGCGAAGTAGCTGCACGCCTCGCGCAAAAACACCTCAGCCGCCCGGCGTGAAAGCGCCGGGCGGTGTTTCTTTGGGATCGACGTAGGCGTGCTGCAGCGCGTCACACATCGCCCACAGCACCGAACACTTGAATTCAAGCGCCGCCAGCACCTGCTGCTGCAGCTCGAGCGTGTGCGCCTTGGCCTTGCAGTAGTCCAGCGCAAAATCCGCATCGCGCGCGGCCTGTGGCGGGCGCTTGTCGAAATACGAAAGCGTCTCGCGCGTCACGAACGGATAGCTCGCCAGCATGCCATCCATCCGCTCGGTGATGATCTGCGGCGAGAACATCTCGGTGAGCGACGACGCGATAGCTTCGAGCAGCGTCTTCTCGCGCACGAAGCGCACATAGGCATCGACCGCAAACCGCGTGGCCGGCAGCAACCCGCGCAACGACGTCACATAGTCGCGGTCGAGGCCAAGCCCGTCGGTCAGCTTGAGCCAGCGCGCGATGCCGCCATCATCGGGCCGCTCGCCATCGTGATCGACCAGACGCGAGCGCCATTCGCGGCGGATGGCAGAATCGTCGCAGCGCGCGATCAGGCTCGCGTCCTTGATCGGGATCATCGCCTGATAGTAGTAGCGGTTGAGCGCCCAGGCCTGCACCTGACCCTTGGTGCATTGGCCGCCATGCAGCAGCTTGTGGAACGGATGCAGCCGGTGATAGCGCCGCGCACCGATGTCCCGCAGCGCCGCTTCCAGTTCCTGGGGCGACAGCATTGTCACAACACGATCTCCATGCCGTCCTCCGCCACCTCCCATCCGGCGGCGTTCACGCGCGCACGCTCGGGCGAGCCGTCCACCAGGATCGGGTTGGTGTTGTTGATATGCACGAAAATGCGGCGCGCGTTGACGTCGGCCAGCGCCGCGAGCGAGCCGTCCGCTCCCTCGATCGGCATATGTCCCATGCGGCGGCCGGTTTTCGAACCAGTGCCGCTGCGGATCATCTCGTCGTCGGTGTAAAGCGTGCCGTCGAACAGGATCGCGTCGGCGCGGGCAAGCCGCGCCTTGAGCGCCGGCGTCATCGCGGCCGCGCCCGGCACATAGGTGAGCCGCGCCCTGCCATCGGAAATCTCGACGCCGACATTGGCGGCGCTTTCCTCGGCGGTGTCGGGATTCTCGCCTTCGAGATAAAGCGGCACCTTGCCCGGCACCATGAACAGTTCGGCTTGCAGATTGCCACCCAACGCGAATTTCTCACCTGGCGTGATAGCACGGCGCGCCACCATGTCGGAGGCCAGCGCGCCGAACATCGGATTGCCGGCTACGGCCGCAAGTGTCGCGGCCGTAGCGATCAGCGTGAAGGGCGAACGTTCGCGCAGGCTCAGCAGTCCCGCGGTCTGGTCAATTTCGCCGCCGGTCAGCACCACGGCTTCGATGGGACTGCCGCGCGTGCCGCCACGCGGCTGCAGGGCTGGCGTCGCTTGTACCTGCGCACGCAGATCGGGCGAGGCGTTGAGCAAGGTCCAGCGCCGGCCGTCGCCGGACACCGCGAGGCTCGCCTGCGTGCGCGGACGCACTCGCGGATCGCCGGCCCAGGCGAGCCGGCATATATCGCAGTTACAATTCCATTGCGGAAAGCCGCCACCCGCCGCCGCACCGAGCACGATGGCGGTCAACCCCATCTAGCGGGAAACAGAAAACGAGATCAGAATTCGGCGGGCAGATAGCCGTTGATCTCGAGGCCGATGCAAATCTCGACGAGCGTCGGGGTCGTCCAGGCCATGGCGTGTCCTCTCCAAGTCATTCCTGCGAGCCTTAACGCACGAGGGCGGCGGCCCGTTGCATCCAAAGGTAGAGCGGGTTCCATTTTGGCGCAAGGAGCCTAAAGCGCGGTTACAGCCGGATTTCGCCAAGGTTGAGGCTCACCCCGAGCTCGGCTTCGACCGACTTTTTCCGGCCAAGCCCTGAGATTTCAACAATATAGCGGCCGGAGCCCTCATCAAGCCGGTCGAATTTGAAGTCGCCGTAATTGTCGGTGGTGGCGGTGGCGACCGCCGTGCCGTCCTTCATCAGGCGTACCGTCGCGCCCTCGACACAATCGACCGCGCCGCCGGTCTCCGCCGCCACACTGCCGCCGATGAAGCACTTCGAGTAGCGCCAGAGGTTGCGGTAATAGACCCGCGGCTTCGAACCAAGCTCAGGCTTCAACACCTCGAGCTCCTGCTCGCGCGCAACGCGCGCCATCTCGTCGTCTTCGACCTTCACGGCCAGCATCGCGCCGGTCGGGCAAGCCTGATGGCCACGCGTCTTGTCCCAGCCCTGATCAATCAAGTGCGCGTCGAACGGCCAGGCCTGGGGCAACTGTAATTCGTCGTTCCACCAGATGTGGCCATAAGGGCAGGCGCCAACCAAATCCTTTCTGCCCTTGGCCTTCTGCGGATCGATGATGACGATGCCGTCGTCGCGCTTGGTGATCGCGCCGGACTTGTCCGCTTTCATGCAGGGCGCGTCGTCGCAGTGATTACACAGCGTCGGCACGTAGGCGATGTCGATCATCGGCGACTGGCCAGTGACCTGCCCGCGCTCCTTCTGCAGAATGTTGACCCAGTGGTGGCCATGACGCGGCATCGGCGCGGCCACACCCGGCCATTCGTTGCCGACGTATTCGTCCATAGCCGAGAGCGCACAAAGCTGGCAGTTCGTGCACTCCGCCACGTCGATGATGAGATTCCATTTTTTCATGACTGAATACGCTTTGTTCTTATTTCGCCGGCACGAGGTCGGCCTCGCGCAGCGTGCGCTTGATCTCTTTGTCGCGGTCGACCGCCGCGAACGTCTCCGACACATGCTCGACGCAGCGATCCCAAACCTCGACCTGCACCAGCGACTGGCTGCCGGCGAGCGAATGCGTCGTCTTGGTCTGCGTCTTGTGCGGCGTCAGCAGATTCAAACACCCGCCGCGGTCGACCGACCGGCCGGGTTCACCCATCGGCGCATAGACCGCCGACGATTCGTAGCCGTGGCAAACGCCGCGCGGCAGCCGCTGCGTCGGCAGTGCCGCACAGATCACCGCGCCGCGGTCGTTATAGACCTTCACCAGGTCGTGCTTCTTGATACCGCGCTCGGCCGCGTCCTGCGCGTTCAACCGCACAATCCAGTAGTACCAGCCATCGACCTTCACCCGATGATCCGGAATGTTGTTGAGGAACGAACTCTTGCCGTCGCCCTGGGTGTGGAAGCTGTATTTCGAGTGCGGTGTCAGCAGTTGCAGCGGATAACGGCCGTACTCCGATGAATGCGGGCCCTCCCACGACGGCTCGTATTTGACCACCGGCGGCCGCTCCGGATCCTTGAAGCGCTTGAGGCTGTTGCATTCGAACTCGAGCTTGCCCGATTGCGTCTGCAGGCCCTTCAGATATTCGTTCGAATAATCGGACGGCAGCGGCTGCGCCTCCGGCACGTCCTTCTTGCGGTTCTCCCAGAACCAGCGGAACGACACCGGCGCGCGCAATTTTTCCTTTTCGGCCGGCACCACGTAGTAGCCCTTCTTGAGGAGCTTCCGCCACGAGATCACCTTCGGCAGGTCGGAGGCGAGATAGGAGCGCTTGACCCAATCGATCTCGTTGATGCCTTCGGAGAAATAGTTCGCCAGCCCAAGCTTCTTGCAAATCTCGTTGAAGATCCAGAAGTCGGATTTCGATTCACCCAACGGCTCGACCGCCTTGCTTTGCAGGATGATGACGCGGTGGTTGAGCTGCTGCTGGCCGTGGTGTCCATAACCGCCAAGGCCGGCCCATTCCGAAATGTCCACGCGCTCGAAATTGGTGCAGGCCGGCAGGATGACGTCGGCGAATTTCGCCTCGCCCTCGAACCAGATCGACTGGTTGACCACGAACTCGAGCTGCTCGGACTGATACATCCGCACATGGCGGTTGGTGTTGTTCATCGTGCCGAGGATCGAGCCGCCATACTTGTAGAGCATGTGTACCGGCGAGGCGCCCGGCGCCGGATAGGCGAACTTGCCGAACTGATGCTCGATGGACTTGCCGACCCAGCGGTAGCCCTCCGCCTTGCCGTCGTAGATCGCCTCGGGCAGCCAGATGCGCGGGATCTGCTGAGCATTGGAGTTCATGGTCGGCAGCTGCGGCATGCGCTGATAGAGCGCGACCGGCATCGCGGTGTTTTCCAGATCGCCGGACATGCCGCCTTCGGAGTAACCGGGGAAATAGAAATTGAAATCGACCGGGCAGCCCCATTGCAGATGGCCCATGTTGCAGCCCGGCTTGCCGAGCCCCTGCATGGCCGAGAGGCACACCATCACGCGCGCCCACTGGATGCCGGTCTGGTTGCGGCAGGCGCCGCCGTGGCCGTTGCCCCAGCCGCCCGGTGCGAGATAGACGCGCTTTTTGCCCCACTCGCGGGCGAGCGCGCGGACATCCTTGGCTGGAACGCCGGTTTCCTTCTCCTGCCACTCCGGTGTCTTGGCGATGCCATCCTCGTCGCCGACCAAATAGGCCTTCCACACATCGAAGCCGACGGTGTGCGTCTTCACGTAGTCTTTGTCGTAAAGGCCTTCCTTGATCCAGACGTAAGCAATCGCCATTGCCATCGCGACCGAAGTCGTGGGCTTCGGCGCAAACCACTTGCCGGGCAGGAATTGCGCTGAGGAGTTGTAATACGGATCGACGTGAACGACCTTGATGCCGAGCTTCGGATTCTTCAGCCATTGGCGGCGGATGGTGCCTTCCTGCGAACCGTAGGAGCCCGCGGTGGTCTCCGGATCGGCAGACCAGAACACGATCATGTCGCAGTTCTGCAGACAGTCCTCGACCGTGCCGTAGGTCTCCGACTGACCGACACGCAGCGTGTGGCCCCAATGGTGCACCGCGCCCCAGTACCAGCCTTCCCATGAATCGGGATTGTGGTGCACGCGCGTCATGCCGACCGCATTGGCGAAACGAAACAGCGCCGAGAGGTAGTAGCCGATGTTGCCCCAGGTGTGGTGCGAGCCGTGCGACACCGCGATGCAGCCCGGCCCATGGGTGCGCTTCTGCCGTTTGATCTCGCCGCTGACGAGGGCCAGCGCCTCGTCCCAGGAGATGCGCACATAGCCGGACTTGCCGCGATTCTGCGGATTGCGCGCGCCGTTCGGATCGAAATCGACGCGCTTCATGGGATAGAGCAGCCGATCGGGCGAATAAACGATCGCCTTGGAGTTCTGCCCATGCGGCGCGAGCGTGGTCTTGCGCGGCGGCGTGAGATCGATGCCGCGCGCGCGGATGGTCCAAGACGAACCATCCTCGTCGTCGAATTCGATCGGCGTGGTGCGGACGATCTTGCCGTCCTTGACATAGATGAACAGCGGCCCGCCGTTCGCCATATTGCAATAGCGCATCGAGCCGTCCGGCATTTTCGTGCCGAACTTCAGCCCGGCCGACTGGCTCATCATCACGGTCTGGGCGAACCAGTTGGTCAGGTCTTCCTCGCCGGTCACCGTCAGCGCGAATTCCTTCTGCGCATTGATCTGGTCAAGCCAGTTGATCGGCGGCGTCAGCAGGTGCGCGCCAAGCGCGGCGTTCTTGAACGCCACCGTCACGTCGGCCTTCGAAAGCACGCCAGAGCCCGAGGTGACGCGGCCGTCCTGGAACCGGAACCAGCGGCCGATCTCCTCGTCACGCGCCGTGAATTGCGCCGAGAGGTTGCGCTCCTTGAGCCGCGCGCGGAACGCCGGGTGCCGCCAGGCCTGGAACTTCAGGATCAGCGACAGGCCGAACAGAATGATCGCGAGCTTCAGAGCGCCGAGATTCATGGAAGTTCTCCTGGTCCGATTTCTATGGGAAATCGCCTGCCAATTCCAGGGCGGCGGGAGTAACACCGCCTTGGTATGATGGCTCATGACCATTCCGACCAAGACCAAGGCCGTTCGCCTGTTCGAATACGGCGGACCGGAAAAGCTGATCTACGGCGAGTACGACCTGCCGCCGCTCGGCGACCGCGACGTGATGGTGAAGAACCTTGCTGGCTCAGTGTCGCGCTGGGATGTGAAATACCGCAACGGCGATCTGGTGCGTTATCAAATTCCGGGCCGCGCGCCGTTTCCGCTGCCGCAGCAACTGGGGCGCGAGGCTGCAGGCGAAGTGACAGCCCTGGGGCGCATGGTCGCGCGTTTCAAGCCCGGCGATCGCGTGATCGGCGTGACCCATCCGGAGGATGTGGAGTCCGTCGAGTTCGCGCGCGGGCTCGGCAATCTGTCGCGCAACCTCGCCATTCCGGGCCATCAGGCGTTCGGTTCCTATGCGCAATATCTGGTGCGCGACGAGCACATGTGGCTGCCGCTGCCCGCTGACGCCGATTACGAGCAGGCCGGCGTGACGCTGTGGCCGTTCTCGTCGTCGCACCGCGTGGTGCGCGACCGGTTGCGCGTGCGGCTGGGCAATACGGTGCTAGTCACCGGCGCCTCTGGCGGCATGGGTCAGGCGACAATGCAACTTGCCAAGCTCGCAGGCGCGCGCGTGATCGCAACCACCCGCCACGCCGGCAAGGCCGCGACACTTCGCGAGCTCGGCGCCGACGCCGTCGTGGTCACGACCAACGCCGAAAGCGCCCGCGACGAGCTGCGCAAGCTCACTGGCGGCGAAGGCGTCGATCACGCAGTCGATTACACGGGAAACCACGATCTGTTGCGACTCGTCGGCAGCGTGATGCGGCTCGGCGGCTCGCTGGTCATCACCAGCGAACAGGGTCGCGATCCGCTGCCGTTCACCGCCGCCGATCTCATCCGATTGGAATTGAACCTGCTCGGCATCCGCGGCGCGCGCATGAATGACATGCTGACGGTCCTGAATTTGTTCGGCGAAGGCCGCATCAGAACCCGCATCGCGGCGCGCTTCCCGCTCGCCAAAGTGGGCGAGGCGCACACGCTGCTGGAAACCTCGCCCGACCTGGTTGGGCGGATCGTCGTGCTGCCCTGGGCCTGAACCAGCGCGGCGCTACACCAGCATCCGCACCGGGCTTTCGATTAGCGATTTGAAGGCCGCCAGCAACTCCGCACCGAGCGCGCCATCGACAACGCGGTGATCGCAGGACAGCGTCACGGTCATCTGGCTGACGAACTTCACCGAGCCGTCCTCAGCTTCGACCGGCCGCCGCTGCGTCGCGCCGACCGCGAGGATCGTGGCGTGCGGCGGATTGATGATAGCCGAGAACTCGCGCACGCCATACATGCCGAGATTGGAGATCGCCGAAGCGCCACCCTGGTATTCGGCAGGCTTGAGCTTCTTCTCCTTGGCGCGCGCGGCGAGGTCCTTCATCTCGTTCGAGATGGCGGAGAGAGATTTTCCATCGGCGTTGCGGATCACCGGCGTCAGCAGCCCGCCTTCGATCGCAACCGCAACACCGACATCGGAATGCTTGAAGCGCAGGATGCGGTCGCTCGCCCACACCGCGTTGGCGGCGGGGACGCGCTGCAGCGCCAGAGCCAACGCCTTGATGACAAAGTCATTGACCGAGAGCTTGTACGCCACGGCGTCGCCCTTGCCGGGCGCACCGGCGTTGGCCTCTTCGCGGATTTTCAAGAGCGCATCCATCGTCACGTCGGTGGTGAGATAGAAGTGCGGGATGGTCTGCTTCGCCTCGACCAGGCGGCGCGCAATGGTCGCGCGCATGCCGTCGAGCGGCACCTCCTCGAACTCGACGCCCTGGTAGAGCGCCTTGACCTGCGCGGCGCTGGCGCCCGCAGCCATCGGCGTAGTGCGACCGCCGCCTTTGGAGATGGCCGCCTCGACGTCCGACGCAACGATACGCCCGCGCGGTCCGGAGCCCTTGAGGTTCGACAGATCGATGCTGTTTTCGCCCGCAAGCCGGCGGGCGAGCGGCGTCACCACCGTGCCGCCTGGGGTTTTCGCCGGACCGAAGTTGCGCGCCGGCGTGCGCACCTCGAAAAATGGATCGAGCGGACCTGTGTAAACTTCGCGCGGCGCCTGCCCTTGGCTCTGGGTTCCCGCTTGCGCGGGAACGAACGGAACCTGTTGCGGCGCCTTGGCTGCTGGCGCAGGAGGCACGCGGCTTGCGGCTGCGCTCGCTGCGGATACCGCCGCGGCACCAGCACCCGCGATCACCGCCACCACGGCGCCAACCTTGACGACCTCGCCCTCACGCACGCGAATTTCGGTCAGCGTCCCGGCCGCAATGGACGGCACCTCCATGGACACCTTGTCGGTCTCGATCTCGAACAGGTTGTCGCCAGGCTTCACGGCGTCGCCGGTCGACTTGAACCATTTCGTGATCTTGCCCTCGGCGACGGTTTCGCCGAGCTGCGGCATCAGGACATCCATTGGCAGCTCACTTGATCCGTTCCCAGGTTATCTCTTGCTTTGAATTTGGCGGCCGCAAGATCAGCCGGTCGCCGACAAATTCGAACTTGCGGATGAAATCGCCGGCGTCGCCGGGCTGCACGCTGGCCTGCCGGTGATGGATCACCGTGCCGGCCTTCTCGTCGATCGTGTAGTTGCCGAAATACGCGATGTAGTCCGTCACTGCGACCTTGGCCTCATCCGGCGTCATCACGGCACCGGCCTTCTTGCGCTCGACATCGGGCGCGATCTGCACCGACATCTCGCCATGCGGACCGTAGTAGATCATGCCCTTTGGGTTGTTGCCGCGCGGCTTGCTGACGCCGTCGATGGTGGTGCCAACGTAACGCCATGCACCGACCAATCTCTTGGCGACCTCGTCACGCGTCATCTGTTGGCCGTTCGCGGCGGCAACGCCGAGCGGCACGATCGCCGCCGACAACAGCGTCACCCACAACGTCCTGATCATCCAATGCCCCGGTCCGAAACGCCTACCAGTTCGTCGCGATGTACTGCGTCTCGAGAAACTCCTTCAGCCCCTCATGCGCACCTTCGCGGCCGATGCCGGACTGCTTCATGCCGCCGAACGGCGCCGCCGGATCGGAGACGAGCCCGCGATTGAGCCCGATCATGCCGAAATCGAGCTTTTCGGAGACGCGCATGCCGCGGCCGAGGTCCTTGGTGTAGAGGTAGGCGACGAGGCCGTATTCAGTGTCGTTGGCGCGCTTGATCACCTCGGCCTCGTCCTTGAACGTTTGCAGCGAAGCGACCGGGCCGAAGATTTCCTCGTTCAACATCTTGGCGCTGTCAGGCACGTTCGAAAGCACCGTGGCCGGATAGAAATAGCCAGTGCCATCAGGCCGCTTGCCGCCGGTCAGAATCTTGGCACCCTTGCTGACCGCGTCGTCCACCAGTTCGACCACCTTGTCGCGGCCTTCGGCGTTGACCAGGGGCCCCAGCGCCACGCCGTCGTCGAGGCCGTTGCCCATCTTGAGCGCGCCCATCTTGGCGGTGAGCTTCTTGGTGAACTCGTCCTGCACCTTCTCATGCACGTAGAAGCGGTTCGCCGCCGTGCAGGCCTCGCCCATGTTGCGCATCTTGGCGATCATCGCGCCGTCGATCGCAGCATCGATGTCGGCGTCCTCGAACACGATGAACGGCGCATTGCCGCCCAATTCCATCGCGGTGTTGAGCACCTGGTCGGCGGCGCTGTGCAGAAGCTTCCGTCCGACCTCGGTCGACCCGGTGAACGAGACAACGCGCACGCGCGGATCGTGCAGCATGGCATCGACCACCGGGCCGGAGCGGCGCGACGGCAGGACGTTGCAGACGCCCGCCGGCACGCCGGCCTCTTCCAGGATCGGCATCAGGGCCAGCATGGTCAGCGGGGTCTCCGACGCCGGCTTGAGGATCACCGGGCAGCCGGCGGCGAGCGCGGGGCCGATCTTGCGCGTCGCCATCGCGGCCGGGAAATTCCACGGCGTCACCAGCACGGCGATGCCGGCCGGCTTGTGATGCACGAACATGCGAGCGCCGGACGCTGGCGCCATGCCGTTCTGGCCGAGATTGCGGACACCTTCCTCGGCGTACCAGCGGAAGAACTCGGCGGCGTAGGCCACCTCGCCGCGCGAGTCGGACAGTGCCTTGCCGTTCTCGATGGTGATGAGCTTTGCGAGCCGCTCGGCATCACGCATGATCAACTCGTAGGCCTTGCGGAGAATTTCACCGCGCTCGCGCGGCTTCTTCGCGGCCCACGGCCCGAATGCGGCCTGCGCGGCGTCGAGCGCAGCCTTGGCGTCGTCGATGCTGGCGCTGGCGACGTCGGCAATCTTCCGCTCGGTCGCCGGATCGATCACATCGAAGCGGGCGCCGTCGGAGGATTTTTTCCATTTTCCGCCGATCCAAAGGTCGGTCGGGACGTTGGCGAGCAGGTTGTCATACGCGGCCATGTTGAGCTCCTACGCTTGCAGCGTTTTCCGCACGCGATCGGCGATGCGATCGACGCTCGGCAGGATGGCGTCTTCCAGAATGTCCGCCGACGGCAGCGGACAGTGCGGCGTGGTGATCCGCACCAGCGGCCCATCGAGGTCGTAGAACGCCTCGTCGGCGATGATCGACATGATCTCGGCGCCCCAGCCGCACAGCCGCGGATTCTCTTCCACGGAAAACGCGCGGTGGGTCTTGGCGACCGAGCTGAGGATGGTCTGGGTGTCGAGCGGCACTAGCGAACGCACGTCGATCACTTCGCAGTCGATGCCGTGTTCGGCGGCGAGTTTTTCGGCAGCCGCCAGCGCGCGGGGCACCATCAGGGCAAGCGCCAGGATGGTCGCGTCCTTGCCCGGCCGCAAAATCTTGGCGGTGCCGAGCTTGTCCAAAATCTCGCCGTCTGGCACCTCACCTTTGGTGGCGTACAGCGACTTGTGTTCGAGGAAGATCACCGGGTCGGGATCGCGCACGGAGGCCGCCAGCAACCCGATGACATCGACCGGGCTCGACGGCGCAACGACCTTCAGCCCCGGAATCATCATGCACCAGTTCTCGACGCTCTGGCTGTGCTGCGCGCCAAAACGCGAGCCCGCGCCGTTGCCGGTGCGCACCACCAACGGGCACTTGGTCTGCCCGTTGGTCATGTAGCGGCTCTTCGGAAACTCGTTGGCGATGTAGTCGAAGCAGACCGCGAAGAAATCCGAGAACATGATCTCTGCGATCGGCTTCAAGCCGGTCATGGCGGCGCCCATCGCGGCGCCGAGGATCGCCTGCTCGGAAATCGGCGTGTCGCGCACGCGCAGCGGCCCGAACTTCTCGTATAGGCCGACCGTCGCCTTGAACACGCCGCCAGCCTTGGCCACATCCTCACCCAGGAACACGACATCTTCGTCACGCTGCATTTCCTGGGCGATGCCGCGGATCACCGCATCGCGATAGGTCAGTTCCGCCATGCGAAGCCTCCATCGGCATAAACGTCGGTGGTGAGGATTTCCAACGGCGGCGTCGGTGACGCCTTGCACTTCTCGGTCGCCTCATCGACTTCTTGCTTCACCTCGGCGTCGATCTTGGCGATCTGATCGTCGCTGATGCCGAACTGCTTGAGCCGCTCTTTGTAGATCTTGATCGGGTCGCGCTGCTTCCAGCGCTCGAGTTCGCCTTCGGGCCGATATTTCGCCGGGTCGGCGCGCGAATGGCCGCTGTAGCGGTAGGTCAGGCACTCGATCAATGACGGGCCCTTCCCGCTGCGCGCCTTGTCGTACGCGGTTTGCGCCGCGCGATAGACCGCGTCGGCGTCGTTGCCGTCGATCACGATCTTTTCGAGCCCGTAGGCCGAGGCGCGGTCGCCCGCCGGCGATGGCACCGCCGTGACATCACCGATCGGCGTGTATTCCATGTAGAGATTGTTCTCGCACACGAACACGACCGGCAACTTCCAGACCGCGGCGAAGTTCAACGCCTCGTGGAATGCGCCGATGTTGGTGGTGCCGTCACCGAAGAAGCACACCGATACGTCATCCTGCTTCTTGTATTGCGCGCGCCATGCCGCCCCGCAGGCGATCGGCAGATGCGCGCCGATGATGGCGTAGGAGCCCATCACGCCGTGCTCCTCGGAGGTCAGGTGCATCGACCCGCCCTTGCCGCGCATCAGGCCGTTGTCGCGCCCCATCAGTTCGCCCAGCACCTTCTCGATCGGCACGCCGCGGGCGAGCGTATGGGCATGGCCGCGGTAGGTGCAAAACGACAGATCGCCCTTTTTCATGGCGCCGGCGAATCCGGCCGCCACAGCCTCCTGGCCGAGCGAAAGATGGCTCGTGCCCTTCACCAGGTTTTGCAGGAACAGGTCGTAGGCCCGCTGTTCGGCCTCCCGGATCACGACCTGGAGGCGATAAAGCTCCAGCCGCTTGTCCTCCCCGATGTCGTCGTTCAGGGCAGTGCTGGTGACGGGTTTCTTCGACATGAGGGTCCTCGGACGGGCAGGAACGGCCGCCGGTATGAGGCGGGACGGGGCTATTTTGTCAACCGGGCTCGATCGGGGCAACTCTGCCGGTCACCTTGCGCTCGCGGTAGATCAGGTACAGGCCGGAAGCGATCACAATGCAGGCCCCGGCCACAGTCCATTGGTTGGGCACGTTGGCGAACACCAGATAGCCGAGCGTCGTGGCCCACACGATCTGGGTATAGATGAACGGCGACAGCACCGAGGCCGGTGCGTTGCGGTGGGCCAGGATCAGCAGGAAGTGGCCGCCCGCGCCAAAACAGCCGAACGCGACCATCAGCACCATGTCGAGCAGCGACGGTGGAACCCACACGAAGGGCAGCACCGGCGTCATGATCACAAAGCCGAACAGGTTGGCGTAGAACAGCGTGGTCTGGCTCGAATCGACGCTCGACAGCATCCGGGTGACGATATTGTAGCCGGCGTAGCAGAGCGCGCTGCAGAACGAGAGCAACGCCGCCCCTTGCATGCCGCCAAGACCCGGGCGGACCACCACCAGCACGCCAGCAAAACCCACCATGATCGCGGTCCAGCGCCGCCACCCCACCCATTCGCCCAGGATCGGACCGGCCAAGATTGCAACGAGGAATGGCGTCGAGAACAGGATCGACAGTGCCTCGTCGAGCTGAAGATAGCGGAACGACAGGAAATTGAAGATCGTCGAGCCGAACAGCATGATCGAGCGCAGCAACTGCAGCCACGGCCGCCCGGATTTGAGCAGACCGGGACGATTGATCGGATTGGAAAACGCCAGCGCGATCAGGAATGCGGTGACGTAGCGCATGCCGACCACCTGCATGACCGGGATGTGGGTGCCGAGCCATTTCGCCATGGCGTCGAGGATCGCAAAGCACAGCACCGCGCAGCACATCAGGCCGATGCCGGTGAGTCGTTGCCGCCGTTCGTGCGCGGGGTCGGTCAATACGTCGCCCGCCCGCCGGAAATATCGAACACAGCGCCGGTCGTGAACGAGCAATCGCTGGACGCGCAGAACGCGACCAGCGCCGCGATCTCGTCGGTTTCGACGAAGCGGTTGCGCGGAATTTTCGACAGCATGTAGTCGATGTGCTGTTGCGTCATCTGATCGAAGATCGCGGTCTTGGCTGCCGCCGGCGTCACGCAATTCACCGCGATGTCGTAGCTCGCAAGCTCCTTGCCGAGCGATTTGGTGAGCGCAATCACGCCCGCCTTCGACGCCGAATAGGCCGGCGCGTTGGGGTTGCCCTCCTTGCCGGCGATCGACGCGACGTTGACGATGCGGCCGTAGTTCTGCGCGATCATCCCCGGCACGACGGAGCGGCAGCAGAAGAACTGGCTGTCGAGATTGACGCGCATCACCTCGGCCCAGGCGGCGGGATCGTACTCCCAGGTCTTCACGTTCGGCCCGGCGATGCCGGCGTTGTTGACCAGAATGTCGATACGGCCGAATTCCTTTAGCGTCGCGTCGCGCGCCCGCTCGACCTCGGCCAGCACGGTGACGTCACAGGCGACCGGCGCGACCTTGCCGCGGTTGTCGAGTTCGCCTGCGGTCTTTTGCGCCTGTGTCCGGTCCCGGTCCCAGATCGCCACTGCGGCGCCGGAGTCGAGGAAACGCTCGACGATCGCGCGCCCGATGCCCTGGGCGCCGCCGGTCACCACGGCCTTGCGGCCGCTGAGGTCGATCTTGTTGGACATGCGGCTCTCGGATCCTGAGGCGGAAACTAGCGAAGCCCGCGCCGTGTTGCGAGCGATGAATTCTCACAGCAGGGTTGTGCCCACGTTGAGCCGAGAGCGATGACTGCTATACTTGTCCCACGGGGATACGCAGCCTCCCGGTCAGATGGCCCGCCATCCAAGTGCTGCTCGCCTCGCATCGGGAGCGAGCAATGGATGGCACAATCGTCCAGCTTTTGGTCTATCTCGCCGCCACGTTCGTTGCGGCATTGGTGGCAGGCGTCACGGGATTTGCCTTCGCGCTGATCGCCGCGGCCGTTTGGCTGCATGTGCTGACGCCACTCGAAACGGCGACGCTGACCATCAGTTACGGCATGATCGTGCAGGGCTACGGCGCCTGGAAGGTCCGGCATGCGCTGAACTGGAGCCGGGTCTGGCCGTTCGTGCTCGGCGGCGCGCCCGGGGCGGCCATTGGAGCCTTGGTGCTGCGCTGGGCGAATCCGGCCCACATGCGCATGGGCATCGCGGCGTTCCTGGTGCTCTATTCGATCTACAGCCTGGCTCGACCGGAACTGAAACCGGTGCGCGCCGGCACCTTGGCCGATGTCATTGTGGGTTTTCTAGGCGGCTTGCTCGGCGCTATGGCTGGATTTCCAGGAATCCTGGTCGTGATCTGGTGCGGCGTGCGCGGCTGGACCAAAGACGAACAGCGCGCCGTATTCCAGCCGGCGGCCGTCGCCTTGCTCGCGATGTCTGCGGTGGCGCTGGCGGCGACCGGATCGATTAGCGGCCACGTCATTCAACTCTTCCTGATCGGCCTGCCGGCACTCGCGGTCGGGACCTGGGCCGGATTCGCCCTTTACGGCCGCATCGAGGAAGCGACGTTCCGCAAAATAGTGTTGATGTTGCTGCTTGCCTCCGGACTATTCTTGCTGATGAGCTTTGGGTGATCGCATGACCAACCAGCAGATATCGCTCGCGCGCCCGACCTTCGCCGAATTCTTCAAGATTTGGCTCAAGATCGGCTGCATCAACTTCGGCGGCCCGGCAGGCCAGATCGCCATGATGCATCGCATCGTGGTGGACGAGAAAAAATGGGTTGAGGAGCAGCGTTTCCTCCACGCCCTCAATTTCTGCATGCTGCTGCCGGGTCCCGAAGCGCAGAAGCTCGCGACCTACATCGGCTGGCTGCTGCACGGTGTGCGCGGCGGTCTCGTCTCCGGCATCCTGTTTGTGCTTCCGGGCGCACTCGTGATGCTGGCGCTGAGCCTGCTCTACGCGCTCGGGCGCGGCATCTCGATCATCGATGGCGCGCTGTTCGGCATCAAGGCCGCAGTGCTGGTGATCGTGCTTGAAGCGCTCCTTCGCATCGGAAAGCGCGCACTTAAAACCTCCGTGCTGCGCGGCCTTGCGCTGGCGGCCTTCATCGGCATTTTCTTCTTTGTGGTGCCCTTCCCGCTGATCGTGATCGCGGCCGCGCTCATCGGCTTTCTGGTCGCGCGTTCATCGCCGCAACAACTCGGCATCAAGGATGACGTGCAAGGCCTGGTGCCGCCGTCGCCGCACCGTTGGCGGCAGGCCATCGCCGCGAGCGTCATTGGCCTTGCCGCTTGGTGGTTGCCGGTTGGCATCGCGGCCCTCGTGCTTGGCCGCGACCACGTGCTGGTCAGCATCGGCATGTTCTTTTCCAAGCTCGCCGTGGTGAGCTTCGGCGGCGCCTATGCGCTGCTGGCCTACATGGCCCAGGAAGCGGTCGAAACGCAGCACTGGATGACCGCTTGGGAGATGGTGGACGGCCTCGGCCTTGCCGAAACCACGCCCGGCCCGCTGATCCTGGTCACGCAGTTCGTGGGTTTCCTCGCCGGCTTCCGCGACGCCGCGCCGTTCTCGCCGCTGGTGGCCGGCATCCTTGGAGCCGCGATGACCACCTGGGTGACCTTCACGCCCTCGATGCTGTGGATTTTTGCCGGCGCGCCATTCGTCGAGCAGTTGCGCGCCAATCGGCGGCTGTCCGGCGCGCTCGCTGCCATCACGGCGGCCGTGGTTGGCGTCATCCTCAATCTTTCGGTGTGGTTCGCGCTGCACGTGCTGTTCGGCCAGGTTCAGGAACGGCAGATCGGCATTCTGCGCTGGTATGCATTCGATCCGCTGGCGCTCGATCTCAAAGCCGCATCGCTTGCGGTGATCGCGGGTGTGCTGGCGTTCTGGCTGCACCGCAGCCTGATCGAAGTGGTGGCCGTCAGCGCGGCGCTTGGCATCGCGGTGCGGCTGATGTTCGGCTGACTTCTTTGAGCATGATCTTATCCGAAAACCAGTTCAGACTTTTCGGGATCATGCTTTAGGTTTCGCGTGTTACCGCGCTCTCGTGCCACCGGCGCAGCGCGAGGTCGGAGAGCCACGACAGCAGGAAGAAGATCGCGATACCGGTGACGGAAAGCAGCAGCAGGCCTGCAAACATGCGCGGGATCATCAGCCGGTATCCGGATTCGGCGATCCGATAGGCAAGTCCTGATCCCGCTCCTGAGGCGCCGGCCGCAATCTCGGCCACCACCGCGCCGACCAGCGACAGCCCGCCAGCGATGCGGATGCCGGCCAGCATGCTCGGCAGCGCCGCCGGAAGCTTCAGCTCCCACAGCACTCGCGCGCGCGACGCACCGTAGAGACGGAACAGGTCGGTGAGATTGTGATCGACCGATTTCAGGCCGAGCGTCGTATTCGCCAGCACCGGAAAGAACGCCACGATCCAGGCGCAGGCCAGCACCGCGGCCTCCTGCGACAGATAGATCAGCAAGAGCGGCGCGATCGCGACCACCGGCGTGACCTGCAGGATTATCGCGTAGGGATAAAGCGACAGTTCGATCCAGCGCGACTGATTGAACAAGACGGCAAGCCCCACCCCGCCGGCCATGGCAAGTGCGAAGCCTTCGAGCGTCGTCGTGAGCGTTGCAAGCAACGATCTCCACAGCACCGGCCAGTCGTCGATCAGCGTTGTGAGCACCAGCTCCGGCCCCGGAAGGATGTAGGGCGGCATTTCGTTGATGCGCACCACCACGTCCCAGGCCAGCACGCCGAGCGCCAACACGGCGAGCGGCAGCGCGATGCGGATTGCGCGCTCGCTCATGCCGCCGTCCTCGCGTTCATCGCCTGGCTGAGCGCGTCAGACGTCATCCGGCAGAGCGAGGCATATTCGGCCGAAGTGCGAAAGCCGGCATCGCGCCCGGCCGGATCAATCGCAAGCTCGGTGAAGACGCGGCCAGGCCGCTGCGTCATCACGACGATGCGCTCCGCGAGATAGACCGATTCGAACACCGAATGAGTGACGAACACAATCGTGGTGCCGAGCTCGCGCCACAGCGTTCGCAAATCGTCGTTGAGCTTGAAGCGAGTGATCTCGTCGAGCGCCGCGAACGGCTCGTCCATCAACAGCACGCGGGGCGCGGTGACGAGCGCGCGCGCGATCGACACCCGCATCTTCATGCCGCCGGATAGCTCGCGCGGGTAGGCGTTGGCGAACTCGCTCAAGCCTACACGCGCCAGCGTTTCCGATACGCGCGGCGCTGCCGCGTCCCAGCCGGTGCCGGCGAGCTTGAGCGGCAGATAAACATTGGCGGCGACCGTGGCCCAGGGCATCAGCGTCGGCTCCTGGAACACAAAGCCGATGCCGTGCGCGCGCCGTCCGTCGTCACCACCGGCCCAGGCCACCGTGCCGCGCGATGGCTCGGCGAGGCCCGCCATGATGCGCAGGGCAGTGGATTTGCCGCATCCCGAGGGCCCGAGCACCGCCAGGAATTCGCCGCCCTTCACGCTGAGATCGAGATGGTCGAGCGCGACGGTGCCGCTGCCGAACGTCTTGCCGACGCCGCGCAGCGTGACGATAGGTTCCTGGCTGGCCGGGCTCACGCTCATGACTTCATCCTACGACACTTGAGCGTCCGGCATACGGCAGCGCGACCCACGGCAATGCCGCGGCGGAAATGGCGCGACGCCGCTACTTCCTTAAGCCGACCTCGGTGTAAAACGCGGCCCAGCGTTTCACCTCAGCGGCGTGGTGCGCCGTGAACTCGCGCACACCCTGGCCGGTCGGCTCAAAGCCGATGGCGCGCAACTTCGCTTGCACGGCCGGATCTTTGACGACCTCGACGATGGCAGCGCCGAGTTTCTCGCGCACGTCGTTCGGCAGTCCCGGCGGCCCATAGATGCCGAGCCAGCCGGTGACGACCACGCCGGGCACGCCGGCCTCCGCAAAGGTCGGCACGTTCGGCAGCATCGGCTGCCGATAGGGGCTCGACACTGCAAAGCCCTTGATGGTGCCGGCCAGCACCTGCTCGTTGACGACGGGTGACACCTCGGTGATGAGCTGGATGTGGCCCGCGATCAGATCGTTCAGCGCGAGCGGCCCACCCTTGTAAGGGGCGTGAACCATCTTCACGCCGGTCTGCTTCATGAGCAGCATGGTGACGAGGTTCGCCATCGAGCCCTCGCCGGTCGAGCCATAGGTGAGCTGGCCCGGCCGCTCCTTGGCGTAAGCGATGAACTCCTGCAGCGAATTCACCGGCAAGGATTTGTTGACCACCATGGTGGTGGCGTATTCGGCCGTGCTCGCAATCGGCACCATGTCCTTCAGCGGATCGAACGGCGCCTGGGAGTCGATAGCGTAATTGAGCACCACCGAGCCGACGTTGCCGACCATCAGCGTGTAGCCGTCAGGATCGGCCTTCAACAGCTCGCGCAGGCCAACGATGCCGTTGGCGCCGGGCTTGTTCTCGATCACGATGTTTTGGCCGAGCTTGGCGCGCAGCGCTTCCGCCACGATCCTTCCCGACAGGTCGGTGATGCCGGCGGGCGGGAACGGAACCAGCAGCCTGATCGGCCGTGACGGATAGGGATCGGCCCCCAGCGCGCCAGCCGACAGCGTCACGCAAAACAGCAGGCTCAAAATCGCGCGCATGGTTGCCTCGTTCATTTGGGCCGCAGATCGTTGCCGACGCCCTTGTTCACGAACTGCGTGGCGTAGGCGTTGCGGTACGGAACCGAAGCCTTGACCACGCCGGCCGCCACCATCTTGTCGAAGAAGCTTTTCATCCGCGCATCGGTCAGCGCGCCAATGCCAAGCTTGGTGGTGTCGCCGGAATCGATGATGCCATATTGCTTCATGGTGGCGACCGCGTAGACCATCAACGCATCGGTCATTTCGGGATTGTCGCGCCGGATGCGCGCGTTGGCGGCTTTGTTATCGCCGTAGAGGTAATTCGCCCAGCCGATGATCGAGGCGTCGACAAAGCGCTGCACCAAATCCGGCTTCTTCTCGACCAAGTCGCGCCGCGTCTCGATCAGCGTCGAATAGCTATTGAAGCCTTGGTCGGCGAGCAGAAAGATTTTCGGCTTGAACTTGGCCTGCGTCTCAATCGCATAAGGCTCGGACGTCACATAGCCCTGCATGGCGGTGCGCTTGTCGGCGAGGAAGGGCTGCGGGTTGAAGGTGTAGGGCTTCACCTGTTCCTCGCGGAAACCGAACTCGCGCTTCATCCATTGGAAATAGGTGACGATCCCCTCCTTGGAGATCAGCAGCGTCAGCTTCTTGAGGTCCTCGAACTTCTCGATGCCCTGGTCCGGGTGCGCCATCAGCACCTGGGGCTCCTTCTGGAACAAGGCGGCGACCGAGACGGTCGGAACGTTCTGCGCCGCCGCATCGAAGGCCTGCAGCGAATTGGCGCTCATGTAGAATTCGATGCGTCCGGCCGCCAGCGTCAGCCGATGGTTCACATTCGGCCCGCCGGGCAAGATGGTGACGTCGAGCCCGTATTTGCGATAAGTGCCGTCGACCAGCGCCTGATAGAAGCCACCGTGCTCGGCTTGCGCCACCCAGTTGGTCGCGAAGGTGACCTTGTCGAGCGTTTGCGCGAAGGCGTCTGCGCCGCTTGTCGCCGCGGCCAGACTTGCAAGCAGCAGCGTGCGCCAAATGCCGTTCATCGTTGCTTCCTCATACGGAGACCGCGGCACCGGAGCCGACAGTCGGATCAATGTGACGGACGACCCCCGGCCGCACCACCACCGCCGTGATCGGTAGAAGCCTTGAGTTTGCCCACGATCGCAACGATCAGTGCGGTGCACAGAAAGGTCAGATGAACCGCCATCATCAGATAGATGCGGTCCGGTGTCGGTGGGCTCGTCGCGCTGTACAGCTCCATGAAGGCGCGCAGCAGCTTGATCGCGGATACCGCGATAATGGATCCGATCACCTGGAGCTTCAGACCCGTGTAGTCCAGATTTTCGATCCATTTCAGGCGGTCGCTGCTGGCGCCGAGATCGATGCGCGAGACGAAGGTCACGTAGCCGACCAGCAACACCATCAGAACCAGATTCGAGACCAGAACAAGATCGACGATCGTCAGGACACCATTGATGATGTTGACCTCGCCGGGGTTTTGCGCAGCGATCACGTAGGTTTTGGTGATCGAATGCCATAGGTCGGCGACGGTTCGGCAAAACTCGACGATGGTGCTACCGACCAGGAGGAACAGGCACAGGCCAAGAATGACGTAGGCCGGGGCAAGCACCCAGCGCAGGCGCAGCAGGAAGTTCTCGACCTCCAGCTCAAGCCGTTCCGACCATTCGGGCCGTTCTGATGCCATCGTGTCCCCCGCCCTGCTGGGCTTGCGACGGCTGCCATTAAATCAGGGTCGCTTGTCACCGGACAAGCACCCCGCCGCGAGGCCTATTTCTCGAATCGGTCGGTGAACCACTTCAGCAGCCGGATCCAGATTTCGTCCTTGCCGACAGTGTCCTCGATGCCGTGCTCGAGATTGGGATTGTCGTTGACTTCCATGACCACGATGCCGGTCGCGGTCTGCTTGAGATCGACGCCATAGAAGCCTTCGCCGATCGGCTTGGCGGCACGCACCGCGATGTCGATGACCTCGCTCGGGGCCTGTTCGAGATCGAAGGCGCGGAAGCCGCCCTCGTGCGAGGAGCCATCCGGCTTGTACTTCACGACCTGCCAGTGGCCGCGTGCCATGCGGTACTGGCACACGAACAACGGCTCGCCCGCGAGAATGCCGACGCGCCAATCGAACTCGGTCGGCAGGAATTTTTGCGCCAGAATGAGGTCGGTGTCCTCGAACAATTCCTCAGCGACGCGCTTGAACTCCTCCGGCGTGTTGACCTTGTGGACGCCGCGCGAGAACGACCCGTCCGGGATCTTCACCACCAAAGGCAGGCCCAGTTCGTCCATCGCCTTGTTGAGATCGCCCCCTTCCGGGAGGATGACGGTCGGCGGCGTCGGCACCTCATTGGAGCTGAGCAGCTCCATCAGAAACACCTTGTTGGTGCAGCGGATCATCGAGATCGGATCGTCGATGACCGGCATGCCCTCCTGCCAGGCGCGCCGCGCGAAACGATAGGTGTGGTTGTCGATCGAGGTGGTCTCGCGGATGAACAGGCCGTCGAACTCGGCGAGTTCGGAAAGCTGCCGGCGCGTGATCGGCTCGATATCGACCGAATGCCGCTCGGCAATGCGGGCGAAATACTTGATCGATTCGGCCGATGACGGCGGCATTTTCTCGTTCGGATCGTAGAGCACTGCGAGATCGTATTTGGAAACCGAGCGCGCCTTGGGATCGCGCCACTCGCGTTTGGTATGCAGATGCAGCGCCTCACGGAAGAAGTCGCCCTCGCCGTTGGCGAGCCGCGTGAAATTGCGGGGCCGGATGCGGCTGATGGTGAGCCGCTGGCCGCCTTCGACCGTCACTTCCAGCGCCGGGCAGCGGAACCAGTCGAACAGCAGCCGCCCGAATGCCTCGAAGCGCGTGTCGCGCGCGATGCCGAAACACACCAGGAGCTTGATCTCGCCCTCCGGTTGAAAATCGGCGCGGCGGGCGCTGCGATTGAGCTCGTCCTCCAGCTCCGGCAGCGCGTGCTCGTAGAGCTTGTCCTCGCGCAGCTCGAGCATGGTTTCGACCGTCGGCACGATGCGGTGGCCGCGCGCCTCCGCCAGCAGCGAGCAGTAATAACCTTTCGATTGATAATTGTAGGACCGCGACAGATTGATCAGCTTGGGCCGGCCGGCATCGAACAGCCGCGGCCGGGCGAGATACTCGCTCGTCGTGATCACCTTGTGCGGGGTGTCAGCGTTAGGGAAGTCCTTGGGCTGGTCAACGAGAATGACCCAGCCGGTCATCGGAAAACCCCTCTCCGGATGAAAGGTGTGGCGCGCAACAGGTAAGGCCAGACGCTGGTCATGCGTTCAAGATCGGACGCGAAAGGAAAATATCGGCACGTCGCCAGCATAGAACCCGATTCGCCGCGCCCAGTGGAGTCCGGGCTGTGGGCTAGGAACCGGGCCTATCATCGTGCAGCCCGGCGGACAGGTGAAGCGGAATCTTTGGCTGGGGATGACGCGGTCAAATGCTTTTCAAAGCGAAGCGCGTTGCCGTTGTCGGTGTAGTAGGCTGAACGATGGCCGCGCAGCACGTAGCCGGACTTGCGATAACGGCTGATCGCCGCTGCGTTATTCTCGTGCACCTCCAGGCGAAGCGCTGTGCAATGGCGTCGCCGCGCGGCCTCCTCGGCGGCCGCCAGCAGCGCCGGACCGATCCCAAGCCCAGTGTTGGCAACGCCGATGGAATAAAGGCGTGCAATTGCGCTGCGCGGGCGGAACAGGACCAGCGCATAGCCCGCGAAGGCACCCTCATGCTCGGCGATCAATAGAGAGGCAGTCGGTGCGCCAACCAGCCGCCGGAAGCTACGGCGGGACATCTGGTCATAGTCAAAAAGACGCGCCTCGAGATCAACCAGCGCGTCGAGATCGGCGGGGGTCGCGGGCCTTAGATGAATGTCCGGCTTCGGCCGGTCCGCAGGGGCCGCCATGGCGGATGGGAATATCCTTCGCGGCCGAAAGCCGCGCAAGCGGCTCCAATCGGCGAAAATTGGCCCCTGTTCGCCCGTCCCCCTGCAAAGGCTCCCGGAAAGCCCACGAATCCGGGGCAAAAATAGTCGAAAAATAGTTTGAACCTTTCTTCGGCTGGCCACGACCAATGGGTATCTCGGCGATATTTCACCATCTCGCCGGCCAAACTTTCGATCGGTCGCAGACGCCCCCCTTCCCCCTGCACCGGTCTAATCGGCCCGCCTGGTTCCCCCTGTCCCCCCTCCAGGCGGGCCGCCCCTTTTTCCGGGCGTCCCCAAACTCTTGACTCACCTGCCCGCAGCCTTACGCAATGGCGGAAACGTCAGCGTTGGGGAATTTCCATGAAAAAAGGCCTGCGGTCCCGCCTCGCCCAATACGGCGATGAGGAGTTCGCGTTTTTCCTGCGACGCGGCTTTCTGAAAGGCGCAGGCTTTACCGACGACGCACTCGACCTGCCGATCGTCGGCATCCTATCGACCGCATCCGACTTCAACCCCTGCCACAAGACTGCGCCGCAGGTCGCCGAGGCGATCTCGCGCGGCGTGCGCATGGCCGGCGCGCTGCCGTTTGTGTTCCCGACCGTGTCGCTGCACGAGGCGTTCTCGTTCCCGACCTCGATGCTGCTGCGCAATCTGATGGCGATGGACGTCGAGGAGATGATCTCGGCGCTGCCGCTAGACGCCGTGGTGATGATCGGCGGCTGCGACAAGACGATTCCCGCCGAGCTGATGGGCGCGATCTCGGCCGACATGCCGGCCATCGTGGTGAACGTGGGTTCGATGCTGGCCGGCAAGCACGAGGGCACGCGTCTCGGCGCCTGCACGGATTGCCGCCGGCTGTGGGCGGCCTATCGGGCCGGCTCGCTCGAAGGCGACGGCCTCAACCGCGCCCATGACCAGCTCATGCCGACGTCGGGTACCTGCATGGTGATGGGCACCGCCTCGACCATGGCCTGCATGGCGGAGACGCTCGGCTTCATGCTGCCGGGCTCGGCGACCGCGCCGGCGGTGTCGTCCGACCGCTGGCGTTTCGCTGAGGCGACCGGGCGCTACGCGGCGCAGATGGCAAAGACCGGCAGTCCGAAGCCGAGCGAACTCTTCACCCGGTCCGCGCTCAAGAATGCCTCGGTGGTGTTGCAGGCGATCTCGGGCTCAACCAACGCCATCGTGCATCTCGCGGCCATCGCGGGGCGCGCCGGCATCACCTACGACCTGCAAGAGCTCGACGCGGTCGGCCGCGAGGTGCCGGTGCTGCTCGACCTCAAGCCCGCCGGCAACAACTTCATGGAGGACTTCCACTCCGGCGGTAGCCTGCCGGCGCTGTGGCGGCGGTTGAAGGATCATCTCGATCTCAACGCCAAGCTCGTCAACGGTGAGACGATCGGCCAAGTGATCGCGCGCTGGCCGGCTTATGTGAATGACGAGATCGTCCGGCCGCTCAACA
The DNA here is from genome assembly GCA_945893145.1 of Rhodoplanes serenus. Lineage (GTDB taxonomy): Bacteria > Pseudomonadota > Alphaproteobacteria > Rhizobiales > Xanthobacteraceae > Z2-YC6860. Next base: position 39,975 of record CAMDDZ010000001.1, on the reverse strand, counting down.
ATCCGCTGGTGAAAAGCGAAGCGATCGCAATCCTCACCGGCAACCTTGCGCCGGGCGGCGCCGCCATCAAGCTCGCGTCCGCGACGCCCGCGCTGTTTCAGCACGAAGGCCCTGCGCTGGTGTTCGACTCGCTGGAGGACTTGGAAAAGCGCATCGACGACCCGAACCTCGATGTGACGCCGCAGACCGTGATGGTGCTGCGCAACGCCGGACCGATTGGCGCGCCGGGCATGCCGGAGGCCGGCGCATTGCCGATCCCGAAGAAGCTCGGCTCCAAGGGCCTCAAAGACATGGTGCGACTGTCCGATGCCCGCATGAGCGGCACGGCGTTTGGCACCGTGGTCCTGCATGTGTCACCCGAGGCCGCGGCGGGCGGCCCGCTGGCGCTGGTGCGCGACGGCGACCGCATCGAGCTCGACGTGAAGGGACGCAAGCTCAATCTCAAGGTCGATGACGCCGAGCTCGCCAAACGCAAACAGCAATGGAAACCGCCGGCCAAGCCGGAGCGCGGCTACCAGCGGCTCTGGGTCAATACGGTGACGCAGGCCGAAAAGGGCTGCGACTTCGATTTCCTGATGGGGAAGTAGTTCCGCAAACGCAGCCTCTCCCGGCCTCATCCTGAGAGCATCGCGAAGCGATGTGTCTCAAAGGATGAGGGCAGTTAGGCGCCGAGCTCTTTTCTTACGATCTTCGCGCCCTCGACCATCGCCTGCATCTTTCCGAACGCCACCTCGCGCGGCAGGTACTTGAGACCGCAATCGGGCGCCACCACGATGCGCTCGGGCGGCACGTGGTCGAATGCCTTGCGGATGCGCGCCGCGACCGTCTGCGGCGTCTCAATCGACATATCGGCAAGGCTGATGACGCCCAGGATGATGGTCTTCGACGGCAACTGGCGCAGCACCGTCAGGTCGAGATTGGGTTGCGCCGCCTCGATCGAGACCTGCTGCACCTTCGCACCCTCGAGCTCCGGCAGGAACGAATAGCCCGATGGCTTATCGTGGACGACCGCCGCGTAGCCAAAGCACAGATGGATCGCGATCGTGCCGGTGACGCCGTCAAGCGCGCGGTCGAGAACCTTGAGACCGTATTGCCGCGCTTTCTCCGGATGCTGCTGCATCCACGGCTCGTCGATCTGCACGATATCGGCGCCGGCCGCGAACAGATCCTTGATCTCGGCGTTGACGGCGGCCGCGTAGTCGAGCGCCATCGCGGCCTCGTCCTTGTAGAAATCGTCCTGCGCCTGCTTGGCCATTGTGAACGGGCCAGGCACCGTCATCTTGACCGGCCGTTTGGTGTTGGCGCGCAGGAACTGCATGTCGCGCACCTCGACAGGCCGACGGCGCTCGATCTTGCCGCTGACCCGTGGCACCGGGATCGGCTTGCCCATGCGGTTGATGGTCGTGCCGGGATTTTTGAGATCGACGCCGTCGAGCGCGGTGGCGAAGCGGTTGGAGTAGCTCTCGCGCCGCTGCTCGCCATCGGTGACGATATCGAGGCCGGCGCGCTCCTGATCGCGGATCGCTGCCCGCGTCGCTTGGTCCTGCTTGGCCTCCAGCTCCGCCTCGCCGACCAGCCACAGGTTCGCCTGCACGCGCGGCACCTGCTTCGACAGCTTGTCGCGATCGATCAGCCAGTCCGGCTGCGGATAGGAGCCGACCAGCGTGGTCGGCAGCAACGGAAGCGGCATGGACTACGCCTTAAGTTGACTAAGCGCCTATTTGGCTAAGCACCAAGTTCTTTGCGCACGATTTTCGTGCCTTCGACCATCGCGCACATTTTGCCGAACGCCACCTCGCGCGGCAGGTATTTCAGGCCGCAGTCGGGCGCCACCACGATGCGCTCGGCCGGAACATGGGGCAGCGCGCGGCGGATGCGCGCCGCTACCGTTTCCGGCGTCTCGATTGTCATATCGGACAGATCCAGCGCGCCGAGGATGATGGTCTTGCCCGGCAACTTCTCCAACACCGCGCAGTCGAGGCCCGATTGCGCCGTTTCGATCGAGACCTGTTGGATCGGCGAATTGGCGAACTCCGGCAGGAACGAATAGCCCTCCGGCCGCACATGGATAACGGCCGCGTAACCGAAACAGATGTGCACCGCGGTCGTCCCTTTCACGCCATCGAGCGCCGCATTGAATGCCTTCAGCCCAAACTTGCGCGCCTTGTCGGGGCGCGCCTGCATATAAGGCTCGTCGATCTGCACGATATCGGCACCGGCCGCGAACAGGTCTTTGATCTCGGCGTTGACGGCGGCTGCGTAGTCGAGCGCCAGCTCCTCCTCGTCCTTGTAGAAGTCGTTCTGCGCCTGCTGCGACATGGTGAAGGGGCCCGGCACCGTGATCTTGATGGTACGCGTGGTGTTGGCGCGCAGAAACTTCACGTCATCGACCTCGACGGGATGCTTGCGCCGGACCTTCCCAGCGACGCGCGGCACCGGATTGGGATGGCCGGAGCGGTCGAGCGCGGTGCCGGGGTTGTCGATATCGACACCTTCAAGCGCCGTGGCGAAGCGGTTTGAATAACTCTCGCGACGCATCTCGCCGTCGGTGATGATGTCGAGGCCGGCGCGCTCCTGATCGCGGATAGCGAGCAGTGTCGCGTCGTCCTGCGCCTGCGAAAGATATTCCGGCGCCACGCGCCACAGTTCTTTGGCGCGCACCCGCGGCGGAAAGCGTCCCGCAAGCTTCTTGCGATCGATCAGCCATTCGGGCTGGGCATAGGAGCCAACCAGCGAGGTCGGCAACAGCGGTAGCGGCATGGATCGTCCTCCGGCGTCGTCATCATCCGTCCCCTGCGACGTTGGAGCAAGCGCCGCAACGCGGCGGCGGCATGTACGCTCGCCGCACTGGCATGTAGTCTGCCGCCCACCTCGGAGGACATCATGCTCACGCGGCGATCCATGCTGTTCGCGCCGGCGCTGGCCGGCCTGCTCGCGCCCACCATCAAGGCATGGGCCGAGGATTATCCCACCGGGCCGGTCACCTTCGTCGTGGCCTTCCCACCCGGCGGCAGCATCGATGTCGTGATGCGCGCCTTCGCGCCGAAACTGCAGGAACGGCTCGGCAAGCCCATCGTGATCGAAAATCGCGCCGGTGCGGGCGGCAACCTCGCGACCGCGGCCGTCGTCAAGGCCGCACCCGATGGCCTGACGCTGCTGGCGCCGGCAAGCTCGCTCGCCGCCAACCCCGCCCTGTCGAAGGTGTTGCCGTTCGATACGCTGAAGGATCTCCAGGCTGTGTCGCTGATCTTCCGCACGCCGCTGGCGCTGGTGGTCAATCCAAGCGTGCCGGCGAAGTCGGTGGCCGAACTGATCGCGCTCGCCAAACAGAAGCCCGGCGAGATCAGCTTCGGACACAGCGGATCGGGCGCAGCCATTCATCTTGCCGCCGAGTTGTTTCAGACCATGGCCGGCATCAAGCTGAATGGTGTCGCCTATCGCGGCGCGCCGCCTGCGCTCAACGACGTGATGGCGGGCCACGTGGCACTAATGTTCGCCGACGCCGGCAGCGTGGTGGCGCAGATCGATGCCGGAAAAGTCCGTGCGCTCGGCGTGAGTTCGACCGCGCGCGTGCCGGTCCTGCCCAACGTTCCGACCATCGCGGAGGCCGGCGTGCCGGGCTTCGATGCGGTCGGCTGGACCATGATTTGCGCGCCGGCCGCGACGCCGAAGCCGATCATCGACCGCCTCCACGCGGAGCTAAAGACAGTGGCTGCCATGCCGGACGTGAAGGGGCTGATCGAGCGGCTCGGCAACATTCCGGTCGACAGTCCGCCGCCGCCAGAGCTGCAGAAATTTCTCGCCTCGGAGATCGAACACTGGGGCAAGCTGGTCGAGCGCGCGGGACTTGCGAAATCGCAATAAGCCTGCAAATTCTTGAATCACATCGGCGGAGGTTTGGTTTTTCATGAGCGATGAAGCATTGCTGCGTGACAAGGCCGCGACGCTGACGCGGATGCTGAATTGGCAAGGCACCATCGGAATGTTCGGCCATGTGTCGGTCCGCATTCCCAGCACCGACCGATGCTTCATCAGCCCGGGCGCCTCAACCGACAAGACCATCGTGCGCGCCGAGCATATGTTCGTCTACAACATCGACGGCACCATCATCGAGCATCCCGGCGGGCTCATTCCACTCGAGTGGCGCATCCACACCCAGATCCATCGCGACCGGCCCGACACCATGTGCGTCGTGCACTTGCATGCACCGCATGCGCGCGCGCTCGGCATTGCCGGCAAGGAGCTTAAACCGGTGTTTCTGCACGGCTCGTTTCTTTGCACCGGCGTGCCGACCTGGAACAATCCGCGGCTCGTCGTCAACGACGCCCAGGCCGCCGACCTCTCAAAGGCGCTCGGTGGTCACCGCTGCGCGCAGATGCGTGGCCACGGCACCGTTGTGGTCGGAGCCACCGCTGAGGAAGCGTTCTTCGCCTGCACGTTCCTTGAGGAGAACGCGCAAATCCAGCTCCAGGCTGAGGTCATGGGCGGCGCCATTCCGCTCAGCGAGGACGAGGCGCGCGACTGTGCGGAAGGCACCTTCAATCCACGGCTGTTCCCGCTGCTGTGGACGTTCTACGAGCGGAAGGTGAAGCTCGGCTAACCGTTAAGGCTCATCGCCAGCACGCGTGCCACGTGAAGCGCATCGCGGCCGGCGCCATCGTGAATCTGATGGCGACACGAGGTGCCGTCGGCGACGATGAGCGTATCCGCACCGGCCTTGCGCACCGCGGGCAACAACGACAACTCGCCCATCGCGAGCGACACGTCGATAGTCTCGGCGTTGTAGCCAAAGCTGCCCGCCATGCCGCAACAGCTCGACTCGATCAGCTCGACCTTGAGATCAGGGATGAGCTTGAGCACGGTCTCGACCGGGCTGAAGACATCGAAGGCCTTCTGGTGGCAATGGCCGTGTACCAGCGCCCGCGCCGCGATCTTTTTCAGCGGCAAATCGAGCCGCCCGGCCTTGGCCTCGCGCGCCAGGAATTCTTCGAACGTCAGCGCAAGCTCAGCGAGCCGCTTCGCGCCCTCGCCTTTCACCATGGCCGGCACTTCATCACGGAAGCTGAGCAGGCAACTCGGCTCCAGCCCGACCACCGGAACGCCGCGCGAAGTGAAAGGTGCAAGCGCCGCAAGCGTGCGTTCGGCCTCTTGCCGCGCTTCGTCCACCTTGCCGATAGAGAGAAACGTGCGGCCGCAGCACAGCGGGCGGGATGAGCCGTCCGCCGGCGCCGCGATGTGGACCTGATAGCCACCGGCATTGAGCACCGCCAACGCGGCGTCCAGGTTCTCGCGCTCGAAGTAGCGGTTGAACGTGTCGGCGAACAGCACGACCTCACCGCCCTGGGCCTTCGGCATGGCTTGCGCAGCGAACACATCAGAACGCCAGCGCGGCAACGAGCGCCGCGCGCTGAAGCCCGCGACCGCCTCCGACAGCTTCGCCGCGCCCGGCAACGCGTCGCGCAAGTTCAGCAGCCAGGGCAGCTTGCTCGCATAGGGCGCGTAGCGCGGCAGGTAGCCGACCAGCCTGTCGTGCAGCGACAGTCCATATTTCTCCGCCCGCGCCGCCTGCACCTCGATTTTCATGCGTGCCATATCGACGCCGGTCGGGCATTCGCGGCGGCAGCCCTTGCAGGACACGCAAAGCTTCAGCGTCTCCGCCATCTCATCGGACGTCAGCGCATCAACCCCGAGCTGACCGGTGATCGCAAGCCGCAGCGAATTGGCTCGGCCGCGCGTCACGTCGCGTTCTTCACGCGTGACGCGGTAGCTCGGGCACATCACGCCGCCGGCCGCGGCACGGCAGGCGCCGTTGTTGTTGCACATCTCGATCGCGCCCTGGAAACCGCCGCCCTTGCCCGGATAGGCGGACCAGTCGAGCCGGGTTGTCATCTCGTCGGCGTGGTAGCCGGGCGCGTAGCGGAAGTTGCTGCGGTCGTCGAACTTCGGCGCCCGCACGATCTTGCCGGGATTATAGAGGCCGTTCGGATCGAAGCGGTCCTTGACCTCCTCGAACGCACGCACCAGCCGAGCGCCGAACATCTTCTCGTGGAACTCCGAGCGCACGATACCGTCGCCGTGCTCGCCGGAATGCGAGCCCTTGTATTCGCGCACGAATGAGAACGCCTCCTCGGCGATGGCGCGCATCGCCTTGACGTCTTTGTCCAGCCGTAGGTTCAGGATCGGCCGCACATGCAGGCAGCCGACCGAAGCGTGCGCGTACCAGGTGCCGCTGGTGCCGTTGCGTTCGAACACGTCGGTGAGGCGCGAGGTGTAATCGGCCAAGCGCTCAAGCGGCACCGCGCAGTCCTCGACGAAGGAGATCGGTTTGCCCTGCTCCTTCATCGACATCATGATGTTGAGGCCGGCGGTGCGAAGTTCGGTGATCGCAGCCTGCAATTTTGGATCGAGCACATCGGCAACGCCGCCCCATTTGGCGCCGCTGTTGCTCCACGAAAATCTGAGATCGCCCATCAGCTCGTGCAAACGCCTCAGGCGGCGCTCGTTCTCGTCCGGCTCCTCGGCGAATTCCACCAGCAACAGCGCTGCCGGCCTACCTTGCACGAAGGCTTCGAGCGTTGGCCGGAACATCGCAATCTCGCGCGCCAACCCGATCATGGTCGCATCGACAAGCTCGACCGCGATGGGGGCGAGCTTGACGATGTGCTGCGCCGCCGCCATCGCCCCGGCGAAGCTGCCAAAATGGCAGGCGCCGACCGCGCGCTTGCCGAGCACCGGCGCGAGCTTGATCTCGATTGCGGTGGAGAATGCTAGCGTCCCTTCCGAGCCCACCAGAATGTGCGCCAGATTGACGTCGTTCCGGCCTGGCACCAGTGCGTCGATGTTGTAGCCGCCAACCCTGCGCTGCACTTTTGGGAAACGCGCCGCGATCTCGTCGTCCTCGCGGCGGCCGAGTGCAAACAGATCGCGGGCCAGAGGCCGCAGCGGCGAATGTTCCGGGACATCCGACAGGTCCGGCGCGACCGGCCCGAAATGCGCCTTGCTGCCATCGGCCAGCAGCGCATCCACCGACAAAACATTCTCGCGCGTATTGCCGTAGCGCAGTGAGCGGCCGCCGCAGGAGTTGTTTGCCGTCATGCCGCCGATGGTGGCGCGCGAGGCGGTCGAGACATCGACCGGAAACCACAACCCATGAGCCTTCAACGCGCGGTTGAGATCGTCGAGCACGATGCCGGGCTCGACGCGGGCGCGGCGGCCCGCCACATCGAGATCGAGGATGCGGGTGAGGTGTTTCGAGCAATCGACGATGACAGAGTGGTTGACCGTCTGGCCGGCCTGCGACGAGCCACCGCCGCGCGCCGTCACCGGCACGCCCTCTGCGCGGCATATTTCTATCGCCCGTTCGGCTTCTTCGATCGTGCGTGGCGTCACCACGCCGAGCGGCATGATCTGGTAATGCGAGGCATCGGTGGCGTAGCGCCCACGCGTGAAGCGGCCGAAGTCGGCGCCGCCCGTCACTTCGGCCTTCAGCCGCCGCTCCAGCCCAGGTAACAGGCGCTCCGCCACAATCATCTCCGTCCGCGGGATCTCGCCCGTTTCCGCCCCACTGGATGCCCCGCTTTTCCCCGGTGTGACAATAGGGTGAGCATCGCCGGAATTGGCTTGACCGCGTTGCAACATTCTTGTTCAACGCCGCCAGCCGGGCCCAAAGCCCAATAAAAGCAGTCGTATCGAGGAGCCGTTCGATGGCCCAGAATTCCGCGCGCAATGTGGGGCGCCATTTCCTGCAAATTCCGGGGCCGACGCAGCTCCCGGATCGCGTGCTGCGCGCGATGGACACGCCGATGATCGACCATCGCGGTCCGGAGTTCGCCAAGGTTGCCAAAAAGGCGCTCGACGGCATCAAGACCATTTTCAAGACCACGAATCCGGTCGTGATCTACACCGCGACCGGCACCGGCGCCTGGGAAGGCGCGCTGGTCAACACGCTGTCGCCCGGCGACCGGGTGCTGATGGTCGAGACCGGCCAGTTCGCCGCGCTGTGGAAGAAGATGGCCGAGCGGCTCGGCCTGAAGCCTGAATTCATCAGCACCGATTGGCGTCACGGCATCGATCCCAAGGCGATCGAAGCCAAGCTCCGCGAAGACAAGAACAAGGAGATCAAGGCGGTCTGCGTCCTGCACAACGAGACCTCGACTGGGGCGCTCACGCCGATCGCGGAAATCCGCAAGGCGATCGACGCCGCCGATCATCCGGCGCTGTTCCTGGTCGACACCATTTCGTCGCTCGCCTCCGCCGACTACCGCCATGACGAATGGCGCGTCGACGTCTCGGTCGGCGGCGCCCAGAAGGGCCTGATGATGCCGCCCGGCATGTCGTTCAACGCCATCAGCGACAAAGCGCTGAAAGCGAACCAAAATGCGAAAATGCCGAAATCGTTCTTCGCCTGGGACGATATGCTCGGCATGAACAAGATCGGCTTCTTCCCCTACACGCCGGCAACGCTGATGCTGCACGGCCTCATCGAAGGCGTCGCCATGCTGCACGAGGAGGGCCTCGACAACGTATTCGCCCGGCACAACCGTCTCGCCGAGGCGACCCGCCGCGCCGTGAAGGCGTGGGGTCTCGAGAACCTCAACAAGAACGCGAGCCAGCACTCGCCGACCATCACGGCGATCCTGCTGCCCGAGGGCCATGACGCCGACAAGTTCCGCGCGCTGGCACTGGAGACCTTCAACATCTCCTACGGGGCAAGCTTCGGTCCCTATGCGGGCAAGTATTTCCGCATCGGCCACCTCGGCGACATCAACGACGGCACGCTGATCGGCGCGCTCGGCATCACCGAGATGGCGCTCGAGCTTGCCGGCATTCCACACAAGAAAGGCGGCGTGCAGGCCGCGATGGACTACATCGCGCAGGCTCACGCCGGGCCGAAGCGCGCCGCGGCGGAATAGCGCAAGAGATCACGGCCTTTCTCTGCAATGGCCGGGCTTGTCCCGGCCATTTGCGTCTGTTTTGCTTAAGCCAAACAAGACACGTGGCCGCCCGCGCTGAACGCGGGCACGACGGGGGAGATGCTTCATGCGACGGTTTCTGACAGCACTCGCGGCCATCATGGTCGCACTCACCGCGACGGCCTCATTCGCCGAAACCTATCCCAGCCGCCCGATCCGGGTCATCGTGCCGTTCGCGGCCGGTGGCGCGGTCGATACGCTGGCGCGCCTGATCGGCCAGAAGCTCTCCGAACAGCTCGGCCAGTCGGTGATCGTCGAGAACCGCGCCGGCGCCGGCGGCAACCTAGCCTCGGACATTCTCGCGAAGTCGCCACCCGACGGCTACACGATCCTGCAAACCGTCAACGGCATCGCGATCAGCCCGTCGCTCTACAAAACACTGCCGTTCGACACGCAGAAGGATTTCATCGCGGTCACGCAGCTTGTCAGCTCGCAGCTCATCCTGGTGGCCAATCCAAAGCTCGAAGCCAATACAGTGGCGGAGCTCATCCGGCTCGCGAAGTCCAAGCCGGGCGCACTGAACTACGGCTCGACCGGCATCGGCAATCCGCTGCACCTGACGATGGAAATGCTTAAAAGCGCGACCGGCATGGACATCCAGGCCGTGCAATACCGTGGCGACGCGCCCGCCAACCTGGCGCTGATCGCGGGCGAGATTCAGCTCGGCGTGATGCCGATGGCGACCACGCTACCGCTGATCAAGGAGGGTAAGATCAAGGCAATCGCGATCGGCGGCGCGCGGCGTTCGCCCGCCATGCCGGACACACCGACCATCGGCGAGACCATACCGGGCTTCGAATCGACATCGTGGCAAGGCTATTTCGTGCCGGCCGGTACGCCGCGCGAGATCGTCGCTCGACTCCAGAGTGCGGCCGCGGCGGTGCTCAAGCTGCCCGACATAATCGAACGCCTGCGAATTGGCGGCAACGAGGGCGTGGGTTCGACGCCGGCCGAATTCGAGGCAGTCTTCAAGGCCGATATCGTCAAGTTTGCGAAAATCATCGCCGACGCAAAAATCCCGAAGCAGGATTAGCCCGTCAGAGAAAGCTTCCATGCGACGGACATTCTTAAAACTCTGCTTCGTCCTTGCCGCGAGCGCCTTCGCAAACAACGCACTTGCGCAAAACTACCCGAACCGAACGATCCGCATCGTAGTGCCCTACGCTGCCGGCGGCGGGGTGAGCGTGCTGGCGCAGATCGTTGGCAACAAGCTGTCGGAACTGCTCAAGCAGCCAGTCATAATCGATAATCGCCCCGGCGCCGGCGGCAATTTGGGCGCCGATCTCGTCGCGAAATCGCCGCCGGATGGCTATACTGTCCTGTTAACGACCAGTGCGCACGCCAGCGTCGGCGCCATGTACCGCACGCTGCCATACGATCCGGTGAAGGATTTCGTGCCGGTCACGATGGTGATCGCCACGCAATTCGTGGTCGGTGGGTCGCTCAAGAACCCGGCCAAAGACCTGCGCGAATTGATTGCGCTGGCCAGGGCCAACCCCGGCAGCATGAACTATGGCTCAAGCGGACCCGGCTCGTCGCTGCACCTGTTCGCCGAACTGCTCAAGAGCGCCGCCGGCGTCGATTTCGTGCACATCCCTTATCGCGGCGACGCAGCGATGATCACGTCTTTGATCTCGGGCGATATCCAGCTTGCGTTCCTGCCGCAGGCCAATGCGGTGGCCAATGTCCAGGGTAATCTGATCCGCGGCCTCGCCGTGACCGGCACCAAACGGATGGAGGCGCTGCCTGACATCGCGACCGCCCTTGAGCAGAGCGTCACCGGCCTCGAAGGTGGCAGTTGGAACGCGATGTTTGTCGCCGCCGGCACGCCGTCCGATATCGTGCTGACGCTGCAACAGGCCGTCGCTAAGGCGCTGGCCGACCCGCAGGTGCGCGACCGCATGACATCGGTCGGTCAGGAACCGGTCGGCAACACGCCCGCCGAATTCGATGCGCAATTCAAAGCGGAGATCGCGAAGTTCGCGCGAGTCATCGAGCAGGCGAAAATTCAGAAGCTCGATTAGCTATCGGGTCCGGCCGCCTTATTGCGGCTCGATGCCAGCGTCCTTGACCACCTGGCCCCATTTGGTCAGTTCGGCCGCCAGGTACGTTGTCATCTCGTTCGGCGTGCTGGTGCGCGGTTCGATCGCCACCGCGTTGAGCCGGTCCTGCACGTCCGGCCGTTGCAGATAGGGCATCAGCACGCCGTTGAGCTTGTCGATGATCGGCCGCGGCGTGCCGGCACGCACCACCACCGAGAACCAGCCCTGCGCCGCAAAGCCGGGAAGCCCCGCCTCCGCGATGGTCGGGAGCTCGGGCATCGCTTTCACCCGCGTCGGCGACGTCACCCCATAGGCGATGACCTTGCCCTCGCGGATCTGCGAAATCGCGACCGCCAGGTCGACCATCATGAAAGGAATCTGGCCCGACATCACGTCGGTCATCGCCGGCACACTGCCACGATAGGGCACGTGCTGCGCTTTCGCGCCGATCATCTTCAGAAACATTTCCATGAACAGATGATGCGGCGTTGACGCGCCCGAACTGGCGTAGCTCATCTGGCCGTTCTTGCTTTTCACCAGCGCGATCAGCTCGGGCAGCGTCTTGGCGCCGAGCGCCGGATTGGCGATCAGCACAAACTGCGCCGAACCGACGAGGCCGACCGGCGCAAAATCCTTCACGGTGTCATAGGGCAGCGTCTTGTAGATATGCGGGCCGATCGCCAGCGTCGTCACCGGGGCGAGGAACAGCATGTAGCCGTCCGGCGGGGATTTCGCGACCGCGCCCGCCGCGATCACGGTGCCGGCGCCGACCCGGTTCTCGACGATCACCGGCTTGCCGAGCTTGTCTTGCAGCTCCTGCGCCAGCAGACGGGTCAAAATATCGGTGCCGCCGCCGGCCGGGAATGGGCAGATAAACGTGACGGTTCGGCTGGGATAGTCGCTCGCCTGCGCGTGGGCCGTGTCCACGCGAAGAGCCGTGAGGCCCAACATCAGGCACAGAAAAGCGACGGCATGTTTCATGGTGGGACCTTCCGGCGAGCGCGCTCAAGCTTAGCCAATCGCCCCCGGGACGGCATGCAAAAACAAACCTATGATGCCGGGCTGTCGTCTCGAGAGTAAGTATGTCCCCGAACAGGGTCACGGCCGCCTTGCAAGCGATCTGGCGCCAGGGCCTGCGGCCGGGCTCGGTCGCGGCGTATGGGCTCGCGGTTGCGGGCGCGCTGGTGGCGACGCTGGTCCGGCTTGGCCTCAGCCTGATCCATGCCGACCTCGTTCCCTTCGACACTTATTATCCGGCCATCCTGGTGGTCACATTTCTGGGCGGAATCGCAGCGGGAGCGCTGACGCTTGTGCTCGGCGGCATCATCGCCTGGTGGATTTTTCTGACGCCGCCCTACACGTTCCTTCCTCTCTCGGCCAACGATGTCATCAATCTTTCGATCTTCGTCTTGGTCGGAGCCGGCATCATCTGGACGGTCGAAAGGCTGCGGCGCACGCGCCAGCAGCTGACTCAAAGCCTCGCCACTGCTGGCGAGCTCACCGCGATCGTCTCCTATTCGGGTGACGCCATTGTGGGCTTCGGACTCGACAGCAGGATCAAGACCTGGAACGTCGGCGCCGAACGGCTGTTCGGCTATCGCGCCGCCGAGATCGTCGGCCACCCGCTCAGCGCCATCGTGCCGCCCGACAAGCAGGAGGAGCCTAAGCGGCTGTTCGCGCGCACCAGCTCGGGCGAGATGATGCACTGGGAAACCGTGCGCCTGGGCAAAGCCGGCAAGCGAATCGATGTTTCGATCTCCACCGGTCCGATCCGCTCTGCTAGCGGCGAGATCACCGGCGTGTCGGCGATCTTCCATGACATCACCGACCGCAAGCGGCGCGAGGAGCACATCAATTTCGTGATGCGGGAGCTGTCGCACCGCGCCAAAAATCTGCTGGCGGTGATCCAGGCGATCGCCCGCCAGACCGGACGGCAAACCACGAGTGTCGAAGATTTCGAGCAGCGCTTTACCGCGCGGCTGCAATCGCTGGCCCATTCGCATGACATTCTGGTGCGGCGCGAGTGGCGCGGCGGCACCCTCAACGACCTGGTGGCGAGCCAGATCGAGCCGTTCGCCGACGTCAGCAGCCGGGTCACGACGCAGGGTCCTGACGTTCTGCTGCCCCCGCGCGCCGTCGAGCAGGTCGGCATCGCGCTCCACGAGCTTGCAACCAATGCGGTCAAGCACGGCGCCTTGTCGGTGCCGTCCGGCACGGTCCATGTGAATTGGACGTTCGAGCCGGACGATGGCCAGGGCCGGCGCTTGCGCATCGTCTGGCGCGAGCGTGGCGGCCCGGCGGCCACGCCGCCAACCAAGCAAGGCTTCGGATACGCAGTAATCAATCGCCTTGTGCCGATCGCCCTCGAAGGCAAGGCGGCGCTCGAATTCTCGCAAGCCGGCTTTAGCTGGATGCTGGTCATGCCGGCGAAAGAAGTGGTCGAGCTCAGCGACGATAAGGCCGGGTTCGGCTGATCGTCCGCATCGCTCGTTTCATTCCTAGGACATAGTATCGTGCGCGCTTGGCCGGTTAGACTGGCGGCCGTTGGGCGGAGCAAGCGATGGGCGAATTCTCGATCGGTCAATCGGTGCGGCGGCGCGAGGATCCGCGTCTGTTGCAGGGGCGCGGGCGCTACTACGACGACCTCAAGCTCGCGGGCGAGCTTCACGCCGCAATCCTGCGCTCGCCGCACGCGCACGCCGACATCCGCGGCATCGACGCACGAGCGGCGCTGCAAATGCCGGGCGTCCACGCGGTCCTCACCGGCAAGGACTACGAGGCCGACGGCATCGGCACCATGCCGTCGATGGCGCCCTACAAGAGACGCGATGGCACGGCCATGTACCTGCCGTACCGGCCGGCGATTGCGGTCGACCGCGTCCGGCATGTGGGTTATCCGGTCGCGGTCGTGATCGCCGACACGCTCGATCTCGCGCGCGATGCCGCCGAGCGCGTCGAGGTGGATTACGCGCCCCGCCCCGCTGTGGTGTCGGCGCGCGATGCGTTCGAGAAAGGCGCGCCGCAGCTCTACGACGACTGCCCGAATAACGAGGCGTATTTCTATCAGGCCGGCAACAAGGCGGCCGTGGATGAGGCTTTTGCCAAGGCCGCCCACGTGGTCGAGCAGCGGCTTGTCATTAACCGCGTCACGGCCAACACCTTGGAGCCGCGCGGCGTAACCGGCGAATACGATCCGGGCACGGAGCGCTACACGTTGCATTGCGGCTTCCAGCGGCCGTGGCTGTTCCGCAACGCCATCGCCGAAACCACGCTGCAAATTCCCGAAGCGCAGCTTCGGCTGATCACCGGCGACATCGGCGGCTCCTATGGGCTGCGAGGCTCGGTGTATCCCGAGATCATCCTGATGCTCTGGGCGGCGCGCCGCGTCGGCAAGCCGGTGAAATGGCTCGCCACCCGCAACGAGGCGCATGTCAGCGACGACGACGCCCGTGACAACATCGTCGATGCAGCGCTGGCGCTCGACCGGGACGGCAATTTCCTCGGCGTTCGCATCAGGAGCTTTGGCAATCTCGGCGCCTTCGTGTCGTTCCGTGGTGCAATGCCGCCCGTGGTGAACATCGGCACGGTCGTCGGCACCTACACCACACCGGCGCTGCACGTCGCGATCTCAGGAATGCTGACCAACACGCACTGCACGTCGCCTTATCGCGGCGCCGGACGTCCGGAAGCGTCCTACATGATCGAACGGCTGATCGACATCGCGGCCGACGAAATGAAAATCGATCCGGCCGAGTTGCGGCGGCGTAACACCATTCCGCCCGATAAAATGCCGTACAAGACGCCGCTGACGTTCACCTATGACAGCGGCCGCTTCGAGGAGAACCTGAACCGCACCATGCGGCTCGCCGATTGGGCGGACTTCGAGCAACGGCGCGCCGCGGCAGGCAAGCGTGGCGTGCTACGTGGCATCGGCATCTCCAACACCATCGAGCAGGCCGCCGACCCGACCATCGAAACCGCCGAAATCCGCTTCGATCCACTGGGCGGCATGACCTTTGTCACCGGCTCGATCTCGCACGGCCAAGGCCACGCCACGATCCAGACGCAAATCCTCGTCGACCAGCTTGGAGTCGATCCGGACAAGATCAAGTTCATTCAGGGTGACACCGATGCGGTCGCGTTCGGCATGGGCACCGGCGGCTCGCGCTCGACCACGATGAGTGGCGGCGCCATCGTGCTGGTGAGCGAAAAAGTCATCGCCAAGGGCAGGAAGCTCGCAGCGCATCTGCTGGAGGCTTCCGACGCCGATCTCGAATTCAAGAATGGCCGCTTCACCATCGCGGGCACCGACCGCGGCATGGGCATCCATGACGTCGCGAAGGCCGCGTTCCAGCTCGACAAGCTGCCACCCGGCATGGAACCCGGCCTCTACGAGACCGCGACCTACCGCGCGCGCACCGGCAATTTCCCAAACGGCTGCCACGTCTGCGAAGTCGAGATTGATCCCGAGACCGGCGCGACACAAATTGTCGGCTATTGGGTCGTCGATGACGTTGGTACCGTCATCAATCCGATGCTGGTCAAGGGCCAGATCATGGGCGGTATCGCGCAGGGCATGGGCCAAGTGCTGATGGAGGACAAGGCCTACGACGCCGGCGGCCAGGTGCTGAGCGGCTCGTTCATGGACTACGCCATGCCGCGCGCGGAAAATTTCTGCTCCGTCACCATCGAGGACAATCCGGTGCCGACGCCGACCAACCCGCTCGGCGTCAAGGGCGCGGGCGAAGCTGGCACCGTCGGTTCGCTCTCAGCCGGCGTCAACGCCATCGTCGATGCGCTCTCCGGGTTCGGCATCAAGCACATCGACACGCCGTGTACGCCGTATAAGGTGTGGCAAGCCATCCAGGCGGCCAAGACCGCCAGCCGCAGCAACTAGAATCCCAGCCTCGAACTTCAGATCACCCACCTTGGCAATGCCGGACAGTTCTCCGATCGAGCTCATCGACCTGCGCTCCGACGTCCGCGAGCCGGCCGCGCGCCGCGCGCTGTGCGGCGACTTTTTCGAGCGTGTCTATCGCCCCGCGTTTCCGCGCCGTGACGAAACCGAATCGCCGGACGATTGGTTGCCGCTGCTGGACAATGATCCGCCACCACCCAGCCCGATCCTGCATGTGATCGTTGCGCGGCGCGGCGATGAAAGCGTGGCCGGCGTGTTGATCGAATATTATCGCGCCAGCCGGTCGGCGCTGGTCACCTACATCGCAGTTGCCCCCAGTGCGCGGCAGAGTGGATTGGCCCGCCGCCTGCTTCTGGATGCGATTGCGCGGGTCACTGCGGACAACGGCGGCGTTCGCCCGCCGATCTTCGCCGAGGTCGAACGCCCCGAAGCGCAGACGGACGCTGGCGAGCACCGGATCGCGGAGCGGCGGGCGACGATCATCGCAGCGCTTGGAGGCCGCAGGATCGGGCTGAGCTACATTCAGCCGCGCCTTGGTCCGGACAAGCAGCCCGTTCAGGATCTCATGCTGGTCCTGCTAACGCCCGATCAGGCTCCCCCTCAAAGCCTGCCGACTGAATCGATTCGCACATTCCTGGTCGAATTCTTCGACTCACTCGGGCAGCGCGAAACGCCCGAACTCGTCAGCGTCTTGAACAGCTTACCCTCGAACGTGACACCGCTTGGAGCATTGCACTGATGTTGAATGAGCCTGGAACCGCCGGCAGCACCAAAAACGAATCCGTTCTCGCGGGCGCAGACGTATCGCTGCGATACTTCTTCATCCCCGCAGCCAAGTGGAACGGCGGTGGCACGCGCGCGAAGCCGCTCAACCTTGAATTTATCAACCAGACCATTGCGGCGTCTCCGGCGGCGGCAAGCCATGTCAGCCGCATCAGTTCGTTCTACCGTGACGTCACCATCCCGCTGACGACGCGAAACCGCCTTCCGGTTGTCGCCCGCGTGGACGCATTTCCTGGCAAGTCCAGCGACAGCGCCACGTCCGCGATCCACGTCGAAATTGAAATCGGCGAAATGACGACGGTTTGGGAAGACCGGATCATCGCGATCCCGCCAGCCCGCATCCCCGCCCTGTTCACCGACGTTCTGACGCTGTTCGACAGCGGACACGTGATCTATGCTCCGGCCTTCGTCCTGCACATCGCCAACACCGCGCTGACACAGGTCACACCGCAGGGCGAAGACCGGATCGCCAAGCTGATCTCGGCGCTGACCAGCCTGGTCGATACTTCGGGCGCGAGTCAGAGCCGGGAGCTCGACGAACTCCGCTCCAAGATCACCTTCAAGCTGCCAGGCGAAACACAGGGCCTCGACCTTCTGGCGTTCCTCAGGCGGCGGCTGGCGGCCGTCCGCGACGATGGGCAGCCGGGCAATCTGTTCTCCGATCTGCTGCGATCAATTCCAAAGCCGGCGCTCGGCTGGGGGCACCGCAAGCAGCAGGCTGCCGCCGTTGACGGCATAGCGGAGCTTGGCTGGCATACACTGCAATCGGCGTCGGTCGAGGTCGTGGGTGCGGACCGGTACGCGGATGTTGCGCGCTGGTGTACTGCCGCACGCGAGGCGGCGCGTCCGGATGTGCAAGGCAAGACCATGACAGTCAGCCACGGCGAGCGCGCCTTCGCGGCGCTGGCGCAAAACGTTCTGGATGTCGACAATCAGGACGAGCAGGAGGTGATCGACAGCCTGTCGCAATCGGTCGCGACGGCCGAAGACGTGCTGGTGATCCATCCCAAGCTGACCACGCGCTACTCCCGCGTCGCGCGGCCCTACACTCAAATGCGCGACACTCTGGGCGGCTGTCCGTATTTTCTGCTGACCAACGTCGCCATCGTTTACAACGAATATCTGCTGGAGCAGAACGCGAAACTCGTCGATCAGATCAAGGAAAACACACGGACGCTCCAGTGGGTGCGCGACATCGGAAACTCCAACACGCGGACCGAGCACGCCGAATTTCTGGCGCGCTTCCAGCTCTTCGAAAACCACACGCTCCATGCGCTGCCGAACATTTTCCGCTATCCGACCGAACGCATCATGTTCGATCAGATCGTCAAGCAGCGCGGCTTGGACCAACGCGCTGCCGGCATCGACCGTTTCACAACCCACGTCTATGAGCTTCGCAAGGACCTGATCGACCACGAGGAGCGCAAAATCGCACATCGCACCAACGGCCTCTTGCTGGCTCTCGGCGTGCTTCAGATATCCGAACTGATCCTGGCGGCGCTCGCCTTGAAAGAGCTGGAGACCGAGCAGTCGTTCCTCGCGGGCCATAACGCACGGGTGATCATCTGGTGCGGGTTCGCGCTCATCCTGACGGCGGGCGTCATCGCGGCGGTTCGGGCATTCTTGCGCCGCTGACGCGCGAAAGCGCAGCGGCATTTCCGCCGCTGCGCTCCCTGCCGTCGGCTGTCGTTAGCGATGCCGGTGGCTGAACCAGCCGTAGTGATGGCCCCTGAACCAGCCGAAGTACCGGCTGTAGGAATGGTGGTTGTGGTGGTACTTGTTGACCAACACGGCCCGGGCTTCCGCCGGACTCGAGCTGACAACGGGAACCGCGGCGCCAATGGCGGCGACAGCGGCGAGTGCGAGAACGATCTTGCGCATTGAAGTGCTCCTTGTTGGTAGGCGGTGGAAACTCATCGCCGAACCAATGCGCAGGATTCCGGCGCGTTCCGATTAACCCACCTAAATTGTTGGCAACGTTGATAAATTTCCATTCATCGCCAGATGAATGCGCAGTTATTGAGCCTTGAAATTGCTCTCGCGGATGATGCGCCCGGTCTCTTCATATTGCTTGCGGATGAAGGCGGCGAAGTCGGCGCCGCAGACGTGAACCGCGTAGGAATCCTGAGCCGCAAGTTTGGCGGTGATCTCCGGCGCTTTCAAAGCCATCGTAAAGAAGCCTGCAAGCTGCGAAACATCTTGCGCCGGTGTCTTGGCGGGCGCGAGCAGACCAGACCAGCTCTCGACCTCGTAATCGCTATAGCCCGACTCGATCACGGTCGGCACGTCAGGCAACGCGGCGATCCGCTTGCGCGAGGCCGCCGCGATCGCCCGCAGCTTGCCGGACTTCACCAGCTCCGCAACCGTCGGATAGACCGCAAACAGCGACGTGATGTGATTGCCCAACAGCGCATTGGCGGCCGGCGCGTTGCCGGGATACGGCAAGAACGTGATGTTGGCCTTGGCGGCGCGCTTCAGTTGCTCGATTGCGACCTGGAAAATGCCGGTGCTGGCCATCGTCAGTTCGCCCGGCTTGGCGCTAGCGGCATTGAGCAGATCGTTGAGCGTCCGCTACGGCGAGTCGCCGTTGACGACAATCACGGTCGGCGAATTGACGAGCTGGCAGATCGGCTCGAAGCTCGTCAGCGGATCGTAGTTCGGCTTGCGCAGATGCGGCGTGATGACGAACTCGGGCGAGATCATCAGCAGCGTATTGCCGTCGGGCACAGCACGCGACACCGCTTCGGAGGCGATTGCCGTCCCGCCCCCGGGACGGTTTTCGATTACAATGGTAGGGCCGCCGGATTTGCCGATCTGGTCGGCAAGCAGCCGCGCCACGATGTCGGCAGTACCGGCCGGCGGATAAGGCACCACGAGCTTGATGGTGCGGCTCGATTGCGCCTGCGCGCCGGCGGCTCCCAACAGCGAGAGCAAAGCCGCGGCAAATAGGATCCGTCTCACGTTTCGCTCCCCGCATGTGTTGCTGGGGCTTATCCTATGCCGCGATTTTCACATACTCAAAATCGCCCGGCCGGTTGTCGATGCCGACCTTGGGCGCCGCAATCCAGGAGGCGAACTCGCCCGGCTCGCTCACCGGCTTCATCAGCGAGGCAATGAATTCGCCGTCCGCGGCGGACGGTAGCCATTTGTCCTTTTCCTTGCCCCAGGTCGCGGCGTCGATCAGCACGCCGGTGGGTGTCGCGTAGGTGTCCTTGAACTCGCCGATGTTGCGGTGGAATGCCACGTGCGGCAGCGCCAGCCGGAAATCCACACCGATGCGCTCGATAATTTTGTTGAAGCGCTCGATGCCCTTCGCGCAGTCGCGGGTGTAATCATCGCGCAGCCGCATGTTGAGCGCGGTCAGCGCCGGCTCATCCACCAGCGCGATCTGACCATTGACCAGCTTGAGCACCGGATAGATGGCACTTTCAAGCTGATGATCGTCCTCGATCGAGGTCTCGCGGAAGCGGCCCTTCAGCCCAGCGTTGAAGGCGTTCGCGGCGTTGGTCGAAACCTCCGAGCCGAACAAATCGAGCGACAGCGTGTAGTGCAGATTAAGCTTCTTCTGGATGGTCGGCAAATCGACCACGCCAAGCGCGCGGACTTTGGCGATTTCGTTCGGGTCCTCGATGCCGGCCGCTTTCATCGCCTCGCAGGTGCGCTGCGCGACGCGGCCGATGCCGGTCTCGCCCACGAACATGTGGTGTGCCTCTTCGGTCAGCATGAAGCGGCAAGTGCGCGATAGCGGATCGAAGCCGGATTGCGCCAGCGACTCGAGTTGCATCTTGCCGTCGCGGTCGGTGAAGAAGGTGAACATGAAGAACGACAGCCAGTCCGGCGTCGCCTCGTTGAAGGCGCCCAGCATACGCGGCGCGTCCACGCTGCCGGAGCGGCGGCGCAACAATTCCTCGGCCTCGTCGCGGCCGTCGCGGCCGAAATACTTGTGCAGAAGATAGACCATTGCCCAAAGATGACGTCCCTCCTCCACGTTCACCTGAAACAGGTTGCGCAGGTCGTAAAGCGAGGGCGCGGTCTTGCCGAGATAGCGCTGTTGCTCGACCGACGCGGGCTCGGTGTCACCCTGGATCACGACGAGGCGGCGCAGCATGGCCCGGTATTCGCCCGGTATCTCCTGCCAGGCAGCCTCGCCGAAATGCTTACCGAACGGAATCTTGCGGTTCTCCTCCGGCGGCGCCAGCAGGATGCCCCAGCGGTATTCCGGCATGCGGACATAGTCGAACTTGGCCCAGCCTTTCGGATCGACCGACACCGCGGTGCGCAGATAGACCAGCGATTCCTGGAAACCTTCCGGCCCCATGTTCTGCCACCAGTCGAGATAGCCCGGGTGCCAGCCTTCGAGCGCCTTCAGAACGCGGCGGTCTTCGGTGAGATTGACATTGTTCGGAATCTTCTCGCGGTAGTCGACGTTCATAAGGTCAATCATCACAGCCTCCTGTTTGTGCCCGTCAGCCACCGCATCAAACTCGCTTGGTATCGAACACGGCCTTCTGGCCGGTGCCGTATCGCCGCAACGCGCCGTCCTCGCCGACCGCGTTGGGGCGCTGGAAGATCCAGTTCTGCCAGGCGGTCAGCCGCGCAAAGATTTTCGATTCCATCGTCTCCGGCCCACCGAAGCGGAGATTGGCCTCCAGGCCGGTGAGGCCATCGGGCGAGAAGCTCGCGCGCTCTTCGAGGAACACGCGGATCTCATCCTCCCAGTCGATGTCGTCGAGCGCCGCGGTGACGAGCCCCAATTCGTCCGCGGCTTCAGCGTCGAGCATTTTCCCGGTCGAGGCTTGGGCGCGCTCGACCGCACCGCCGTCGGCAAGGAAACGGCTGTGCAGCCGCGTGATGCCGTTCGACATCGGATAGGGGCCGAAGTTCATGGCGCTGAGCGCGATCGCGGCGGGCGGCCGATTGTCGCCCTCGTGCTGGCCGACCAGCATGTAGGAGCGGTCGGCGGCGAAGATCAGTTCAGCGAGCGTGCCGGCGAAGCAGGAGCCCGGCTCGATGAGCGCAACGAGCGTGCGCGACGTCAGATCGACGCGCTTGAGCACGCGCTTCCACTTGAGACGGATTTCGCGCGCGAGCCAGTGCTCCTTGTGCGCGTCGAGAAACGCATCATAGGAGAGCACCGCGGCGGGGTCGCCTTCGGACTTGAACACGATGGCGGCGGTGTCGAATTCGTTCAGCCGGAGGTCGAGAATGGCGTCGTCGAGTTCGCGCGCCAGCGCCAGCGGCCAGAACGCGGCGCCCTGCCCCACCATCTCGTCCGCAGACGACGGCGGCGGCGCCTTGGGACCGCGCAGCGTGATGGTGGCGATGCGGTCGGCGCGCGCCAGTTCGACCGAGATATAGGAATAGTCGCGCCCATCCGCCGTCGCCCGGACATCGAGCGGCGCGAGCGTAATCCCCTTGGCGTTTTTCGGGCGGTCCGACTTCGCGGCGAACTCACGCACGCGCGCCGCCACCGCCTCATCGAGCTTGCTGTTCGGCACCGCCTCGTCGACCAGCCGCCATTCGACCGCGCGCTTGCCCTTGATGCCTTCCTCGGTGGTGCAGAACACATCGGCGAGATCGCGCCGGACCTTGCGTTTGTCGGTGATCCGGGTCAGCCCGCCGGTGCCGGGCAGCACCGCCAGCAGCGGCAGTTCCGGCAGCGACACGGTCGAGGAGCCATCGTCGGTCAGAATGATGTGGTCGGCGGCAAGCGCCAGCTCATACCCGCCGCCCGCGCAAGAACCCGACACCACGCAGATCATGCGCTGGCTGGAAAACTCGCTGGCGTCCTCGATGGCGTTGCGGGTCTCGTTGGTGAACTTGCAGAAGTTGACCTTGTGCGCGTGGCTTGCGCCCGCCAGCATGCGGATGTTGGCGCCGGCGCAGAACACCCGCTGTTTGCCCGAACGCAGCAGCACGACCCGCACCTGCGGATGCTCGAAGCGGAGCCGTTCCAGCGCATCGGCGAGCTCGATATCGACCCCGAGATCGTAGGAGTTGAGCTTGAGCTGATAGCCTTCGAACAGCGGCGCATCCTCGTCCACGTCCATCGCAAGCGTCGCCACCTCGCCCTCGACCGAAAGCTTCCAGTGGCGATAGCGCGAAGGATCGGTGCGGAAATCGATCCGGCTCTTTCCATTGGCGAGTTTGCGTTCGGCGTCGGCCATGTTGGTCTCTGTCAGGCGCGCAACCAGGGCGCCACGATCTTGTTCAGCTCAGAAAAGCTCTGCTCGGTGTTGCTGCCCGACGTGTCGAGCGTCGCCTCAGCGCGCCCGTAATCGGCGCGGCGCGCTTCGAGGATGGCGATCAGGTCGGCCATGGCTTCGCGGTTGTGCGCCATCGGGCGGAAGTCGCCCTGCTGCATGACACGACTCATGTGCTCGTCGGGCCGCGCGCTGACCCAGACCGTATGGGTGCGGCGAAGCAACAGACCGAAGGTCTCGGGATTCGACACGATGCCGCCCGCGGTCGCGATCACGGCGCTTTCATTCTCGGCGATCACGCCCTCGAGACACGCGCGCTCGTGGCGCCGGAAGGTGGCGATGCCCGACATCTCAATCAGCAGCGGGACGCTGGCGCCGTATTCCTGCTCGACCATACGGTCGAGCTCGATGAAGGGACAGCCGATCTGCTGCGCCAGCATGGCGCCGAGCGTGGACTTGCCGGCGCCGCGCAGACCGATCAGCGCGATACGCCGCCCGCGGTCGGAGGCAGACGCCGGGTCGAGACGGCGCTCGATCATCTCGGCGATGGCAGGCAGCTCCGCCGCTGGCACGCGGCCCAGCAGATCGAAGATGCGCGAGAAGGCGGCCGTCTGCCCACCGCTACCGGGCAACAACTCAATGATCGGTACGTCGAGCGCTTGCGCAATCGAGCGCAGCACGATGATCGACGGATTGCCGGCGCCGCTCTCGATCTGCGCCAGATAGCGCTCCGAGGTGGCGGAGCTCTCCGCAAGCTGGCGGCGTGTCATGCCGCGCTTGGCACGACCGAGCCGCACCAGCCGGCCAATGTCCTGGCCGAACGCGGCGTCGGCACGTCCCGCCGCCGCAGACGCGGCTTCCAGCGGATCGCGCGCATTCGGACTGGTCTTGCTGGCGGCCACCATTGCTCTCCGGCAACGAGTCGCCTGCAGTATAATTCATGTATAATAATGCATGCAAGAAAAGCTTGTCAGCGCAACGGCATAGCTCCCTCGGCAGCCAGCATGCGGGCGGCGAAGTCCTTGATGGCATTGAGAGTTATGTCGGGTCCCTCACGGTGGGGGACGTGGCGGACCCCCGGCAGCATCAGCACCTCGACGGGGCATTGGCATTCCTCTCGGGCGATCTCGACCTGGCGCATGGTGCCGAATTGGTCGTCCTCGCCCTGGATGATCAGCACCGGCACGCGGATGAAGGCCAAGTCTTCGGTCAGATCCCATTTGCGGAAATCGCCCTTGAGCCAAACATCGGTCCAGCCGTGGACGGTCGCGTCCGCATCCGCGTGATAGCGCCCGAGCCGGGCGCGCAGATCGGTCGTGTCGTAGGCCTTGCGCACCTCGACGATTGCCGCGCTGGTCACATCCTCAACGATGAAATGCGGCGCCATCAGCACGAGGCCCTGAACGCGGTGATCCTGCACGCTGCCGGCGTAGATTGCGACGATCGATGCGCCGTCGCTGTGACCGACCAGCAGCCCATTGCGGAAGCCGATGGCGGCGAGCACACGCGGCAACGTGCTGCGCGCCTCGACATGCATGAAATCGAGTGTGCGCGGCAGTTTCGCCGGACTCGATTGGCCGTAGCCCAGGCGCGAATAGACGAACACGCCCGCGCCGGTCGCGGCCTGAAGCGTGTCGGGAAAATCGCCCCACATGCCGACGCAGCCAAGGCCCTCGTGCAGCATGACCAGCGTCGGCGCCGCATCGGGACGCGGACCGATCATGCGGTACTCGAGCCGCTGGTCGCCGAGATCGAGGAAGCCCTGGTCAGCAAGGGTTTGCATCCCGGCTTCATAGCCGAACCGTGCGCGCCTCGTCACGGCCGGCGCGGGACACGGCGTCAAGTCGTCAGCAGCAGGTAGGTCCCGTGGACGAAGTAGTAGCCCCCGATCGCCACGATGATCCGGGTCGCCCAGTTGCGGAATTGCGCGTCGGTCAGCGCCTCGAGCACGCGTCTTGCCAATGTGGTGCCGAGCGCCGCGGCGGCAATGGCGAGCGCCGCCAGCACGGGATCGATCGATCCGGCGTCGACAACGATACCGCCGAAATAAGCGAGCTTCAGTCCATGGTTGACGACCTGACAAGTCGACTTGCTGGCGACGATCTGACGCCGGTCGAGCTTGCCGCCGAGGAAATAGCTGTCAATCAGTGGGCCGGAGACGCCGGCCATCAGCATCAACATCATCGACACCGAGCCGTAGACGACGGCCTGCAGCTTGCTTTCCGGATTGGGCTTCAGGCTTGACGGCAGCCACAGCAGCAAGGGAGTCACCCCCAGGAAAATGAGCGCCAGGGGCTTGCTGGGGACATAGCGGTACAGCGACCAAAGCCCGAGCGCGAGTATGCTGCCGAACAGGAAGTACCCGACCGACAGCCATTGCACGTGGCGCCACCACAGCATCGCCCGCCAGCCGTTCGAAGCCATTTGGGTCACCGCGTGCAGCATCATCGCGGCCGGCAGTGGCATGACCACGATGAGAATTCCCATCAGGATCATCCCGCCGGCCATGCCGAAGATGCCGGACAGGAACGAGGTGGCGACGACGACGACGGTGAGCAGGGCGATCAGGAGCGGTGTCATGGTGAAATCCATGCGCCGCTTGAGCGCGCCGCACAAACTGAGTTATGTTGCCCTTAGCCTCAGTTTTCTTGATGGTGGGCCATGCGCCGCCTTCCCTTCCTCAACGGCATCCGCGCCTTCGAAGCCGCGGCGCGGCACGGCAGCTTTGCGGGCGCCGCAGGCGAGCTGAACGTGTCGCCCGCCGCCATCAGCCGCATGGTGCATCTCCTCGAAGACCGGCTCGGCGTCACGCTGTTTAAGCGCGCAGCAAACAAGCTCGCCACCACGGCCGCCGGACGGTCCTACCAGGCAGGGCTCACGCCACTGCTCGACGCGCTGGCCAATCTCACCGCGCAGGTCACGACGCAAGCCGGCGCTCGCACGCTGACAATCGGCGTCGGACCGACCTTCGCGACGCGCTGGCTGATCCCGCGACTCGCCGACTTCCGCCGCCGCGAGCCGGACATCGAGGTGCGCGTCACCACGGGCGGCGTTGCGGCGCCGTTCGCCGACGACTGGACCTGCGGCATCACGCTCGGCAACGGCAGTTGGCCGGGGCTGATCAGCGAGCGGCTGTTTGCCGCCGACCTGCAACCGGTGTGCGCGCCGCGCCTCGCCGAGCGCCTGAAGCGGCCGGGCGATCTCAAAGGCCCCACTCTCATTCGCGTCGCGCATGCCAAAGAGGAATGGCCGCTGTGGCTCGAAACCGCTGGCGTGATGCGGCTCGCGCCGAAAGGGCCGGAGTTCGAATATTACGGCCAAGCTTTGCAGGCTGCAGCCGACGGCGTGGGCGTCGCCATGGGCATCCGTCCCTATATCGAGGACGATCTCCGCGCCGGCCGGCTGGTCGCGCCGTTCCCGCTCACCGTGCCCAAGGGCAAGCAATGGTATCTGGTCTATCGCGAGTCCCGCAAAGACCAGCGCGACTTCGCCGCCTTCCGCCGCTGGGTGATGCAGGCCGAGCGCGGCAAGCGCGCGCGTTAGATTCCGAGATAACGGTGCTGAATGTCGGGCGCGGCCGCAAGCGCAGCCGATGTGCCGCTCCACACCACGCGCCCGCGCTCGATCAGGTAATGACGGTCGGCGATGCGGGTGAGCGCCTCGACGTTCTTATCGATCACCAGGATCGACTGGCCGGCGCTTTTCAGCCGGGTCAGGCATTGCCAGATCTCGCTGCGGATCAGCGGCGCCAGACCCTCGGTCGCTTCATCGAGGATGAGCAGCCGCGGATTGGTCATCAGCGCGCGGCCGATCGCCAGCATCTGCTGCTCGCCGCCGGAAAGCTGGTTGCCCATGGTGCTGAAGCGCTCGGCGAGCCGGGGAAACAGCTCGCAGACTCGCTCAAGCGTCCAAGGATCGGCAACCTCACGGCGATTGGCCGCGGTCGCCACCAGGTTTTCGCGCGTGGAGAGATTGGAAAACACCTGTCGCCCCTCGGGCACCAGGCCGATGCCGCTCTGCGCCACGCGATACGGCGGCAGCGCGCGGATCTCCTCGCCGGCAAAGCGGATCGAACCCGTCATCGCGGGCGTGAGCCCCATGATCGAGCGCACCGTGGTGGTCTTGCCCATGCCGTTGCGGCCCATCAGCGTCACCATTTCGCCCGACGCGATGGTGAACGAAATGCCGTGCAGCACCTGGCTCAGCCCGTAGCAGGTCTCGATGCCGGCGACGTCGAGCAACGCGTCAGCCATGGCCGGCCCCCGGCACGGTCACAGCTTCCTGCTCCCCCAGATAGGCCTGGCGCACTTCGGCATTGGCGCGGATCGCAGCCGGTTCGCCGGTGGCGATGACCCGGCCGTAGACCAGCACGCTGATGCGATCGGCAAGAGCGAACACCGCCTCCATGTCGTGCTCGATCAAGAGGATGGTCAGATCGCTCTTCAATTCGCGCAGCAGCTTCACCACCCGTATCGATTCCTCGGGGCCGAGCCCCGCCATCGGCTCGTCGAGCAGCAGCATGCGCGGCTTGGTGGCAAGCGCCATGGCAAGCTCAAGCTGGCGATGCTCGCCGTGGCTGAGATTGGACACCATGACGTCGGCGCGTGCGGCAAGACCGACGCGCTCAAGCGAGGCGCGCGCGGGATCGCGCAGCGCCGGATCGCGCCGGGCGTCGTGCCAGAACTCGAACGAGTGGCCGGCGTGCGCCTGCACGGCCAGCGCCACGTTGTCGAGCGCCGTGAAATCGGGAAACAACGACGTGATCTGGAACGAACGTGCCAGCCCCAGCGCGCTGCGCGCATAGACCGGCAGCGCCGTGATGTCGCGGCCACCAAAATGGATGCGCCCGGTGTTGGGCGCGATCTCGCCCGCAAGCTGGCAGATCAGCGTGGTCTTGCCGGCGCCGTTCGGCCCGATGATGGCGTGCAGTTCGCCCGCCGTCACGTCGAGCGTCACGTTGTCGGAGGCAACCACGCCGCCGAAGCGCTTGGTCAGGCCCTCGATCCGGAGCAGCGCGTCAGCCACGGCTGTGATCCTTCAGGATGCCGTCGATGCCGCCGCGCGCGAACAGCACGACTCCGAGCAACATCGGGCCAAGAATGATCCCTGAATATTCGGTGACGCTCGAAAGCACCTCCTCCAGCAGCAGGAACGCAACCGCACCGACCACCGGCCCGAACACCGAGCCCATGCCGCCCAGCACCGCCATGACGATGAGATCGCCGGAGCGTGTCCATTGCATCATGGCCGGGCTGATGAAGCTCGTGTGGTTGGCGAGCAGCACGCCAGACAGCCCGCACAGCACGCCGGCAATGACGAAGCAGACGAGTTTGTACCGGAATGTCGGAAAACCGATCGCGCGCATGCGCCGGTCGTTCGAGCGCGCGCCCTGGATCACCAGACCGAAGCGCGAGTTGACCAGCCGCCAGACCAGATAGACCACAGCGAGCAGCAACGCGAAGCACACATAGTAAAATACGGTTTTGTTCGACAGGTTGACCGCGTCGATGAACTGGCTGCGTTTGTTAATGGTAAGTCCGTCGTCGCCGCCGTAACGGTCGAGGCCGATGGCGACGTAATAGACCATCTGCGCGAAGGCGAGCGTGATCATGATGAAATAGACGCCGCGCGTGCGAAGGCACAGCGCGCCGACGCCGAGCGCGAACAGTCCCGACACGATCAGCGCCAGCGGCCACTGCACGAATCCCGAGTTGATGCCTTCCTTCGCCAAGATGCCGACCACATAGCCGCCGATGCCGAGATAGGCGGCATGCCCGAAGCTCACCATGCCGCCGAAACCCATGATCAGGTTCAGGCTCACCGCGGCCAGCGCCAAAATCAGAATGCGGGTGAACAGCGTCACCAGGAAGTAGTTGCCCGTGAGCGCCGAATAGATCGGCAGCAGGGCCAGGATCGCCAGCAGCGCGATCACGAATGCATTGCGCAGATTGGGCGGGTTCGACGCGAGCTTTCGCGCGTCGAGCCAATCGGCCGATAGGTTCCGCCAGTCGATCATTTGCGCGACGCCGGGAACAAACCTTCCGGCCGGAACACCAGGACCCCTGCCATCAGCATGTAGATCAGCATCGACGAAAGCGCGGGGCCAAGGCTCGATCCAGCGCTGTAGCTCAGAAAGTTGCGCGCCAGATCGGGCAAGAACGCGCGGCCGAGGGTGTCAATCAGGCCGACAATGATCGAGGCCACAAAGGCACCGCGGATCGAGCCGATGCCGCCGATGATAATGACGACGAAAGCGAGGATCAGGATGTTCTCGCCCATGCCGATCTGCACAAACGAAATCGGTGCGGCGATCATCCCGGCGAAGCCTGCCAGCGCTGCGCCGAGTCCGAACACCAGCGTGTAAAGCAGCGTGATGTTGATACCGAGCGCGCTGACCATCTCGCGGTTCGATGCGCCGGCGCGGATCAGCATGCCGATGCGCGTGCGCATGACCAGTACGTAGAGCAACCCACCAACCGCAAGCGTCGCGAGGATGATCACGATGCGATACATCGGATAGAACACGCCCGGCAGTACCTGCACGGCGGCCAGCATCTGGCTCGGCAGCGACAGCGTCATGCCGGCCGGGCCCCAGATCCACCGCACGATATCGTTGAAGAACAGCAGCAGGCCAAACGTGCCAAGCACATGGTCGAGGTGGTCGCGGCCATACAGGGGCCTGATGGCGACCACCTCCAGCACGATGCCGACCGCAAGCGTCGCGATCAGCCCGAGCACGAGGCCCGCAACGAAGCTTCCGGTCAGCGCCGCAAACGTGGCGGCGAGATAAGCCCCGACCATGTAGAGCGAACCGTGCGCCAAGTTGACCAAGTCCATGATGCCGAAGATCAGCGTCAGGCCGGCCGCCAGCAGGAACAACAGCATCCCAAGCTGCACGCCGTTCAAGCACTGTTCGATGAGATACAACATCGCGTCGCGGTCCCCAATCCGCGGCCCCTTTCACGGCATGAGGCCCCAGGCCCCGCCAAAAAACAAGACGGCAGAAGCGCGCGCTTCTGCCGTCTTTTTGGAAGGTCTGATGCCGTTTAGTTCGGCATTTTGCACTTGCTGACGTGCTTGTCCTGATCGTTCTCCACGATGGTGGCGACGGTCTTCAGGCGGAAGTCATCGCCCTCCTTGACTGCGGCCTGGAGATAGAAGTTCTGGATCGGGATGTGGTTCGGCCCGAACTTGAAGTTGCCGCGCACCGACTTGAAGTCGGCCTTTTCGAGCGCCTTGCGGAGCGCGTCCTTGTTGGTCATGTCACCCTTGGTGGCGCGCAAGCCGCTGTCGATCAGGAGCGCGGCATCATAAGTCTGCGAGCCGTAGAACGAGGGCGACAGCTTGTACTTCGCCTTGTAGTCGGCGACGTACTTCTTGTTGGCCTCGTTCGGCAGGTCGTTCACCCATTGCTGGGCGCCCGGGATGCCGACCGCGAGGTCTTTCAGCCGCGGCAGCGACAGTTCGTCGATGGTGAAGGCGGTGTAGAGCGGAATCTGGTCCTTCAGACCCTTCTGCACGTATTGCGTGATGAACTGGATGCCGGCGCCGCCCGGATAGAACGCGAAGATCGCGTCGGGCTTGGCGGCAGCAGCCTTCGACAGCTCGGCCGAGAAGTCGAGCTGGTCGGGCCAGCGGGTCAGCTCGCGGCCGACGATCTGGCCCTTGAAGGTCGCAGCAACGCCTTCGAGCATGTCCTTGCCGGCGGCGTAGTTCGGGCCGATCAGGAATGCGGTCTTCACATTCTTCTGGTTCATGTAGAGACCGATCGCCTGCGGCGTCTGGTCGTTGTTCCAGGAGGTCGAGAACACATACGGCGAGCACTGCTCGCCGGCGAGCTGCGAGGCGCCCGCGTTGGTCACGATCATGAAGGTCTTGGAATCGATGACCGGCTTGAGCGAGGCGAGCAACACGTTCGACCAGATGATGCCGACGATGAAATCGACCTTGTCGGACTCGATCAGCTTCTGGATCTTCTGCACGCCGACTTCCGGCTTGATCTGGTCGTCTTCGTAGATCACCTCGACCGGCAGGCCGCCGAGCTTGCGGCCCAGATGGTCGAGCGCAAGCTCGAACGAGTTGCGCATGTCGTTGCCGATGGCGGCAACCGGTCCGCTGAACGTGCTGACGAAGCCGATCTTGATCGTCTTCTGCTGCGCGGCAGCCGGCGACATCGCTAGCGCAAGCGCAGCACAAGCCACTAATACAATACGTTTCATGGATTAAACCTCCCAGTGGGTGATTGGCGGTGACTCTAGAGCATGACCCCGAACAGGGGAAACGGGATTCGGAAAAGATCACGCTCAAACAAGACGCTGAAGTCTGATCCGAGTTCTGATCCGACTCTAGCGCGCCGAGCCCTCGGCGCGCAATTTGAAGCGCTGAATCTTGCCGGTTGCGGTCTTTGGCAATTCCTGGCGAAATTCGATCCAGCGGGGGTATTTGTAGGGGGCGAGCTTGGATTTGACGTGATCCTGCAGTGCCCGCGACACCTCGTCGCTTGCCCGCTCCGGGACTTTCAACACCACAAAGGCCTTCGGCTTGATCAGGCTGTCGGCATCCGGCCAGGCCACAACGGCGGCTTCAAGAACATCAGGATGGGTTTGTAGCGCGGCCTCGACCTCAAACGGCGAGACATAAAGACCGGACACCTTCAGCATGTCGTCGCGGCGGCCGCAGTAGACGAAGTAGCCGTCAGCGTCCTCGATGTACTTGTCGCCGGAGCGCGTCCATTCGCCCAGAAAGGTCGACCGCGACTGCTCGCGGTTGTTCCAGTACATGATCGCGCTGGTCGGACCTTTGACGAGCAACTCGCCCATCTCGCCCTGCTTCACCGGCAATCCGTCGTCATCGACGAGCTTGCAGTCGTAGCCCGGCACCGGCTTGCCCGTCGTGCCGTAGCGCACATCGCCTGCGCGGTTCGACAGGAAGATATGCAGCATCTCGGTCGAGCCGATGCCGTCGAGAATGTCGACGCCGTAGCGGTCACGCCAGCGCTTGCCGACGTCCTCCGGCAACGCCTCGCCGGCCGACACGCAGCAGCGCAATTTCAATTCGGCGCGCTGCGGCGCGGCCGGGCTCGCGAGGAATGCGGCGTAGAATGTCGGCACCGCGTAGAACACCGTAACCGGATGCTTGCGCAGCAGCGCCGTGACACCGTCCGGCGTCGGACGATCCGGCAGCAGCACCGTGCAGGCGCCGGCCGACATCGGGAAGGTCAGCGCGTTGCCGAGCCCGTAAGCGAAGAACAGCTTCGCCACCGAATAACAGACGTCCTTCTCGGTGAGACCGACGAACGGGCCGCCGTAAAGATCGTCGGTCAGCTTGAGATCGGCGTGAACGTGCACCGCGCCCTTGGGCTTGCCGGTCGAGCCCGAGGTATAGAGCCAGAACGCGATGTCGTCGCGCACGGTCGGCGCGGTCTGCGCTTCCGCCATTGCCGAGCCGATCAAGTCCTCGAACCGCTTGTGCCCCAGCGCATCGTCGCCTGACACGATGACGTGTTCGAGATCGCCGCTTTCGCGGATCAGCTTCTGGAATCGCGGATAGAGCGCGTCGGACACCACCAGGACGCGGGCGCGACTGTCGGCCAGCATGAAACGATAGTCACTCTCGGTCATCAGCGTATTGACCGGAACCGCCACCACGCCGGCCTTGAGGCAGCCAAGAAAAGCGGACGGCCAGTCGATGGTGTCGTGCAGCGCGATCAGCACCCGCTCCTCGCGCTGCACGCCGAGCGAGCGCAGCACGGCGGCAAACTTTGCCACGCGGTCGGCAAGCTGGCCGTAGGTCCAACTGCCACGCGGATCGATGAAAGCGGTCTTGCCGGCGCGGCCGGCCTTCAGGTTGCGGGCCAGGATATCGGCCGCGAAATTGTATTCGCGCGGGACCGCGCCCACCGGATCGGTGGGCGCCCCCGATTCCGCCGGCGCGCCTGCATCGGCCGCAACAGCCATTCGCATCCCCTCGATAAGATGAACTATTATGCAAGCAGGCCCCAAGAGCCGCAACATTAGCCGCAACATCAGCCGCAAGCCGCCGGAGTTGTCTTCATGATCTTCAGCCGCGACCGCATCCTTACCACCCACGTCGGCAGCCTGCCGCGCAACGAGAGGCTCTCCGATCTGCTGATGGCGCAGGAGGAAAACAAAAACTACGACCCGAAGGTGCTGGCCGACGAGATGGACAAGGCGGTGCGCCACGTGGTCCAGGCGCAGATGGACGCCGGCATCGACGTCGGCAACGACGGCGAGCAACGACGCATCGGCTTCCAGACCTACGTGCCGCAACGCGTGTCGGGTTTCGCCGGCGTGTCGAAGCGCCGCCGCGGCAAGGAGTTCGAGGAATTCCCGGAGCTGCTGGCCTATCTGATGCGCCGCTTCCCCAACCCGACCAAAAGTCAGCAAGGCGCGCCTGAGGCCCAGGCCGACATCAAGTATCGCGACCTCAAGCCGATCACCGACGAGACCCAGGGCTTCAATAAGATCGCCGACGAACTCGGCGCGTTCTCCGAACGGTTCATGACGGCGGCCTCGCCGGGCATCATCTCGACCACGATGCTGAACGCCTACTACGAATCGCACGACGCCTATCTCGACGCCATCGCGCGCGAGATGAGTAAGGAGTACCAGGCGATCCACAAGGCAGGGCTGATCCTGCAGATCGACGCGCCCGACCTCGCGATGGATCGCACCATGATGTACCGCGATCTGTCCGACTCGGAATTCGTCAAACGCTGCGAGCGACACGTCGCCGCGATCAACAAGGGCATCGAGGGCATCCCGCGCGACCGCGTGCGCCTGCACGTCTGCTACGGCAACTGGGAAGGCCCGCACATCCACGACGTTCCGCTGGAGACGATCCTGCCCGCGCTGTACACGGCGAATGTCGGCGCGCTGTCGATTGAATTCTCCAATCCGCGCCACGCCCACGAATACACCGCGCTGAAGAAGCACAAGCTGCCGTCGCACATGCTGCTGATTCCCGGCGTGGTCGAAACCACATCGAACTTCGTCGAGCACCCCGAGGTGGTGGCGCGCCGCATCGAGGAAGCGGTGACCGCCGTTGGCGACCGTGAGCGGGTGATCGCCTCAACCGACTGCGGCTTCGGCACCTTCACCAAGCGCGAATGGGTGATCGAGCCGGTGGTCTGGCTCAAGCTGAAAGCGATCCGCCAGGGCGCCAATATTGCGTCGCAGCGGCTGTGGGGCAAAAAGGTCGCGTAGAGTCGCGGTTCGAAATCTGCGACATTGCCCGAACACGATCCGCCGGAGACAGCCGCCATGCCGTTCACTCGCTTTGCGCCAGGCCCTGGCCTGGGACTAGCCCCGCTTGTGCTTGCCACCATTGCGCTCGCCACGATTACCGCCGCGCCCGCCTCGGCTCAGCCCGGGCAGTGGCCGGAGCGCCAGGTCCGCATGATTGTGCCGCTCGGTGCCGGCGGTCCGGCCGACATCGTGGGGCGCTGGCTCGCACTGCAACTGGGTGAACGATTCAAGCAATCGTTCTTCATCGAGAACCGGCCCGGCGCGTCCGGCATCATCGGCACCGCGGAGGCCGCAAAGGCAGCGCCGGACGGCTACACGTTGCTGGTGGTGGCATCGCCCCACGTCAACCTGGAAATCCTGAGCACCAACAGGCCTTACGTGTTGATGCGCGACTTTACGACGGTGTCGATCGCCTTCTCCACCGACGCCGTCATGGTGGTGAACCCCAAGGTGGCGGCAAAGACCGTCGCGGAATTTATCGCGCTCGCCAAAGCCAAGCCGGGGGCATTGACCTTCGCGTCGTCCGGTCCAGGCTCCAACAAGCATCTGGGCGGCGAGCTGTTCAAGCTAATGACCGGCACCAACATCCTTCACGTCGCCTATAAGGGCTCGACCCAAGCGCGCAACGACATCATCGGCGGACACGTCGACATGATGTTCGACGAGGTTCCGTCGGTGGCCCCGAATGTGCTCGCTGGACAGGTCCGCGCACTGGGCGTGACCGGCGCGAAGCGTTCCAGCGCGCTGCCGGACGTGCCGACGGTTTCGGAGGCTGGCGTGCCGGGTTATGAGCACACCGGCTGGTTCGGCATCATGGTGCCGGTCGGAACGCCGAAGCCGATCATCGATTTGCTCAACACCGAGATCAGGGCGCTGGTCGCCAAGCCCGAAACGAAGGCCTATTGGGAGAAACTCGGCACCCAGACCATGTCGATGACGCCCGCGGAATCTGAAGCCTTCTTGCGTGCCGAGATCGAGAAGTGGACGAAGGTGGTGAAAGCGGCGAACATCAAGCTTGAGTGAGTTGAAAATCCGGGGGACGTCCATGCCATTCGTGAATCTCGTGCGCGGCGCCGCGATCGCTGCCGTTACGGTTGCTGCTATCGCCGCGTCGCCGGCCTTCGCCCAATCCGCCGCGTCATGGCCGGACCGGCCGGTTCGGCTGATCGTGCCGGTCGGCGCGGGCGGTGCGGCTGATACGCTGTCGCGCAACCTCGCAAACGGCTTTTCGCAGTTCGCCAACGGACAGCCGCTGATCGTGGAGAACCGGCCCGGCGCCGGCGGCACGCTGGCGGCGGCCGCGGTGACGCGCGAGAAGCCGGACGGCTACACGCTGTTCCTCGCCGAAGTCGGCCCTAACGCGGTGTCCCACACGTTAACGGCCAAGCTGCCTTATGACCCGCACACCGCGTTTACGCCCATCATCCACGCCGCCAACCTGCCGGCGGTTGTGCTGATCCGCCCGACGTTGCCCTACATGACGCTCGCTGATTTCCTGGCCGCCGCAAAGCAGCAGCCGGCCAAGTTCAACTACGCCTCGGCGGGCGTCGGCAACTGGACGCATCTCTATATGGCCTATCTTAACAGCCAGGCCGGGATCGATCAGGTCAACGTCGTCTATCGTTCGGGCGCCGAAATGCTGACGTCGCTTTTGAAGAACGAAGCCGACACTGCGATCATCACGGTCTCGACCGCCCTCGGCCAGATCAAGGAGGGCAAGGTTCGCGCCCTCGCCGGCATCTCGATGCAGCCGATGCCGCAATTGCCGGACACGCCCCCGGTCGGCCGGACCATTCCCGGCTTCGACGTCAAGGTTTGGCACGGCATCGTTGGGCCGGCCGGCATGGATCCTGCGCTGGTCGCGCGTATCAACGGCATCTTCGGCCAGGCCCTTCAGGTGCCGGCGGTGCGCACCGCGATTGTGCAAGCGCAGGCCGCCGATATCGTCGGCGGCACGCCGCAGCAGTTCGATGCCTTCATCAAGGGCGAGCTGAAGCGGTGGCCGGATGTGGTCAAAGCCGCCGGCATCAAGCCGGAATAGTAAAAAAACGGCGCGATTTTCCGTCATGGCGGGCCGCACGCCGGACATGACGACCCGGGGACGCCTCGTGCTATAAGGCGCTCACGCCACCGGCCCCGACGGCCCCACGAATACGGAGGAACCCCATGGACGACATCACCAGGCGCGATCCGGTCAAGATCACGGCCGAGGACATCAACCCGCGCTACAACTGGGGCCGCCATCTTCCGGTGCTCGGCACCATGGGCGTCGATTTCGAAGAGCGCGTCGACTATCGCCGCATGCATCGCTACCGGCTCGGCCGCGCCCAGCAGGCGCTGGAAGCCTCCGATCTCGGCGCGTTGCTGCTGTTCGACGACAACAACGTCCGCTACGTCACCTCGACCAAGATCGGCGAATGGGCCCGCGACAAGCTCTCGCGCTGGGTGCTGCTGGTCCGTGGCGGCGATCCGATCCTGTGGGACTTCGGATCGGCCGCGGTGCATCACCGGCTCTACTCGCCATGGCTCAAGCCCGAGAACTGCAGGGCCGGCCTCGTCGGCTTGCGCGGCACCGTCGATCCGGCGTTCGGGTTGATGAAGAAACACGCCGAGGAAATGGCCTCGATCCTCAAAGCTGCCGGCGTCGCCAAGATGCCGATCGGCGTCGACATCGTCGAACCGCCGATGATGTTCGAATTGGAGAAGGCCGGGCTCAAGGTCAAGGACGGCCAGCAGGTGATGCTGGAGGCGCGCGAGGTGAAGTCTTCGGACGAAATCGCGCTGCTCAACCGCGCCGCCGCCATGGTCGACGGCGCCTATCAACTGATCGACGAGCAGCTCAAGCCGGGCGTCCGCGAAAACGACATCGTCGCCGAGGTGAATAAGTTCCTGTACACCCACGGCTCCGACGACGTGGAGGCGGTCAACGCCATCTCGGGCGAGCGCTGCAACCCACACCCGCACAACTTCACCGACCGCATGATCCGCCCCGGCGATCAGGTGTTCTTCGACATCCTGCAATCGTTCATGGGCTATCGCACCTGCTACTACCGCACCTTCAACGTCGGACGCGCCACGCCGTCACAGCAGGACGCCTATAAAACGTGCCGCGAGTGGCTCGACAAGGCGATCGACCTGATCCGGCCCGGCATTTCGACCGACAAGATCGCAAGCGTGTGGCCGAAGGCGGAGGAGTTCGGGTTCCCGGATGAGCTGTCCGCATTTGGGCTGCAATTCGGCCACGGCCTAGGGCTAAACCTGCACGAGCGGCCGATCATCAGCCGCGTGATTTCAATGGATCACCCGACTGTGCTGAAGGAAGGCATGGTGTTTGCGCTCGAAACCTACTGCCCGGCGACCGACGGCTACTCCGCGGCCCGCATCGAGGAGGAAGTCGTCGTTACCGACAAGGGCCACCGGGTGATCTCGCTGTTCCCGGCCGAAACACTTCCCATCAGCCACAGGTACTAAAAGATAATGAAATTTATGTTTTGCCGCACCCGGCCGCTTGGGGGCAGCCTCCTGGCGGGCGCCGTTGCGCTCACGATCATCGGCGCAAGTCTCATGGGTACAAGCCCTGCGGTTGCGCAGGACGCGCAAACCGCCTGCACGCCCGACGTCATGAATTTGTGCAGCCAGTTCATCAATCCGCCTGACAAACAAAAGATCTCCGCATGCCTGTTCCGGAACCGGGCGCGGTTGAGCCCAGAATGCGGCAAGTTCATGCAGCCGCGGCGTAAGGGCCACCGATAGGTTGATCGGCGGCACACAAAGCGTGACAATAGGTATTCTCAGGGTAGTGAGTGGTGGCGAGTTTGGGGGTGAGTGGTGATGAAAAGTCGTAGGTCGGCGGTCTACCGGTCGGTGTCATTTGCCGTTGTTTGCCTGTCGGGCATTGTGCTGTTCGGCGGGGGGCCTGCATCAGCGCAGCGCAGCCCCGAGGCGGAACAGGCCTGCACGCCGGACGTCATGCGGCTCTGCGGCGACTATATTCCGAACGTCCAGCCCATCGTTGCCTGCCTCATTCGCAATCGGCTTCAGCTCAGCTCCGAATGCAGGCGGTATATCCGGCCGAGGCCGGCGCACCGGCGTTGACCACAGCGGCCGGAGGGCGGACTGAACGGGTGATCAGCATGAGACTGTCCGCCTTCTTCGCGGTTGTGAGCCTGACCATCCTGTCGATGGCAACGGACGCGGCGCGAGCCGCCGATATCCGCGTGTTCTGCACCGGCGCGGCGCGAGCCGCCTTCGATGAGATCGCACCTCAATTCGAGCGTGCGACAGGACACAAGCTGATCACGCAATATGGCCTGCCGCCGGAGCTGGTCCGCAAAATCGACGCCGGCGAACCGTTCGATGTGATCATCCTGTCCTACGACGTCGCCGCTCTGATCAAGCAAGGCAAAGTCCTGGCCGACAGCCGCACCGAGCTCGGCCGCACCGGCGTTGGCGTCGCCATTCCGCAAGGCGCACCGAAGCCGGACTTCAGCACGGTCGATGCGTTCAAACGAATGCTGCTCAACGCCAAGGCGATCGCAACCTCCGGCGAAGGCAGCAGCGGCCGCTACGTCCTGACGCTGCTCGATCGTCTCGGCGTCACCGATCAGGTGAAGCCCAAGATCAAATCCGGCGCGACCGGCAGCGCCGCGCAATTGGTCGCCCGGCGCGAGGTGGATTTTGCGGTGATCGGACTGCCGCCGGTCGTAGGTGTTCCCGGTGTGGAATGGCTCGGCTGGCTTCCAACCGAACTGCAGAGCTGGGTTCTGTTCACGGCAGGCGTCAACGTCTCCGCCAAGGAGCCCGCTGCGGGCCGCGCGCTGCTGGAGTTCCTGACCAAGCCTGCGGCGGTTGCGGTGTTCAAAGCGAACGGCCTCGATCCGGTTGGGCCCTATTAGTTTTGCCGCGCCGGTACCTTCGCTTGTGCTGCTATTCAACGCGGCACTCACTCGGCGGCGCGGCGCAATAGTTTTACCGCGTCGGTACCTTCGTTCGCGCCGCGATTCAACGCGGCGCTCACTCGGCGGCACGGCGCAATTAAATCTTCCGGCTGTCGTAGGCCCAGTGCAGCAGCGCCTGGCGCTGCTGCGGGCGGCAATGCGGGTCGCCGGGCTCGCAGTGGCGGCGCAATTGCGCGACATGGCGCCGGATCGCCTTCCAGCGTTTGATCTGGCGGCGATCCTCTTCGGGAACGCGGCGGCCCATGTAATAGCGGCAGTACCATTGGAACCAGCCGCGCGGATCGTCGGGATGGATCCAGCCGTTGTTGCGCCAGACCGAAAGCGGCTGGCTCGCGTCCACGCCGAAATAGTTGAGCGAGCAATCGCGGCCTAAGACTGACAGCTTGGCGCGCGCAAACCAGCGCGTGGGAAATTCCCTGCGGGTGTCGTTCATGTATTTGCCGCAAAAAACGCCAAGCGCGAGCATCTGCGGTGGTGTCAGATCCGGACGGAACTCTGGATCGAAGTTTCGGCCAACTGGCGCGACGAGCGTGTAGCGATACCGCCTTTGCATTTTGTCATTGACGGCAACGATCTTCGCCTTCCGGCTTCTGCTCGGCTTGTTTTTCAAGCTCCGCTTGCGTTTTGCTGGCATGCCATTCGGTTCCATCGATGACGCATTAAATATCTGTTCGGCTTAAGCCTTCGAAACGGCATCGCAATGGCTTTTTTGCTTCCAAGCCCTCGCCGCCGTGCACACGACGCGCTAGAGTCAGATTCATTGGGATTGAATCGAATTGGGATTCCCAAATCGGTTTGGTTGTGATTCACGATGCTGGCTGGGTTGGAGGCC